>WTBY01000027.1 GCA_013138865.1 Helicobacteraceae bacterium | reverse complement strand
ACACTTAACTCCCTCTTTTTATCTAAAAAGAGAGTTTAACAAACTAATTTGTTTTTTTAAGGTCTAAGATTTTTTTATGAAGTTTTTTTTACTTCCTACCTGCTTATTTTAACTGATCGCTTGACAGGAGGTTCCTATGAAAGAGTTAAACAACATAAGCAATACAATGGATACCATTAAATCTGTTAGATGTTACGAAGAGAATAGCATAATTAAAATAGACTACAGAGTTACACCTAATGCCAAACTGCCTAAAGGTAAAACTGGGAATCGTTTTAGAAGTTCAACTAGCAAGCCTTATAGTACTATGGCTATGAAATATTTTGAAAAACATAAGTTTGAATATGCTCTTGAACATTATGAATCTTTGTTTCAAAATTTAGAGAACAAAGATGAGCCTACCTTTGGAGACGTTGCAGAACTAGCACTAACAGAAGCTGAATCAAATCGTAGAAAAACCAATGGTACAAAAGATTATCAAAGAATCTTAAAAAATGATATAGCACCAATATTTTGGGATATGAAGCTCACTCTTATCAAAGTAAAAGATATTAAGGCATGGCAACGAGAAGAAGGTACTAAAAAGCAAATTTCTCAAAGTAGGTTTAATAAAAAATTTTATGTTCTTAAGCGTGTGTTAGACTATAGTCTAGAAAATGGCTACATTGAAACTAACCCAATTGTATATGTAAGGCGTAGTTCAAAGCTATTTAAAAAACAGCAAAAACTAGATGATAATTATTTTTCTAAGGAGCAGATGAGACTAATCTTAGATGATACTTGTGAAAATGGAACTGCTATTGATAAAGCTAAACATGATTTTATTAATACCTATATGCATGTTGCATTTCTTACTGGTGCACGTGTTGGTGAGATAGCTAGTTTAACGTGGGATGATATTTCATTTGAAGATAATCTCATTACATATGCAACAAGCATACACAAGGGTGTACTTGATGTAACTAAAACAGATGAAGTTAGAGTTGTCCCAATGGTGAATGAATTAGCTAAAGTATTAAAAAAGTTTAAGGGTAATACAGATAAAAAGTATATTTTTATCAACTCTAAAACAGGTAGCTATTATAAGGATACAAGATCAATAACTGATACATACTATAGTCCATTGATTAAACGATTAAAGCTTCCTAAAATAGTACTATACAATACAAGACATACATTTGCGAGTGTAGCAGTTGAAAAGGGTATTCCCATTACAACTGTATCAAAATGTTTAGGACATAAATCTATTGAGGTTACAAGTCGATTCTATTTAAAAATTGGAAAAATCAATCAAGATGATATTAGAAATCAATTGGAAATTTTATCTGCTTGAATTAGTGAGTGATATTGTATCACTTACTATTTGAATTGGCGATTTTTTTTATAAATTACCTCAAAATCATTAAAATAGTCGAAAAAAGACACGAAACGAGTCACACACAACTTATTGAATCGCCAGAAAGATATTCAGGCATTTTAATAGAAGAGATTGCCTCGCTGGTTAAGAGATTTGGCGAGAAGATTTTAGAATAATTATGGAGTGAAAATTGCACTTGATTTTAGAATTGGCAAAAAAAATATTTCGACAAATCTGCGACCACTTTGTGACAAAAATCACAATAATCTGATAAAGTAGACCAGTGAGGACAAAAATATTAATATAAGATTTAGTTATTGATTAAGTGTTTAAAGTATCGTGTAGTAGGGGATTGTAAATAAAAGTGGCGGGCCCTCAGGGATTCGAACCCTGGGAGGTATAACCCTCGCTGGTTTTCAAGACCAGTGCATTCGACCAACTCTGCCAAAGACCCGTTTATAGTTGTAAATATTAAAATATGGAGGCGCCACCCAGATTTGAACTGGGGATAGAAGCTTTGCAGGCTCCGGCCTTACCACTTGGCGATAGCGCCGTATTTTTATATTTAAGTTTTAAAAAATTATTTAATTAATAGTGGTGCCCGGAGCCGGACTTGAACCGGCACAGTATTGCTACCGGGGGATTTTAAGTCCCCTGCGTCTACCAATTTCGCCATCCGGGCATATTAATAATTAAATAATGGAGCGGGAAACGAGGTTCGAACTCGCGACCCCGACCTTGGCAAGGTCGTGCTCTACCGCTGAGCTATTCCCGCAACATCAACAAAAGCAACTTAGTACTTTTTATGAGGTGGAAGTATATCTTGTTTATTTCTAGATGTAAAGGTTTTTTGAAAGAATTTTGATATAATCTTTCAATTAACAAAAATAGAGGTAAATATTATGCGTAGTGATACTATAAAAAAGGGGTTTGACAAAGCCCCACATCGTTCGTTACTAAGAGCAACTGGACTAAAAGATGAAGATTTTGACAAGCCATTTATTGGAATTGCAAATAGCTATATAGATATTATTCCTGGGCATTTTTTCCTACATGAGTATGGTGAGATCGTAAAAGAAGCTATTCGTGAAGCTGGTGGTGTTCCATTTGTATTTAATACGATCGGTGTTGATGATGGGATCGCAATGGGTCATAGTGGTATGCTCTACTCTCTTCCTTCTCGTGAGCTAATTGCAGACTCTATAGAAACAGTAATGAATGCTCATCAGCTTGATGCAATGATCTGTATACCTAACTGTGACAAAATTGTTCCTGGAATGATTATGGGTGCCTTACGTGTTAATGTTCCTACTATTTTTGTAAGTGGTGGACCTATGAAAGCTGGTCATAAAAAAGATGGAACTCCGATCGACTTAGCTACTGCTTTTGAAGCTGTTGGACAACATGCTGAGGGTAAAATGAGTGACGAAGAGCTTTACGAGATTGAGTGTGAAGCTTGTCCAAGTGGAGGTAGCTGTTCTGGAATGTTTACTGCAAACTCTATGAACACACTTTGTGAAGCTATGGGTATAGCACTAACAGGTAATGGAACTATTTTAGCTATGACACCTGAGCGTATAGAATTAGTTAAAACAGCGGCTAAAAGAATAGTAGAGTTAGCAAAAGAAGACAATGAAAAAAATAATATAAGAAATATTCTCAATGAAAAAGCTGTTCACAATGCATTCGTTGTAGATATGGCAATGGGTGGAAGTTCAAATACAGTTTTACATATGTTAGCGATCGCACGTGAAGCTGGCTTTAACTATGACATTAGAGACATAAATAAAATTAGTGAAAAAGTAGCACATATTGCTAAAATTTCTCCATCATTAACAACTGTTCATATGGAAGATGTTGGACGTGCTGGTGGTGTTGACGCTGTTATGAAAGAGGTTTCAAAACGTGGTAATGATATTTTATACCTAGACAACATGACTATAACAGGTGAGACAATAGGTGAGAGAATTGCTAATGCTGATATTAAAGATACTGAAATTATTCATACTAATGAAAATGCTTACTCACAAGTTGGTGGTCTTTCTATTCTTTTTGGTAACCTATCCGAAGAGGGTGCTGTTGTTAAGAGTGCTGGTATTATGCCAAGTATGCGTCAGTTTAAAGGTACTGCTATCTGTTACAACTCTCAACCAGAGGCTATAAAAGGTATTATGGCTCATGAAGTTAAAGCTGGTAATATTGTAGTTATACGTTATGAGGGTCCAAAAGGTGGTCCAGGTATGCAAGAGATGCTTGCTCCTACTGCACTTATTCAAGGTATGGGTTTAGGTGAGAGTGTTGCACTTATAACTGATGGACGTTTTAGTGGTGCTACAAAAGGTGCTTCGATCGGACATGTTTCACCAGAAGCTGCTGAGGGTGGACTTATTGCTTTAGTTGAGAATGGTGATGAGATCGAACTTGATGTTGATACACACCTTTTACAACTTAATGTTGCTGAAGATGTGATCGCAGAGCGTAGAAAAACTCTAAAACCATATAAAAACGAAGTGACTTCTAGTTGGTTAAAACGTTACTCTCTACTAGTTTCAAATGCATCAAATGGTGCTATTTTAAAAACTGAACTGTAAGGATCTTTATGAAAAATGTATTAACAGCAACGGTAGTTTTAATTGCATTAAGCTTTAGTGGTTGTTCTCAAAAGTCAGTTGAAGGTGGAACTACTGGGGCTGCTATGGGAGCTGTTGGGGCTAGTTTAGTAGGAGCTTTAACGGACTTGATCATTAATGGTCAAGTTAATCCTGCAAGACTTCAAAGAAATATGGTATCAGGTGCTATTGCTGGTGGTGCAACTGGTGCTATTGTAGGAAGTCATTCAAATAAAGTTGAAAAAGTTGCAAAAAAAGAGTCAAATAGTGATAAAGCTTTAAAGAGTGAGATAGGTAAAACAAACTATGTAGGTTTAGAGTACTTAGTAAACTGCAAGCACGAAGATGCTTATCGTATGGCTATTGAATCTACTAAATCATCTAATATAGATTATAAACTAAGTGGTTATGCACTTCAAGCTTTAACAGATAAAGACCGTAGTAATGAGTCTGGTATGCTTCAAGCTATGAACTCTTTTATTAAATTAGATAAACAAATTACAACTTTAGATGTTGCGAAAACAGAGCTAAATAAACTATATGTGAAACTTCAAGATGAAAGACGTATATTAGGACAAAGCACAACTTGTAAATAGTCTCGTAACTCTACAGTTACAAGACTATTTTAGTTATAATTCCATTAATGAAAAAAGATATAAATTTTAAAGTACATACTGAATATGAACCAGCAGGTGATCAACCAACTGCTATTAAAACTATAACAGATAGTATACTTGCAGGAAATCGATACACTACTTTAGAGGGTGTAACAGGAAGTGGTAAAACTTACACTATGGCAAAGACCATAGAAAAAGTTAAAATGCCTACTATTATTATGACTCACAACAAAACTCTTGCAGCTCAACTATATTCAGAGTTTAAATCATTTTTTCCAAATAATCATGTTGAGTACTTTATAAGTTACTATGATTACTACCAACCTGAAGCCTACATACCACGTTCAGATCTTTTTATAGAGAAAGATAGCTCTATAAATACTGAACTGGAGCGTCTCAGGCTTTCAGCAACGGCAAACCTTTTAAGTTATGATGATGTAATCGTGATCGCCTCTGTTTCTGCAAACTATGGATTAGGTGATCCTGAAGAGTATGAGAAGATGGTTCAAGCGATCGAAGTTGGTGATGAGTACAACCAAAAAAAGTTACTTCTACGTCTTATAGAGATGGGTTATGCTCGAAATGATACCTATTTTGATAGTGGTCATATTCGAGTTAATGGAGAAGTGGTAGATATATACCCACCATATATGGAGAGCGAAGCAATTCGTATAGAATTTTTTGGTGATGAAGTTGAAGATATTTATAGTTTTGACATTATTGAAAATAAAAAACTTGAAAGTTTTAAAAAAGTAAAGATCTATGCAACTTCTCAATTTAGCGTAACTCAAGACAAGTTAAAAGTAGCAATACATAGAATTGAAGAGGAGTTAGGCGAGAGACTTGACTACTTTATTAAAAACGACAAATTAGTTGAGGCACAAAGACTACGCCAACGTACAGAGTTTGATCTAGAGATGTTACAAGCAACTGGAATGTGTAAAGGTGTTGAGAACTACTCACGTCTTTTAACTAACAAAAAACCAGGGGAAGCTCCCTACACTCTACTTGACTACTTTGATCTTCATCACGATAAGTACCTTATGATCGTAGATGAGTCTCATGTTTCACTTCCACAGTTTCGTGGAATGTTTGCAGGGGATAAGGCTCGTAAAGAGGTTTTAGTTAATCACGGTTTTAGACTTCCAAGTGCTTTGGATAATCGTCCTCTTCAACTAGATGAGTATATAGTTAAATCACCGCACTACCTTTTTGTTTCAGCAACTCCCTCTGCTTATGAGTTAGAGTTAAGTAGTGTAAAAGCTGATCAAATTATTCGTCCAACTGGACTTTTAGATCCACCGATCACAGTTAAGAGTAGTGATAACCAAGTAGAAGACTTGCATGATGAAGCAATAAAAACTATTAAAAAAGGCGATCGCGTTTTAGTAACTACTTTAACTAAAAAAATGGCAGAAGCACTTACTAAGTATTTATTGGATCTAGGTATAAAAGTTCAATACCTACACTCAGATATAGACGTGATCGAGCGTAATCAGATTATACGTGGTTTACGTGCAGGTGAGTTTGATGTTTTAGTTGGAATAAACCTACTTCGTGAAGGTTTAGATCTTCCAGAAGTATCACTTGTTGCTATTTTGGACGCTGATAAAGAGGGCTTTTTAAGAAGTGAAACCGCACTTATACAGACTATAGGTCGCGGTGCTAGAAATGCTGAGGGTAGAGTTATTTTGTATGCGAACAAAATAACAGGCTCAATGCAAAGAGCAATGGACAAAACATTAGCTCGTAGAGAGCTACAAGATACACATAACAAAAAACATGGTATAACACCGACAACTGTTAAAAGAGTTCAAGATACAAACCTAAAAGTTGATGATCATGGAGAGCTTTATAACAAAGCAAAAAAAGCTGAAAAAATGCCAGCACACGAGAGAAAAATTATACTAAAAGAGCTTCAAGCAAAAATGAGTATCGCAGCAAAAGCTTTAGAGTTTGAAGAAGCCGCAAGACTGCGTGATGAAATAGCAAAAATTAAAAAGATCTAGGAATTTATATGGAAGATATGTTAACAAATTTAAGTACTTATGGTTACATAGTACTATTTTTATACTCTTTTGGTGGGGGCTTTGTAGCTCTTGTAGCTGGTGGAGTTTTAAGTTTTATGGGAGAGATGAATCTCTTTTTAGTTTTGATAATCGCAGGAGTTGCAAACTTTTTAGGTGACAGTATGCTCTTTTATATGGGACGCTACCATAAGTCTGAAATGATGGGTTACTTACACAAGCATAAGAGAAAACTAGCTCTCTCTCACCTTCTAATGAAACGTCGAGGTTCTTTGATCGTACTTCTTCAAAAGTTTGTTTATGGAATTAAAACACTTGTTCCGATCGCAATTGGTCTAACTAAATATAACTTCTTTAAATTCTCTATTTTAAATGCGATCGGAGCTTTTATATGGGCAATTGTATTTGGTGTTGGTAGTTATTTGAGTGGTGATATTATTATAGAGATATTTAATACTATCTTAGACAAACCATATATTGCACCTATTATGTTAGTTATTTTTGGTGGTGCTATGTGGTTATATATGGAAAAAGTTACAAAAAAGGTTAAAAAATGAAAAATTTAGAGATAACAGCAACAAAAAATTCTCCGCAGATAAACTTTAGTGCATCAACAGGTATACTTTCAATCACAGGTGAGTCATACCTTGAAGATGTAACACCATTTTATGAACCAGTTTTGAACTGGTTAAATGAGTATCTAGAAGATTTAGATGAAGAAGATGTAGCAATATTTAATATGGATGTAGCAAACTTTAACTCTAGTAGTTCTGAAGCATTTGTAAATATTTTTGATATGTTAGAAGATTGCGCACAAGCAGATATTGATGTTACTATAAACTGGTTTTTTGATGAAGATGATGAGTTATCTCAAGAACGCGGGGAAGAGTTTGCAGAAGATTTAGAAGATGTTACTTTTGTTTTTGTGAAAAAAACAAAATAAATATATAGATTTTAGTAGGAAGGTTTTAAAATGAATAAAAAACTAAGTGTACTCATTGTAGATGATTCACTCTTAATTAGAAAACAGTTACGTAGCATATTAGAAAAATTAGAAATTAAAGTCTTAGGTGATGCTAAAGATGCAACAGAAGCTATACAGCTATACAGACAACTAAAACCTGACTTTGTTACTATGGATATTACTTTAGACAAGATTGATGGTATAGAAGCAGTTAAAAGAATAAAAAAAATAGACCCAGAAGCTAAAATAATTATGGTTACATCTTATGGTCAAGAAGAGAAAGTGTTTAAGTCTATAAAAGCAGGTGCTAAGTCATACCTTTTAAAACCAATTATTGTAGAGAAGCTAGTATCAATTCTTGATAAGTTATTTCCTGAGTATATGGAAAGAAGAGTACGAAAAGAGAATAATGAACGTGCAGAAGCCAAAAGAGCTTCAAAGTTTACTACTCTTAAAAATTCTGATGAATAAACATAACCTCGAACTCAAGATAATTAATAGGATAGTGTTCTAAGAGTTTCTTAGTTTGTCTGTAGTTAAGCACTCTTTGTCCACTACTTACACCACTATTTTTTATATAGCTAAACATCTCGCTTTTACTCTCAAACTCTAGCTTATAGTTTTTAGTTGTGATCGTAGCATCAAAATATTTCTCTATTAACTCTTTTAAAACTTCTGTTGATCGAAGAAGTGGGTTCAACTCTGTAACTTCATATATTGTTTTAAAAGTATTGCTAGTAAATATTGAAAAAGAGATCGGTGTACCTAACTCTTTTATATTTTTAAATGTTTGATCTAGATCAGTTGCCCACTGAAGTGCTGACGCTGAGTATATACGATCGTAACTATTTTTAGCTAACTCAGTAAAAAGTTCATCATCATTAAAACTACCCAAAACTGTTTTAACATTTTTACTTTTTGGATGCAACTCTAACATAGGTGCAGAAAAGTCAACCCCTAAAAAACTATCAACTTCAGACTTTAGTGCTTTGTATACTGAGCCACTTCCACAACCAAGATCTAAAATATTTTTTTCATCTTTAGAACCTAGCGCTATAAGATCTTCAACTACTCTATTTTGTATAGTGTTATACTCATCGTAATGATGAGCATTTTTAGAAAACTCTTTTTGAACACTCATTTACGATTAACCACCAAAGAGAGTATAAATATTACTAAAATAGCCAGAACGATCGTAGCTCCACTTGGCAGTGAAAAGTGGTAAGATAGACTCATACCAACAATTACACTTAAAATAGAGAAGATAGTTGCATATAAAACTGTCAGAGCAAAACTTTTCTTAAACTGTAGAGCTGCAACTGTTGGTATGACCATTAAAGCACCTATAAGTAGTGAGCCTACAACTCTGATCGAGAGGGCTATAACAATAGCTACGATCGTAACTAATAGGTAGTTTAAAAATTTTACTTTAACACCACTTGTTGAAGCTACATCTTCGTCAAAAGCGATAAAACAGAACTCTCTATAAAATAGAGCTAAAATGAAGAGGGCTACTAAAGCAAATATAAAAATTGTTGTAACATCTTCAGTCGTTACAGATAAAATAGACCCAAAAAGATAACTAAAAATAGAGCTGTTAAACTCACCAGCTAAAGATATAATCGTAATGGCAATTGCTAAACTTGCAGAGAGAAAAATAGCCATAATAGCATCTGAATAGATATCAAAAGAGCTACGTAAGTACTCTATAAGCCAAGCACTCACAAGTGCAACAAACACAGCTGCGATCATAGGTGAAAAACCAGCAACTATACCAACACTTACTCCAACTAATGCTGAATGTGCCAATGTTTCACTTAACATTGAGTAGCGTTTAAGAACAATAAAACTTCCACTTACACTAGCTAGGATAGCTATAATAATTCCAGCGATAAAAGCTCTTTGCATAAACTCATACTCTAACATTTCCATTAGTGATCACCGCATTGAGAGTGATCATGATGAATAAGATGTGCATCAATCCCATAAAGTTTACTCATAGTCTGACACCCTATAACTTCTTGTGGATTTTGTGACTCTAAGAGAGATCTATTTACACATAAAAGGTTAGTAATATTGTCTGCAATTACACCTATGTCGTGTGTGATAAATACTATTGTTATATTTTCACTCTCATTTAACTCTTTTAAAGTAGCATAAAACTTTTTTTGTGAAAGCATATCAACACCAGTGTTTGGCTCATCTAAAATAAGTACTTTCGGATTCGAGGCAAGAGCACGTGCGATCATAACTCGCTGTCGCTGTCCACCTGAAAGCTCACCTATAAGGCGACTACTCAAGTCTTCAACACTCATCTTTTTCATAGCACTTATGCATGCATTTTTATCATCATCATTAAAACGTTGAAAAAGTGATTTTTTGGCAATTCTTCCCATCTGTACAACTTCTAAAACAGTTGCGGGAAACTTCTCATCTATAAGCGAGGCACGTTGAGGAACATAACCAATATCTGAGTAGTTGTTAAACCTATTTTGATCTTCACCAAATAGTTTAATAGTTCCAGAAGTAGCTTTTTGCAGTTTTAAAAGTACTCTGATAAGTGTACTTTTTCCACCACCATTTGGTCCTATAATGGCAACATAGTCGCCTTGTTTTACATTAAAGCTAAGATCATCTAAAATAGTTACTTCATCAACTATTAACGATAAATTTTTTACTTCAAATATATTCACTTACACTCCATAGCAGACGACAACTTATGTAAATTTTCTCTCATTAGATCTATGAAAGTTACTTTATGTTTTGCTTGTTTAGGAGTAATATTAGCAATTGGTTCCAAGAAGTCAACTTTCGCACCAGACTCTTGTGAAATAGTTTGCATTGTTTTATCACTTACAAAACTCTCAAAAAAGATAGTCATTATTTTCTCATTTTTTACAAGTTCGATCAAGCGAGCCATAGAAGCTGCACTAGGTTGTGAGTCACTTGAAAAACCGCTAAGTGCAATAATTTCAAAATTATACTCATGAGCTAAATACTCAAAAGCATTATGATTTACAACTATTTTATTTACTTTACAACTTTTTAAACTTTTTTTATATGTAGCGTTTAACTCATCTAAACTTTTCATATAATTTTTTAAATTTTTTTCATAAAAATTTCTGTTTTTTTCATCAATTAAAACAAGTGAGTTAAAGATCTCTTGTGACGCTATTTTCATGTTGTGAATATCTAGCCAGTAGTGAGGATCTACACTTTTATGTTCATGTTCATGAGAGCTACTACACTGATGTTCATTTCCCTCTAGTTTTACATATTTACTCATATTTATAGAACTGTTAGTACTTATAAAATTTTTAGTCCAAGGCTCAAGCCCTGCTCCACTAAAGATAAATAGAGATGATTTTTTAAGAGTTACTATATCTTTAGGAGTTGGCTCAAAATGGTGAATATCTACTCCAAATGGAACAATCTGTGTAACATTCATATTCTCACCAACGATGTGTGAAGCTACATCATAAAGAGCAAAAGTTGAAGTTACGATCGTAGGTTTATCATTTTTCACAGCTTCATCGCCTGTATAAAATAGTGCTACTAAGATAATTAAAACTATTACTAATAATGTTTTTTTCATTTTTTACCTTATTGAAATTTAATCATTATACTAGCTATTCACTTTTTTATACATAAGTGCTACCAATATAGCTAGGAAAGAGTTTACAAAAACAATAGTGTAACCTGTTGAGAGGTCTAGGTAGTAGGAGCCAAAAATAGCGATCGTGACATTTAGTGTTCCAAACAATATAGCGAATAATAGCTTGTTATATTTGCTTTGCATATGTGCTACATATGCCGGTGCAACCAAAAGTGCAAAAACAACAAAAACACCTACACTTTTTACAGATGTTGTAACAGTGATCGCAAAAAGTGCAAAAAATGTCAACTCTTTAAGTGTTGAGTGCAACCTGCAGTAAATAGTATAAATAAATAGTGCAATCGCGAAGTAAATACCTGTATATATGTAAATGTCTTCAGTAGATGTAAATAGTATGTCGCTCGCCAAAAGAGATGAGAACTCTTCACTACTTGAGTGAGAACAACCAGAAGATAGAATAAGCATAGCAACACTAGCACCTAAAACATATAAAAGCCCTATGAAAGCTTCTATATTAAATACTCTCTTTTGTGCATAGGCTATCAGCATAGCGAAAGCTAAACTAAAACTAAGAGCTAGTACATATGAGTACTCAGAGTGAAAAAAAGCGATACTTGTAGCAACTCCGATCGCTGCGGCTTGACCGATCGCTAAGTCTGTAAAAATAATATTTCGCTCAACAATTTTCAAACCAAAATAGGCATGAATAGCAACTATAACTACTGCGTATAACCAAACACTAAAGAGTATTTCAAACATTACTTGTTTAACTCACTTAACATACGATCATACATCTGTTCTAAACTCATTTCATAAGCATCCGCTGGAAGTGTGATCACTTTTGCATCTGTTTTACTCTCAATAAAAAGTGCAGATTTTTTAGGGTTAAAACTACTTAAAACGATAAACTTCACTTTTTCACTATTAACTTTTTTTACAAGTTTAAATGTATCTTTAGCAGAAGGTGAAACACCTGGAAGTGGCTCAATAGTTGCAACTGTTTGAATGTTATAGCGTCTAAAGTAATCACTATACATTTTATGAAACTGGACAACTTTTAAGTTTTTAAGTTTTGACATTTTGTGATCATAACCATTTAAAAAAGTCTTCCACTCTTGTAGAAACTGCTCTAAGTTATTTTTGTAAAACTGGCTATTTTTTTCATCAAGTGAAGCTAAAAACTGAGTTATAGTTTTTGCTAGTGCAGGAACATTATGTGGATCAAAAATAAAGTGTGGATTACCATCTGGGTGTACGTCACCATCTGCTCTACTAACGCTAACTGGTTTTTCACTTAACTTAACAACTCTACTAAGTTCCAAAAAATGCTCGTTAATTTTTCTGTTTGAAGCTCTTTTGATTAATGCAGGTAGCCAACCAATCTCTAGTTGTCCACCATTTATAATAAGAGCATCTGCTCTTTTAACTTTAAGTATTAAAGATGGTTTAGCAACAACAAAGTGAGGGTCAAAACGACCATCACTTAGTGTTGTAACTTCTAGTTTATCTTTAGCTATTTTTTCTACAAGATCTTTTATATAAGGATAACTAACAACAACATTTGTTGCGAATGAAGAGCTTATAAATAGCAATACAATAAAAAAAATTCTCATAATAACTCCTAAAAATTGTGTGCAGGGTGTGCACCAATAGCAAAATTCATCTCAAAAATAATTTCATCTAAATTTTGTCTACTACCCTCTTCGTTAAAAAGAGCATTATTTCTATTGTACTGTAGTCTAAGAAGTGCAAACTCACTCGGTTTATAGTCAAACTTAAATGAGTAAGCATCTAAATTGCTATCTTTATTTTGGTTAACACCGTTTGCAATAACATCGTTTTTATATATACTATCATATCTTGCACCAACTTTGTACTCTTTGTTAAAAGCATAAACTAGCTGTGCATAGTAACCATCTTGTGACTTAGTTAGATCGACACTACTACTAAAAGCATCTTGCGCACTGTTTGGAGCGTACTGTATGCCTTGCATCTCTCTTCTCATCCACTCACCTTGAAACATTAAATAGCTATAACTATCAAAATAAGTTTTAGTAGTAAGTTCAATATCTGTTATGTTAGTTTGTCCTGCAAACGCATGAGCATTTTCATCACCTTGATGATCCATTCTAGCTTTTGCAGTTGCGTAAGATATACCTGTAAGTAGTGAAGTATCTCCGAAATCTACTGAACCTTTTACATAACCTATTAGTAGGTTTGGTTGAGATGGTTTGTTAGCAACTATATCTTCTGCATTATTTGTTGGTGCGATCGCTGAAGTACCAAAACTACTTGTGTTATCACCTTGGAGTGCTTCAAAACCAACAAAAGAGTAAAACGATGTTGGAAGTATAACTTGAGCACTTGCTCCTATCTCATTTATATTGTGGTTACCAAAAAATGATTTGTAAATTAGTGGTGCATCACTAAAGTCCCAAACATGTTGATGTTGCGAGTTCAAGCGACCAAAGTCTGATAGAAATTTACCACCTTTTACTCTTAAATCATAAGGTAAACTTGTTGTAGTAAAAAAAGCCTCTTCTATATCAACTCCACTGTTAGAGAAGTGAAAAGTGGCACTTAGATCAAAAAGGTTGTCAACACTTGAATTTATTCCTAGTTCTGCATAGTTTAAGTTAAAACCACTGTTCGCATTCATAGGTGTATGAGTCATACCATTGTGTTCGTGTGAGCCATATATTCCATGTGCTACACCTGGTACTTCTAGGTGTGCTATAGCACTATCTTTTATATTTCTTGAGACATACGACGCATCTACAACAAGTGAAATATCAGGCATAAATGAACTTTGTGAAAATGCACTTTTATATGAAGATGGTGCATTTAATGATTCTAAGCTCTCTTTGTGCTCTAGTACTTTTACACTATCATTTTTAGTATCAATAGAAACTAATTTCTCTTTTACATTATTTAGCTGTGTTTGTAGCAACTCGATCTGTTTTTTTAAACTCTCTACCTCTGAGCCATCTGCTAGTAAAGCAGTAGCGATCAGAGATAATATAATTCCTTTTTTCATAATAATCCTAATAATTAAATAATTTTGTTGTTTAGTTACTTAAAAGAGTTATATAGATGGAGGATCTTTGTTCTTAAGTGTAAGGTTTTTATGTCTTATAGGTAAATATAAAAGTAAAATAGCAACAAATAAGAAAGGTATAAATATAATAAAAATAGCTGGATCAATAAAAGTTTTTGTATCTTCAACTATACAGACTAAACATCCTGCATCATTATCTAATTGTTGATAATGATCATGAGATAGGTGTAGTGTTTCGAGAATAATATAGAGTAAAAATAGTAGTGAAAAAAATACATTTATGAACTTTTTACTCAAGCTAGTTTTCCCTTTTTATTAAATTTGACTAGCATTTTAGCAAAAATAGCTTTTTTTTGTTATAATTCGCAACTTTAAAAATTTTCAAGGTTTATTCATATGACAGATTTATTACTTATTGTTCAAATTGTGCTTGTAGCATTTATCGTAATTGCAGTTCTATTACAGAAGAGTTCAAGCATAGGGCTTGGTGCTTATAGTGGTACAAATGAATCAGTTTTTGGGGCTAAAGGTCCTAACGCTTTTTTATCTAAAGTTACTTTTACGCTTGGTTTTGCTTTTGTATTAAATACAATTGCTCTTGGTTACTTCTACGGAAAAGCAAAAAACTCTTCTGTGATCGATGATATGATCGATAAAACAGATATTGCTGCACCTAGTGTAAAAGTTGCGACTCCTGCTGTAACAACTTCTACAACTGAGTCTAACAAAACTAAATAATTCATGCGTAAGTTATTACTTATTTCGCTCTTAGCGATTAAGCTATTAGCTGACGCACATATTTTCGTATATCACCGTTTTGGTGATGAGCGCTACCCAACAACAGACACTACACTAGAACACTTAAAATCACAATTCGAGTACCTTAAAAAAAACAACTATAAAGTTGTACCACTCAGTCAAATTTCTGATGCACTACACAATAAAAAAGATATTCCAGACAACTGGGTTGCTTTAACTATTGACGATAGCTTTAAAAGTTTCTACACAAATGGACTACCACTATTTAAAGAGTACAACTACCCTTTTACACTACTTATATACACAAAAGCTACAGATGATCACTATAATGATTTTATGACTTGGGAACAGATCAAAGATGCTAGCAAATATGGAGAAATAGGGCTTCATAGTCATGGGCATGATCACTTAACTCATAAAAGTGAAAAGCAGGTTATGGAAGATACAGCAACTTCACTTAGATCTTTTGTTGATCATTTAGGTTATAGACCCAAATACTATGCCTACCCTTATGGCGAGTTCGATCGCTCAACTAAGAAGATCATAAAATCTTTTAATTTTGATCTTATACTAAACCAAAATAATGGTGTAGTAAATGAGAGAAGTGATCCTTACAGTATAGACAGAATAGCTCTTGTAGGAGAGGTTAACTTAAAATATAAGCTTCGACTAAAAAGTTTAGATGTTAAGTGGATAAAACCGACAAAATATCCAAAAAATAGAGTTCTTAAAATAATAAGTGCTAAAATACCAAAACATATCAAAAAAGTGGATTATTACATATCTGGAAATGGTTGGAAAAGTACAAATGTACTTGACGGTCATGTCACACTTTACCCTAATGTAAAACTACTACTAAATCGTGTTAGAGTATTTTTAAAATATGGTAATGAGCAGAGTGGAATAATACTAACAAAAGAGAAGGAAACAAATGTTAAATGAGATAAATTCAGAGTGTGAAGAGAACATGCAAGGAAGTTACGAACATATGATTCGTGATTTTAAAACACTACGTACTGGTAAGGTAACAACACAAGTTTTAGACAATATTAAAGTTGACTATTATGGAGCTCCAACAGGACTTGATCAAGTTGCTTCTGTTCTTGCTATTGATGCTACAACTATTAGTGTTTCACCTTGGGAAAAAAATCTTCTTAGTGATATAGAGAGTGCAATTTCTAAAGCAAATATAGGTGTAAACCCTAACAATGATGGTGAAGTAATTAAACTATTTTTTCCACCTATGACAGTTGATCAAAGAAAAGAGGCTGTTAAACAGTCAAAAGGCATGGGAGAAAATGCAAAAGTTTCTATAAGAAACGATCGCAAAAAAGCAAACGACAAAATCAAAAAGCTTGAAAAAGATAAAGAGATCACAGCAGATGAATCAAAAGCTTCTCAAGACAAAATTCAAAAAACTACAGATGGTTTCATAGCTAAGTTAGAGGAAACTTTAAGAGCTAAAGAGACTGATATAATGACGGTTTAGTAATGAACGTTAAACAAATATATATGGACGCTGATGCTCTTTTAGAGGGGCATTTTAAACTTTCAAGTGGTAACCATTCTCAGTTTTATTTACAATCAGCAAAAGTTTTAGAAGATCCTAAAACTGCTACGCTTTTAGCGACTGCGTTAGCTAAACAGATCAAAGAGAGTGGTATTAAAATTGACACAGTTTGTGCACCTGCACTTGGTGGACTTATAGCTGGTTATGCTTTAGCTCAGGCTTTAGATGTTCGTTACATTTTCGCTGAACGAGTAGAGGGTAAAATGAGTATTCGTCGTGGCTTTGAAGTTACAAAAGACGAAAGAGTTCTAATTTGTGAAGATATCATTACAACTGGTGGAAGTGCTATGGAAGCTGGCGCAGTTGTAGAGTCACTTGGAGGAGAGATCGTAGCAGTTGCTGCTTTAGCAAACAGAGGCTTTTGTGCTCGTCAAAGTAGTGATATTGAACGTAAAGCTAATTGTAAATTACCTGAGAACATACCTTTTTTCGCACTTGATGACTTTACTTTTGAGATGTACTCACCTGACGAGTGTCCACTTTGTAAAGATGGAAGTGAAGCTATAAAACCCGGGTCAAGAGGTAATTAAATGGAAGATTTTAAAGTTGATATGGATCACCTCCAAAAAGTTCAACGTACCATTAGAAAAGCAGGAAATATTTTTAATAATGAAGTAGAGTTAATAGCTACACTTGAAAAGCTTATAAACGCTACTCAAGATGACAACTCATTAAATACATACTACTCAATGGCTCAATACTTAAAACAACGCCTTAAAGAGCTGAGTACTAATTTAGCAGAACCTGAAGAGAGCATAAGCAGTGCGATCGAAGATCTAACATGGTCTATAACTTACCTACAATGGTTAGTAGCAGAAAATAAGCAGGGAGAAATAAAGTGAAAAAATTACTTTTACTTGCGTCTATTTGCTCTCTATCTTTTGCATTTAGTCAAAACGTATTTTTTTTTAAAGAAAATAAAAATAACCAATTAATCTGCAAAACAGCTTTTGCAACATATAAAATTGTTTCACAAAAAAATGCTAAAGCAGTTATGTTTAATAATTCAAGCTATTTTCAACTTAATAATGAAAATAAGTATCTTTTATCAACACATTGTCAAAAGATAAAGAAAAATTAATACTAGTGGTGGTATAATTCCACCCTACCAAAAATGCGGATGTGGTGAAATTGGTATACACGCCAGACTTAGGATCTGGTGCCTCACGGCGTGGAGGTTCAAGTCCTCTCATCCGCACCATACACAAACACTCAACAAACCCCCAAATTACGGACTTCAAACAACATTCAAACTCTTTAAGTTTACAAAAGTCGACATCAAAGTTGACGTCAATTTTGGAATAAGTAGGAATGAATAAGAATTATTATCTATGAATACAATTGATTTACTATAGTTGTTACACAAGGCTTCAAAGCTCTTTTAATACATAGACAGCTCCTAGCAAAACTACAAAATATTTTAGATAGCTAAATACATATATTTATAGCTCATATTTGAAACAATTATTCCGTTTAAACTCATATAGTTTAAGGAGAGGCTTACAAATATTT
>WTBY01000012.1 GCA_013138865.1 Helicobacteraceae bacterium | reverse complement strand
TTAATAGTGATGGAGTCAAAAATATGTAAAAAATGATTTGATAGCTTCTAAAGGTGCATCAGGATTAAAAAAAGATGGTTTTTTTATGAATTTAGGAGTAAGTGAAATATTATGGAATTATTTGGGTATAGAGTTATCATCAAGTGATTGTAAAAATTGTGCTAGCCTTGTCACTTCTGCATTATTCACATCAGATCTCTCAACAGATAGAACATCTTGAATAAGAACAATTTTATCACTTGGAAGTTTAGTTACTCCGCCTAATTTGATGTTGCCATAGTAGAAGTCAACTGCACTACCAATAGGGCAAGTAAACTCCCCTTTGGTGTTAGTGTAACCAGTTGTTGAGGCACATTTATAAACAGCATTGCCTATAACACCATCTGCTAGAACTCCTGTTACAGTTTCAGAACTACCACTATCACAACCTGTTAATGCGATCATTACTAAAATAATTGATGTTACTAACTTTTTTTTAATTTTCATACTACGCTTCCTAATATATATTGCTAGTATTGTATTGGTACAAAGTCTCTTAGTGGTCTCTTTTTATGTTAAATAATAAAATTATTATTTTTGAGACTAAAATGAGACTTTCTTAAAATATAATATGAAATATAATAACTTGGATAACAATTATGACACTTGAATTAAAAAATAAAATTCATATCACTGAACAAGATAAAGAATATATTAATAAACTTCACTTTAAAGAGATGAGAAAGAACGTCAATCAAGCACTAGAGCTTCATTATGAAGAAGTAGTGAAAATAATTCCAATGAGTGCACTCATTATTGACAGCGACTCTAAAATATGTTTTAGTAATAATATATTTAAAAATACTTTTTTTGATTTAGAGCATACAGTCATAACGCTAGACTCACTATTTATAGAAAAAGAGGGGTATCTTTCCAATAATTCTATTATTGATTGGAAAGATATTGCTGAAATTTTTCAAGAAATTGATAAGCAAAAAGTACTTATAAATCTTTTTGATTTAGAGAGCGAATTTTATATACATATTAAAAAATTAGACTTTAATGGTTACTATCTAGTTATTCTTTCAGATACCTATAGTAAAGATGTACTATTTTAAATTATTATCTCTTAAAAGTAAAAGAGACTGCAAAGAGACTTATATGAAGTATAATTGATAAAAAAGTTGATTCAATGATCGAAAATCTCAAAAATACAAATCTATTGTTCGTTGAAGATGATGACATTATTAGAAAACAGTATGCATATATCTTTAGAAGCTTTTTTTCGCAAGTGCTAGAAGCAAGATCTGCTCTCGAGGGCTTAGAACATTTTCGAAATAGCTCATTGCAGTGTATTATTAGTGATATAGTTATGAGCGATATGAACGGAATAGAGTTTATTAAAGAGATTAGAGAGATAGATAAAAAAATACCTATTATTATTTTCAGTTCTCACCCTACTCAACGCTATCTTCTTGAATCTGTTAAATTAAATTTAACTAGTTTTTTAATAAAACCTGTCTCCTTTGGAGATATTAAAAAGGCACTTGAAGAGTGTGCAACCAAAATGATCACTGATCAACTTCTTAAAATTAATTTGAGCAATGGTGTAAATTACTGCTCGATAACGAAAATATTGACTACAGCAGATAATGACTATGTATTAACTAAAAAAGAGTCACTTTTTTTAGAGTTATTAATAAAAAACCGTCATACTCTTGTAAGTAAAGATAGAATTGAAGAGAGTGTATATTTTAATCAAGAGATGAGTGATTCAGCACTTAAAAACCTTGTACTTAAGTTAAGAAAGAAATTTTCTGAAAATATAATAATGAATGTTTCAGGTCATGGGTATCTGTTAAATTGAGGACAATAGTACTTCTAGGTCTTTTATTTTCATTGCTATTATCAGCTGATACGAAATTCATAAAAAGTAATTCATATGCTTTTATAGATGCAAAAAAAGAATTCACACTTGTAACAATCCCCTTAGCAAAAAAAGAGTTTAAACCCGACGTAGACTCTATGTTTAAGTTTTCAGATAAAATTGTATGGAGCTATTTTACAATTACTAATAAATCAGCATATGAGCAATCTCTTATTATACATAACTCCATAAGATTTGTACGTTATGTTGATGTTCTTGTTATTCATGAAGATGGAACTCAAGATATATTTATGATCGGAACAGATAGAAAACATAAATATCACTCCTTAGGTGTGCTTGGATATCCACTAGAAATTAAGCCTAATGAACGTGTAGAAATATACACACGTCATAACTCTATTGGACTTTTAAATACAAATTGGAATGTTAGCTATATAGATGAATATTATTCTGATAAAGCATTAGAGAATAGCCTACTTGGTGGTATTTTTGGTGTGGTATTTTTAGTTGTAGTTTATGGGTTTATTTTATTTTATATAACAGGTGAAAAAAGTAACTTGTGCTTTAATGGATTTATGATAGCAAGAGCCTTAGTCATACTCTCTCTAACTGGCTTTTTTTATACGTTTAGCTATGATGTCGGTATATTAATTAGAACTTCTATCCCTCTTTATGTGCCTATGTTAATGTTTTTTGAGTCACTTTTTCTTATCTCTTTATATAATTTAAAACAAACTTCTACCGTTTTTTACCGTATTTTTTCAACTATAGCAATAGTAGCAGTTTTAATGTTCTTAATGGGTGTGTATAGTATATTTATACTTACCTCTATCGTTATTATGAAGAGCATGATCGTTTATGTTGGTATCTCTGCAGTTTTAAGTTTGATTTTCGCATTATATGCTGTCTATAAGAGATGGAAAGGATCTTTAGCTTTACTTATATCAATTATGCTATTTATATATGTACGTTACTCATATATGAATCTTATCGATGAGAATAATCGTTTTACATTTATTATGTTGAGTGCTACTATTTTAGAAACTCTACTGATTCTACTAACATTGAGCCTTAAAGTTAAAGAGATTTATGACGAAAAAATAAAAGCACGAGAGATTATCTTAAATCACGCAAAATATCTTTCACTTGGTAAAATGCATGCAGCAACAATTCATCAGCTAAGAACACCAATCGCTCATATAGGTGCTATCGCTTCTAGAGTCAAGTTTGTATTTGAACGCCATAGGCATCAGCTAGATGAGGAAGAGTATAACTCATCTGAAGAGTTAGAACAGATAGTATCTATGGCAAACAGTACTATTACTGACCTTTATAACCTCTACAGTACTGATCAAGAAAAAGAGTTTTTTGATCTTAAAGAGTCGATACAAGAGATCTTATTACTTGTTCATCCAAAGTCTCAAAAGTATGATATAGAAATTATATTATCATTAGAATCTGCTCCTATTTTTAACTATCCTAACTCTTTAAAACATATTTTTATAGTTATTGTGGAAAATGCAATCGATATTTTACAAGAGCGAAATATTTTAAATCCAACTATAAATATATCTCTTTCAAAAAGTGAAACAAACTATGAAATTAAGATATGTGATAATGGCGGTGGAATTTCAATAAAGCCAATAGAAGACATTTTTGAAATGTATAAAAGCAGTAAAAAAACAAAAGGTTTAGGTCTTGGGCTAACTCTTGCAAAAGATTTATCAAATTTTTCACAAGCAGAGATCATAGCCTTCAATACTGAAAAAGGAGCATGCTTTATATTACAAGTACCTTTTACTAAAAAAATTAAACCCTCTTAATAAGCCAGATAATTCATCTTTATTTCAATATTTCAGCATTTTAAAAATTTGCTTTTAATTTTGAGAGGGTTCATTTTAAATAGTTTTGTGTAAAATACAAAAAAACTAAAAGAGATTATAGTATTGATAGAAAATATTAAATGTGATCATTGTCATTTAGAGTTCGGTAAAGATGTAATGATCAAAGATGATGAACATTACTTCTGTTGTGGCGGTTGTCAAGGAGTTTTTCATCTTCTAAGTGAAAATGGACTTGATAGTTTTTACGACAAAGCAGGATCAACAAAACTCTCACGTCCAGTTGAAGAGTTTGAAGATAGCATCACCTTTGACACACCTAGCTTTTACGATAAGTTTGTTAGTAAAGACAAAGATGGCTTTAGTGAAGTCTCTTTAATTATTGAAGGAATTCATTGTAGTGCTTGTGTTTGGCTAAATGAAAAAGCACTAGGACAGATGGACGGTGTGATCGAAGCTTACATAAATCATACAAACAACAAAGCAAAAATTACGTGGAGTGACTCTAACGTAAAACTCTCACAAATTATAGATATGATACGCGCGATCGGATATGACGCTTTCCCATATGATCCATCCATTCAAGAGGTTAGAGCAGATAAGGCTAGAAAAGACTACTATATGCGTCTAGCAGTTGCGGTTTTTGGTTCTATGAATATTATGTGGATAGCAGTTGCACAATACGCTGGTTACTTTACTGGTATAACTCAAGAGATAAAAACCATTCTAAATACAGCGGAGTGGATACTCTCAACTCCTGTACTTTTTTACAGTGGTTGGAACTTTTTTAAGGGTTCTTATTATGGTATTAAAAACCATATAGTTAATATGGATATATTAGTAGCAACGGGCGCTACACTCACATATATCTACTCAATCTACATTACGCTAAACAATAGCGGAGAAGCTTATTTTGACTCTGTTAGTATGATCATAACTTTTGTATTGATCGGGAAATTTTTAGAGACCTTAAGTAAAAAAAGTGCAGCTGATACTCTTGATGTTATGAGTAAAAATATACCTTCTGAAATAAGTGTGATTGAGAATGAAAACATAGTTTTAAAAAATGTAAATGATGTAGAAATAGGTGATACTATAATGCTTCGTCTTGGTGAGAGAGCTGTTATAGATGGTATTTTACTTGAAGGTGAGTCTAATTTTGACGAATCAAGTTTGAGTGGAGAGAGTGAACCTATACTTAAAAAAGTTGGTGACAAAATAGTAAGTGGAACAACCTCGATCGATGGAGCTATTCGCTATAGTGCAACGAAAGACTTTACACATTCAACTCTCTCAAATATAGTCTCTCTTTTAGAGAGTGCGATTGCTAAAAAACCTCGTATTGAGAAGATTGCGAATAGGCTCTCTGAACACTTTTCTTTGGCAATTTTACTTGCTTCTTTTGCCACTTTTTTGGTTTGGTTTTTTGGTGGAAGTGGTTTTGAAGTAAGTTTTATGATTGCTATTTCAGTGATCGTGATCGCATGTCCTTGTGCCTTAGCTCTTGCTACTCCGGTAGCTTCCCTTGTTGGTTTTTCGCTCTCACTAAAAAAAGGAATTCTTTTTAAAGAATCTGCTATGCTTGAGAGTATGGCACAAGCTGAAGTTATAGTATTTGATAAAACTGGAACTCTAACAAATGGCAAACCTTCCGTCATAAAGCATGAACAGTATGAGAATATAGATAAAAAGTTAATATATTCACTAACATCAAGTTCAACTCACCCCATATCTAATGGAGTAAGTGAATATTTAAAAGATGAAAGTAATGAACTTCTTGCATTAAATAATTTAGAACAAGTTAGAGGTAGAGGTATTAAGGCTTCTTTTAACAAAGATAGACTTTTAGGTGGAAATGCACTCTTTTTAAAAGAACACGGGATTATAGTTGACGATAGTGGAGAAGGCTCTCACTTTTTTGTAGCTTTTAAAAACACACTAGTTGCAAAGTTTACACTAAAAGACGAGTTAAAAGATGATGCACTAAACTCAGTTGAGAGAATAAAAAAGTTTGGTCTTTTAACTATAATTTTAAGCGGTGACCGCGAAGAATCTGTTAAAGAAGTAGCTTCTGCTTTAGGAATTAAAGAGTATCATTACGGACTCTCTCCTGAGCAAAAATCAGAGTTTGTTCAAAAATTACAACAGAGTAAGAAAGTTGTAATGGCTGGTGATGGTATAAATGATATTTTAGCACTAGCAAATGCAGACATTGCGATCGCAATGGGAAGTGGAAGTGATATAGCGATCGAAGTTAGTGATGTTGTTCTTTTAAATAACTCCTTAGTTACTTTAGCGGACTCATTTGCAATAGCTAGACGAACATACTCACTAATAAAACAAAACTTAGCGATCTCACTACTTTATAATGCGATCACAATTCCACTTGCAATGATGGGTTATATTATACCCCTGATCGCAGCTATTAGTATGAGTTTTAGCTCACTTCTAGTTGTTGGTAACTCACTTAGAATAAAATGGAAATACTAAAGGAAACAGATGGATAGTTCAGTAATAGCGATGATGATAGGTGTCTCAACTTTCTTAGGTGCGATCGCACTTTTAGCTTTTTTATTTGCTGTAAAAAATGGCCACTTTGATGATAGTAAGAAGATGATGAACTCAGTTCATTTTGACGATGAAGAAGCATTAAATGATGCAGTAGAAAAAGAAAAAAAGAGAGAAAAGTTAAAAGAGAAAAATTATAGACCTGAATAGAGAAAAATACTTAAATATGGAATAGCCTTTGCTTTAAAACTATCATTACACAATTAGGAATTATTATGATATTTAATGTAGAGTCAACAATACTAGGTTTTGAAAATATAAAGCAGTTAGAACTTAACAAAATAGATGAACTTTTTTTAACAGTTCAAGATGTTCAAAATAGAGAAATCGCATTTACACTTGTAAATCCTTACTTAATGAGAGAGTATGAGTTTGAACTCTCTGCTGCACTAAAAGTTCTTTTAGATATTAATGAAAATTCTGACATTAATGTTTACAATATCGCTGTTGTAAAAGATCCACTAGACGAATCTTGCATAAATTTTTTAGCACCACTTATATTCAATAGAGATAATGGAAAAGTAGCACAGGTTATACTTGAAGCTAAAAACTATCCATATTTTGGCTTTGCAGAGCCTCTTAAAAACCATAGGTTAACTATAGCTGCATAAAAATTTATTATAATTTGGACATTTTTTAGATATACTTTAAATTAAAATTTAATTATGAGGGATACTCTAGAATGTTCAAAGACAAAATTAGTAAACTTCTATCTTTTAGCATTATTTTTCTTTTAATCTTCAGTACCATCCACCTATTTATTACATTTAAAGAGAACAAAGAAGTACGTACTTCCATACTAATGGAAGAAGCACAATCTATAACAGCTTTTTTTAAATCTTTCAGGAAAACTTACCAAGATATATTTATAAACAACCATATACAACTAAATGAAAAAACTATAGAACTATTACCCGTTAAAACAACAAACAAAATAAGTGAACACTTCTCAAATGCTTTAGACTCTAAAGTAAAACTAAGAACTATATCAGATCGACCAAGAAATGCATTAAATATGGCAAGTGAAAAAGAGTTACAAATAATAGAAGAGTTTAAAAATGACACAAACAAGAAATACATTTTTGAAGAAGGTAATGACTATGTATATAACTACTATGAACCTCTATATATTACTAAAACTTGTCTAAAGTGTCATGGTTACGCAGAAGATGCTCCACAATTAATACAACAAAAATATAAAACTGCCTTTGACTATAAACTAGGTGAACTAAGAGGTATAATAAACCTTGAAATAAATAAGAATGAACTACTATCAGCTATAGATCATAAGAATCAGCACAACTTAGTCTACATTATTGTTAGTATGCTTATTTTGATGAGTATTATCATAACTTTATATATAAAACTAAAAGTTAATGTAGAACATTCAAAAAGTGACTTAGAGAAAAAAAATAAGTTTTTAGAGCAAAAAAACAAAGAGTTTCATGACTTACAAACAGCACTTGGCTTAAGTGAAATAATTTCAACAGCAGACACTGATGGAAATATACTAAGTGTAAACGATAAATTCTGTGAAGCGAGTGGTTATAGTAGAGAGGAACTTATAGGTAGAAATCATAATATTATAAGACACCCTGACACTCCCAATAAAGTCTTTAAACATATGTGGAAGACTATAAAAAGTAAAAAAGTATTTAAGGCTATTATACAAAATAGAAAAAAAGATGGAACTTCTTATCATGTTGATAGCACTATTGTCCCTACACTAGACGAAGATGGAAATATAGCTAAATACATAAGTATTCGTCATGACATAGAGGACATGATGAACCATAAAGTATTACTACAAGAGGTTATAGCATCTGCTAAAAATAGTATTTTAGTACTTGCAAAACTTGAAGGTTTTGATGAGTTAGAGGAGTTCTATACATCAGAAATCATTACAAAACTAGAAAATAAATTTTTAAAAAATTCTTTAAGCTATTTTCCAGAAGAGTGTGGATTTAAGAAAGTTTATAAACTAGAACATGGTGAGTTTGCTTTTATTCAAGAATTTAGTGACGATCTAGATGAGAAGTTTATTAAATTACGAGAAAATAGTATTAAAATATTCCAAGACAACATAAAAGAGGCAAAATTTACAATTGATGGTTATCAATTTAACCCTACGGTCCTTATTAGTGTTAGTAGTGAAAAAGATAAAATGTTAGAAAATGCAACACTAGGTTTAAAAAGAATTTTAAAAGATGGTCATACTTTTATAAACTCTAATGGATTAAGTGATGAGATGAAACTCAAAGCACAAAAAAATATAGATACTGTAAATATGATCAAGTATGCAATAAATGAAAAAAATATAGTCTCATATTTTCAACCTATCTACAACAATAAAACTAACCAAATTGATAAATATGAGTCACTTGTAAGGTTAGTAAAAAGTACTAATGATATAGTTTCACCTTTCTTCTTTTTAGAGACAGCAAAAAAGGCTAAATACTATAACCAAATTACAAAAATTGTTTTAGAAAATAGCTTTGAAACTCTACTTAATACTGACAAAGATATAACTATTAATTTATCATTTTTAGATATAGAAGATGAAGAGACAAGAGCATATTTATATAATATCACCCTCAATTGTAATCAGTGTCATAGAGTTGTAATCGAGCTACTAGAAGATGAAACAGCAAAAGACTTTAAGGTTATTAAAGAGTTTATAGAGATTGTAAAATCAAAAGGTGTAAAAATCGCTATTGATGACTTTGGTAGTGGCTATTCTAACTTTGAAAGACTTTTAGACTTTCAACCTGACATATTAAAAATTGATGGTAGTCTTATTAGAGATATAGATACAAATACTTTTAGCAGAAACATAGTTGAAACAATCCAAACTTTTGCAACAAAAGAGGGAATAGAAACTGTAGCAGAGTTCGTTCACTCAAAAGAAATTTTTGATATTGTAAATGAGATTGGTATTGATTATACACAAGGTTACTATATAAGTGAACCAAAACCAATAGATAAACTTTAGATATATTACTTCTATTTAATGCTTATCATGTTAGAGTTTCGTTAAATTAACAAGGAACTACCATACCTCTCTCACGTCTAAATCAAGAACAACTAAATGCTGCTACTGCTACAAATGGTCATAACCTTATTATCGCTTCAGCTGGTACTGGTAAAACAAGTACGATCGTAGGTAGAATAGGTCATCTTTTAAACAATGGTGTTGAACCACATGAGATCTTACTTTTAACATTTACAAATAAAGCTGCTGCGGAGATGGTTGAGAGAGTAGCTCAATACTTTGGTAAAAAAGTAGCTTCAAAAATTGATGCAGGAACTTTTCACTCCGTAAGTTATAGATGGTTAAAAAAACGTGATGGAAAAGTTGTACTAAAACAGCAACGTGAACTTAAAACTCTATTTCGTAGTGTTCATGATAAAAGAGTTTTTTCTCACCTTGATGCAGACGCAACAGCTTATGGTGCTACATACCTTTATGATATATATTCACTCTATCAAAATGTAGAGATGAGTAAAGATTTTGGTTCTTGGGTTGCTGAGAAATATCCTGAGCATGATGTTTTTTCTCTTATATATGCAGACATTATAGAAGAGTTTGAGAGACTAAAAAAAGAGTATGGTTTTTTAAACTTTAACGATCTTCTTCTTCACATGAGAGCATATGCAAGAGAAAATGAGTTAGGCTATAAAGAGATCTTAGTAGATGAGTACCAAGATACTAATGCTCTTCAAGGTACACTAATAGACGCAATGAAGCCGCCCTCACTATTTTGTGTTGGAGATTACGATCAGAGCATTTACGCTTTTAATGGTGCAGACATTACGATCATAGGTTCATACAAAGACAAATATCCACAAGCTACTATTCACACACTAAATAAGAACTATCGGTCAACAGTCCCTATACTTTCACTTGCAAATAAAGTGATCTCATTTAATGAGAGAATATATCCAAAACAACTTGTCGTAACAAGGCAAGAAGAAGCCCTACCCCCTAAACTTGTTGTTTATGATGAGCTTTTCGATCAATACCACGCGATCGCAGATATGATCTCAAGAAGTTCAACTGACCATGAAGATATAGCAGTTATTTTTCGTAATAACTCTACAGCAGATGGGATCGAGGTTACACTTCGTGAGCGTGATATTCCTTGTCGCAGAAAAGGTGGTGTAAGCTTTTTCGATGCTCGTGAAATTAAAGCTATTTTGGATGCTTATACACTTATAGTTAATGAGTCGGATATGATGGCTTTTATACACCTTTTTGAGTATGCTAAGGGTGTTGGTAGTGCGATCGCAAAAGAGATATATATAGCACTGCAAACTTTAGGACATGGGTCTATGTTTAATGGTCTATACGATCCAGATAAAAGTATAAACAATCCCTTTGAAGTTCGTCAAAAGAACCATCAACTAGGTCTATTTGATGACTTTTTTGAACTCTCAAAAGCAGTTCGTTTTGTGAACATGGGTTTTGAAGCTAAATTTGTTAAAAATGTAGTTTTAAAACACCCAAAATTAACTCGTGATGGTGCACAGTTTCTGTATTACTTTTTTCAACTATTTAAAGGTTTACGAAAAGCAAAAAGTCCAATCGGAGTTGTTAAAGCTATAAGCAGTTCTAAACTGTTTACAACTATTAAAGAGTCACTTGCAACTAAAAGAGCACAACTTCAAGATGGCTCAGTAGATGAAAAAATAAAAACAGACTCCATACAAAAGATAGTTCGTAAAGCAAACCTTCTTCAAGAGTTATCAAAACCATACTCAGAACATGAACGCTTTTTAAATGCCATGATATTAGGCGCAAGCGATCTTACTCAAGGAGAGGGAGTCAACCTACTTAGTATTCACGCTTCAAAAGGTTTAGAGTACAAAGAAGTTTATGTGATCGATCTTATGGATGGACGTTTTCCAAATAGAAAGTTAATGAGTAAAGGTGGTTCACTTGATGAAGAGCGACGTCTTTTTTATGTAGCGATCACAAGAGCAAAAGATATTTTATACCTAAGCTATGCACGATATGACAAAATTAAAAAAATGAATTTTGTACCATCACAATTCCTTTACGAAGCAGGATTAATCAAAGAAGATGAAGAGTATGCTAAAATGATAAAAAAAGATGAGGAAGATGAATGAAAAAACTAATTTTAGGGGTAATTTTATTACCTATTATAATTGTAATTGGTGCTTATTTTTGGATTTTTAGCGAAGCAGGAAATGCTTTCATAGCTTCTAATATAAAAGCTCAAGCAGACAAAGCTTTAAAGCTCGACACTAAAGTAGAAGGTTTTAAACTTACAAAAGATCACTTGGAGTTTAAAATATTTTTAACTCCTAAAAACTTTATAGAAGTTAGTGGAGATTTTTCTGTATTTGATCAAAAATTTAAGGGTTCTCACGTTATCTCTTTTGCTGATCTTTTAGAGCTAGAGCCACTTTTAGAACAAAAGCTAAATGGTAAAATACTTTTAAAAGGTGACATGGAAGCTGATAGTAAAGAGATCGAGCTAAACTCTAAAGCTTACGCAGACTTAGCAGGTGCCTCTTTTGAGATTGAGATGAAAAACTTTAATGATGTAGAAGTAGAGATCAAAAACCTACACTCACTAGCTGCACTTAAAATGCTTAACTATCCTCAGCTTATAGATGCAACTGTAAACTCGAAGACAGACTACGATCTAAGCAGTAAAAAAGCAAAAATAAAAACAGAGTTATTTAATATTCATTTTATGCCTAACTCACTTTTAAACACAATCAAAACATATAGCGGTACTGATCCGTATAAAGAGATTTTTAAAGCAGATGTAATAACAAATGTAGATGGAGAATACACTATATCTACACTTAATTTTAGCTCAAAAAATATAATTATAACTTCTAAAGATGCAGCACTTAACACTAAAAGTAAAAATATTGATGCCTCTTTTGACATTGACATAAATAAAAATGTTTTAGTTGTTGGAATGAAAGGTAATGTAAATAAACCTGAACTAAGCGTAGATGCAAGTAAAATGGTAAAAGATAAAGCTAAAGATTACGTTACAAAAGAGGTTAATAAGCACCTTGGTAAAGATAACGCTAAAATGGTTAACGACTTTATAAATAAACTATTTTAAGGTTTTTAACTTTATTAAAATACCTTTTTTACTATCTTTAAAGTAGGTGCCTCTGTCATCTACTTTATACTTTATAGACCCTATATTCTGCTCAAAACCTCTCTCGTTAATAGCTATATTCTCTCTATTAAAAATAGGCTTTGCTAAAAAAATATTTTGTAAAATATTATCTGGATATGAGCTACTTAAATACTCTTCATTAAAACTACTTTTACTTAAACACCCTTTGTTACTTACACATATAAGAGTATCTATCTCAAAGTTTAAGACTGCACTTCCTACTTCAAAGAGATCTACTTTAACTGAATTACCACTACTCTTTACATAACCCATATCGCTAAAGCGTAGATCTTTCATTTTTATGGTTATTAGTTTTGGTTGTGAAGTATTATAGACTTTAGTGCTACAAGCAGTTAAAAAAAGAAGTGCAAAAAGAGAGCCTACTAAGAGTCTCTTTTTGGTAATAAAATTTATGAAGATAATAGTAAACTCAATACTACTATGTTATGTTCTAAACTTATCTAGCTGAGCATTAAGTTTAGCGGTCATATTACTTAAGTGAGAAGAGGCCGTTGCGATCTCTTCTATACTATTTAAGTTAGTGTTTGACATGTTGTTAATTTCCTCAATCTCTTGAGAAATTTTAGCTGTCTCTTCTGACATTTTTTGTGACTCTTTCATAGTTTTAGAAGATGCGCCTAAAGCACCTTGCATAACACTATTTGAGTTAGCGATCGCAACTTCAACATCATTTGATATTTCGACAAGCTCTACAACAGTCTTAGCATTGTCATTCATCTGAGCACTTGCATCTAAAATAGACTGTACGATCACACCAATAGAGGCATTAATCTCACTTAAAGATTTTTGAGTATTCTCTGCTAGTTTTCTAACTTCATCTGCAACAACAGCAAATCCACGTCCATGTTCACCTGCACGTGCAGCCTCGATTGCAGCATTTAGTGCAAGAAGATTAGTTTGCTCAGCTATGTCACCAATAACGTTTAAAACACCTTTAATATCAGTTGCATTTCTACTTAACTCTTCAAGTTTTACAGCTAACTCTTGTTCCACTTCACTTGTATGGTTAATTTTTTCATTTAATTCATTAATTTTGCTGTTTGCTTCAGAAAGATCTTCACTTGCTTTTTCTATTTGTGAATAGTTCTCTTCTGCTTCATTAACACTGCTTAATAGACTCTGCGAAACATATGCTATCTCTTGTGTAGTTTTAGTAATAATTACACTTCCATGAGAGATATTCTCTTTTACATTTTCACTTGAGCCATGAAGTTGTTCTGAAATAGAGGCATTCTCGTTTCCACCATTTTTTACAAGATCAATAGTAACTTGAACCTTCTCTATAAATTTGTTAATTTCGGAAGCTACCATACCTATCTCATCTTTGGTTGTGATAACAAGACGTTTAGTTAAATCACCATCACCACTACTAAGGTCTTTAGCAGTTTTTAAAATATCATTTAAAGAGTTTGTTATAAATAGAGAAACAATATAACCCATAAAACCTGAGATACCTATAGTTAAGAGACCTAGAACTATTAACATAGTAAGAGCACTACCCTCTCCATCCTCAATATCTTCAATATGCTTTATTAAATCTAACGCTAATTTATCATCAACTTTTTTAAGAAGGTTTATTTTTTTACTTATTGTTTCAAACCATACAGATGGTTCAACACCAAAACCACCTACACTTGAAGCATTATAAGCAATATCTCTCATGCGTTGAACTTCTTTAAACACTTCAGAATTTACTTTTTTGTTATAAAATGAGATTAATTTTTTATTGCCACTAGCATTTACAAGAAAAGTATTTAAGTATGCATTTTGCTGAGTAACAATCTCTACAAATTTAACTTTCATTCCATCAGCAAATTTGTTTTTTGCAAAAGCAGAAGCAAGTATTGCTCTCTCTATTCCTGCTCTCTCTTTTGACATTAAAAACGAGTAGTAAGTATTTAGACACTTAACGCAATTTGCTGTTTTTGATGACTGGATCATGCTAGCCGTTATATTTAGCATGTTAGAGTTCATCTTCGTATAGAAAGCTACGGCCTCTTTAGAAGATATTTTTTGATCTTTTACTTCTGCTCTTATTTGAGATAATTTTTTTAAGTTTGCGAGAGTTTTATTTAAATATATTTTAAATTTTTGGCTATAAAGTTCTCTATTTAATGTACTAACTTTAACCTTTAAAGCTTCTATTCTAGAGTTAGTAATAGTTTTTTGCTTTGCTAACATATCGGAAAACTTTGCACCCTTACTTGCTAAGTAACCAGCAGTTGCACCACGCTCTTTTTGTGTCTCATGTAGAAGACTATTTAACGATATTAGAAAAATTTTACCATTTTTCATTAGTTTTGTAGTTGGGGAAAAATTAGAAGACATATAGTCTTCTATCTCTTTTAATATTTTTATTTTTTTACTAATAGTTTCAAACCACAGCCCAGCATCAACATTAAAACCACCTATATTTGAAGCATTTAAAAGAGTAGTACGCATTTTGTCTACATCTTCAATTACACTACCTTGCATAACCGCGTTATAATATTCAACTTCTTCGTCTGTCTCTAAAATTTTATAACTCTTAATAAAGCTATTTTGCTCTGCTATAAGGTTATTGAATTTAATTCTTTCTTTTGAACTTATACTATCAGATGAAAAAGCCCCTGCACCAACAGCTCTCTCTAATCCTGCTCTCTCTTTAGCGTAAAGAAAGTTAGCGTAAGAGTTAAGCTCTTTTACAATTTCTGGATCATGCGCAAACTTAGCTAAAGAAGCTATAGTATCTAAGAACATTCCATTTGCATTTGTATAAAAAGAGATAGCAACTTTTTTATCTATAGAGAGTGAAGAGACTTTAGATCTTATATTTTGTATAGTAGCTAGTTTATTAAGTGAGGCCTCTAGCTCTTTTACAAATATTTTTGGAAGATCATCTAAATCATTCTCAGCCATTAGAACTTTAAGCTCTTTTAGCTTAATGTCTGTAGTTGATTTTTGAGAGTTTAAAGTATCACCAAATTTTTCACCTTTTGAGCTCAGGTATCCAGCTGTAACACCACGTTCCTTTTGCGTTTCATGAACTAAAGCACTTACGGCAGTTGAGAGTTTTGTTGAAATAGAGAGCATATGCTCTTCATGAACTATCTCACTTTTATCTATTACAGCTGATACGATCTGATATAACAGAGCTAATGTAGGTATTATGAAAATTAGAAAGAGTTTTAGTCTTATACTTAGGTTGTTAAGTGCGTTCACAGAATAGTCCTTTATTTGTGGTACTTCTACTGTGAATATAGAGGGATGTGTAACTTAACTACCTTAAACTAAATTAAGACCTTAAGTTTTCAGTCCTTATTTCACAATAAGTTTGGCAAATTTAAAATTTCGTAATTTTACCATTTTTTTTTTAATAATACCTTTTAGTAGGTATTTAAAAACCTACTACTATTTAATAAAACTTTTATTCTCTACCTCTTTTATGATTCCTTGAGAAACCTCATTTAAACTATTTGCAATCTCTTCAGTCTGAATAGTCGCTTCCATACTCTTATTTGTAGCATTGTTAAGAGTATCTATATAACTATTAAAGTGTGATAACTCGTCTGCTTGTGTTTGCATTTGTTCAACTATAGAGCTTATAGACTGTACAAGAGTATTTATACTAATGTTGATCTCAGAGAGTGATTTTTGAGTATTTTCAGCTAGTTTTCTTACCTCATCAGCAACAACAGCAAAACCACGACCATGCTCACCTGCACGCGCTGCTTCGATCGCAGCATTTAGTGCAAGTAGATTAGTCTGATCAGCTATATCACCTATTACTGTTACAACACTTTTAATATTTTCTGACTGATTTCCTATCTCTGCAGTTTGATCCACTAAAGTAGTAATATTACTAACAATACTCTCTGTTGCATCTGCTGTTTTTTGAGTATTTTCTAACTGTGCAGAAGAAGACTCTTTTAGTAGCATTACAAATTCACTTAATGTAGTTGATTTATTATGAAGTAATTCCGCATCATTAGAATTTTTAACTAACATTTTTGAAATATCTACACCAAGTTTTTGTACTATTTTTTCTAGTTTAGAAGAAGCTGTAGAGCTCTCTTTAGAGAAGTCCATATTAGAATAACACTCTAAAGAAGAGACTAGTGTATTAATATCATTACCCATTGTTGATTCTAAGCTATCTAGCATAGAGTTAATTACATTTTTAAGTTCTTCAAGATTCTCATCACAAACTTGTTCCGTAATTCTCTCAGATAAGTCTCCATTTAGAACAGATGTAGCGATTTTAGTAGTATTTGAAACTAATGCTCGATCTTCTTCAATTTTAGCTTTAAGTTTTTGTATATTTTTATTTACCTCTTTTGTTAGTTGCGCTAATTCATCCTCATTTAAAGCCTCTTCAATTATTTCAACTGAAGTTGCCTCATTATTCATAAATAAAAAGAAATTATGCAAACCCTCTTGAAATTTGTGTAGTGGTTTACTTAAAAGGCTATTTATTATAAACCATAACATTACCATAGTAGCAAGCGCCAACAAAAATACTAAAGCTATAACTTTATACATAACAGCATTTGAGTCCTCTACTTGCGTACTAATTGGTACAGCAACTTCAAGAACCCCTCTTACATCTCCTAGTTTCCAATCATTTTTAGGTGTATCAGCTCTTGTATTATGACAACTAACACATGCATCAGCAACCATAAAGTCAGCAATTGCAACTCTTACAAAATCTCTATTTCTAGAGTCTTTTTCATTTCTAAAGTAAGCCTTGGCTCCTGGATCTTTATCAAAGTAGTTTAATGCTTCTTTTTGAAACTTGTCTAGTTTAGTATTGGCTCTATTGGGAAATGGGTAGTTACTATATAGTTTTAATTTTATACCATCTTCACTTGAACTTACAATTTTGCTTATGTCATGTATAAGAGTCGCAGGAAGTGGAATCGTATCAGCATTACTTGCATGATCAAAGTTGATCTTCATAGCTTTAGCTTTTTTAACTTTTACAACTATATTTTTTGTGTAATAAGCTCTGAGCGCTTTATACCGTTGAACAGTCTGCTCAGCAGATAAAACACTCTGTTTAATAATATTATCTTCATTTAATTTATGAAAATAAAAAGTAATTGCTAAGAGTCCAAAAAATGCAATAATAATAATTGGTATTTGAATTTTGTTTTGTATAGAAAGCTTATTGAACATTTTAATGCCTTTGTATAATTTTTTTAATTATATCATAGTTGTCGATATCTATATCATGAATATGTCAAAACTAGATAAAATGGAACTTTTTTCAAACCCAAGATCAATTTCTATATTTTTAACTATTATAATCTTTATATTTTCAATAACAATTTTTAGTAAATACGTGAACTATTTAGACTTTAACAAATTTGATGACAAAATTCTACAAGCAGAAGTTCTATCACAGTACCTTAAAACAAAAAAGTCAAAAGAGTACTATGTTTTAAAACTTAAAGCTGAAAATAGTGTAACTTTTTACACAACTGCCTCTAAACATATAAGAGATTTACAATCACGCACTATTAGAGTACAAATATTTTTACCTAACTTAACTTTTAGGGAGTACCTAAGAGGTTTTTATACGCGATCAAATATTTTAAATGTCTACCCCGCAAAAACTTTTAAGTCTAAAGTAGCGCAAAAAATAATCTCTCAACATAAAAATATAGAGTTACAAAGTATATTTAGTGCTCTATTTTTAGCTACACCTATACAAAACTATACAAGACAGAAGCTCTCATCTCTTGGAGTTAGTCACCTTTTAGCTATAAGTGGGTTTCACCTAACCTTACTTGGTGGTATTCTATTCTTTTTACTAAAATTTCCCTATCAGTTTTTTCAAAATAGGTACCTTCCATATAGAAATATTAGTCTCGATCTATTTCTTATGGTTGCAATTTTACTTTTTACTTATGTAGCTTTTTTAGACTACACTCCTTCACTATTGCGATCATTTGCTATGTTAATAGTTGGTTTTATACTTTACGATCGTGGCTATAAAGTTATATCTATACAGACTCTTTTGCTCACTATATTACTACTTCTTGCACTCTTCCCACTATTAGTTTTTTCTATTGGTTTTTGGTTATCAGTTGCTGGTGTATTTTATATATTTCTATTTTTAAAGCAGTATGAAAATATGAATAAATACCTTATGTTTTTTACTCTACCTACATTTGTCTACTTTAGTATGCTTCCTATTAGTCTGTTTTTATTTAGCATATTTTCTCATACTCAAATTTTCTCTATACTCTACACTATTGGCTTCACTATTTTTTACCCACTCGAGTTACTTTTACATATTCTAAATATTGGAGGCGCTCTTGATAGTTTTGTTATTCATCTTTTAAACAGTAGCTCTGAGCTCTATAGAGTAAGTATAAATAACTATTTTATCTATTTCTACATACTAATTTCAGCCTTAGCTATTAGATATAAATACTTTTTTTATATTTTAACTCTGCTATCTTTAGCTACTTTTGTGTTCAGTTATACTAAACTCTCACTAATTTAAATCAAGGTAATTTTGTGGCAGATAGACAACTCTTTGTACTTACTTCTATGCTTATTGCTATAGGCATATTATTCTCATACTCTTTGTCTACATATACAGTACTACTGTTTGGATATAACGAATTTCACTATGTTTTAAGAGAAGCTGTATTTGGGTTTAGCTCTATTATTGTAATTTTTTTATTAGCTCAACTTAACCCTGATAAGTGGTTGCATGTTATAGGGATAAGCCTTTTTATAGGTGGAGCAATACTTATGATCACTATGCCTTTTATGCCAAATTCACTCGTTAGTGCAGTAGGAGGTGCAAAAAGATGGATCAAACTTTTTGGCTTCTCACTAGCACCAATAGAGTTTTTTAAAATAGGGTTTATCTACTTTTTAGCATGGAGTTTTTCAAGAACCATGAATGTTAAACATACCATGAGCTTAAAAGATGAGTTTGTACTTTTTGCTCCTTATGCATTTATGTTTTTAGGTGTAATGTTTTTAGTAGCAATCATGCAAAATGATTTAGGTCAAGTTGTAGTTTTAAGTTTAACTCTAGGGTTTATGCTCCTACTTGCTGGACGCAGTTTTAAATTTTTTGGATCATTACTTAGTGTTGCAGTAGCATTTTTTCTGTTTTTTATATTCTCAGCTGAACATAGAATTTTACGTATTCAATCTTGGTGGGCTTCTGCACAACAGAGTATTTTAGTTATTTTTCCAGACTTTATAGCTGAAAAACTTCGTGTTCCTATGAATGAAGAAGCATACCAAATAGGGCACTCATTTAACGCTATAAATAATGGTGGTCTTTTTGGTGTTGGACTTGCAAATGGAACATTCAAATTAGGCTTTTTAAGTGAAGTTCACACCGACTTTGTTTTAGCAGGAATTGCAGAAGAGTTTGGCTTCTTAGGTGTCTTGTTTGTAACACTACTTTTTATGGCAATAATTTGGAGAATTTTCAAAATTGCTAACCGTGCAGAAGAAGAAGATGTAACTATTTTCTTATTTAGTATAGGGTTAGGTTTACTACTCTCATTTGCTTTTTTAATTAACGCTTATGGTATAAGTGGACTAACCCCGATTAAAGGTATTTCAGTACCATTTTTAAGCTATGGAGGATCAACTATTTTAGCCTCATCCATAGGTATAGGAATGGTTTTAATGGCATCTAAAAAAGTGAAGTTTAGGCATCGTGCAAAAAAATAGTTACTTTTAAAGTTTGTAACTCTCTTTTATAATTTTTGCATCTTTAGCATTTAAAACTTCTGCTATTTCTGCTTCACTTATATAACGTAACTTATCAAATGTTTCAAAGTGTTTTAGCAGAAGTACTATTTTGGCTTGCGAGATACCTTTTAAGTTTAAAAGTTGACTCTCTTTGTCTAATTTTAATTTAGTTTTTTTATGAAAGCTAATTGCAAAACGGTGTGCTTCATCTCTATAACGTTGTGCTAAAAAGAGCCTACGATCGTCTCCACCTAAATAAAATGTATCATTAATGGTGTGAATTTGATCTAGTGCTTTTCCCTTAGCTCTGTGACTTTTAGCATCTATTTTCTCTTTAGATATAGCGATAACATCTAAGTTAACACCAGCAGAACTAAGTAGATCACTAGCTAACGATAGCAGGGTTGTTCCACCGTCTATGATCCATAAATCAGGTGGTGGACTCTTCTCAAAACTCTCTATTCTACGAGTTAATGTCTCTCGCATCTGTCCATACTCATCGCGAGATTCAAGGTGATAGTGTCTATAACTTTTTTTATCAGCAATATTCTCTTCATAAACTACCATAGCACCTACAGTAGCAACTCCACCCATATGAGAGTTGTCAAAACACTCTACTCTTAAAGGCAAGCTTTGAAGTGAACATAACTCTTTAAGTGCTAGTGCATCTTTTTCATAGTTATCTATTTTTTTAATTTTTAATAGTTCATTAGCATTGTTTAATGCTAGGTCAACTAACGCTTTTTTCTCACCTCTTTGAGGATTTAAAATAGTTGCTTTTTTCTTAAAAATAGTTGTTAAATACTCACTTAAGAACTCCATGCCACTGAATTTATAGGGAGTTAAAATGGGAGCAACAATCGGTGGCTTAGTACTATTATAAAACTCTAAAATTACTCTCTCATATGCTTCATCAAGATCAATGGAGTCATTAATATGTATAAAATCATGACTACTAGATATGACTTTCCCATCTCTCATAAAGAGTCTCACTATCGCTGCTTTTCTCTCATTATGTACAATTGCAAAAATATCGAAGTTCTCTTTTGAAGCAATATCTATATTGCTTTTAATTTCACTTTTTTGAATACGCACCATTCTCTCTTTTAGCTTTTGTGCCTCTTCAAACCTTAACTCTTCTGCATAAAAGAGCATTTTTCCTTCTAAAGTTTTTAAGAGTAATTTTTTATTTTTTATAAAAGTTATGCCATGCTCAACTTCTTTATAATATTTCTCTTGAGTTACAACTTCTTCACACGGAGCTAAACACTTATCAATCTGAAAAAATAGACAAGCTTTGCCACCTTTAAGACAGCTCTTCTTTTGAACAAGTTTACAACTCTCATAAATAGAGTCTAAAATATCATTTGCTCCTACTGAAAAGGGACCAAAATATTTAATATCTTTACCTTTAATAACTTTTCTTGTAATTTCAAAACGAGGATACTTTTGTGTTTCGTCTATGTATATATATGGGTACGTTTTATCATCACGTAAAAGAATATTGTATTTTGGTTTTAACTGTTTAATAAGTGAATTTTCTAATATAAGTGCATCATTTTCACTATCAACAACCATATAGTGCATGGAGACTGTTTCACTAAGCATTTTTAATATACGTGGATTTAAAGTAGGGTTTGGATGAAGTGAAGGAGTAAATCGCCAGTAACTTTTTACTCTATTTATTAAGTTCTTTGCTTTACCTATATATAGCAGACGATTATTTTTATCAAAATATTGGTAAATACCTGCAGAAGGTGGAAGATTTTTTATACTATTAATCATTTAAAATTTATAACCTTATCTATTTAATTTATTATAAAATCGAGTTACTATTTTATTACTTATAATTATAATAAAACAGACTTATAATAAAAGAAATTCTAATATTTTATATAGCAGAATAGTAACATTTTTACTGATAGTAAAAACAATTGAATTTAATAGTTAAATTTAAGTAACGCTTTAGCTTTGAAGAGTTATAGTTTTGGCGTGACAGACTAAATTATCATTTTACTACTCCAAATAAATCGGACTTAGTAAATAATATTTAAAGATATTTAGTAAAAACTTAAGGAGTTTACATGAAGAAAATCGTAATGAGTAGTATAGTAGCAGGTCTTTTAACAGTTGCATCAGCAGGTGATTTCAGTTTCGGTGATATGTTCAAAGATATGAAAGAAGCTACAACAACAATGAGTCACGATGCTCGTGATACAGCAGACTCAATGAAAGATGGTGCAGTTGAAACAAGTAAAAGTGGTGAACGTACAATTACTTCTTTAGGTAAAGATGCACGTGATACAGCTGTTAAAGCGTCTGATGACCTTAAAACAAGCCAAATTGCAACAGTTAAAAGTGGTGAAACTACTGCAACTAGCGTGAGTCGTGATGTTCGTGACAGTGCAGTTGAATTAGCTGAAGATTCAAAAGATAGTATTACAAGTACAACTCGTGATCTTAAAGATAGCTCAACTATGGCTACAAAAGATTTCAAAGATAGTACAGTAGCAGTTTCTCATGACATTAATGATGCAACTAAAACTACATCTAACAACATGAATGATTCAAGTAAGACTATTTCAAATGACTTAAGAAGTTCAACTGAAACTACTTCAAACAACTTAAATGACTCAACTAAGACTACTTCAAACAACATAAACGACTCAACTAAGTCTGTTTCTGGTGACTTAAGAAGTTCAACTGAGACTACTTCAAACAACTTAAACGACTCAACTAAAACTACGTCTAACAACTTAAATGATTCTACTAAAACAGTTTCAAATGACGTTAGAAAATCTTCTAACAACATCTCTGATAATGCAAATGATTCTACTAAAACTATCTCTAACGATGCTAGAAAATCATCTGTAAGTGTTTCTGATAATGTTAATGACTCTACAAAAACTATGTCAAATGATGCTAGAACTTCATCTGCAAATGTTTCTGACAACTTAAATGATTCTACTAAAACAGTATCTAACGATGCTAGAAAATCATCTGTAAGTGTTTCTGACAATGCAAATGATTCTTCTAAAACTATGTCAAATGATGCTAGAACTTCATCTGTAAGTGCTACTGATAATGCAAATGATTCTACTAAAACAGTATCTAACGATGCTAGAAAATCATCTGTAAGTGCTACTGACAATGCAAATGATTCTACTAAAACTATTTCTAACGATAGACAATAGTATTAAGTAGTAATTTGTAACACCTCAGGAGAGATTTGCTCTCTCCTGTATATATGCTCTCAGCTATGTATATTTTCTCAGCTAAAACATCATATAATTTATCTATGAAAAAAAATTTTGCTTTTATTTCATAAATAAATTTATATTTGGAAAAACAATGATTAATAAACTAAAAAAAGCCTCTCTTTTACTTACACTTTTTTCGCTAAGTACTGTTGTAACATTAAATGCTTCAAACATAGAGATAACAATTCCTAAAACACCTGATGTTCTTGTAAAGGTGCCAGAAGCTCCTAAAGTTATAGTTATAGATGGAAATGATAATGCAAAATATAACAAAGAACCAGTAAAGAAAAAATATAATTCTATTGGTGGTAGTAAAAGAGTACCACCAAATTTCAATAAAAAAGAGAACTGTACAGATAGCAAGCAGATAAAACCAGGAGAAGTTTCTAATAATAGACTCTCTGCGTATTTACAAACTCAAATAGTTCCTAAAAAAGATATTTTAATAAACCTAGAAAAAGCAGGTTTTGATATTTTAGGTGAATACAAAATAGATAAAAAAGGTAAACTTGTCTCAATTATTTTTACTAATAAAGAGCTAACTACTTCGGCATCTAAATCTAGTAGAGGTTTTGCTTCTACATTAAGACTTCTAATAGATAAAAAAAATAAAAAAATTAGTGTTACTAACCCTTTGTATATTATGAAAGCTTTTATGCAAGATGAGTATAATGCTAAACTAGCTAAAAAAACATTGGCTTCACTACATAAAGCATTTAGCTGTTTAGAAAACTCTAAAGATGTAGTTAAGTTCTCTAGACTTAAAAGATACCAATTTATGCAAAATATGCCTTATTATAAAGACATGATAACGGTAGCTAAAGGTGATGTGAAAAAACTACTTAAAAAAGCTAAAAAGTCTAAAAAAATTGTTTTTGAGCAACATTTAGATAATGGTTCAGTTCTCCTAGGTGTAAAACTTAAAAAAAGAACAAATAAATTTGTTAAGAAAATCGGTTATCAAAATAGCGAACTGTTACCATATCCTGTTTTATTAGAAGGTGGTGTTGCTAAAATACTAGATCCTAAATATTACATAGCTATTATGTATCCTCTTCTTTCAATGTCAGAATTTATGACTATTGCTACAATACCAGGTGCAATTAGAAAAGATTGTGATAAAGTATTTCGTTAATAAAATACTAGACTAATTAGAACTTAATTTTAAGGAAAATATATGAATCCAAAAGAACAATTTACTGAAATTGCAATTAACCTTCCAAAAGGAGCTAATTGCTTCTTTAAGACACTAACACTTCTCTCGGTTCCTATATTTTTATTTCTTTTTGCAATAGCAGGGTATTTTAAAGTTATAAACTTTAATGTAGAAATACATAGTATATTAATGATAGGTTCTATTTTTATGATATACCTATTTTTTGTAAGACATAATGCTTACTATGCATCGTGCAAATTAAGACGTAACTTTATAGATGTTAAAGCCGATCTGCTTAAGTACATAAATAAAAATTTACTCTCAATTGCAGGAATTGAAAAAGCAAATGCTCCGCTAGATGATTTTCTAAAAGAAGAAGCTAAAACAATGAGAAACGAAAACTTCTCATCTATCGCAGCAGGAATATTTCCAACATTAGGTATTTTAGGTACGTTCATTAGTATTGCTATCTCAATGCCTGATTTCTCTTCACAAACATCACAGGTTCTTGAAGAAGAGATCTCCAAACTTCTTGGTGGAGTTGGTACTGCATTTTACGTCTCTATTTATGGAATATTTCTATCTATCTGGTGGATATTTTTTGAAAAAAGTGGAATGAGTCGTTTTCAAAAAGATGCACTAATTATAAAAGATGCTACACGTGATTATTTTTGGCAAAAAGAGGAAATTGAACAAACTTATTTCAGAAAAAGTATGGAAAACTTTGAGAAGCTTAATAGCGTTTTTGACACTTTTGCTTCAGGTACTTTTGTTGAAAACCTAAATAAAGCACTTGCTCAAAGAATGCACATTTTTGAACAAATTATAGAACATGAGCAAAAAGCAACAGACAAAGTTGCAAAACTACTAGAAGACGGTTCTAGTAAAATTGCACAACTTAGTGAAGAAGCATCAAAAAATATTACTAAACTAAGCAATGAAGCTGCACAAAACATAGCAAAACTTAGTGAAAACAGTAGTGCAAACTTAGCAGAGTTATCTCAAAATGGATCAAATAACATCGCTAAACTTTTAGAAAATGGTACAAATGAAATTTCTACATATATGGAGAGCGGTGCTGCAAATGTTACTAAAATATTAGACACTAGTGCTGCTAATGTTGAAACTATTACTAACCAACAAGAAGAGTTAAGTAAGATCTTTCATAGTGCTATAGAAAAATTTGGTACATTTGCTGGTGGTATAGAAGACAGAAACGATACATTAAATGATGTACATTCAGCTCTTTCTGCAGAATTTTCTCGAGCAGTCACTATTGCCGAATCTCTAAATCAAAATAGTGAAAAACTTCACTCTGCACTATCAAATATTAGTAGTGAAAATGTAGAGAACCTGTATGGTGGTGTTATTGAAAATATTGACTCTATGAGAAAAGAGATCGATCATGTCGGTATCTCTTTTGATGATCGTGTAAACCAATTTGATGAAAGATTTTTAGGTAAACTAAAAAATACTCTAAAAATGATTGACAGTGAAACTGCAACAATTGTCTCTCAACTTTCACAATTTAAGTCAGAGAGTAACTAAAATAGTATGCTAGAACAAGAAGAGAGCGAAAGCCAGAATTTTTGGATATCTTATGCCGACTTGATGGCAGGACTACTATTTGTCTTTATCTTAGTAGTTGGTGCGATCGTAGTTAAAACACTTCTTATGCAAAGTGATCTTGAAACAATTCGTGTAGACTTAGAAAAAGAGAAAAGTGCTTTAGAGATGAGTGAAACTGAACTTTCTGAAAAAAAGAAAAAACTTCGTACAATTGTAAAAGCACTACAAGCCTCACGTCAAGAGAATATAGAGCTTTCTCTACTTATAAGTAGGTTTAAAAATGAGACACTTGATCTTAAAAATGAGATCAATGCACTTACTTTTAGCATGGCTAAACAAGCTTCAGCGCTTACTTTAAGTTCTAAAGAGATGCAACTCTTAAAAGCACTACTCCTTGAAAATGAAGAAGAAGCTAACACTCTAAGACAACGTGCAACAAAACTTAATGAAGAGATACGAAACTCCAAAAAAGAAGCAATAGCACAACATGAACTAGATAGTAACTTTATTAAAATTAAAGATGAAGAGATCGCTCAACTAGAAAAAGCACTTCTACTAAAAAATAGAGCCTACCAGCAAGTTGTCGAAGATCTAGATATAACAAAACTGAAAATTAAAAACTTAACAGGTATTAAAATTGCAGTTGTTCAACGTTTGAAACAGAAACTTGGTAACTCTATTGAGATAGATCCTAAAACAGGATCATTGCGTTTTAACTCTAATATTCTTTTTAACCAAGGGAAAGCTGAGCTAAAACCTAGTGCTAAAAAAGAGTTAAGTCGTATTTTAGGACGCTATATAGATGTACTTCTTAATGATCCTAAAATGCGCCGTTATGTTGAACTAATTACTATTGAGGGTCACACAAACTCTGATGGTTCATATATTTATAACTTAAACCTTTCACAACAACGAGCACTTGCTGTAATGAGCTTTTTATATCAACAGTACCCTAAAGATACCGAACTCTTTAAAAAGTACCTGAGTGCTAGTGGACGCTCTTACGCTGAGCCTATATTAAATGCTCAAGGCAAAGAAGACAAAGATGCTTCAAGACGTATAGAGATTAAGTTTCGTATTAAGAGCGAAGACGCTGTAAAAGAGCTTGTGAACTACCTAAACACTAAAGATAAAACTAATGCAAAATAGTAACTCTACAGAGAATGAAAACGTCCTAATTCACCCAGAAAAACTTCAAGCTATTCGTAAACAGCTTGAAGCAAGACTAGACAGACGAAAACGTTCAAAAGATCTTTTGCTACCACAAGAAAAAAACAACTTTTTAGATAAAATGAAAAACGCTTTACATATCTAGAATTACACTAATATAACCAAAACTAGATATATATAAAAAACTCTTTATACAATCAACCAATTAGCAAGACTTAAGAACACAAAAAACCCTATTATGTCCGTACTCATAGTAAGCATTACACTACTTCCAACAGCAGGATCTATTTCAAGGCGTTTTAGTATTAGTGGAACACCTGCACCTATGATACCTGCTATAAATATATTAGTAACCATTGCAAGTGCGATCACAACACCTAGCATTGCGACACCAAACCAAAAGTAAGCAATTGCGCCCATAATAATTGCAAAACTAGCTCCATTAAAGAGTGCAATACCACTCTCTCTTTTTATGGCATCTTTTGCATTTTCAAGTTCTACCTCACCCAAAGCTATACGTCTAACCATAACTGTAAGTGCTTGAAGACCTGCATTTCCACCCATAGAAGCCACAATTGGCATTAAAATAGCTAAAGGTATAAAAGCTTGTAAAACGTGTGAAAACTGAGCAATTACAAGTGATGCCATTAGCGCTGTAACTAAGTTTATACCAAGCCATATTGCTCTATTTATTGCAACTGTTACTACTTTGTCTTCTTGTTCTACATCATCATCAACACCTGCAAGGTGGTAGATTTGATCTGTTGCAAGCTCTTCAATAACATCATATATATCATCACTTGTAATACGACCTATAAGTTTGCCTTGCCAGTCAACAACAGGTATAACATTTAAGTCATACTGCTCAAACATATTTGCAACTTCTTCAACATCTGTTGAAGCCTCAACACTTCTAAACTCTTTAACCAATAGCTGTTCATCAAAAGTTTTGGTAAAGTCAAAAAGAATTACATCTTCTAATGGTATAGCAGCTATTAAGCGTCGCTCTTCATTGATAATAAAAACTTGGTGAATATTTTCTAGCTCATTTTCTGATTTTAACTGCTTTAATCTATCTATTGAGTCTTGTACTTTTTCATCTAGCGTTGCATTAAATAACTCTACTTGCATAATAGAACCAGCTTGGTTATCTTCATAATGACGAAGTGATTCGATCTCTTTAGCATCTTCTACATCTAGTTGAGAGATAACTATCTCAGCTTTGGACTCATCTGCATCTTCAATATCTAAAAGAAGGTCAGTTGCATCATCAGACTCAAGTGACTCCATAGCACGAGAGAGTTCATGAGATGGTAAAAATTCTATGGCTTCATCTTTGATCTTCTCGGGTAGCTCTAGTAAAACATCTCCTAAAATATCTTCAGGAATTTGATCTAGAGTCTCTAAAAATTGCTCTTTATTTTTTTTACGAGTTTTTTTAAGAAGGTAAGCTATTTCACTTGGATGTAGTCTATTTTCTGTAGGATTTTGCAAATACTCTTCAAAAGAGTGGTTCAATTGTGAATAGTTCTGTTTCATGAATCAACCTTTTTTAAAGTTTTTAGATCAATCAAAGTACTACTAGAAAAATCTTGAAAAACTTTTGCTTTTGTATTTTTACTCAAGTGATCTTTTACTAAAGAGTTATACTCCTCTTTTATAGCGTTAAACTCTTTTCTCTTTTTTCCTTTTAATTTTTTAACAGTTAATCGTATGACTTGTGCAGGGTTAATAGCTCTATTATTTTTGTATAGCCCAAAGTGAAGATGTGGACCTGTTGACATTCCAGTACTACCAACATAGCCTATAACTTGCCCTTTTTTAACTTTTTTACCACGTCTAATATTTTTACGAAAAGATTTTTGGTGAGCATATAGTGTCATATATCCATCACTATGACGTATTTTTGTCAAATTACCGTAACCTCTAGTGTAACCTCTAAAAGTTACAGTTCCATTACCAGCTGCTTTAATCGGTGTTCCACGACGAGCTGCATAATCAACTCCTAAATGAGCACGATAACGCTTTAAGATAGGGTGAAAACGACGTTTTTGAAAACGTGAACTTACTCTTGCCCCTGCAACAGGACGACCTAACATAAAGCCTTCAACTTCAGCACCTCTAGCATCATAATGCCTACGATCACTATTTAAATATATGAAATGCTCTTTATTCCTCATCTCTATCATAGCAACTTTTACTACTGGCGTTGATATAGGTTTACCTAGGCGATAACGTTGCTCATAAACCATAACAAGTTTATCACCTTTACGTAGATTTCTATGAAAATTTAGTGAATTTTTAAAAGCCGATATAAAAGCGTGAGTAAGTTTTCTACTCTTTGTAGCTTGTTGTATATCATAAGCTGGTGAGTTCTGTATCTCAACAACAAATGCTTCTGTTTGAACATCATCTACAATTGGAAGTGCATCAAAAGCAAATTTTTTGTCTTTATCTTTGTAAATATGTAGCTGTAAATCTTCTGTGATCGGAATTAGAACTTGCTCTATTGAGTCGTTATTATCATACATAATTTGATATTTACTACCACTGTAAATCTCTTCTGTAAGTATCTGATCTTCGCGATCAAGGTTATAATATAATTTTTGAGGCACATTAAGTCTCTCTAGAAACATTAAAAAGCTTTCACCATTACTCCAACGTAAGTTTTCAACATAAGAAGCAGATAAAATAAAAGGGATAAAGAGTAAAAAAAGAATAGTTTTCAAGTAGTTTGCCTAAATAGTAATTTATAGCCATTATATCGGCGTTAAATAACAATTTAGTAAATGAAATATGCTCTTTATACTACCCAGAAAATCAAACAGCTATTTCTAAAACTTAATTCTCAAAAGAGTAAAATTTAAAAATAAAAGAGATGAAAAAAAGTGAGCTACATTTATAGGGTTTAAAAGATGATTGGAATTTCCACAATCGTAAACAATATTAAAATTTTCATGTCTTACAGAATAGGAAGCACCTTGCCCAATTGGATAAAAAAATCGTTCTATCAAAAATACACCCTATGTGCTACTAACGGTTGTCGTGAGCAATAATTTTCCTTTAGGTAAATTATTCGTTCCTCGAATTTGTTATATCTGAATTTACAAATATCTTTCTATTGCTAATGCTCCATGAAATACACCTAAAATATCTATAGTTTCTATATCTTTGATAAAATATGCAATACGATAATGTCCATAAAGTAAAATTCTAACTTCATTATTTGTATTATCTTCATAGGGATAACCTACTTTTGGGAATGTAGCTAATATTTGAGTTCTAGTAAAAATTTCGTTTACTACTTTTTTAGCTATTTTTGGATTGTCTTGTGCAATATAGTCGTGAGTATCTTTAAGCCAAAAACTTGCTTCATCAGTCCAATTGATATTTACCATTGTTTGATTCTATGTTCCATATCTTTACTTGAAATAGTTTTACCATTTTTAGAATCTTCTAAACCTTTTTTTATCATTCTATCAAA
>WTBY01000059.1 GCA_013138865.1 Helicobacteraceae bacterium | reverse complement strand
GCAAGTTGTTTTTTTAACTCTTCATGGTTGATTAAACTCATATGTAAATCCTTATAAATAATTTACTTGATCACTTTATCAAATAAATCTAATTTTTAAGGTTTACACAGTTATTTTTACACTCTCTAGTAGTGTCTTTATCTATGTATTTATTAAATAACCTATCAACTACATTTATAAAATCTTGATGTAGAAGTTGTCTCATACTTATATTTATAGATATTTGCTGTAACTTACTACCTTTAGTAGACCATTCTTTCACCGTTTTAAATGATTCTTCAAGTATATATTCTCCAAGTTCAATAATAATTCCTGTATTTTCAGCAATCTCAATAAAAATATCCGGTCCAATAGGTCCAAGTTCTTTTGAATTCCATCTAACTAAAACTTCACAACCAATTACTTCTTTGTTAGTATTAACTTGAGGTTGATAAACTAGGTAAAGTTCATTATTTTCAACAGCAAAATTAAGTAACCTTTCGATAGTTAATTTTTTGTTCACAATAGCTGAAAGCTCATCGTTAAAAATAATAACTCCATCTCTACCGTTATTTTTAGCTTCATACATAGCCATATCTGCTTCTTTTAAAAGCTGACTTGCTTCTATTTTTACAGCATTGAGTAAACTAACTCCAACACTTGCACTTATATATAGATGGTTATTCTCAATAAAATAGTTATTTTTAATCTCTTGCAATAACTCTTTAGAAAACATTTGAGCATTATTTGTACACTCTTCTTTATCAATAAAAGTACTACTCAATACACAAAACTCATCACCACCAAGCCTAGCTACTTTGTGATTATATTTATCTGCTATCATTTTCAGTCTTATTGCAACTTCTTGTAATAACTTATCTCCTACATCGTGTCCTAGTGTGTCATTTATTGTTTTAAAATAATCCAAGTCAAGCAATACTAAATAAGAGTATTTATCACTATTTTGCTTTACTGAACTCTCTAATACCTCTAGAAAATATCTTCTGTTTCCAAGATTAGTTAAATGATCATGATAAGCTTGATAACTACTTTTTACAATATAATCATTAGTATTTTTTGCAGCATAAAGTAAAACTAGACACAATACAACAGAGAAAAATGCCAGTAAGTAACCATATGCCGTTCCTAATAATAAGAAGTAAATAGTAAGTGGAGTCATAAGAAAAATAACGGTATAAATAAATAGTTTTTTCTGAGAGGCTAAAAGTGTAGCTGCAACGACAGTAGCACCAAGCTGAGTTGCTATGGTTACATAATGCATTTCTAAATTATCATGTGATACATAATAAACAAACATAACTGTCCACCAAGTGGAGTACAAGAACATAAATATTCTAACTTTATGTACCCAAATATTTTTTTGTTCTATTGTCATGTTTAAATCGAATTTTTTATATAAAATAAATCCAAACAACGATATTAATAAAAAGCCAAGCATCCATAATGATTCATATATCATTGACGTGTACAAGTAGCCTATAAGTATATATCCGGGTGCTGTTCCTAAATTCAATGCCATTATTATTATAATTTGCTTATGTATAAACTTATAAAAGCTATTATTGTTATTCATATTTTATGATCCATAAATATTAATTATTTAGCAATGAGAATTTAACACATATTCTTTAATAGAGAGCTTAATAGAAATTATTTTCGAAGTCTATGGCGACCCCTAAAGGATTTGAACCTCTGTTCATACCATGAAATGATATTGTCCTTGGCCACTAGACGAAAGGGTCAATATAATGTGAGTGGGAAGAATAAGTGTAAACTTATTTATTTGTAATGGTGGGCACTATTGGACTCGAACCAATGACATCTACCTTGTAAGGGTAGCGCTCTACCAACTGAGCTAAGCGCCCATTACATTTTATTTACTAAAAATACTTTTTGATTATTTATGTATAGTTAGTGATTTTTTGATTTAGTTGTGCTTAAGGTTTTGGCGAAGCGTACAACAAGTACGTGAGCTAAAAGCTTCAGTGCAAATAAACAAAAAAAGTGGCGCGGTGGACGAGATTCGAACTCGCGACCCTCTGCGTGACAGGCAGATATTCTAACCAACTGAACTACCACCGCGTATAAAATGTTAAATGGTGTCCTGTGATGGATTCGAACCATCGGCATCCTCATTAAAAGTGAGATGCTCTACCAGCTGAGCTAACAAGACATTTTCAAACAAAGGCACATACATACTTTTGATGAGCCGGAATTATAGGCAAATAGAACTTAAATGTCAATAAAAAATAGTAATTTTTAAAAAAATGTCTCTTTTTCTAATAGTAATAGCATTTTAATAGCGTACATAGCGCTTTGGTATTGTATATATTTACGGTCACCTTTTAAGCTAATTACTTCAGTATTAGAGTTAAGCTTTGATCGCACACTTATAAAAATAGTTCCAACTGGTTTATACTCTTCACCACCAGTTGGACCAGCTATGCCACTAATAGCGATCGCATAATCTGCAAAAGCTACGTTTAAAGCGCCATCACTCATCTCTTCTACAACCTCAGCACTCACTGCACCATGTTCTTCAAATAGTTTATCTTTTACACCTAACCAATTTGACTTTATTTCATTAGAGTAAGTTATAAGCGAGCCTTCAAATATAGTTGAAGCTCCACTATGCTTAGTAAACATATAAGCTAAAAAACCACCTGTACAACTCTCTGCTATAGTAATTTTTTTCTTGTAAACTTTTAGCTTATCTATGATCATAGGAATTATCTCTTCTTGTGTAATCAACTTAGTAGCAAGAAGTTTTTTAGCAGATGTCACAAAATGAGAAATATTGTTATAACGTTTAGAGTTAATGGTAAGCAAGATCCACCCACTCACTAACTGTGTATACTCTACTCTTACATCATAAGTTTGAATTAAAGGCTCCAAAAGAGCTTTAGCACTCTCTAGATCTTCATCGAAAAGGTTAATTTTTACAGCTTTTTCATTCTCTTGAAGTAAAACAGTTGGAAACTCTTCATTTAAATCTACCATGATGACATTAGCATATGTATCCACATGTTGTAAAAGGTAAGTATTTTGTTCATGTATAAGTGATTTTTCTGGAACTAAAAGCTGATCTTTTAAAACCATATTATCAGCTGTAATCGTACAAAGAAGTTTACTTACAGTTGGATAACTACTCTTAGATGTTACTATAATTATTACATTATTTGTCTCTAAAACTTTCTCTAATTCTAAAAAAAGTGACTTATCATTTTCACTATAAAACTCTATAATATTCAAAAGATCAACTTTGTCTTCAACCTCACGTTGAACGTACTCTTGAAGTGCTCTATTATTTAAGAACTGATTTCCGATATAAATTAAATGTTTTTTCATAAGTGGATTATAACATAGCATAAGTACTTTTTAATCGCTATTTCTATATAATAAAAGAATTTTTTAAAGCAATATTAATTATTTTCAAGGGTTTAAATGGACTACAAAGATACTTTACTTCTACCAAACACACCATTCGCTATGCGCGGTAACTTAGTTAACAACGAACCAAAACGCTACAACAAATGGTTTAGCGAGGGTGTTTATGAGAAGATGAAAAAACAGCGTGAAGGTGCTCCTTCGTTTACTCTTCATGATGGACCTCCTTATGCAAATGGTCACACACACATCGGTCACGCACTTAACAAAATTTTAAAAGACATAATAGTTAAGCACCACTATTTCAATGGAAAGTCAGTTAGACTTACTCCAGGTTGGGATTGTCATGGGCTTCCGATCGAGCAGCAAGTTGAGAAAAAACTTGGTGGTAAAGCTAAAAAAGAGTTAAAGAGTACAAAAGAGATCAGAGAACTGTGCCGTGCTCACGCAGGAAAATTTGTAGGAATTCAAAGAGATGAATTCAAGCAACTTGGTATTTTAGCTGATTGGGAAAACCCTTATGTAACTATGGATCATAAGTTTGAAGCAAACATTTATAGAACACTTTGTGATGTTGCAAAAAAAGGTCTTTTAGTTGAGCGAAGCAAACCAGTTTTTTGGTCATGGGCTGAGAGAACTGCACTTGCTGAGGCAGAAGTAGAGTACGAGGACAAAGAGTCTCACTCGATCTATGTAGCGTTTGAGCTTGAAGATGAAGCAAAAACAAAAGCAGGACTAAGTGGAAAAGCAGCGTTAGTTATCTGGACAACAACGCCTTGGACACTTCCAGCAAATGTTGCGATCGCACTTAACCCTGAAGAGCAGTATGTTCAAACAAGTGATGGATATATAGTTGCTGAAAAATTATACGCTACTTCAAAAGAGGAAGGTGTAATTAGTGGAGATATTAGTGCAACTTTTGATGCAACTATTTTAGAAAATGCTAAAGCTATAAACCCACTAAACGGTAGAGAGTCAAAAGTTATTTTAGGAGATCATGTTCTAATAGAAAATGGAACAGGTTGTGTACACACAGCCCCAGGACATGGTGAGGATGACTACCGAATAGGACTTAAGTACGATCTTGAAGTTATTATGCCTGTTGATGAGACAGGTTGTTTTGATCATACAGTTGTACGTGACTCACTTCTACCTAACGCTGAGAGTTTTGTAAAAAAACATATTTTCAAATGTAATGATGAAATTTTAGAGCTTTTAGGTGACTCACTTCTACTTTCAACTAAGTTTACTCACTCTTACCCTCACTGTTGGAGAAGTCATACTCCACTTATTTTTAGAGCTACAGCGCAGTGGTTTATCTCTGTTGATGGAACTCCTGATGGAGAAGAGAAAACTCTTAGAGAGATCGCAACTGAAGAAGTTTCTAAAACTACTTTTTATCCAGAGGGTGGTCGTAAACGTCTAAGTTCTATGGTTGAAAACAGACCAGACTGGTGTATTTCTCGTCAACGTGACTGGGGAGTTCCGATCGCATTCTTTAGAATTAAAGAGAGTGGTGAAGTTATTTTAGATGAAAAAGTTTTAAACTATGTTGCTATGATTTTTGAGCAAAAAAGTAGTGATGCTTGGTACTCAATGGAGATCTCTGAGCTTCTATACCCTGGTAGTGGATACAAAGCTGAAGAGTTAGAAAAAGTTACAGATATTTTAGATGTATGGTTTGACAGTGGGTCAACTTGGAACTCTGTTCTAAAGTCTCGCAACTATGACGCAGGAACTTACCCAGCAGACTTATATGTAGAGGGAAGCGATCAACATCGTGGTTGGTTTCAAAGTTCACTATTTTTAAGCGCTGCTGTAAATCATCATGCACCATATAAAGCTGTAATAACTCATGGCTTCACTGTTGATGCTAAGGGTGAAAAGATGAGCAAGTCTAAAGGTAATGTAATAGCACCTGATAAAATTTTAAAAGAGTATGGAAGTGAAATACTTCGTCTTTGGGTTGCTTCGAGTGACTACCAAGGTGATCTTAAAATAAGTGATGGAATTATTAAGCAGATCTCTGAGAACTATAGAAAACTAAGAAATACTTTTAGAATTATGCTTGCAAATATTAATGATCTTGAAACTGTTATGGATGCTAAAGATCTTGGACTTTTAGACAAGTGGATCGTAAATAAAGCAAGTGGAGTATTTACAGAAGTTCACAAGAGCTTTGGCGAGTACAACTTCGTTCACGGTATGAGCCTTCTTAATAACTTTATAGTAAATGAGTTGAGTGGTATTTATATAGATGTTACAAAAGATCGTCTCTATTGTGATGCACTAAATTCTGAACATAGAAGAAGCTCTCAAAGTGCCTTAGCTATGATTGTTAAAAATATGCTAACTCTATTAGCACCTGTTTTAACTTACACAACAGATGAGATCATAGAGTCTGCACCTTCAGTTATTAAAGAAGAGAAAACTGACATATTTGAATTTACACACTCAGCTCTTGAAGATGTTGAAGTTGACTTTAATGAAGGGTATATGACTAGTGCTCGTGCTAAATTTAGTGAAGCAATAGACTCACTTAAAAAAGACAAAACTATTAAAAGTACACTAGAGCTAAATATAACAACTGACTCTAAAGTACTTAGTTCCTATGAGAAGCTAGAAGTTGAAGACTGGTTTGTTATCTCTACACTTAATAGTGACACTAAAGAAGATGAGTTAGCTAGTTTTGAACTTGATGGAGACAGATTTATAATCTCAAAATCAACTGCACATAAATGTCCTAGATGTTGGAAGTTTAACTCACAAGCAGAAGAAGCAACTTGTTCAAGATGTGAGAGTGTAGTAAATGCCTAACTTTTCAGAACCAACTGTAATGAGTTTCATAATAGAGACTGTTTTTGCTATTTTTGTAGTAGTTGGTTTAGGAGTTTGGGGAGTTTTAAGAGCTAAAAGAAAAATGGAATTAGAAGAACTTGAAAACACGGAGAGTAAATAAATATGATCACATTAAAAGAAGCACTAAAATTATCAAAAGATGAACTAAAAAAGTTTAAAGAAGAGTTACGTAAAGATATAGAAGCAAGAGCTGAACTAAATGGATATGTAGAAGTTTTAGACCATGGAGATGGCGTTCCGATCGCTATTAAAGACAACATCCAAGTTAATGGTTGGAGTGTAACAAGTGGAAGTCAAATTCTTCAGGGTTATATAGCACCTTATAATGCAACAGTAATTGACAAAATGAGTGAAGCTGGTTTAAGTGCATTTGGTAGAACAAATATGGATGAGTTTGCTATGGGTTCAACTACAGAATCAAGTTTCTATGGTAAAACACAAAATCCACATAATGCGGATTGTGTTCCGGGTGGTAGTAGTGGTGGTAGCGCTGCTGTTGTTGGAGCAGGTCTTGCGATCGCAGCCCTTGGTAGTGACACAGGTGGATCAATTCGTCAACCTGCTTCTTTTTGTGGTATAGTGGGAATGAAGCCAACTTATGGAAGAGTTAGTCGTTTTGGCTTAGGAGCTTACGCTTCAAGTCTTGATCAAATTGGTCCAATGACTCAAAATGTAGAAGATGCTGCAATTTTATATGACATTATAAGTGGTCATGATGAAAAAGATTCTACTAGTGTTGATATGAAAGACGAGAGTGTTACAGACAAGTTAAATAGCGATCGCAAACTAAAAATTGCTATTTTACCTAAGTATATTGAAGATGCTAGTAATGATGTTAAGCATGCTTATGGAGTAGCTATTGAAGCTCTTAAGAAAGCTGGACATACGATCGTAGAAAAAGAGATGATTGACGCTAAGTTTGATATTTCAGCTTACTATATAACTGCAACCGCAGAAGCTACAACAAACCTTGCTCGTTATGATGGTCTTCGTTATGGAAGTCGTGTTGAGGGTAAAAACTTAAAAGATACATACTTTAAAACAAGAAGTCAATTCGGTGCAGAAGTTCAACGTCGTATTCTTCTTGGTAACTTTGTTCTATCTTCTGGCTACTATGATGCTTACTATGTTAAAGCACAAAAGGTTCGTCAACTAATTAAGCAAAATTATGAAAATATTTTTAAAGAAGTTGATCTAATTCTATCACCAGTAGCACCAAGAACTGCTTATGAATCTGGAAGTTTAGAAGATCCACTTGAGATGTATTTGAGTGATATTTACACTATTTCAGTAAACCTTGCAGGACTGCCAGCGATCGCACTTCCGATCGAGAAAAATGCAGACAACATGCCAGTTGGTCTGCAACTAATAGCTGCACCATTTCAAGAGCAAACTCTTTTTGATGGCGCACTATCTTTAGAAAAAAGCTTATAGCTAGTTTAGCTATAAGGTAGTTCTTCCTCAATTAAATTTTCACAAGTTTCTATAATACCATATAGTGCCAACTCTCTACCAGATGCATAAGTAACAGTATTTCCAACATTATCAATAAAAATAAATGTTTCAGAGTCGTGAACTTCTTTAGTCATATATTTAGAGTAAATAACATAACTTGCTTTATGTAAATTGCTATGATCTTCTAATAATCTTTTAAATTTATCACAGTTTTTAACTAAACTTTTTATTTGTAACACATCATTTTGCAAGCTATGTTTAAGAACTTCTTGTAATTCAGTAAGTTCATTTTCAAGATTTTTATATTTCTCTAATTTCATAATATGCTCCTTATAAAGTATATTATCTTCTTATTTATAAAGACTATATTACCTAAGCGCTAATAAACACTTAAAATAACTTTTTTGTGATATTTATTTAAGATAATGTTAAATTAGCTTATCTATATAAGTATGTTTAATTATTTTTAGATAAAATACATTTACTTATATCTATGCAAGGATCATTAATATGCAACAACAAACTGAAGCACTCCATACAGGTTACAACAAAGACACGCAAAGTACAATGGCTGTTCCGATTTACATGAGTACAGCTTATGAGTTTCGTGACGTTGAACATGCTGCAAACCTTTTTTCTTTAAAAGAGTTAGGAAATATCTATACTCGTCTTAATAACCCCACAACTGATGTTTTTGAAAAACGTTTTGCTGCACTAGAGGGTGGAGAAGCTGGACTTGCTACTGCTACTGGTATGGCTGCTATTTTTTACGCGATTGCTAATGCTGCTGAAGCTGGGGACAATATAGTTTGTGCAGCTCAACTTTACGGTGGAAGCCTTACTCAGTTTGCTCATACGATCAAACGTTTTGGAATAGAAGCACGATTTTTTGATGTTCATAATCCTTCTCAAATAGAGACCCTTGTTGATGATAAAACAAAAGTTATCTTCTTCGAGTCACTTACTAACCCTAGCGTGGATGTTGCAGATATTGACGCGATCGTAAAGATTGCAAATAAGTATAATATCTTAACAGTAGTAGACAATACAGTTGCTACTCCTATAATTTGTAAACCATTTGATTTTGGTGTTGACATAGTTGTTCATAGTGCTTCTAAGTACACAACTGGTCAAGGTATCAGTCTTGGTGGTATGATGATTGAGCGTAAAGGACTTGTAGAAAAAATAAAAAACAATCCTCGATATAAGCACTTTAATGAGCCTGATTACTCTTACCACGGTTTAGTTTATGTAGATGTACCACTTCCAATATATACGCTACGGGCACGTCTCTCACTTCTTCGTGATCTTGGCGCTACGATCTCACCTTTTAACTCATTTACCTTGATTCAAGGGATCGAGACACTTTCACTTCGTATGAGAGAGCACTCATCTAATGCGCTTAAGGTTGCAGAGTTTTTAGAGTCTCATCCTAAAGTTGAAAAAGTTAATTACCCTGGACTAAAATCAAACTCAAACTATGATGTGGTTCAAAAATATTTCAAAGATGGTATGGCAAGTGGACTACTTAGCTTCGAGCTTAAAAATGCAGAAGAAGCTATAAAAGTTGTTGATGCAACTAATCTTTTTTCACTTGTGGTAAACATTGGTGATTCTAAGTCGATAATAACTCATCCAGCTTCAACAACACACCAACAACTAAGCAATGAAGAGCTTATAGCTTGTGGTGTACCGGCTGGACTAATTCGTTTAAGTATAGGGCTAGAAGCTTCTGTAGACTTAATCGAAGATCTTAAAGCTGCATTAGAGAGTTAATAATAGATAATTTAAATATAAAAACTAAAACCGAACACTTTACAAACCCACTCTATTTAGAGAGTGGGCGTATTCTTGAGCCATATGATCTTGCATATGAGACTTATGGGAAACTAAACAACGACAAGAGTAATGTTGTTGTAGTAACTCATGCACTAACTGGATCACACCATGCTGCAGGTACCTATGAAGGTGAGAGCAAAGCTGGTTGGTGGGATGGCTTAATTGGTCCATCAAAAGCTATTGATACTGATAAATATTATGTTATTTGTGTAAATGTGATCGGTAGCTGTTTTGGATCAACTGGCCCTATGAGTACAATGTATCCTCACACAAAACCTTATAGGTATAAATTTCCAGTAGTTACGATCAAAGATATGGTAAAAGCACAAAAAATTCTTTTCGATCGTCTTGGAATTTCTAAAGTAGAGGCAATAGTTGGCGGAAGTATGGGTGGTATGCAAGCTATGCAGTTTGCGATCACTTTTCCAAATTTTGCTAAGAAAATCATCGCTTTAGCTTGTACTTACGCAACTCAACCATATGCGATCGCATTTAACAAAGTTGCGCAAGAGTCTATTTTAAATGACCCTGAATTTAAGAATGGTTATTATGAAGTAGCAGATCTTAAAAAAAGTGGTCTTAATGGTATGGCAGTTGGGCGTATGGCTGGACACATAAGTTTTCTTTCACATGAATCAATGCGCTCAAAGTTTGGACGTGAGTACAAAAGTACTGATGGTCTTTTCGAGCTTTTTGGAAAATTTCAAGTAGAGTCATACCTTGAATATAATGGTCATAACTTCACTAAATGGTTTGATCCTCTTGCTTACCTTTACATAACAAAAGCGTTAAATATTTATGATCTAGAGCGTGGTTATGACTCAATGGAAGATGCTTTTAGAAGAATTAAGTCAAAATTGACACTTATTAGCTTTAGTAGTGATCTTCTCTTTTTAGCTAAAGAGATGCAAGAGATGAGCACTATGTTAAAAGATGTAGGAAACGAGAACTTTGAATATTTAGAAGTAGCTGGGACTTACGGGCATGACGCTTTTTTAGTTGAGCTTGATGGCTTTAGTAGTTACTTAAAAAGAAGATTAGAGGAATAGAAATGGCAAAAGTAAATTTTGAAAAAAAACTAGACAGTGCAAAAGAGATACTCACAAAACTTATGGATCCAGATATTGCTTTAAGCTCAAGCGTTAAAGCGTATGAAGATGGTATGAAAGAGTTAAATGAGGCTCAAAAAATATTAGAAGAGGCAACTCTTCAAGTACAAAATGCTAAAAGCTCAAAGGTGAATTCGTGATCACTGTAGCAGTTTTACAACTTCCAGCTATTGGAATGAGTAGCTCTAAACTAGACTACTACCTTAAAATTGCACAAAAAAAAGATGTTCAACTTGTTCTTCTTGGAGAGTATCTGTTAAACCCATTCTTTAAAGAGCTTGAGACTCTTTCTATATCTATGATCAAAGAACAGAGTGAGCATCAAATAGAGGTTTTAAAAGAGCTTGCAAATAAATACAACTTAACGATCGTAGCCCCAGTTATTTTAGTTAAGAAAAAAGAGCCTTACAAATCAGTAGCAAGAATTTCACCAACATCTGCAGCATACTACAACCAACAACTTCTTATAAACTATGCGCACTGGAATGAAGAGAAGTTTTATGCAAATGAGATCGCAGAGATAAAGTCACCTCTAATTTTCAACATAGAAAATACAAAGTTTGCAATTATGAATGGTTTTGAGCTTCACTTTGATGAGATGTTTAAGTTTATAAAAGAGAAAAATGTTGATTGTATTTTAGCACCTAGTGTTTCAACTTTTGACTCAGCTGGAAGATGGCAAAACCTTATAAAAATGCGTTCTTTTACAAACCACTGTTATATTTTACGAGCAAATAGAATAGGTGAATATATAGATGGTGAGTACACTTGGAAGTTTTATGGTGACTCGATTATGACATCACCATTTGGTGACATAGTAGCGCACTTAGGAAATACAGAAGAGCTTATGATCGTAGATATTGATCATGAAAGCGTAAAAGAGTCTCGCCGTTTTTGGGGTTTTAAAGAGGCTATTAATAAAAGAAGCTAATTAGAGCTTCTTACTCTTCATCTACATCATTTACAAAAGCTATAACACTATACTTCTCTTTTAACTCATTTGCGTATTTTTTACTTCTATCTTTTAGACGTTTAAATGTTATTAAGCCCTCTTCTCTTGTTAAAGATGAGTCTAACACTAAGAAAGATAGGTAGATAGTATTTTCATTTATAGAGAACTGTAAGTACTCAAACTCACTATTTTTTTGAAGTAAAAAATCATATATCTGTTCTATTTTATCAGTTGGTATGTAACATAATGAACTCTCCCCTATAATTACACCATTGTCATAGTAGTCTATATTTACCCAAACATCATCCTCTTTAAAGCGCCAACTTCTAATAGATCTACGTGACAGATCTACATCTACACTTAGCTCATTCAAAAGCTCCTCGATCAAGGCTGAAGTACCTGAAGCTCTATAACCTTCACGTCTGCTTTTAGCTATACTTACTTTTACTCCACACTTAGGACAGTAATCTTTTTTAATCAGCTCTTCTTCAACCATATTTTTACAAGAACTACATCTTATAATATTCTCTTTTTTAAGCTTTAGAAACTGTTCTATAGTCTCACGAACATAGTAATAAGGTAGAGCAAAACCTAAGTTATTTGAGTTTTGAATTATAAAAGTATTTACACCTATTACATTTCCTTCACTATTTAAAAGTGGTCCTCCACTATTTCCAGGGTTGATCGCAGCGTCTATTTGAATATACTCTAACTCACCTTGAAGACGCACCGCTTTAGAGATGATCCCCTCAGTTACAGAGTAGTTAAGCCCATAAGGGTGACCAACTGCGATCGTAGAGTCTCCATCGTTTATAGGTTCAGTATTTAGTAACAGTGGCTTATCTACTAAAATATTTTCTGCTTTTACAAATGCAAGATCAAGACTTGGATCGTCATAAATAACGCAAGCTCTAGCTCTTTTAGAATTCTTTGAGCTAATGACTACCTCTTTAAGCCCGCTAACAACATGTGAGTTCGTAATTATAAGAGAATCTATTAAAAAGCCACTCCCACTGCCATGAGGTGTATTTATCTGTATTATGCTCTCTACTACGTTTTGTAAAATTATTTGTGCATTCATTATTCGTAACTCAGTAATTTAATTTGTTGATAAAAGCTATATGTAAACTCACCTAAAGTGTCGTAAACTAAAGCCTCTTCATCAAAAAAGAGATCTTTAAAAGAGAGACTATCTAGCAATACAGCTTCTTCTATTAATTTTGCAATCTCTTTAGTATTAAACTCTTCATTTTCATAAAGTTTAACGTAACCTAACTTTTCAAAATACTCACTATTGTGCACCTGAACAACTATGTGAAAAAGCTTTTGCATAGAGGGTCTCATACCATAGTTATATAGTACATATAATGCTATATAATTATATATAATCTCTATAGCATTTAAATAACGGTTATTTTTATACCATTTTGCTTTAGTTAAGGAGTCATCTATAAAGTTATCGATCTCCTCTTTTGTTGCTATATCCATAGCGTTAAACGTTGTTTTAATATTATAAATAGACGCAGAAAACTCTTTATACTCTCTAGCTTCTAACTTATCTATACATCTTAAAAGTACTGCATTCTTATTCTCGATCGTACTCTCATTTGATCCAAAATACTCTATCATCTCTTTAGCGATCTCTCTACCTATTTTAAGGTGCGGAGCTATTAGGTAGTCTATTTTCATCAAAAGAGAGAGATATGTAAAAGTAGATATACCTATGTTGTCATTTGATGGAAGGTGCTTTATACTCTCTCTAGCTTCATCAATCCACCTAGCATAAAACTCAAATTTTATTTTTTTATTTTCATCACTTAAAGAGTGTATATGATCGCACTCTAAGACTTCTATCTCTTCAAATTCACTTCTAATAAACTCTTTTTCATACTCTGAGTTTAACGCTATTTCACGAAGTGGAAAAAAGATCTTTTGTGGAGTCATAGTTGAGTTATCTAACTCAATTTTAAGCCCTACTTCACTCTCACTCATAAAAAACTTTGCATAAGTAAGTTGGTAATTTTTCTCTAATAAGTCTCTTTTTATAGCTACGTTTATATTTTTTGAGATTAAACAAGTTGCAAAGAATTTATCTTTACTTATTTTACCTTTTATAAGAGCTATGCCCTGTGAGAGTGTAAACTCTAATGTATCACCTTTTAACTCTATAACTACATTTTCATTAGAGGAAGAACCATTAAAATTTATAAGAGAGTTTAAGTAACACTCATAAGCTTTTAAGACATTTTTCTTCTCAAAATAGGCTAAAGAGTCATTAAATAAAACTAACTCATCTTTAGAAATTTCAGCATTGATAGTTCTTCCAAATTGGTTATATGGAGTAAAAACAGTTGGATTTTTAAAAAAATTTTGAATATATTTAAACATTAGAACCTACTTAATTGCTATAAATGTAGCAAAATTTGCCCACTTAAAAATAGTCTCACAATGTTTAAAACCACTCTTTTTAAGCATCTCTATATTTTCAGTTTCTGTGTAGGGGATTAGTACGTTCTCTAACGCTTCTCTTTTTTGCATGATCTCGTACTCACTGTAACCTCTGCCCTTTTTATAGTCATAGTAACACTCTATAAGTTGTTTGTTTAGTTTTGACTCTTCACTTATGACTTTCTCACTGAAAATAAAAGCACCACCCTCATTTAGTGAAGAGGCTACTTTTTTAAGTAGCTCTTCTCTTTTAGTTGGTCTTACAAACTGTAGAGTGTAGTTACTGATCATAACGTCAGCTTTCTCGTACTCAAACGTCAAAATATCAGTCTCTTTAAGCTCTATACTTGATCCAAAAAGATCGCACTTCTTTTTGGCTTGTTCTAGCATTGCGCTTGAGTTGTCTAACCCTATTAACTTTACATCATTTTTATTTACTCTTTCTAGCTCTAAAAGAAGTGAAGCAGTTGAGCAACCAAGGTCGTAAACTCTTCCACCATCTTTAAGGTAAAGTGATGCAAAGTGAGTCGTTATACTCATAGCTTCTTTGTAAAATGGAACTGATCTATTTAGCATATCATCAAAAACTGCAGCTACATCACTATCGAATTCAAATTGCTTTTCTATTGGTTTTTCAAATATAGTATCTTTCATAAGCAAATAATAACTAAAAAAGGTTTATACTAGCATTATGAAAAAGAGCATTAATGTCTATTAAATTAAAACTACTCCTATTAGTCATAATTCCTATGATTACAGTAATATCTCTCTCCTCTAATGTGATTTATAGGCACTACGAAGAGTACAAAATAGATCATAATTTATCATATTGGTTGCACTTTATAAAGACTTCTAACACTCTACTTCACTCACTTCAAGTTGAGAGAGGTCTCTCTTCTGGCTATATTGCTTCTCAAGAAAAAACTAATTTTAAAGAAGAACTCAATAGACGTTACTTACTAACTAATGAAGCCGTAGTTAAGTACATAAATGTATCAAAAAGAATAGTTAAAGATATGAATATAGAGAAGATAAATGTTATTATAAGTAGAGTACAAACTACTTTAAATAGTGTTATAAATATTAGAAAAAATTTAGATACTACGACATTTATAGAGCAATTTAGTACTTATACAATAGTCAATACTCTACTTACCTCTCAAATAGAATTAGTTCCATCATTTGGATCAAATACGCATATGACAGAGGACATCATACTTCTAAAAGAGCTTATGTTTTTACAAGAGTACGCAGGTGAGGAGAGAGCGCTTTTAACTAATGTTTTTTCAAAAAACTCTATTAATACAGATGAGTACAACATGTTTTTAACTCTACTTTCTCAGCAAAGCTACTATAAACAAAGAGTTGAACCAAAATTAAAAGAGCATGGTTTTGAAGTTAAACATAGAAAAAATTTACAAAAAGAGATCTATTTAAATAGAGAAAATATTTTAAACTTTGAAAAAAAGAACACTATACTTTTTGAAATAAAGTATATTTTAGGTTATGGTGGCTTAATTCATGACTTTAAAAACTATCTTTTAAGAGGAGATGAAAAGTACTATACTCAGTTTTTTAAAAAATTTGAAATTTTTAAAGAGCATATAGAAGAGTTGAAAAATATGTATGCACCCTCCTCAAAAATTAGCCAGCAGATCTTAAATATTGAAAATACTCTAAATTCCTATCGTAAGTACATAGTCAGAGTAAAAGAGTACAAAAATATGGGCTACTCAATTAAGAAAATTGACGCTTTAGTTAAAATAAGTGACACCTCAGCCACACAAGCACTTCAAACGCTAAGCGCTGATATATTTCAAGTAGACTCACTTGTCTGGTTTGGACTTATAAGTGAGTACATTAACAACTATAATGAACGAGAGAAGATGCTTTTTGCAAAAATATTTGAAGAAGTAGAGGTAATGAAAGAGAATACAAAAGTTCAACTTTTCATAGTTATACTAGGTGCCTTAACTACTATTGTTCTTTTAATTACTCTCTCTTTTTTTACGTTTAAAAGAGTTATGCGATCACTCACTCATTTCTCTTTAGGTATAACTGATTTCTTACGTTTTATGGAGTATTCCGATCAAAAACCAAAAATAATAGATATTACAGGTGATGATGAGTTTGCAAAAATAGCAGATAACCTAAATAGTGAGATGATACTTATTCAAGAACAATTAGCTATTGATAATGAGTTTATAAGTGAAGTTACTGGGATTATTACCCTTATGAAAGAGGGTGATTTTACTCAAAGCTCTCACTTTAGACCACACAACCAACTTCTCTCAGATCTTTCAAGCTCATTTGAAGAACTTGTTAAAAACTTACAAACTAAAATAGAGTTACAAACTTCAGAACTAGAACAGATCAACCAAACTCTAAACACTAAAGTTCATAAACAAACTTTAGAGTTACAAACACAACTACAAGAAGCTACCTTAGCTAAAGAGGAGGCTATAACAGCCAATAATTCTAAAGATGAGTTTCTCTCAAACATGTCACACGAAATAAGAACTCCGTTAAATGCTATTTTAGGTTTTGTTACACTTTTGCTAAAAAAAGAGACAAATGAAAAATCACTAAAATACCTAAATATTATCGATCAAAGTGGACAGAACTTACTAACTATTATTAGTGATATTTTAGACTTCTCTAAAATTAGAAGTGGTAAGTTTACAATCTCTACACATCCCTTTAAACCTATGCTAGAGTTTAGTAATGCAACTCTTTTATTTAGCTCTCGTGCAAAAGAGAAAAATATAAACTATCTAATTTACATAGACCCCAGTATGCCTCAGTGTTTAGATGGAGATCTTACCCGTATCACACAAATTATCTCAAATATTTTAAGTAATGCTATTAAGTTTACAAAAAATAATGGAAGTGTAAAAGTAAATATAACTTACGAAAAAAATGAGTTAATTATTGCTATTAAAGATAGTGGAATAGGTATCGAAGAAGAAGCAATAGAGCGTATTTTTAAAGCTTTTGAACAAGCTGATAGTTCAACTACAAGAGAGTTTGGTGGAACGGGACTTGGTCTATCCATATCTCATAGACTAGCCAAACTAATGGGTGGAGAGCTAGCATGTGTTAGTTCACCCAATGTTGGTTCGACATTTACACTAAAGCTTAAACTAGAAAAGTGCAATAACTTTGAAAGACTAAACTACTCGAACTTAGCTCACTTTCAAGTAATAATTTTACAAAAAGATAACAATATAGATACAAAAGTATCTACTAAACTTTTACAAAAATACCTCAAAGGTTTTCAAATTAGCGATGTTAAAGTAGATAATATAGTTCACGATGGTAGAGTAATAGTTGTGGTAGATAATAGTGCAAGCGAAAGTGTAGATAAAAATATCATAACCCTTAACTCACCTATAACTTCTCAAACAGTTTTCAATGCTTTAGAGCAAATAAGTAGTAGGGTATAATTTTATAATAGTTATTTAATTAATATTTCGAGAGCTTAAAAGTATATGACAAAATATAGGTCAATCAAGCTCTCATGCTTCTAAGAGCATTTCTTATTCCATAAAATGCTTTAGCTCATACTCTCTTAAAACTTGAATACTATTTGTACTTCCAGATATTCCGATCGGATAACCAGCCGTTAGCACATAAGTTCCACTATCACTCATTATTTGACGCTTTATACCGTTTTTTATAACTTCACTCATCATGTGTTCTAAGTGTGACTCTTTAACCATAAAAGCGGGCACAACACCCCAAACAATTGTTAGTCGCTTAGAGACTCTATAGTTATGTGTAATCGCATATATCTGAGAACTACATCTAAATCGTGCTAGTTTTTTTACAGTTTGTCCTGAGTATGTAAACACTAAGATAGCATCTGCAGATAAGTCACTTGCAAGTCTTGTCGCTGATTCATCAATTACATCTGTAGCGTCTTTTTTTTCAAACACTCCAAATTTGTTAAATGGGTAGATCTTTTCTGTCTCTACAATCGTATTTGTCATAGTCTCAACCGCTAAGACAGGATTAACACCAACAGCACTCTCTTCACTCAACATAACAGCGTCAGTTCCATCAAGAACAGCATTAGCAACATCACTAATTTCTGCGCGAGTAGCAGTTTGGGACGTAGTCATCGAGAGTAACATTTGTGTGGCTGTGATCACAGGTTTTGAAGCTTCATTTGCTTTTTTAATAAGCATTTTTTGAAGTTGAGGAACTCTATAGTAAGGAACTTCAATTCCAAGATCTCCGCGTGCTACCATTAAGCCATCACTATACTCTAAAATTTCATCAATATTTTCTATTGCATCAAATTTCTCTATTTTAGCAAATAGGTGAGTGTCGCCACCAAGGTCATTAATTATCTCTCTTGCTTGTTTCATATCTGAGCTATTTTGCACAAAACTTATAGCCATAAAATCAACACTATTTCTAACACCCCAAGCCATATCTTCTCTATCTTTTGGAGTTAAAACTTCAATGTCTATACGAGTATTTGGGAAATTTACACCTTTGTTAGATGAAAGTTTTGCACTATTTTCAACTAAAGTTACTACGCGATCGCTAAGTAATTCAATAACTTTTAGTTTAATTATTCCATCATATAGGTATATATATTCATCTACTTTTAACTTCTGTAAAACTGCTGGATTACTTAAAGATAGTCTATAACTACCATCTCCTACTCTCCTACCCTCTATCTCTTCTTTAAAAAACTCTAACTTATCGCCACTGTTCAGCAAAAAGTCTTCTTTAAGTACTCCTACTCTAACTTTAGGTCCACAAATATCTTGCAGTATCCCTACTAAAAGTTTAGTACGTACCATAGCTTCACGAATATTTGCTAAAACTTTTGAGTGATACTCATGTGTTCCATGTGAAAAGTTTAAACGAAAAACATTTACACCTGCTAAAATAAGTTTTTCAAGTGTCTCAATATTATCACTAGCAGGTCCAATAGTAGCTAGAATTTTTACTCTTTTTTTCATAAATATCAACTCCTTATTAAATAAAGATAATAACATACTAAATGATATTTTTAAACTCTTTTTGCTAAAATTGTTAAAAATATTTATAATAGGTTGTTTATGCACTTAAGTATTGATGAGTACGCTACAAAGTTTAAAATGTCAAAAGAGATGGTTCTCTCACGTATCAGATCTAATAGACTTGCTACTGCTTATGTAAATGACTCTCTTTACATAGTGGACCCATCTTCAACACCAGAACAAACTGCCTCTTCGCAAATTATTAAAAAACCTTTACGCATACAACTAACGAAAAAAGGCACTGAAAGTGCAATGGTAAAACTTTATAAAAAAGAGAATGAAGCACTAAAAAATAGAATATCAAAACTAGAAAATAGAATAGACTCTTTAATAGATGACAAAGAGAGTATGCTCAAAGAGGAGAGAGAGCGAATAGAGAAAATTTATCTTACTAAAGATGAACAGCTAAAGACTATGCTCGAGCTTGTAAGTACTAAACTACAACTAGGTTCTGAAAGTGTAGTGCATGAAGTCTCTGTTCCGATTACTACTACAGCAGAAACATCTAATGAAAACAAGCCAATTGAGCTTAATCATTATCTAAGATCACTCAATATAAACTCTAAAATGAGAAAAAAGATTAAAAAACGTTTTAAAACCTCTTACGGAAAAGATATACGAATAAGACAACAGAATGGACTATACTATTTAGACTTCTCTAAATATGACTATAGCGATCTACTAAATGAATAAAACACTCCAAACAAAAGATATAAAGACAAAAATCGAGCAGTATGCTAAAATATTAAGACTCGACATTGAAGAGTGTGACTTTGAGCTAAACGAAGTACACACAGCTATGAAGTCAGATTTTATGGATACACTTGGTTACTACAACAAAATTTTACAACATGAGTATCATGATCTTAAAAAAATAACAGAAGATGGTGTTAATTTTAGAGAGTCTTATACTGTAACTATCCATATAAAAAAAGAGCAACCTTTTGAGCTAGAGTATAAAGTACTTTTTGCTCCTCTTAACTCAAAAGCTGAACTACTTATAAAACCTAGTTCAAACATTCCATATAAAAAGTATAAAGCAAGAGTACTTTATTCTCTTTTATTAGATATGGTTCTTAAAATTAAAGCCTTTAATCATATTATAATCAACCTGTACCCAGAAGCTACGGAATATAGCTTAAAAAAATTCATTCAAATTATTTACAAAAACAAGTTCACTAAACCTTTTAAAATTCTTCTATTTGATGGTATTGAACCTGAGTATTCAGCACCTAGTAGAGAGATAGAACACTATAAAATTGGTAAAGAAGATCAAAAAATATATGAAGTTCAAAAAAATGCTCTATTAGTAAGTTTTACAAAACCAGTTATTGCTAAAAATGGTTTTAACGTGTTTGGTCAAACTTTAAAGAGTGATTACTTTTGGGATCGCAGCCATAAAATACTACCCTATGCTATTGATATTGAGACTATAAAAGAAGAAGATAACAAAAGATATATAAAACTATATAGTAAGAAAAAAGGTTTTGTATCATTTGACAACTCTACTATACAGATTAAAAATGAGTTCTCTATTTCAGAGATCTCAAGAAATGATGAAAAACTATCACATGAAGAAGATAGTGAGATACAGATTAAACTAACAGCCACAGAATCTACAAAAGATAGTGTTGGAGAGGGTGTTAATTTAAAATCAAACTCTATTCATATAGATGGTTTCGTAGGTGTAAATGCTACTGTTGAAGCAGTTGATCTTATAGTAGATGGTGCAACCCATACAGGCTCAATTTTAAAAGCAAAACGGGCTAATATTCATACACATCGTGGAGTACTAAATGCTTCTGAAGTAGAAGTTGATTTACTTGAAAATGGCGAGATACATGGAACTAATGTAAAAGTAAATAGAGCTCATGGTGGCTCTATATATGCAAAAAATGTAACTATCAATGATGTAAATAGCTATGTAAAAGTATATGCTTCTAACTCTATAACTATTAATAGAATTAGTGGTGAAGACAATAAATTTCACTTTGACTACACTAAAATTCCTGCCAATATGAAAGAGATTTCCTTTTTAGAAGAGGAGATAGAAGATCTAAAATATCAGATAGATGAAGCTTCACGACATAGGCTTGATCTTTTAGATTCGCTAAACAAACAGCTACAACTTTCTCATAATTCCATAAAAAATCTTAAAAATTCTACTTTTAATGCCACTTTAGAGATCAAACAGATGGTAAGAGGTGTTAATATCATTATTTTTCAACTAAATGAGTATAAACAAATCCTTTTTAGAACTCAACCAAATAAAAAATATAGTAAGTTTTATATTGAAAAAACTAATATCGAAACTGCTACACTTCACCCAATTGAGAAGACAATAGAGCTATAAAAGCAAAAAAAATTGCACTTTTTTAAAAAATAGTTCATTAAATTACAAACAGAAGTAAACTTTAAGGAAAATATCTATAGAGTATCAACAACAATACCTTAAACACTATGTTTGTTAATGGTAATTTACTTGAAGGATTCTTAATATGAATAAAGCACAATTCGTTGAACTAGTTCAAAAAAATGGTGAGTACAAAACTAAAGTTGAAGCTGAAGCTGCAATAAAAGCATTTACAGGTGCAATTACAGAGGCACTAGTTGCTAAAGAAGATGTTTCTCTTGTTGGTTTTGGTAGTTTTAATGCTGCACTACAAAAAGGTAAATCTGGAAAAGTTCCAGGTACTGACAAAACTTATACAACTCAAGATAAAATGGTTCCTAAATTCAAAGCTGGTAAGGGTCTTAAAGACGCTGTAGCTGCTGGTAAATAATAACCACTTCTCTTCTGCCACGCTTTCGCGTGGCACTATATACTTCTTTGATTTAAACAATATATAAATTTCACCTCAAAAACTTTAATAAATATAATTAATTACCGATGTTATCAGCACTAAAGGTTGTCATATGTTAATAAGTGCAGAAATTTTTGAAGAAATCCTAACTATAGCAAGGTCTAAAGGTGTAGGAATTTCACATATTGAGGTAACTCAAAATGGTAAATATAGATTGATCTACACTAGTGGCTACACAAAAAACTATGGTAGTTCGCTGGAACTATACAACAACCTAACACATATGTATAAAATTAAACTAAAAAATTCTCCTGTTGATATTGAGAAAGAAAGATTACAAGGTCTTGCGGGTGGTAGTATACATACTGATCTACATGAATATCAAACTGAGCAAAATGTAAAAGATCAATACGAGAAAAAGCTTGCACGAGAAGATAAAAGAATTAAAAATGGATATGTTAAAACAGCTTAAAAAAGCTGTTAATTTATAAAACTACTTTTCTTCAGTTTTTTTAAGTGAAGCTAAAAAGCCTTCCATGTCGTACTTAACTCTTGTTTCAGCTGTCATTATATGTATAAAAATATCACCCAAATCTATAGCAATCCAGTCACCACTTTCATCTATATGTAAAAACTCTTCCGCTGGTTTTAGGTTATTTTTCAAGTGGTTAAGAAGTGCCTCAGTATGACGAATACCTAGAGATGTAGCTAACACTACATAGTCAACTATATAGTCCTGATCCTTAAGATCAAAAACCTCGATTGCATCTGCTTTATTATCATCTAAAACTCTACTAATTTTTTCTACTCTAAACTTTATATCTTGCATTTTTTTCCTTATTTTTGTTGAACTTATGTCTACATCAACTTTTATAGTTTTAAATGTTGATGGTATATCTATAGCATCTCTTGAAGCGATTACCCATGTAACTAATGAGTTTAACTCTTCAAAATTTTTCCATTTATGTAAATTTTTTAAATTATCGGCTCCGATAATTAGAAAAATCTTACCTACACCTTTTTTAAAGTGTTTTACTGTTTCTATAGTAGAAACTGAGCGTTTCAAATCAATTTCAAAACTACTAATTTCTACTTTCTTTAAATTAAAAAACTCTTTTTTGAGAGAATTTAACCGCCTATTTGGTTCTAAAAAAAACTCTTTTTTGAAAGGGTTTAAAAATGTAGGTACTATAATAAGCCTATCAATTTCAAGCTCATCAAGTGCTGTTTCTACCACTTTTTTATGACCAAAATGGAGAGGATCGAAACTACCACCGTAAATTGCTATATTCATTTAAGTGGATTATAGCAAATTTTCGCTAAAATAACTCACTTTATTTATATAGGACTTTTATATATGGCACTTAAAATAGCAATTAATGGTTTTGGACGTATCGGACGTTGTGTAGCTCGCATAGTTAGCGAAAGAGATGATATAGAACTAGTAGCAATAAATGACTTAGCTTCACTAGATATGATGGTTTACCTTTTAAAAAATGACTCTGTTCATGGAACATTTGCTAAAGAAGTTGCGATCGCAGACGAGAACAACCTATTAGTTAATAATAAAAAAGTTAGAGTATTTTCTGATCGTGATCCTAAAAACTTAGGTTTTGCAGATTGTGGAGCTGATCTAGTTTTAGAGTGTACTGGTGTTTTCTTAACTCAAGAGAGTGCACAAGTTCACCTAGACAATGGTGTTGAAAAAGTTCTTTTCTCAGCTCCTGCAAAAGATAGTGCAACGCCTACTTTTGTAATGGGTGTAAACGAGAACCTATATGAGGGTCAAAAAATTGTTTCTAACGCTTCATGTACAACAAACTGTTTAGGTCCTGTTGCAAAAATGCTAGATGATGCTTTTACTATTGAGAAAGGTCTTATGACTACTATTCACTCTTACACAAACGATCAAAGTATTTTAGATGTTAAACACTCAAAAGATAAGCGTCGCGCTCGCGCGGCAGCTGTTAACATGATCCCAACAACTACTGGTGCTGCAAAAGCTATAGGTCTTGTGCTTCCTCAACTTGTTGGAAAACTTCATGGTCAAAGTGTTCGTGTTCCTACTCCAAATGTATCTATGGTTGATCTAAATGTAGTAGTTAAAAAAGATACTTCTAAAGAAGAAATTAGCGCTCTGTTTAAAGAAAAAGCTACTACTTCTATGAAAGGTCTAGTGCTTATTGATGAAGATATGAGAGTTTCTCAAGATTTTGTAGGATGTGAGTATAGCTCAATTATTGCAGATGATTTAACACAAGTTATTCAAGGCAACATGGTAAAAGTAATGGCTTGGTATGACAACGAGTGGGGTTACTCATGTCGTTTAGTAGACATGGCTCTACATATTACAAAGTAGGTTTAAATGGAACTCTTAAATATAAAACACTTAGACCTTCAAGATAAAAAAGTATTTATAAGATGTGACTTCAATGTTCCTCTTGATGAGTATGGAAATATAACTGACGATCGTCGTATTCGTTCTGCAATCTCTACAATAAACTACTGTTTAGATGCAGACTGTGCAGTTATTTTAGCTTCACACCTTGGTCGTCCTAAAGGTGTAGTTGACTCAAAAGACTCACTTGCACCAGTTGCTAGACGTATTCATCAACTTCTTAAAAGAGATGTTACTTTAGCTAAAGATGTAATAGGCGAAGATGCTCACTTAAAAGTACAAAACCTAAAAAGTGGTGATGTTCTTCTTTTAGAGAACTTACGCTTTGAGCCAGGTGAGACTAAAAATGATGAAACATTCTCAAAGACATTGGCATCTATGGCTGATATTTACATAAATGATGCTTTTGGGGTTAGTCACCGAGCTCATGCTTCAGTTGATGGTATGACACAATATTTTGACGACTCTACTAAAGCAGCAGGTTTTTTACTGCAAAAAGAGATAGACTTCTTTGCTAAACTTATGAAAAATCCAGTTCGTCCATTTTGTGCGATCGTAGGTGGAAGTAAAGTTTCAGGTAAACTTGAAGCTCTTATAAACCTGCTCCCTAAAGTTGACAAAGTTTTAGTTGGTGGAGGAATGGCATTTACATTCTTAAAGCAGTTAGGTTATGATGTAGGAAATTCACTAGTTGAAGATGACTTACTAGAAGATGCACAACATATTATGGATGAAGCAAGACGCTTAGGTGTTAAGTTTTACTTACCTATAGATGTTGTTGCAGCTCAAACATTTTCAGCTGACTCTATAAGTAAGCTAACAACTTCACAAGAAATTCCACCTGGTTGGATGGGCTTAGATATTGGTCCTGCAACGGTAAGACTTTACCGTGAAGTTTTAGCAGATGTTCAAACAGTTTTATGGAACGGTCCTATGGGTGTTTATGAAATGGACAAATTTGCTCGTGGTTCAAATAAAATAGCTCACTTTGTTGCTGATAGTTACGCAACAACTGTTGTTGGTGGTGGTGATACAGCCGACCTTGTTCAGCGTGTTGGACTTGATGAAGAGATGAGTTTTATCTCTACTGGTGGTGGAGCTTCTTTAGAGCTTTTAGAGGGTAAAGTACTTCCAGGTGTTAAAGCACTATTAAGCGAGTAAAAAATGATAATAGCAGCAAACTTCAAAACAAATATGACAAGACTATCTACAAAAGAGTATGTCAATGAACTTACTAAGTATTTAAAAGAGAGTAGTGATACAAATGATATTTTTATATTTCCTCCAGCAACTGCTCTAGATAAGTTTGAAACTCCTATAAACATAGGTGCTCAGAATGCTTACATTTGTAACACTGGTGCTTTTACTGGTGAGATAGGTTTAGAGCAACTAAATGAATTTGATATTAAAACTATTTTAATAGGACATAGCGAACGTCGTCATGTTTTAGGTGAGAGCAATGAAGAGATAGTAAAAAAGTTTAACTTTTACAAAGAGAATAACTTTAAAATTATTTATTGTATCGGTGAAACACTTGAAACAAGAGAAAAAGGTTATGATGAGCTTATAGCTTATCTTGATACTCAACTAGAGGGTATCGATCTTAGCTACAAGAACCTTATTATTGCCTATGAACCTGTGTGGGCGATCGGAACTGGTGTTGTTCCAAAAGAAGAAGATATTCTTAAAACCCACTCTCTTCTTCGTGAAAAAGTAAAAGCACCTCTCCTATATGGTGGAAGTGTAAAAGTTAATAACTCAAAAGAGATATTAGCACTTGAAAATGTAGATGGTATTTTAGTTGGAGGAGCTTCACTTTTTGTTGAGCACTTCTCAACTATGATCTCACACGCAAATAAATAAATTAAATTATAAAGGATCAATAGTTATGTTAATGAAAGGCAAAAGAGGTCTAATAGTAGGTCTTGCAAACAACAAATCAATAGCTTATGGAATAGCAAAAGCTTGTCAAGAACAAGGCGCTGAAATAGGTTATACATTTTTAAATGATTCACTTAAAAAAAGAGTAGTGCCGATCGCGGCTGAACTTGGTAGTGACAAAGTTTATAAACTTGATGTTTCAGATGAGACAGATATGAGTGCGATCGCAGGTCTGATCGAGAAAGACTTTGGAAAAATTGATTTTCTTGTTCACTCAGTTGCATTTGCACCAAAAGAGGCACTTACTAACTCTTTTATGAAAACTACCAAATCTGCTTTTAACGTAGCTATGGAAGTTTCTGTATTTTCACTAATTGATCTTACTAACAGATTAGAGTCAGTTCTTAGCGATAACGCTTCAATAATTACTCTTAGCTACTTAGGTGGACCTGCTTATATTCCTAACTATAATGTTATGGGAGTTGCTAAAGCAGCTCTAGAGTCAACTGTACGTTACATGGCAGAAGATCTTGGACGTAAGGGTCAAAGAGTTAATGCTATTAGTGCAGGACCTATTAAAACATTAGCAGCTTCTGGTATAGGTGACTTCAAGCAGATTCTTAACTGGAATGAGACAAACTCTCCACTTAGAAAAAATGTTACAACTCAAGAAGTTGGAAACTCAGCAATGTACCTATTAAGTGATCTAAGTAGCGGTGTAACTGGTGAAGTTCACTACGTTGACGCTGGTTATAACATCATGGGAATGGGAACTGTTGAAAAGAATGAAGATGGAAAAACTATTATGTCTTGGGATGCAAGAGAAAAATAAGCATTATTAATATCCTCATATATAGAGGATATAATAAATTAAAATTTACTTTTTAAGGTCTATAGGTTTACCAGATTTTTCTTCGATGTCTGCTTGAATTTTTGACATACCTTCACGTATCTCATCCATTACATGCGGTGGTACGTTATCATCTTTTAACCACTTAACTTCATCGATATTTCCACCATAGTCTTTACCTAACTCTTCGACTTTTTCAGAGTACTCTTCTAAACTAATACAGATCTCAACTCTAGCATCTACAGTGTCTTTAAGTTCAATATACCATTCGTTATTTTCACCCATTTTTATGGTTGACTCAAATACTACACCCATAACTTATCTAACTGTCTCATCAAAAGTTCTAGCAAATGATTCAAGATCCTTTTTCTTAAGATCTCCATTATATACTATATCTTTTACAGCAATTGAGTCATCGTTTAGCACTCTAGGGACTATGTCAGCATTTTCCAATACTTTCATATGCTCATTTAGTTCGTCTTCGCTATAAGCCATCTGCATATCAGCAGCAACAACATGAGGAATATTCTCAACAACTCTTAGTTTTTTCAACTCTTCTTCAACTCCATCACCCTCGATCGTGATGATAATACGCCCTTTTTTATCATGAAAATGATAATCACAAACGTCACACTTTTTTAAACTCTCTACTACTTCTTCTAAAAACTTTGGTACAGTTTGAACCACTATGCTTGATATATTCATTTTATTCCTTTATTTTATATAGATTAATTGTATTACTGTCACATGCAACAAATAACTCATCTTCACCTAAGAAGAGTATATTACTGATTGTCATTTTATTGTCACCAAACTTGCCTAATACTTTTTTTGTAGATGTATTAAAGAGTGTAACATTATTATATTCATCACTAGAGTAAGCAGCTAGTTTAGCACTGTCAGAAAGACCGATACTGTAAATTAAAAAAGATGCTTTTTCATAATAAGCACTACCATTTTTTAAGTTATATATAACAGCTCTTCTATCTTGCCCTGCTGTTGCAATTATAGAATTTTTAAAAGCAACTTGAAATACATTGTCCAAGTTCTGTCCACTTAACTCTTTAAGTAGCGAGCCATCTTTAAGATCAAATATTTTAAGATCTCCACTCTCATCGGCACTAACTACTCTATCTCTAGTCTCATTAAGTGCAAAGTTAGAGAACTTTGAACCTGAGGCTTGAATTTCCCATTTAATTTTTTTACTAGTTATATCATAAGCTATAAGCATACTACCAAGTGTGCCTAGAAGAATTGTATCTTTATCTATAAACTTAGCTTTAGCAATAGATATTTTTTCACTCCAAGGAATTATAAGCTCCATCTGCTCATTTTCATAAATATGAACTCTTCTAAAACCTTTCTTACCTTGTGAGAGGATCATAATTTTGCCAGCTAAAACATCTACAGAGTAAACTTTTGAGTCTATTATATCACCCATAAAGTCAGTTATCTGATCAACTTTTAGAGTTTTTAAAATTTTTGCACTCTTAATATCAAAGATATCTACGGCACTAGCATCTGTAGCACTGTAGAGCCTATTAGAATCAATAACTAAGTCAACTACTGCTCCGCTTGATTCATATTTTTTAAATGGCATCTCTATAGCAGAAGCATTAATGCTTAACAAGCTAAACATTATAATTAAAATAATTTTCATTAACTCTCCCCTACTTCTATAGCATCTGCTGGACATCTACTTATACAAAACCCACAAGCTGTACAATCCTCTAAAGAGATAGATGGTTTAAACATAGCCTGAAAATTTATTGCATTGTCTAAACATGGATCTTTACATGAAAAACACATTGTAGAGTTCCAACTAAAACACTTATTTTTATTTATACTAATTTTAGCACTTATATCTTGTTTGTTCTCTAAAATAAGAACATTAGGCTCACAAGCGATTGCACACTCATCACAAAAAGTACAACCACTATTTGCAAAATTAAGTTTTGGTGTTTTATCTTCACCTATAATTATAATTTGCTCTTGACACAAGGTGGCACATTTACCATCACAATTTTGGCACTCTGTATCAAATGCACTTTCATCACCAAAGTATGGTGGGCGCAAAATTATCTCTTTCTCTTTTTTTTCCTCACCCTTAAGTGTGGAAGAGAGAAAGCTAAAAAGCTCTCTTCTATCCATAAGTCTTATTTACCGTGTTCAGTATCAAGACCTTTCATAAATTCTTTACCATTCCAACTTGATTTCTCAGCACCATCAATTTGTTGATATTGCGCTTCAAAAGTATTCTCAACTGCTAGTTTACCAGTTGATTGTGGAGCATGACACTGCGTACAGTTAAATCTTGCACCAACAAGTTGATCTTTTTTAATAATAGAAACATGTGCCATCTTATCAGTTGACGTGTTCTCTATTTCAATACCACTTTTAGTAATTTTACCATTTTTAGCAATTGCAGTATCTGCTCTAAAGTTAGTAAAATGTGATACAGGAACTGGTGTAGCACCCATTGATGCTGCAACTTCTGGCATATGACAACTAATACATTGGTTGTCTTTAATAGTAATTGGTAACATTCCCTCAATATCATGAGGAATCATTGGCGGAGCATCTTGAAACGCTCTTTTAATTTTATAGCCACTACCTGCATACTCTTTACCATAACTAGTTTTGTCACCAGTTGTAGTATCTTCTGTGTAAAGGTTTGTTTTTCTTAAACCTAAAGACTCTTCACTTACAGTCTCACTTGCACCACTCTTAGATGGTGAAACACCACCTGTACATCCTGCCATTAATAAGACAGCTGCTAAACTAATTGTTAACTTACTTAATGTTGTCATTATTCTCTCCTAGTTTTTTATTCTCTGCCATTTTTCTTATTGAAAACTCTAAAGCATCATCATCACATACTTCGATACATCTAGCACAGTTTGTACACTCACCAGAGAGTACACTTTCACTAAACTTACCAACCATATGCAAAACCTGATGTTCAGGACAGACTTCTTTACACTTCATACATAACGTACAATTCTCTTCGCTGTGGTAGACTCGAATAAGACTAAACTTACCAAGAAGTGAATAAAATCCACCAAGTGGACAGATATGTCCACACCAACCCTCTTTTAAAACAAAGAGATCAAAAAGAAAAATTATAAGTATGGCTGCAGCACCAAAACCTAAACCAAACACAATTCCTCTATAAACCATAGCTACTGGAGATATAAACTCAAAAGCTGCAACACCCATAAAAAATGAGATCACTAAACTCATAGCTAAAATCCAGTATCTTAGGTTTCTTGATAGACGCTGTCTATCACTAAGGCTATCTACTCTTAACGCTCTTCTTAAAACTGCGGCTGCATCTGTTATTATATTAACAGGACAGACCCAACTACAAAATGCTCTACCTCCAATTATGGAGTAAAGTACTACTACCACACCAACGCCAATCAAAAGATCAGCACTAATGACAGCACCAGCTGCAAACATCTGCAGTACAGCATAAGGATCACTTAAAGGAACAAAGTCCAAAATTCTTGATGAACTTAAGTTCCCCATTAAAATAGTCCAACCCCAAGAAGCTGATCCAAAGTATAGTAACATCAAACCTATCTGTACAACTCTTCTAAAAAACAAGTAGCGGTAGCTATTCCAAAGATTTCTCATTAGTATAGATCCCCTACATCATTTAAAGAGTCTAAAGCACTCTTCTCACTAAGTTTTGTTTTTGTTTTGATGGCCTTAGCATTTTCTAGCCTCTTCTCATCATTTTTATCCCAACCCTTAATGTAATAGTCTCCTGCTTTTCCTTGTGCTACCTCACGAGGCAACACAAAAATAGACGCTTTTTCAGTTACACACGCTCTTTCACATAGTCCACAACCAGTACACACATCACCTTGAACAACTGGTTTCATAAACGCATGTTTGCCAGTTCTCTCATTCTTTGCGTACTCAATTGTAATTGCTTCTCCAAGTAGAGGACATGCTCTATAACAAGCATCACACTGAATTCCCCAAAATGCTATACAGCTTTCATGATCGATAATAGCAAGTCCCATATCGGCACTATTAATATCTAGTACTCCATCTGTTGTAACACTCTCTTCATTCAATGCACCGGTAGGACATATTGGCACACATGGTATGTCAGTACACATATAACATGGTACTGTACGTGGTGTGAAATATGGTGTTCCTAAAGGCTTATCTTCTCCTGGTTTTGCTAGCAACAGAGTATCAAATGGACAAGCTTCAACACAAAGCCCGCACTTAATACAAGTTTTCAAAAAATCAGCTTCTGGTAGGGCACCTGGTGGTCGAAGCATCAACTTTGACGCAGTAACTGCGTCGACTTGAGCACTCCAAATAAATCCACCGAGCGTTGCTATTCCAACACCTCGTGCCATATTCAAAAGAAATTTTCTTCTATCGCCAATTGGTTCTTTTTTCATTTTTACCTCAGGTCTGTTTTCGCTCAAAACGCAACTTTCCTCTATCTTTCTTTAACTTATTATGCTTTGTAAATTTTTACAGCACATTTCTTAAAGTCAGTCTGTTTTGATTGCGGACATGTTGCATCAAGACAAACTTTATTAATAAATACTTTCTCATCAAACCAAGGAACAAATACAAGTCCACGAGCAGGTCTATTTCTACCACGAGTCTCAACACGTGCTTTAACTTTACCACGACGAGATTCAACCCAACAAAGACCACCTTGTTTAAGACCTTTGTCTTTAGCATCTTGTGGGTGCATGTAACATAGTGCTTCAGGAACCGCACGATATAGTTCAGGTACACGCATAGTCATAGTTCCTGAATGCCAGTGCTCAAGTACACGACCAGTACATAACCAAGTATCGTAGTTATCATCTGGCATTTCTGGAGGATCCATGTACGGACGTGCAAAAATTTTCGCTTTGTTTTTAAGACCTTTTTTCTTAGATGCTTTGTCCATACCTTTTAAATCACCTTGTTTAAGTGCTTTAGCAAGTGGTCCATAGAATGCATGAGAATTATTATTCTCTTTAGTCTGTTTAGCAGCGTAAGGATCGTACATAGAGTTAAATCTCCACTGAGTCTCTTTACCATCAACAACAGGCCACTTAAGACCACGAACTCTTTGGTAAGTGATAAAAGGAGCCAAGTCATGTGCATGACCACGACCGAAGTCAGCATACTCTTCAAACAGGTACTCATGAATCATGAAACCATAACCATCAAATACTTTACCATCAGATCCAACAACATTTCTGCTATCACCAATACACTCAGAGTTATCATAACCTTGTTGAGGGAACGAATTCATATCAACTTTATAAGACTTAGCTCTTTCATTAGCAAAAAGGATTTCATACATTGTAGTATCTTTTTTGTAACCCATTTTAAGCGCTTCAGGAATAACATTAGCAAGTTTTTTACCATTACGTAATGTATAAGCACCCCATAGATCTTCAACAGTAAATCTTTTAGAGAACTCAACCCATTGCCAAGTATCACTCATAGAATCACCTACCGGTAAAACTTGTTGTCTCCATAGTTGTGTACGACGCTCCGCATTACCGTAACCACCCCATTTTTCATAGATCATAGCCGAAGGTAAAATAAGGTCAGAAACCTTAGCAGAAATTCCAGGGTAACCATCAGAACAAACTATAAAGTTATCCATGTTACGAGCAGCATTAATCCAGTGAGTTGCACTTGCAGAATCTTGGTAAGGATTACAAACATTGATCCATGCAAATTTAACAATACCATCTTCAATATCTCTATGAATTTTCATAATATGTTGATTTCCAACTGGGTTTAAAGTTCCTAAAGGAATTTTCCAGCTATTTTCAACAATTTTTCTGTGCTTAGGATTTTTAACCATCATATCTGCAGGCAGACGGTGACAGAAAGTACCAACTTCACGAGCAGTACCACAAGCTGAAGGTTGTCCAGTTAGTGAGAATGCACCAGAACCTGGAAGTGCTTGTTTGTTTAGTAAAAAGTGAACATTGTAAGCTAGTGTATTAGTCCAAGTACCACGTGTATGTTGATTCATACCCATTGTCCAGAAACTTACAACTTTACGACCTTTTTCAATATAAAGATCAGCTAATGCTTTAAGTTTTTTACCATATGCTTCTTTTGACTCATCTGGATCACCTTTAGCAATATCAGCTACATAATCAAGTGTATATGGAGCTAGAAATTTTTTGTACTCTTCAAAGTCAATTTCCCAGTGTTTAAGACCAGCAGGTTTATTAACCATTACATCGCCAGCTTTATAACCATATGGTGCAAGTGCAGGTGCTTCTTTTTCAGAAACAGTTATTTGCATCTCTTTATCAATAGTTTGCATCTCAAGTGCATCATATTTACCAGCAGAGCCATCAGGACGTACAGGAGTTAAAGATTTCTCACCTTTTCTTCTCATACCATAACCCATATTTACTGGTGATGCTGCAAAAACAATGTGTTTTTTAACAAAATCCCAGTCAATTGAATCAGGATTATTATAAACGATCTCACGAGCGATGTAATTCCAAATTGCCATATCAGTATTTGGTGAGAAAATAATCTCAATATCAGCTAAATCTGAAGTTCTGTGTGTATAAGTAGACATGTTAATAACTTTAACACGATCTGGATCTGAAAGTTTTCTATCAGTTACACGAGACCAAAGGATCGGGTGCATTTCAGCCATGTTAGAACCCCAAGATACAATAGTATCAGTAAGTTCAATATCATCATAACAACCAGATGGTTCATCAATACCAAATGTTTGGTAGAAACCAACAACAGCAGATGCCATACAGTGACGAGCATTAGGATCGATCGCATTTGATCTAAATCCACCCTTCATCATTTTTTGAGCAGCGTAACCTTCCATGATCGTATATTGACCAGAAGCAAATACTGCTACACCCTCAGGTCCAGATTCTTTCAGAGCTTTTTTAGCTTGAACTTCCATCTCATCAAATGCTCTTTCCCATGAAATAGGAGCAAATCTACCTTTTTTATCAAAGTTACCATTTTCATCAACTCTTAATAATGGTTTAGTAAGTCTATCTGCACCATACATAATTTTTGCATTGAAGTAACCTTTAATACAGTTAAGCCCTCTATTTACTGGAGCCGCAGGGTCCCCTTTAACTGCAACAATTTTACCACCTTTAGTAGCCATCATAATACCACAACCAGTACCACAAAAACGACAAGCTGCCTTGTCCCATCTCCAGTCACCTTCAGCTTTAGCTGCCGCTGCTTCAACCTCTGTAGGTACAGTCATACCTATTGCTGCTGCCGCTGACGCTGCTGCTGAACTTTTAAGAAAGTCTCTTCTCGAAAGTGCCATATATTCCCCTTTTGTTATAAGATATTGTCTTCACAACTTAATACTAGCACTTAGTAGATATAAACTTATTAAGATAGAAAAATATTGTAAGTTATGGTTAAGATCTATATAATTATGTAACCTTTCGTATCATTAACATAAGTTAAATTCTATACTTGGATTGAATATAATTTTTGTGTGATAAACTATTATTACTTAAAAAAAATTATTATATTAAAAGGTTAAAACAATTTGAAAAATTTTATAACAAAACTTTCATTAATTGGAATACTTCCGACTGATAATGAAGATGAAATATTAAAAAAAGCCGCTTTAACACTACTACCATTTTATGTAATTATTCCTGCACTAATTTGGTCAATAATATATTTCTCATTAGGTAATATAGATGCTTTTTTAGTACCTATGTCTTACATAGTAATATCAACTATCTCTACTTATTACCTATACAAAACAAAAAAATTTATGCATTTTGAGACTGTACAACTACTTTTAATTTTGCTACTTCCATTTATATTAATGTGGATACTTGGTGGTTTTGTTGCAGGTAGTTTTGTCTTAATTTGGGCATTTTATGCACCTGTGGCAGCTGCTATGTATAGTGAAAATGTAAAAGTTGGTGCAAAATGGTTTAGCGCATTTTTACTACTTCTTTTTATATCTATGTTAATTGACAATACACTTTCTGTGAATATTCAACATAAACTTCACCCGATACTTCTTGATATATTTCTATTTTTAAATATTTCTGCTGGTTTTGCTGGTATATTTATTCTTATTTCTCAATTTTTAAGAAATATAAAAAAAATATCTATTGAGTTAAAAAAAGAGCGAGAGTCACTATTTAACTTAACAAATGATCTAAAAAATGCTAATAAAGAGTTAGAACAACTTGCTAACTGTGACATAGTTACAGAGCTACCAAATAGACTCTATTTTCAAGATATTGTCTATGATCTATTCTCTCGTGCAGAGCTAAATAATAAAATTGTAGCAATTATGTTTTTAGACCTAGATGGCTTTAAAACTATTAATGATACATTAGGACATGAAGCTGGTGATACTATTTTAAAAATTGTAGGAAGCCGCCTAAAATCAGTTTTAAGAGATGGTGATACAGTAGCACGTGTTGGTGGAGATGAGTTTGCGATCGCAATAGGCGATATATCTGATGTTGAACATGTTAAACGGATAGCTTCAACACTTATAAAAGAGGTTAATGAGTTTTGTCCATATAAAAGTGAAAAATGTCATGTTGGTGTAAGTATAGGTATAAGTTTCTACCCAGAACATGGTAAGAGTATAGGTGAGTTAATGAAAAGAGCAGATCAAGCTATGTATAACATTAAGAGAATGGGTAAAAATAATTATTCAATATATAAAGAGGCGTAGTTTAAAAGTTATAGAAGAGTTAAACTTTCAAGCTTAATGCTTGAAAATTTAGTTTATTGACTATCCTAAGTACGGGTTAGCGTAAAGAGCGATAAGAGCAATAACAAGTGTATAAATAACTTGTGCTTCGATCATTGCAAGTGCGATGAACATTGTAGTCATTAGTTTTCCACCAAGACCTGGGTTACGTGCAGTACCAGCGATTGTTGCAGCAGCAGTATGACCCATACCTATAGCTCCACCAAGAGCAGCAAGACCAAGACCAACACCAGCAGCGATCATTGAATAAGCTTTAAGTGTTTGGTTAGCAACCTCAGCGTCAGCAGCGAATGCAGCAGTAGCTAATGCTACCATTAATACAAGAATTTTTTTCATTGTAGTTCTCCATGTTAAAATTTACAAAGTCTGTTCGGATAGCGTAAATAAGAGTAAACTCTTACCAATAACTATATAAATATAGCTATTTCCCTACTTAATCACTTTGTTTCGAAGGCATTTTATCTAAAATGCCTTAAAAGAATGCTTACGCACGACCTAAAGAAATTTTGTTTCCTTTGAACTCTAAAATTTCTACTTCTATCTCTTCACCTTCACTTAAAACATCTGAAACTTTATCAACTTTATGATTAGCTACTTTTGAGATATGTAAAAGACCATCTATTCCACCAGGTAAACCTATAAATGCACCAAAATCAACTATTTTTTTAACAGTTCCTTTTGCTTTATCACCTACGTTATAAGTAACTTTTTCCTCTTTGGCTTTTGTAGCAATATTTTCAATATACTCACGTGCCCCTTTAACGCCATTTTTACTTTTTCCTGAAACTTTTACTTTACCACTTGTACGATCAATATCAATTCCTACTTCAAACTTCTCGATAATTTCACGAATAGTTTTACCAGCTTGACCTATAATATCTCCAACTGTTGTAGGACAGATATCAAAGAAGTCACCGCATGGAAGAGTTCCATCATTAAGTTCTATTTTCTCTTCTGCATCTAACATAAGATCAATTATATGAGAACGTCCTTCTTTAGCTTGATATAGAGCCTCTTTTAAAACATCAAGTGAAATACCACCTAGTTTTATATCCATTTGAAGAGCTGTAATCCCCTCTTTTGAACCTGCAACTTTAAAGTCCATATCTCCATCATGATCTTCAAGACCCATAATATCACTTAAAATTGAGTATTTATCACCCTCACTTACCATACCCATAGCAATACCTGCGATCGGATCACTTACATTTACATCACCCGCGCGAAGTGCCATCCAACCACCACAGACAGTTGCCATAGATGAACTACCGTTAGATTCTAAGATCTCAGAAACAAGTCTTATAGTATGAACTGGGTTATCTAAGATAGGTTCTAATGCACGTTTACCTAAATTTCCATGACCTAATTCGCGACGACGAGGTGCTCCGATCGGGCTTGGCTCTCCGACTGAAAAACCTGGAAAGTTATAGTGAACCATAAACGTCTCATTTTGAGTCTCTTTTGAAGTTAGAGCTTCAAACATTTGAGAATCTTTTATTCCACCAAGCGTTAGGATAACCAAAGCCTGAGTCTCTCCTCTTGTAAACAGACACGAAGAGTGAGCTGATGGAAGTACATTTGTTTCGATCGTAATTGGTCTAACTTGAGTTAAACTTCTTCCATCTGCACGAACTTTATCATTTAAAATTTGAGCTCTTACAGCATCTCTTTTTACACTTTCTATGGCTTTTTTAACTTCATCTTCAACAAAGTCAGTTTTAGTTTTAATGATATTTTTACGAATATTTCTAAGAGCGTTTGAGCGTTCACTTTTTGCCATTTCATTAATAGCTTTTGTAATATCTTCTGCATGATTTGCTCTTATATAAGTTGCTATCTCTTCGTTAACAGAGTTTAATTTAAACTCTAACTCAAAACACTCTTTTGAGTGTTCTTTAAAACTCTCTTCATATTTAGTATTAGCATCACAAAGGTAATTTTGAGCAAGGTCTAAAAGACGAATAAGGTCATCTTCATTAACTGCATTTGAGTTATGAGTAGTAACTATATTTGAAAGCATTTCAGGATCAACCATAGGATCCATCATGCCAGTTGAAAGAACTTCAGTTTTAACTCCACCAATAGTTCTCATCTCAATCATAAGCATATCATTTTTGCTTCCAGATAGGTAAAGATCAAGTGTTGACTCTTTCAGTTGAACACCAGTTGGATTAATAATAGTCTCACCATTAATTTGTGCAATACGTACTGCTGTTACAGAGTTATTTATATTAATATCACTAACAAAAAGAGCAGCAGAAGCAGCATTCAGTGCTAAAACTTGAAGATCTGCTTCTTCATCAGCACTTAAAACCATAATACTTATTTGTATAGGGTTTGAAAAACCTTTAGGAAATAGTGGACGCAAAGAGCGATCAACTATACGTGACGTTAATGTTTCAAAATCACTTGGTTTTGTCTCACGTTTAAAAAAACCACCTGGAAATTTTCCTGCGGCATATGTTTTTTCAATGTATTGCACAGTTAGAGGTAAAAAGTCCTCTGAAACAAATTCTGTCTCATCAATAACAACTGTAGCTAAAATAACAGTATTACCACTTTTTAACCAAGCCGCACCATTTGCTTGACGTGCAACCGCGTCAAAGTTATACTCTTCTACTCTATTTACTAAATCTAATTTCACTTTATAGTTCATCTATATCTCCTAATATTTTTGTTATTTTTGTTGTATCTATCTTTTCTAAATTTTTATAGTAGTGTGAAGTAGTAACAAAATCACCAACTTCTTGTATATAAAAAACACTGTCAACCAAAGGTTCTAGTACTTCTAAAACATCTTTAGGAAGAACTGGAACTGCAACATATACAGCACTTGGATTCATAGTTAAAATAGTTTTTATAGCACACATAAGTTTTAAGCCATTCTCACTTCCCTCATCAATAAGTAAAACAGTTTTATTTTCCATATTTTTAAAAGGTGCACCATGACGGTACTTGTAAATATCACTTAAAATTTTCTCTTCATGTTGCCTTGTTGCTTCACCATAGATATAGTCGTATTGTATCTCAAAAGCTCTTACAAGTGACTCATCTATAACAATCTCTTCAGATTCACTAACACGTGCTATTTCGCACTCACTATTATTAGGTGCTTTTATGGGCGCAGTTAATAAAAAACCTAGTGGTAACTTATATCTATTTAATAGATGTGAAGCTAAATCAAGTCCACCTGATGAGATAGCAATAAGTTCCCATTTTTCACTTTTCATTTTATCATGTGGAAGTACATCTCTTAATTTTTCAGCTGCATCTTCTCTATTTTCAAAATATTTAACATTTTTATTTATCATTTCAACCCTTAACCATCACTAATTTTATGTAATATTTCTGATCCACCAAATGGCTTAAGTGCAAAGGTAAAGTATATATAGTGATCACGAATCGAAGAAGAACCGGCAGTTGTAAGAATAGGTCTATTATTTTCAACTAGCCTAACTCCAAAGTCCCAACATTTTTTAGTGTACATCATACCTATAGTTGAGTTCTTCTTAATTTGGTTTTCAAAATCATACTGATAATCACCAAAATATCTATAGTGTTTGTCATACTGATAATTTAATGCTGTTGTTAAATAACTACTATATTGCTCTACACTGTTATTTAATGTATTTGAATAAGAGTGATTTAGTGTAAAATCAAATGAGTCGTTTTTATAGCTCAATGAATTTACAGTTTTTGTAATAATTTCTCGTTGATGATTGTAAAATGTGTCATTATAAAAACTAAATGAGCTGTTAATATTGTACCTAATTTCATTTTCCAACTCACCTAAACGCTCTTCTAAAGGGTTGTATGCGACTCTTTGAACTAGACGATGGTAAAGAAGTTCATTACCTTTTTTATCAAAAATGTATTGAGAAAACTTTAACTGCGTTGCATCATTAATATCTGAAATATTATAAAACGATGTACACTCATCTAATGTAGAAAAATCTTTACACTCTACTCTATTATCTTTATAAAATCCACTATCATAACTCTCACCTGCTTTTAAATACTCTGCATTCAATGACATTGTGTGAGAGACTTTTTCAAAACTTCTACTCAAGTGTGTTCCTGCACTCAAAATATTTGTATATCTTGCGTAAGTACCACTATTATAGTTTTCATCTTTAGTTTCATCAGGTTGTCTATTTCCACCAAATGTTATCTGTCTACCATGTAGCTCTACCTTATAACTAAGATCCAAATAGTCATCAAAAACTGAGCTTTGAAGAGTTAAAGGAATATTTATTTGAGACTGCAGTGCACGTTTTCCTTGTGGTCTGTACAGGTTGTCTATATCCATATCAACATTTGTTAATAGGTGATTATTTAAAAATGTCTCTAAATAGTGATGATACTGAAGTGTTGGTAACTTTTGTAAAGTTGTATCATTATCTTGTATATTTAGATCTCTAAAATATTTAAAATAGGCTCCAATATAATCCTTTTTTTCAGTATAAAACATATTAACAACTGATTCGACTTGTGAGGTAGTGGCAGATTTTAAAGTATCGTTTGTAGATAAATTTATATACTCAACATTATTCATCCAGTTTATATCAGTATATAGACCAGATTGCCCTGAAGTTTTCAAGCCTAACCATGATGATAAAAAGTCACTGTTTTCATAATGAATACCAAAACCATAGTCACTTTCATTTGCTAAAGAGTACTTATCCATATACTCTTTTTTCTCATCAAAGTAACCAAATTTAACCTCACCAAATGAGTTTTTAGAGTCTACAAAACGCAACTTAGAATATAGCCCTGCTCCACGCATTGTACGTACTTGAGGACGAAGTTCAAGATCCCAGTTATCTTCACTAGCTATATAAATTGGCTGTTCATAATATATTCCCTCATCACTTGAAAATCCAAGACTTGGCATCAAAAGTCCACTGTGTCGTCTATCATCGAGTGGGAAACCTAGGTATGGAAGGTAAAGAATGGGTACTTCTTTAAAATGAAGTCTTGTATTGTACATATTCAGCCATTTATTTTCTTTACTGTAATCAGCTGAACTAAACTCTATTTTCCAAAGAGGATCTTCTGGGTCACACCCTGACGTTATTCCACTTTTTAGATCAAAATTTCCTTGACAACTACTTGCCTCTTTTGAGCTTACCCATAAGTTTTCATTTAATGAGAGCATAAAAAAAGGCTCAAAAAATTGAGTATCTTTTTTTATATTCATTTTTGTATATTCTGAGACAAATTTAAACTTATCATTTTCTATAGCGAGTACATTTCCAAACAGTTCTACTTCTGAGCTATTACGATCGTAAATAATTCGATCCGCTTGAAGCAGTTCATTTTGTTTTAGTAGTACTACATCATCTGTTGCTTTTACAACTGAACCATTTACATCTACACTATTAGAGAAGAGTTCTACACTCTCTTTTTCTGCTAATAGAACTGAAGTTATGAAAAGAAGTAGAAGTTTTCTATACATCAACTACCAATGTTTTTGAACTCAAGTCATGCCATGTACGACGCTCTGGTGTCATAATACCCCAAAAGAAACCTATATAAAACATCATTTCACTTATAACTCTAAATGTAGCACGGTTAAATGAACATAAAATAGTTGGATTAGCAACTGATTTTATCTCTATAACACGAATATGCATAAATATCTTTCCGAGAGTTCCACCATACTGCATAACAAAAAATGTTTGGTAAGCTATTTTAATAGCAATAAACTCTAAAAGAAACGTATTTGTTAAAGCTATAGTATCTTGTATATTAGTTGAAGCTGCAAAAGAGTCCCATAAAACTACTATTAAAAGTAAAGAGAGTAGTAATTCATCTATAAAAAAAGCTGTTGCTCTTTTTTTTATAGAGGCTAAAGTTAGTTTTTCACGATATAGAAGCTCTTCTATATCTTCATTCATATCTGGCATCTGCATTAAAGTGCCTGATACGCTATATCATTTCTTATTTTCTTACCTGCAAAGTGAACTTGACCACAAAGTAAGTAAGCACGATCGCGAGCTTCTTTGATCGTAGATCCTTTTGCAACACATACTAAAACGCGTCCACCAGTTGCTAAAAGTTTTTCATCTTCTAAAGTTACTCCAGCGTAAGAGATATGCGCATTTTCTTTAAGCTCATCATGTAAAATCTCATCTACTATGATCTGTGCAGGTGTTGAACTTTTATAAGGGTAGTCAGCCGAAGCCATAACAACACCTACTGCGTATTCATCTAAAAACTCAACTTTAAGTTCATTAAGTCTATTTGTTGCAGCTTTATGAAAAAGATCGAATGCTGAGCTTTTTAGGAGTGGCATTAAAATTTCACACTCTGGATCGCCAAAACGTACATTGAATTCTAATGTAATTGGTTCTCCATTTACTACCATAATTCCTATAAAAAGTACGCCCTCAAATGGTGCACCCTCTTTTTTCATACCATCTAATGTAGGAACTATTACACGATCTTTTACTTTTTGGTAGATCTCTTCATTTACTAAAGGTGTTGGAGCGTAAGCGCCCATTCCACCAGTGTTTGGTCCCTCGTCACCGTCTAGTAGACGCTTGTGATCTTGAGCGGCTTGAAGAAGTACATAATCATCACCATCACAAATAGCAAACATTGAGAGTTCATAACCGTCTAAAAACTCTTCGATAATTACATTTTTTCCAGCATCTCCAAAACTTGCCCCACTTAACATCTCGCTTGTTGCTTTTTTAGCTTCTTCATGTGACATAGCAATGATCACACCTTTACCAGCACAAAGCCCATCAGCTTTTACAACCACTGGAACTGGTAGCGTTTCTATAAACTTGAAAGCATCTTCGATCGAATTAGTCTCTATGTAGCGTGCTGTTGGAATATTGTACTTTGCTAAAAAGTTTTTCATATAAACTTTTGAACCTTCAAGACGAGCAGCTGCTGCAGTTGGTCCAAAAATAGTAAGGTTATGTGATTTAAAAATATCTACAACACCATCAACTAGAGGTCCTTCTGGTCCTACGATTGTAAATTCAATATTGTTTAATTTTGCAAACTCAGCTAGTTCATTATAATCTTTAATAGCTACATTTTCACCTAAGTTTTCAGTAGCTCCATTACCCGGACAAAAATATAATTTTTCTACTTGTTCATCTTTTTTTATAGCAAGTCCCATTGAGTATTCACGCCCACCTGAGCCTAAAATCATTACGTTCATATATTCTCCAAAATTATTAAATAAATAAGACTTTCATTATAACATTGTTAAGATTAAAGTTTTTGAAAAATATGCCGAGGTACTTTGAATTAAATGTAAGATATAAACCGAGTGAGCGTTTCACATTCAGCTTTGGTTCTAAAAGCCGAATAGTGGTGAAGCGAATGTCAATTAGGAGTGTTCTCTAAACTCAGCGCTTCAGACAAGAACACTGCACACATGATACACTACGAAGTTCACCGAATGAAAATGTAGAACCCCTTAACATGTGATTACTCGCGTCACTCAGAATATTCAAAATTGTAACCTCTTTAACCTTAAAGAAACCCCTACAACCCTTACTTTATTATTTAGTAAACTTCTTTCGATATACTCTCATACAAAATTAAATAATGGCTACATAAGTAGTCTAAACAAAGGTTGTTATATGTACCTATTTACAAGTGAAGTTGTAAGTCCTGGTCATCCTGACAAATGTGCTGATATCATAGCTGATAGCATAGTTGACAAATTAATTATTGGTGATTCTCAAAGTAGAGTTGCTAGTGAAGTTTTTGTTGCTGGTAAGCATGTTGTGATCGGTGGTGAAGTTACTTCTAATACACAAGTTAGTGTAGAAGAGTATAAAAAGATAGCAGTAGATGCTCTCAAGAAGATCGGTTACTACGGTAATGAAAGTTTCACTCACGAAGAGTGTTTATATCCTGAAGATGTTGAAGTTCAAGTTCTTCTAAATCGTCAAAGTCCTGACATCAACCAAGGTGTTGACAAGCAAGATGGTGAGACTGGTGCTGGTGATCAAGGTATTATGTTTGGTTACGCTGATTGTGAAACTAATAACTTTATGCCAAGTGCGATCACATACTCGAGAATGCTAATGGAAAAAGTTTACCACTACGCTCTTGCTCATCCACATAAACTAGGTGTTGATATTAAAACACAAGTTACTATGGATTATGATGTTAAAGCTAACTTTGAAAACTGTGAACCTCAAAAAATTCATACGGTAGTGGTTTCTGCTCCATGTGTTTCAAGCATGAGTATAGAAGAAGTACGTGAGTTAATAATGGAATTAATTATTGATGCAGGTCTTCCTAAAAACCTATTTGATCCAAATGATTGTATTATTCATATTAATCCTACTGGTAAATATGTTTCTCACTCGCCTCTACACGATAGTGGATTAACTGGTCGTAAACTTATAGTTGATAGTTTCGGTGGATATGCACCAATTGGTGGTGGAGCTCAAAGTTCTAAAGATTACACTAAAGTTGATAGATCTGGTCTTTACGCCGCTCGTTGGATCGCTAAACATATAGTTGCCGCTGGACTTTCTAAGAAGTGTATTGTTCAGATCTCTTATGCGATCGGTGTTGCTCGTCCAACTTCAGTTGCAGTTGATACTAGTGGAACTGTGATCGATGGTTTAGATGATGATAAATTATCAACATTTGTGTTAGATAATTTTTCTTTAACTCCAAACTGGATCACGAAGAAATTTGCACTTGATAAACCAAGTGAAGAGACTTTCCTTTATGCAGATGTTGCAGCTCGTGGACAAGTTGGTCAAAGTGATTACCCTTGGGAAAAACTTGACGAAATGGCTAAGTTCGAAGCTCTAAAATAATTTATAAGCACAACTTTTAAAGCTGTGCTTCTTCTTTTAAAACTCTTTTTAAAACCTTACCTGTTGCATTTTTTGGCAACTCATCTTTAAAAATTATACTTTTTGGAACTTTAAAATTTGCAAGATGCTCTTTTAGGTATTTCTTGATCTCTAACTCACTTAGAGTTGAACCATCTTCCAACTCTACAAATGCTACTGGAACTTCACCACTATTTTGATCACTCTTACCTAAAACTGCAGAAATTTTAATCTGTTCATGTAAATGTAGAACCTCTTCAATCTCTCTAGGATAAATATTTACTCCCTTAGAAATTATAAGATCTTTAATGCGATCGACTATATAAATATAACCATCTTCATCAACCTTAGCAATGTCTCCTGTCTTTAGCCAACCATTTATAATCGTCTCTTTTGTACTCTCCTCATGACCATAATAGCCCATCATAACACAGTCACCTTTTACGATCAACTCCCCTGCTTCACCATGGGCTAACTCTACTAACTCATCATTAACTACTTTAACTTCTGTCTCACCTAGAGGCAGTCCAACAGATAATGCTCTTGCCTTATTTAATGGGTTTATAGCAACAGCAGGTGAACACTCACTAAGACCATAGCCCTCTAACATGCTTGCGTGTGAGAACTTCTTTTTAAACCTCTCTAATGTATCTTCACTTAGAGCAGAAGCACCACTTATAAAAATACGAATAGAGTTAAACCATCTAAAGTACCAAGGTAGTTTTGCTTTTATAAGTGAGTTATAAACATCAGGTACACCTAAAAAGATAGTTACACGTTTAAGTAAAACTTGTTTTATAATATTTGAAAATGGTAAAATAGATCTCATAATCACGATCGCACTTGCTTTATAAAAAGGTAACATAACCATAATAGAGAAACTAAAAGCATGTGACATAGGTAAATAAACTATAAAGCGATCTTTTTTACTTAGTTGAAATAACTCACTTCCAGCTATAATGTTTGAGAATATATTTTTATAAGAGAGCATAACCCCTTTTGGTTTTCCTGTTGTACCTGAAGTGTAAATAAGAACAGCTAACTCATCGAGCTTGGTTAAATGTTTTTCAAACTTAATCTCATTTGTATTTAAAATATTTGCAAAAAGAGCTCCCTCTTCGCCATCAACATAGATCTTAAATTCACTCTTTAACTCTTTAATCTCTTTTAGTTTTTGAGATGTTACTAAAAGCCTTACTTGTGCATTTTGCAAAATGTACTCATACTCTTTAGTTTTTAGCTGCGCATTTAGTGGCACGATCACAGCTCCGATCGCAGTTGTCGCGAAAGTTGTGATCACAAACTCTTCACAGTTAGGTAAAATAAGTGCTACTTTATCGCCCTTTTTAATTCCTATATTTTGTAAATAAGAAGCTGTTTTATCTACTTTTTGCAAAAACTCTTTATAGCTAACTTTATCATCATCTATAAAAATAGCAGGAGCTGAACCATGTTCTTTAGCTGAGTTTTCAAGCATCTCATAAAAGTTATTAAAAGGGTACGTCATTTAGTCCACCAAAGAGTAAAGTAACTCTATCTCTTGTTTCCAAATAGTGTCATCAATAGTCTCTAAAACCATTGGAATATCATCTATACGATCATCATTCATAATAAAGCGAAATGCATCAAGTCCAATTTTACCCTCACCTATAGAGTGGTGGCGATCGACGTGAGAACCAAGGTCTGGCTTGGAGTCATTTATATGCATTCCTTGAAGGTATTTAAAACCTACTATACTCTCAAACTGAGCCATAGTGATGTCATATGCTTCTTTAGTTCTTATGTCATATCCTGCTGTAAACATATGACAAGTGTCTATACAGATCCCTATACGACTTTTGTCTTCTACTTTGTCTATAATATGTCCTAAGTGCTCAAACTTCCAGCCTAAGTTACTACCTTGTCCAGCAGTATTTTCTATAACTGCGATCACGTCACTTGTTTTGTCAAGTGCTATGTTTATAGACTCTGCGATCGTATCTAAACATGTATCTTCATCTACTTGTTTAAGATGACTACCTGGGTGAAAGTTAAGACGATCAAGTCCTAAAAGTTTACAGCGCTCTAACTCATCTATAAAAGCATCACGACTTTTGGCTAACTTTTCAGCTTCAGGGTGACCTAAGTTTATAAGGTAAGAGTCATGTGGTAGAACATGTTTTGGAAGTATCCCACTATCTTCAAGGTTTCTTTTAAACTTATCAATTACATCAGTTTCAAGATCTTTTGCGTTCCATTGACGTTGATTTTTAGTAAATAGTGCGAACGCCTTTGCATTTAACGCTTTTGCATTAAGTGGAGCGTTAAAAACTCCCCCACTAGCAGAAACATGTGCTCCAATAAATTTAGCCATTATTAACCCTTTATGTATTATTATAAATATATTTTAGTATTTTATTAATTGAAAGATTATTATAACATTATTAAAAGGACACTTTTCATTTAAAGACAAAAAAGTAAAATAGAATATGAACTATTTGAATTGGAGTTATTTCTAATTTTAGAGAAAAATAGTAAATATTATTACGTTTATAGAGCTATTTAGTATCAAAATTAGGTGGACAGTAATTTTTTTTAATTATTGTTGAAAGTCCATAATGCAGGGGTTGTTATATGTAGTGGTGGACCCTCAGAGATTCGAACCCTGGGAGGTATAACCCTCGCTGGTTTTCAAGCCTTTTTAGAAATCACAAGTTATCCCATCCATTCCAGTATACATGGTACTTTAGAGCATTATGTCATGACCAAAATTTTCCCAAATCGTGACATTTTATTTTGCGACACCTATTAGAAATGGGCTAACGCCTTGTCAGTGTTTCTTTATGTTTTCTTAATTAAAAAAGCTACAAACTATTTTGGTATTTTTTAATACCTATTACTGTTATTACATCTTTAGTTTCATCAACTTTATAGACTATGGTATACCCTTTAAATATTAAGTCTCTTTTATTCTCATCTGTAAAATAGAGAGAGACTTTAAACTTGTAAGGCATATGAACTAAATTGTTAATTATTTTATCAAGCTCATTTTTAAAATTTAATGTTCTTGTTTTACTATCTTTAGAGATATAGGTGATTATATTTTGTAAAGATAATGTATATCTTTTACTTCTTATGACTTCCATTATAAAGTTTTTAAAAACTCATTCATCTCTTTGTCATACTCTTTTTGATTTAAGGGTTTATCGTTGCCATTATCTATCTCATTAAGTGCATCATTGAAGTATATTTTATCTTCTTGAAATTGTTTTGAGTTTAGATAGCTATCTTTATTATCTAGTAAGGTTAAAAGGTACTCATTAAATTTTGTTTGTATGTCAGCACCACTCTCAACAAATCTTTTATATAAATCATCTTGAACATTTATAGATACCTGCATAACAAATCCTTACTATTGTATGTAAAATTATAACATATTCGCCATAAATTTATTTCAGAAAATATGTTAGCAAATTTTTGTGAACTTCTAAAGGAAACTAAAATGTCTACCAAACTAAATCGCAGACCTAGAAAGATACTTGGATACAAAACTCCTGCAGAAGTTTTTTTCGATACAATTACGAAATCTTATGTAGCAGTTTAACTAGGTGTTGCACTTACTATTTGAATTGGCAAAAATAATAATTTAGTAATTGGCAACCTGTGAGGTTAAAAATATTAATATAAGTATTAATTATTGATTAAATGGTGTAAGTATCGTGTAGTAGGGGATTGTGTAAAAAAATGGCGGGCCCTCAGGGATTCGAACCCTGGGAGGTATAACCCTCGCTGGTTTTCAAGACCTACTTTAGAAAGAGCTAAGCGCATAGAAAGCCGATGGAAGCGAGGTTTTGGACTGTATGACCAAGTCTAAAATGCGACCAATTTCCGCCCCATAAAGTTGAAAGTGGTTGGAAAGTTATTGGAAGAGGCTGGGGCACTATTACTTAATAATTTCTTAGAAAATATACAAAAAATACTATGTAGTTTGCGGTACAAGCGGTCACACGTTCGAATTATGTCGGGCACACCATAATTTTTTGTAAACCCCCTAAACAACGACATTAACATAACTTTTCAATAACTCAATAATTATCTATAGATCTGGTTTATGTACCAGTGGTCATGATGGATTTGACTAGAATTTGACTCGATTAAATTTAGATTTTTGTAATAAAAAAATTACCAATGAGACACAACCACCTCATCTCACAATAATCAATTGAGTTATTGCCACTAAAGTAAAAAATACAACTATAAAGCTAGCTATAGCACCTACAACACCTAATGTTGAAAATGCAAATACAGTACTACTAACTAATGTTAGTATAGCAATTGGCACACCAAAAACAATAAATAATATAATTTTAAGTCGTTTCATTTTTAATGCACGTCTAATGCTGTCAAGCGATCAGTTAAAATAAGCAGAAAAAAGTAAAAAAAAGATGCTTTTGTAACCTTAAACCACCTAAGTTACTTTACTCCTTTTCCTAATTTTTTGCTCTCAAACTTAAATAAGTCTTGC
>WTBY01000002.1 GCA_013138865.1 Helicobacteraceae bacterium | reverse complement strand
TTCAATCTCTTTTAGAATCTCTATAATCTGTTTCTCACTAAACTTACTTCTTCGCATAAATGCTCCTGATTTATTTTATCAGAATTATTCTGTTTTAGGTGGTCTAGTTTTTGGGGAGGCTTACAATCAAGCATAGGTATATATATCTCATTATCTTCAAAAGTCTCCATAAGAGTCTCAATAGTTTCAAAATTTAGTTGAGTATCAAAAACTTCTGAACAGTCTAGCAGAGCAAATTCACCAGCTGAAACTCTATACATATTATAATTCTTATTCTCATTTATCTCAGTTAAAATAGCTGCAAATTTTACTAAAACTTCGTTAGAGACTTTAAAACCATAAAGCTCTTTAATAATATCAAAGTTATCTATTTCAACTAAAATAAGTGTGGCGGAGCTTGAAATATCTAACTCATCCATAAGTGTGGAGTAACACCTAAGGTGAGTAACTGGGTCTAGTAACTCTTTGTAATAGCTCATTTTTTAAGGCGTTCTTTTATTTTTATTTTGTCATTGTACATCTGCTTATCAACATCATTTATACAAATCTCTATATCATCACCTTCTTCAAATGACAATACAGCATATGAGAAACTTATTTTAAAAGTATTTCCATCAACCTTTAAACTCTTCTTAATTACTGTTTCACGAACAGTATGCATTTTATGTGTAACATCTAAAAGAGACATTTTGCCATCAAATAGCACAAAAAATTCATCCCCACCATAGCGAACAACATTGCCACCACTTTGAGAAAGTCTTTGAGCAACATACTTTAGAACTTTATCACCACTAATATGACCATAAGTATCATTAATTAATTTAAAGTCATTCATATCAACAATAGCTAAACTACCTTTTTGAGTAAAGCCTTTTCCATCTTCATCATAATAGTTATCTTCTAGCCACTGTCTGTTATATGCTTTTGTTAAAGTGTCACTATGCATACTGTGTTTGAGCATTTCTATCTCTTCTCTAAGAGCTTCTGTTTCGGCTAAAACTTGTTGTAATGTTATAGCATCTTCTTCTTTGATCGCATTAACAGCTTTAGATGCACTATCACTTAATCGTTGTGTATGAACTGCTACTTGCTGGTCAATAGACTCACTACTGCTAAGCTCTTCTACATCTAGATCTAACTTTAGTTCCTTTGCACTATCTGCAAAAAGTACGCCATAAATGGATGGCGTAACGATCTCTATATTTTCCATTTTTTGTTTTGTTTTTTCTGTTATATATTTATAGGCATTGTTCATTTAAAAACTTTAAGTTGGAGTAACTTTAGTTTACATCAATAATATTGACATGACCCTTAAGTTATAAGAAGTATGTTTTAAACATTTTTTATTAGTTACATACTCGCTTGAATTGCTGTAATGGCTACAGTATTTACAATATCTTCAACCTTACAACCACGACTTAGGTCATTTACAGGCTTATTAAGACCTTGAAGAATAGGACCAATAGCTATTGCACCAGAACTTCTTTGAACTGCTTTATATGTGTTATTTCCTGTGTTTAGATCTGGAAAAATAAGTACATTTGCATGACCTGCAACTTTAGAATTAGGTAGCTTTTTCTTTGCAACATCAGCATCAACTGCAGCGTCATACTGCAATGGACCTTCTATTAATAGAGTGTTATTTAGTTTTTTTGCAATAACTAAAGCTTCTTTCACTTTTTCAACATCTTTACCACTTCCACTCTCTCCAGTTGAGTAAGACAGAAGAGCAACTTTTGGACTTAGTCCAAAAGACTCTGCACTTTGAGCAGAACTGATCGCAATTTCAGCTAATTGAGAAGATGTTGGGTCTTGAACTATTGCACAGTCGCCAAACACTAAAACTTCTAAATCCATACACATAAAAAATATACTTGAAACAGTAGAGATATTTTCTTTAGTTTTAATTATTTGTAGAGCAGGCCTAATAGTATTTGCAGTTGTATGTGTGGCACCACTTACCATTCCATCAGCATAGTCTAAATGGACCATCATAGTGGCAAAATATTCACTATAAGAGATCGCATCACGAGCACCTTGCTTGGTTAAACCTTTAGCTTTACGTAACTCATAAAGAGTGTATATAAATATATCTTGTAAAAGTGAAGTCTGAGGATCAATAATAGTAGCCTTGGATATATCAACACCTAACTGCGATGCTCTTTGGTTAATACTTTCACTTTTTCCAAGAAGAATTATTTCAACAATATCACGGCGAAGTAATATTTCACAAGCCATTAATATACGATCGTCTAAAGATTCATCAAGAACTATTCTTTTCTTATTTGATCTTGCTCGATCAAATAGTGAAAATTCGAACATCATTGGTGTCACAACATTTGAACTTGTCGTATAAATTTTCTCTTCAAAAAAGTTTGACTCTATATTACTATTAAACAGACCCTCAGCTAAAGCTATTTTACGTTTACTTATTTTTCTTATTTTTGTTTTTATTTTTGCTATCTCTTGAGCACACTCATATGTATCATTATCAACTAAAAGTATAGGTGTTTTAAGCATCTCTATACCATCTATCAATTTCATTATATTTTTATGAGGCTTCATACCCAAAGTTATAACAATACCACAAACTGATGGATAATTTTTAGCATAGTAAGCACCTAAAATAGCTAAAAGCATGTCACTACGATCACCTGGAACAATAATAAGATCACCCTCTTCTAAATACTCTAAGAATGTATCACAAGAAGCAGCAGCTATTTTTACACGACTTACAGAGCGTTTTAAGTTATCGTTATTTACTACAAGTTCAGTTGCATTAAGATGATCTTTAACCTCTCTTACTGTTACAAGGTCTAGTTCAATTATCTCTTCTAACAAAAATATAGGATCTTCATGATGTACTAGTTTTAAATGTAGTTCACTTTTAGTTTTAAGATCAAGACGATTTACAAAGGTACAAAAATTTATACATCCCTCTTTTTTTAAAATTCTATATTCTAAATTTATTTCATCTATAATTTCATCAGTAGTTCTATTTTTTGCTTTTAAAACATTAATGAAAGGTGATGAAAAGTTTTTTGCTAGTTGTATATTTAAGTCGTTACTAATAACCATACTAAAGTGGTCTTTAGCCATCCCCTCAATTAAAATAAAGTCATACTCTTTTTGAAGTTTCTTAAATTTTAAAACCATATTCTCTAACAACTCAGAGCTTTTTCCTTGAGCGATCATACTCTCTACATGATCAATCTCTGCACCATAAGCAGAGTCATAATCTTGCTCTAGTCCATAATATGAAAGCACAAATTCTATATCACTATCTTTTTTATTTAAACTCTCTATAACTGGACGAAAAAATGCTACTTTTTGAATAGAGCAACGTAAAATTTGCATAAGTCCTATAATTACAACTAAACTACCAGCTTGCGATTGTGTCGAACTTATGTACAGACTTTTAGCACTCATAAAATTATTTAATTCTTTTCAAAATATACTCAATTAACGAAACTTTTTTAGACATTTTTAACCTTGGTATATTTTATTTATGCTTGAACCCTCTGAATAAGCCAGATAATTCATTTTTATTTCAATATTTTAGCATTTTTAAAATTTACTTTTAATTTTGAAGTGATTTTTTAGATAATTTCTCTATATTTCGACTAACACTTGGGATTCTTAAGCTATTTTACTAATAGTTCCTAGATAAGTTTATTATCTCTTATTTCTACTCTATTTAGTCGTTGTTGGATTTTCAAATAGCTCTACTTTTTTGCCATTGTTTGTTCCAACTGCTGTAAAGTTATTGTCAACGGCAACGCTCCAACCAAATAGTGTTAATGAATTATTAGTTAATTTAATTTGACTATCATTTATATTAGCTTTTGGTAGTGTTAAATCAAAGATATATACACTTGTAGCACTTTTATCTCCAACTACTAAATACTTATCATTCATTGCAACAGAGCGTCCAAAGCCACTACCTGCCCCATTACCTGTGAGTTTAAGTTGAGTTGCTGTTATATCTACTATATTCCCTTGAGTGCTAGTAGTAGAGTTTACTTCCCATAGATATATAGCATTTTCACCATTGTTAGTACAAGCAACAAGATATTTAGAGTTCATAGCCATTGAGATACCAAGATAACTTTTTGCAACAGGTGTATTAGCAGTTAGTTTTTGCTGTGTAGCACTAATATCTGCGATAGGTACAGGTAAGTTACTTGTTGTATTTAACTCAAAAATATAGATAGCTCCTGCATTATTACCACCATTGTCTTTATATGGAGCACTGATTGCAAGATAGGCGCTATTAGAAGCAATAGCACTGCCAAAGTAGTCACTTGATGAACCATCATTTGCTTTTATGTATATTATACTTCCATCATCTTTTTTTGAAGTAGCATTTACATCTACTAATGAAGTATTTAGTTCATAAACATAAACAGCACCTGCATCATTAGCAACAATATCACTTCTAACATCTGCAACAAATGCATATTTAGTATTTGTGTTAATTCCACTTGTTGCATAATAACCATTTGTTCCATCGTTAGTAAGTTTTGTACTAAAGTTAGCTATGTCGCTTAAAGTTCTATTTGTTTCATAAAGATATGCCTCTTGTATTACACCACTCTTACCAACTCCTACGATCATAAAGTTACCACTAGCAGAGATTTGATTTACTCTACTAGAATAGCTTATTTGAACTCTTGATCCATTTATATCAGTAGCATTTAAGTCATATATAAATAGTGAATTTTCATCTCTTGATCCAATAAATAAACGGTTGTTATTTATAGCCAAAGACATTCCATACTGATTAGTTGAAAATAGATCTGATACATCCATACTTAGTGCCGTTTCATTTAAGTCATAAGCTATTTCAAATGTTTTAGTATCATAAGTACAATCATTTTGTGATGCTGTTAGTACTTCCATTGTGCTATAACTATAACTTCCATCTGCTAGACTTGCTGGTACTAGGTATGTAAAAGATATATTTGTATCATTACTTAATGTTAGACTACCTAAAGTTGCACCTTTACTTGAAGTTATACTTAGTCCTGCAGTTGTAACGGTTTGTGAAAACTCAAAAGTTATATTTTTATCATATCCACCTAAAGTGATATTTCCATCCGTACTATTTACCTCGCTTACAGTGCCATCAACTTCTTTATAAACTGCCTTTAATTTAGTGCTACAAGATGGCAATGGTGTCTCAGGAGATGAAGTATTAGTATTGGTTGTAGTAGTGCTAGATGTTGTGGTATTGGGTGTTGATATTGAAGTAACAACTAGAGTAACTTTTCCATGTTTAACTACATTGTCTGTTGTAGTTTGTAACTCTGCACGAGCTTGACTTACACTTACTAATGTCTTACCTGCTTTTACTACAATTGTCTCCATCTTTTGATCATCAAAACTTTTAAAGTTGATAGGAGTAGTAACTATGTTAGCTATGAGTTCAGGGTTTAAGTAGATCCCATCTGGTATAGCCCCAATAATTCCATACCAAATTAGACAACAAGCTTGATTGCTCTATAATTAGGTATCTACAAGCGAAAAAGACACACCTAAAACTTTCACCTATCGGGTGCGACTTTTTCAATTATAACGGTTGAA
>WTBY01000034.1 GCA_013138865.1 Helicobacteraceae bacterium | reverse complement strand
GACTTCGTAATCTTTCAGATTAGAAGTAAGTAAATTCTAACGTAAGCCTTCAGCTTATCGTAATGTGACTTCGTAATCTTTCAGATTAGAAGTAAGTAAATTCTAACGTAAGCCTTCAGCTTATCGTTGAATTTACTTATATGAACAACAATAGTCTGTAACAGTCTTAACACGAACATCAAACGAAGAAGATGCAGGAACATTAAAACTTTCAGGTGTATTAAGAGTTTTCCACTCTTCGTTTGGTAGTTTAACATCTAACTCACCACTCATCATTTCCATAATTTCTGCAGCATTAGTTGCGAAAGTGTACTCACCAGGAAGCATTATTCCTAAACTTTTTATTTCTCCATCAGAAAACTCAACAGTTCTGCTTGTTACTTTTCCATCGAAATAGATATTTGCATTTTTTACTATAGTTACATTTTCAAACTTACTCATTATATTTACCTTTAAATAATTTCATTTTAGAAATTTTAGCACAAAAGCTCTTCTATTAAGCGAAAACTTGATACTATTTTTAAAACAATAATTAGAGGTAACATATGTGTATTTTTTGTAAGATAGTAAATGGGGAAATCCCATCAAATAAAGTTTTAGAAAATGACAACTTTTTAGCATTTCACGATCTTAACCCTAAAGCTCCTGCTCATATTTTAACTATACCAAAAGTTCATGTTGATAGTTTTAACGAACTTACTCCTGAGACTATGGCTGGTATGACTACATTTATTCAAGAAGTTGCAGAGACTGTTGGTATTAAAGAGAGTGGTTATAGAGTTATAACTAATGTTGGCGACAATGGTGGTCAAGAGGTTAAACACCTACACTTTCACGTATTAGGTGGAACAAAGCTAAAATGGGGACATGAGGCTGACGCTAACTCAGCAGACTTTATATAACTTCATAAAATATATAGCTTTTTTTTGGCTATATATCTTTTACGCCAACTTAACTCATTATTTTTAAAACAATATATGGAACAATATTAAAAATTATTACAACAATTTTATATTGCGCTAAATATTTAAAATATGCTTCTTGTAGATATTTTCGATCTAACTTTAACAGACTCATATGTATTTTCAACAGCATCTCTAAAAAAACAGTTATTACAATTGAATAAAATATTAACATACCTATATTAATAAGTGAACACCATCCAAAAAACTCTGTAAGCATCTCTATATTAGTCATATCTACTCCTCATTATTTTAGCTAAACTCTAACTAGGGCAACAACCATCTAGTTCATCAAGGTTTTGTACAGTAGAAGTTCCACTTACTAACTCTTTATGATCAGCAGCAACTCTTCCATTATAAATAAGACTAAACTCAATATTTACATCTGATCTAATTGTAGCAATAGTTGAACAGTATGTCTCTAAAGAAGCCATAACCCATCTTAGTGCTACTTCATCTTGAGCAGTTGAGTTAAAAACATATGATAGGTGAAGTTTATCAAACTTACGTGGCATATCATCACTTCTTACAGCATCACCAGTTACTTCTAAGTCAGTAACTTCAAAACCTTGCTTTTTAGGCATTAAAATAATATCAGTCGCACTACAAGTTATAATACCACCTAAAAAATACTCTACTGGTGAAATTTGAGGACAGTTGATCGTAAACTCACTCTTTTCAGTCTCCGCTTTAAAACACATATTTCCTTGATCTTTTACTACTACTCTCATTATTTTTCCTTTATATATTATTACGCAAAAGGAAGTAAATTCCTTTTTGCTACGCTAACGCTAAGTTCTCTTCAGCAGAGGGCTAACGCACCTTGTGCTTTATAACTCTTTTAAATAATTTTCAAAATAAACAACTTGTTCCATTACTCGAACCGTTGCTGTTCCACCTTTTGATGTTCTTGCATTCATTGAGTTCTCGATCGAAAGGTACGGTATTATATCTTCTTTTATACGATCGTCAATTTTTGCTAACTCTTCAAAAGCTACATCGCTCAAGTCAACGCCTAGTGTTTCACACTTAGCTACTGCCGCTCCTGTTATATGATGAGCTTCACGAAATGGTATATTTGCTTTTTCAACTAAGTAGTCTGCTAAGTCTGTTGCACTTAAGTGCCCTACTTTACAAGCTTTATGCATGTTAGTTTCATAAACAGTCATAGTGTCTAAAGTTTCTCTTAAAATTTCAACACTTAAAAGTGCAGTCTCAACACTATCAAAAACACCCTCTTTATCCTCTTGTGTATCTTTGTTATACGCAAGTGGTAAGCCTTTCATAACAGTTAAAAGAGAGACTAAGTTTCCATTAACACGCCCTGTTTTACCACGTAAAAGTTCTGGAACATCAGGATTTTTCTTTTGTGGCATGATCGATGAACCAGTCGAATACATATCTGAAAGTTCAACAAACTTAAACTCATAACTAGACCACATAACAAGCTCTTCACTAAGACGAGATATATGCATCATCATAGTGCTAATGTTAAAAAGAATTTCTAAAGCAAAGTCACGATCGCTTACTGTGTCTAAACAGTTAACACTAGCACTATCAAAACCTAAAAGTTCTGCTGTGCGATCACGGTTAATATTATGTGGTGTTCCAGCTAACGCTGCACAACCAAGAGGAGAGATGTTGTTTCTCTTTTTTGAACTCTCAAAACGCTCAATATCACGCTTAAACATAGCAGCGTAAGCTAACATATGAAAAGCAAAGTTAATAGGTTGAGCATGTTGTAAATGAGTCATACCAGGTAATAGTGTCTCAGTATGTTTTGAAGCTATTTTAACCACTACTTCGATCAGAGTTTTTATCGTATCAGTTATTTGAGTGTTTGACTTTAAAACAAAACGTCTAAAATCAACTGCAACTTGATCATTTCTACTACGTCCAGTGTGTAGTTTTTTACCTGCATCACCTATGATCGCAGTTAAACGAGCTTCGATCGCCATGTGAAGGTCTTCATCTGAGATCTTCCACTCAAACTCTCCACTCTCGATCTCTTTTTTAACTTGAGCCAGACCATTGTGAATAAGAGTCATCTCATCAGAAGTTAAGATGCCCTGCTCTGCGAGCATTGTTGCATGAGCAACAGAACCCTCTATATCTTCAACATAAAGTTTACGATCATACATTATAGAAGCATTGAACTCTTCTAAAAGTGTTGAACTTCCCTCACTAAATCTACCAGACCACATTTTTGCCATAATTTCTCTTTTTTTTAATTTTATTCGTAAATAATTTTTCTTACTTTTTCGCCATTATCTGCGCGCATTTTATCATATTGTTTTTGATACTTTAATTTTGTTTCATAAGATATAGGAGTTCTAAGAGATTTGTACTCAACTAACTCTCCATTTTTGTGAACACCAGAGACTATAGCTTCTACCCAGTAAAATCCTTTGTCCTTGCGAAGGTTTTTAACCACCCCACTCCACTGTTTTTTAACTTGTAAAGTTTTCCACAGATCTGCAAAAACAGTTTGTGGCATATCTGGGTGACGAACTATGTTATGAGGCTTGCCAATAAGCTCACTCTCTTCATAACCACTAATTTCACAAAATGCTTCATTTGCATAAGTGATCATACCCTCCAAGTTAGTTCTTGAAATAATAAGCTCTTCATCAGGAACTTCTGTCTCTATTAAAAATTCACTCTCATTGTACTGCATGAGTATCCTTTAGTTTATAGTTGTGTATTATAGCCTAAGATAATTGCTATATGTTTATGTAACTTAAATATGTCATATTGCAATATTTTTGATCAAAAAGTGTAAGTTAGAATATACTATTCTACCTAGTTGGCGATTAGAGTGTTTTGGTTGTGTTGTGAAAGAGAAGGTGTGGAATGGTAACCTAAATTCATACAAATAATTTAAAGAATTCTGAGTTAAAATAAAATTAATAAGGGAAACCATGAGAACAAGCAAATACACCAAAGAGTTTAAAGATTCAACAATTCAGTTAATTGAACCCTCTGAACAAGTCCAATTATTTTTCACGATTTAGGTATTCTAGCATTTTAAAAATTCACTTTCAATTTTGAAGTATATTTTTCTCTAATTTTTTATATTTTTACCATTTTTTAGAGT
>WTBY01000057.1 GCA_013138865.1 Helicobacteraceae bacterium | reverse complement strand
TACGTACTGACATAATTACTCCTATGATTAATGCAGCTGCTATAACTGCATATTTATTTTGAGATTTCATCAACTATAATGTTGCGATAATCCGCCTGACGAGATTTAAACTTTTGAATGTTCTCGCTATCTGTTAAACCGTTTAAAAAGTCATTAAGAGCATTTGATATATCAGCGATTAGATCTAACGTGTCATTTTTACGCTCGATCGCATTTCTGATATTTGCTTTTGTTTGAGAAACAACAACTTTACGATAAGCACCATTTTGTGAAACTATTTTTTTATGTTGGTTCATGCTCATTCCCCCAGATCTATTTCAATTTTGCTAATGTCTGCAAAGTTAGAAGTTATGATTTTACTTTCAATTGCAGTTCCTGGAATATTCGCTTGAGCAAAATTAAACTGGTCATGACCGTTGTTATCTGTAATAGATAGAAGAGGGTGCTCGATGAATGATCCGTTATCTACTTTTGAGAGGTATTTTATTGATTTAAAAGCCTGTAAAGGCTCTGCTCCAATATCATCAATTAATGCAATATAATTATTGTATATATATTTAATTCTAATAGTACCACTGCCACCATTTGCACCAACTGCTCCACCTTGTGCAGGTGCACCACCGCCACCAGCACCGATTCCACCAACTTGCATGTTGTTTGCTCCAAAATAGCCACCATTGCCACCGTTGCCAAAAATAGAGCCACCACCACCACCGCCACCACCTTGTGCACCAGAAGGACCTGCACCATTACCACCACTTCCACCACTTAAAACAAAATCACTATTAGTAGAACCACTGCCACCACTTGCACCGCTACCACTATGGCTTCCACCATTACCACCGCTTCCACTTCCGCTTCCACCACTTCCACCACCCGCACCGCTTGTACTGCTTCCGTTACCGCCATTATTTCCGCCACCCGCTGTTGTAGTGTTAAATGTAGTTGATCCACCGCTTCCACCTACTGAATATGAGAAATTTCGACCGCCATCTAAATTATTAGTTTCGATAATCAACTGACCGCCACCACCGCCACCGCTTCCACCGCCTAAGCTTCCTGCATCACTACCACCACGACCGCCACCGCCTAAAATAGCGATTATTATTTCATTAACATCGTTAGGAACATTAAAAGTACCACTACCCGATAAAATAACGTCATGGTATTCACTCATTAAATCAGATGGGTTTTGAAGTAATGAGGTTACTGTAGCTTCTTTGAAACCTAAAGAAGTTAATATTTTTAATACTTGATTATCTGCAATTTGTTTCGGTGTTGTAATTTGTGTGTTACTACTATTAATAGTGTCTATTTGCAAATTGCTATCTGCAACAACAAAAGCTAAAGGTGCATTAAAAGCACTCTCAAGAGTTGCACTTGAGCTTTTGAAGCTTCCATCAAGTTGATCTACAAAATCAGCTAGTAAGTCGTTCTCATAGATTAAGCCATTGCCACTTATTAGCGTGTCATTGATTTTTACTTCGTAATATTTCCATGCACTTGCTGTTAATGGTTCTAGTGTTGCTCTTACTCTTATCCAATGTTTTATGTTTTGGTTTGGAGTTGCTGGAGCTGTTAAACTAAATGCACCTGCAGAGTGTGAAAAAGATCCACTCCATGAACACTCAAGCTCATAAATGTACTCTGCAGAGTATGGTGCAATAGCACCGTTTATTACTCCGCTTTCTGTAATTTGAGCCACTATACCAGTGCATATAGCTTGTGGAGTCATATTTTTCTTAGCTGTAAAAAGTGCGTATGCAGTTCCTATTGATATGCTTTTATTCATCACATACTCCAAACGGTAAGCGTTGCATTTGTACCGCTATTATTTTTGAACTCTACGCTCTCTATGTAGTCAAGATTTATGATTTGCTCTAACATTTGACGTGTTGGAGCTTCGCCATTAATTGAAACGTCAAGAAATTCAGTTGCATGAAAGTCTATAGCTGTGTTACCATCTTTTAAAATTTGTTGTGTTGCACCATTTGCGATCGTATATTCAATACTTCCTCGAGGAGCAAAGCGTAGAGCATTTTTAGCACTCTCATTAAATGCAAAAGATGGTGTATCATCTATTTTAAAGCTTTCGCTATCTGAAACTATTATTTCAACTGTTCCACCGAGAACTGCATCTGCATTCATGTAAAAATTATCTACTTTTAGAGGTAGAGTAATTGATTTACCTTGAGTTAGTGTGATTTTATCGTTAGAGCTGTTTCCCATGCCTACTTGAATATTTGCATTTTCTGGTGCACTCTGAATATAGATGTATTTTCCACCCATTAAAGATACGTTGTTTAAACCATTATCTAAACCCTTGCGAGTTACGTTTAGGTTGTAATCTCTCATTTTTTACCTTTCTTGTTTTTTTTATATAAATACGCTGCTAAACCAATTGCGAAAAATATCGCTATTTGCTTACTCTGTTCACTCTCAAGTTTCAATAACTCTTTATTAAAAAGTATTGTGTTTTGAAGTTTTGCACCCTCAATTTGAGCGCCTTGTGTAGCTATGTTGTTATCATTTGAGATTAATGCAGAGTTAAGTGAACTGTTTTGGTCGTAGCCTTGCAAAAAGAATGTTTCATCTTGTTTCATTTGCTCTGTACCCATTGAGCGATCGAAATTGATTTGTGATTGAGTTGCATTAGAGTAAGCGTTTGCAATAGCATTAGAGCCACTTGTATAAGCGTTACTTAAACCATCTGTATCAAAGTTAATATTAGTTGTAGGTGCGAAATTTATATCTGTTTTAGCTTCAGCGGTTGCAGTTGTTGTACTGCCACCACCTCCACCAGTTAATCCACCGACTACGTCGCTAAACCAACTCATTACTTTTTCTTTTTATATAAGAAAAAACCACCAAGTAAAACAACAACACCACCAACAATATACATAGTGCTATCACTTGAAGTATTAGCTTTATATGCACTTATAGGCTGTGGTGCTACATTATAAGCTTGTGGCTCTTCTTGTGCTCTTGAAAAAGTTGCAGGTCCACCACTTCCACCAGCTACACCAACTGAAGCCGCCGCACCAAAACTATTGTCTTGTTTTGGTGAGAGTGTAGATGTTTGGTCTATCACTTTTTCGTTGGCTGTTGAGTTACCGTCGCCAATTTGAAAAATAGGTTCAAAATCTAAGTTAAAAGAGTTAGAGGTCGTTATTTGTGTATTAGTATCGCCAAATAAACCCATGACTTACTTCTTTACTGCAACAAATATAAGAGCTACTACACCAACACTAATTAAACCCATAACTTTTGGATCTAAACCACTAAGAGCAAATTTAGTTGAGGCTCTAGAGCTTATCTGCTCGAATGTCTGTTGAGTCTTTTCAACTTTTAACTTTTCTGCTTCTGTAGCTGTTGCTTTAGCTTTAGCGTCTGCACTTACAACGTCACTATAGATGTTTGATAAACCACCTAAAAAATTAGTGCCTTTTTCAAAATCTCCCCAACCCCAAGAGCTGTTATCTTTTGTATCTGCCATAGTAGAGCCTAAGCTTCTACTATGTTAGTTATTTCTATCTCATCTGTGAAGATAGTAACATCTGTTTTCGTACCGATTTTTTCAACTGAAAGCACTAGCTCAAGAGTGTTAAACTCATTTGTACGAGTATCTAAACAATCAGTCATAAATCCTCGAGGCATAAAGTCAACAATACACACGCCTTTTAGATCTGTTTTGTCTTCAGGTTTAAACTGCATAAGGTTTTCAACTTGTAACGCTGCATAAGGTACATTTAAAATTATAGTCGTACCACTTTTGATAATTACATTTTTAATAACTGCATCACTTCTAACACCATCAACTGTTGAAACTAGTGCGAATTGTTTAAAAAGCTTTAGAGTAGGTAGTGTAATTGTATGCTCATCTGCTGTATTAACAATAGGCTCAACTGTTTGAGTCTCTTTGAAAAACTTGACAACTTCGCCAGGATTACGCTTGTAGCCAATAAGAGCATTTGAGTAAACATTAATTTTAGCTGCAGTAATTTCTATATTAGTACCTACTGCATTTTTATTACCAAAGTCAATAAGTAAATCAAGTGTAGTGTAGTGAGTTGTGTTAAGGATAGTGTCATGACCACGAATAGTTCCAAACATTGAGTAAGGAATTAAAAACCATACTTCAGAAACTTTACCAGTACCCTCTGTTGTGTCTAAAACTTTCTTTGGCATCATAGTGCTAGATAAAATAGTGTTTAAAGCTAGTTTAGTACCTTTGATAGATTTTAGGTTTTTGTTACCATTACCAACTATTTCAACCTTGTTGATAGATGCAAAAAGGTTATCATCATTGAAAACTGCATTAGCAGCATTTGTATGAGTTACTGTATATTTACAAAGTAAGTGAGTTACATGATAGTTACGAGGTAACTGTAGACGATCTTGTCCGCTTTCTTCCCAATCTAATACACCGTCATGGCGTTTATATATACGTGCCATTATAAAGCTCCTTTAACAACTGGAGCGATGTAACGCTTAGCAAGAATAACACCGGCAATAACACCAAGAGAAGTATATAAATCTGATTTAGTGAAGTTCATAATTACACCTCACCCAATTGTGGAACCCATTTAGATCCAACTGTAGAAATTAAGACTGCGGCAATGCCAAACATTGCACCTTTTATAAGATTATTTTTCATATTTTTGCCCCTCCTTGGGCGTTTTAAAGTCCTTTCACATCCTTGTGTAAGACTGTTTAATTTAGTGCCGTAGCACTCGTTAGAACTATTAAAGGCAAGGAGCAAAACTTTAATAGCTCTAACGAGGACTAAGGCTAGAAAAGATCTAGCCACTCCAATTTAGGTTTTAGTTTTGTAAGTCCTTTGTTGTTTACGTCAACTATTAGAAACTCGTACGTTTCTAGCTTTTGTAACTCTTCTGTTACGTTCATGCCTTTAAGTGTATTTTCTACAAAGTCCAAAGCACCTTTTTCTATTAGGTCGCTAAAATAGAAATAGTCTGTTTGAGCTATGAGAGGTTTAGGAATGTTTGCAGTATTTCTACACGTTGTTAATAGGTCAAAGTTTTTATGTCGTCCTCTGTTTAAGAACTCATAGAAGCCATCATCGTTATTTACTCTTGCACTCTGTAAGTTTAGATCTATTTCATCTACAAAAACTAGCAATTCATTAAAACGTGTTGAGTTCATAAGTAGCTTGAAAAAAGAGTCTAGAGAGCCATTACCCATACGCAAAACAATAGTTTTTTTGTACTTGTAAAACGACTCTTTAAAGTCATTGTTGTTAAATGCTTCTACTAGCTCCTCAAAGCTCATAGTGTATTCGCTCTCAAACTGTTCAAACGTATCAACAACAATACAAGCCTTGTTCTGAGCTTTTATTAGTAAGTGACATAGTAAAGTTTTACCAGCTCCACTTCTTGCGATTACAGTTCCAAACTTCTTGCTCTTACCAGTAACTATTTTCATGTTGTAGGCTCCTCTTGCTTTGGTTTTTTAGAGAACTTAGCTTTTAGGTTCACAAAGAAAGTTCTAAACGTACTCCAGTCGCCAAATAGTTTACGAAAACCTAAGTAACCAACTGAGCCATAATAAAAATATGCTTGTGACTTAATAAGTGTCTCTTCACTTACTAGCTCTTTATCACTTCCAGTTACAACTTTTAAGCAGAACGCATCTAAGCTCTTCGGCTCTTTTGAGTCAAAAAGCTCTCCTAAACCTTTTTGTAAAAGTAAAACATCAATATTACTACTTGATGGAGTAGGGCGATCGCTTTGCTCTTTTGGTGTCTCTTCTTGTTTTGGCTCTGCATTAGCTTTTAAAAGTTTTGCAAGTGCTGGTCTACTAAGTCTATCTATTTGCCATTTCTTCATATCTTTAAAAAGGTTTTTATCTGCACACATATCTTTTAAAGTATTTCGCTCAACCTCTGCTAAAGCTTTTAGTGTCATTTGTGTAACGTCAAGGTTTAAAGAAGCACTTTTATTTTTATCATTTGTAACTATTACTATAGGCTCTTCTGCGTTACTTTGTGTAGAGTCTGGGTTTTGTGTAATATCACTCATACGTTTTCAACTTGTGTTTTGTTTTGAGTTCTGTAAGCTCCGTAGAGTAGGGTACACACAAGAAGAACACCAACAACAATTTTAACGCTACTTGCGTTATCGTCTGTGTTCTCTTGTGTATTTTCTGCTTCACCTGGTGTAGCTTCTAATAGCTCTTGATTATCAAGCTCTTTAGCTTCAAGAGCTAAGTTCTTTTTCTCTTTTGCACTCTGTTTTTTTAACACTTTCTCGAAAGTATTTGTTATATCTTTTGGATCCATTTTTCGACGTCCTTGTCTTGGAATTTAATTTATTTTGTAGTTAGTACATCAACTACTAATTTATGTAGCGTTTCATTTTCTACTCTTAGGTTTGCGTTCTCTTTTATCATACGTTGTATAGTTCTACTGTCCCAACCTGATTTGGTTCTTTTTGCTTCTGCTTTTATAGCTTTCCAAGTTGGAGTATCTAAGAACATTCGAATAGAGTAACCAGCTAATGGTTTACGTCTGCGTTTGTGACTGTCATCTATTTCATACATACCAAAGCGATCGTAAATGTCTAGTTCCTCAAAATCTCCATAAACCTCAGTTGCATAAGTCCAAAACCCTAAATTAGGCAAAGGATATTGCACTCTTGTAGGTAAAACCTTAGGCTCTTCTTGCTTTATCTCTTTTTTAGGAACTGCCCTAAGCTTTGCTTCTAATAGCTTAAGTGCGTTTTGTATATCTTCCTCTTTCATTACGATCCTTTAAATTAATTTACCATGCTTATAAATCTCTAACCCTTTAGAGCCAAAGAAAAACGTTACTGCTGTAATAGATAGAGACTCTATAAGCGAGATGTATTCAGTTGCTACAGTTGCACCACCTAAACCACCGAATATGAGTATCGTTATAATGGCCATGATCCAATAGAGGAAAATAGGTCTTGCACTCTTAGTTAAAAAGTTGCCGTTCTTTTGGTCTGCATTGTTACGAGCTGTTATCTCTGCTTCATGCTTATTAACTTCTTTTTGGCTCTGGAGCTTCGCATTGTGAGAAATACGCTCTAGCTCATTCTTGAGTGTTAAGCGTTCCTCGTCACTTGTAACTAAGCTATCGATCGCATTACCAACCGCCCCTATGGTTTTGTCTATACCGCCACTAAATAAGTCTATTAAACCCATGTAAAAACCTTAGAGTTACTTATTTTTTTATCTTCTTTAGCGATAATTTCACTCTTTAGCCTTTGTGCTTGTTCGTATTTTTTAGGGTTGTGTGCTTTCACTGATGAGCTACAATAGCTCATTACTAACTTTAATCTGTTCATTATTTAACCTCCAAAGTTATGTTGTGAATAACAAATAAAAAGCTCTTAAAGCCCTCTACAGTTTCATTGTGCTTTTTATCGTTAGGGTTGAGAAGGGCGGTGCGTAGTCTTGCTTTGTAAGCTTCTTTTTTTATGATCGCAAATGATTGTGCAGAGTGTTGTAAGAACTCATATAAGTAGCTCTTGTTAAAATCAGTTCCTGCGATAGTGTAAGTTTCTGGCTCGTTGAGAGTAGGGGGCTCATTCTCTTTAGCTTCACGAGCCTTTGCACCGTAGTAAGCGTCATATAACCATATAACACGTTTGAGGTCTTTAGGGTATAAGTAACTTTCTCTTACATTATGTTCTATAACTATGTAATTAGCTTTTACGAGGGCTTTTAAGGCTCTACTAATAGCAACTTGTTTTTTACCACTTAGTTTCTCTAAAGTAGCGTTAGAGTGCCACATGAAGCCATCGCCAACCAACATACTTATGAGTGAATAAAATCGAAAATCTTTATCTTTTATTGAGGTATCAAATTGAAGCTTTTTACTAATTATTGCATGGTCACAAACATCTTTTTGTGTCATATTATCTCGTTTAAGTTTGGAGTTCCAAACACTCTAAGCTTAAACGGATTATAATATTTTTAAGATTTTATTAAGTTGTGTTATGAGTGACTTTATCACTATGTATAAAAAAGCAAAAGCCTATAACTAGGGGTTTCGCTTCATTAGTTGGTTAACATAATGTAAA
>WTBY01000043.1 GCA_013138865.1 Helicobacteraceae bacterium | reverse complement strand
CAACTGCACCGTTGAATCCCTAAACTCTTTACTATATTTACTTGTTCTCATTGTAACCCTTATTCATTTTTATTTTAACTTAGAATGCGTTAATTCTAAGTATGAATTTATGTTACCACTCCAAATCATGGGACTTCCATAGGTAGGTTACAAGGGGATATGATAACTCTATATGGACTCAATCAAATTAATGAGTGTGAAGCACAACTAAAGATACTGCAAAATTTATTTAAGAATTACACATACATTATCAGACAGCTAGATTTTAATATCGATTTATTTGGACTAGCAAAAGATAGAGTTAGCTCTGTATATAAGACTAGTACAAGTAGGTTTCATGTATCTCCAAGAGAGCAACTGCAAAGTGATTATATAAATCTTAGTGGAATTGGCACAACAAATATTGTTATCCCTGATAACAAAAAACATAAAATATTAGTAAAGAAAATCAAAAAGATAATAGAGAAAAATGAGGATAATATACAATATGTTGGTGCGAGTCTTTTATCAGCCTATAAGTCCTTTAAAATAAGGGATAAAAACCACACTCATATACTATTTAAAATTCAAGAACAAAAGCACTTAGAGAAAATCAACAGATTTATTAGTGCTGGTGATTACAATATTGATTATAACCCATTTTTTGAAAATGGAAATGTTAAAGATATATCGCTAAAAAGCTCACAAAGAAGCCTAATCAAGCACTACAATAAATTTAAAAGATATTTATCTAAAGGTTATAATGAAAATTTTATCAATGAGCATATAGAGAGTATTGTTACTGAATTTAAGAATCAATATATTACAGATGAAAACGAGTACGATGAGTTTGAACTACAAGATAGGAACAACTGGATAAGAACGGAATTTGTAAATAAATTTGATAAAGTACATGAACTTACTTTTGAGCCTACTCAGATTAAATTTTTAGCTCAAAAAGTCCACCAAAAAACAAACAGATTAAAAACTAGAATTTTCAACATAGGACAAAGAGGAAATAAGTCTAGACTTGATGAATATATCAAACTTAATAATACAAAATTACCAAAAGAACTTTATAACTTAGAAGCTACCAAAAACAATTTTTATGAGTATCAGCCAACACTCGGAGATATACAACAGACACTTAGCGAGTTCATAGAGAAAATCAACTCTCTTTAGGTGTTTTAAACTGCTCAAATACTTTTGGATATATCTCTAAAATATTATCTTGGTCAAAATAAAGCTTGTCATTTATGCTTGTAAAAGTTATATCTAACTTATTAACCATGTACAAAATCAGTTCGCTTACCATTGTTGGCGATGAGTCAAATTCATGTACTGAGTGAATTGTAAATTGATAAGGCTTGTAAAAACTCACTATATCTCGAATAACATGGAGACTCTTATCGGTAACTACGGTTATATCGCCAAAATGGTAAAATTCAATTATATTTAGCATTTCATTCAGCTTCTCATTGTATTTTTTCTGTGATTGATTAGGATTTAAATATATGATTATCATCAGTAATTATAGAGGAAATTTAATTTGAAGGGAAGGAAATTTTGATTTACCATATACTGAGTAAGGATATTTGACAGCTAACATAATGGTGGAAATATACATTTTGCGACTCAATGTACATTACTTTCTAAGCCCTTATAAATATAGGTTTATAGCTTGACTGAGCTAGTGTCTTGATTACTTAACTACATAGTTGTTTTCATCAAATATAAATATTATAGATAACAACATATTGGAGAATTTAAAAATGAAAATATATAAAAAAGTCTGCTACTCATTGCCTGAAAATATTATATTAGAAATGGAGATAATGCAACTCATGAAACTTACTGAAAATATTAAAATAACTCAATCAAAAATTATTGAAAATGCACTTATGTATAGTCTTGATATTTTTCAAGAGGAGTTAAATGAATTTGGGAGAATAGGATACAAATCTGATAATTACAAAAATATAACAGAGCAGATATTTACTCTACCCAGTATGGTAGTTAATAAGCTAAACTTTTATAGTCAAGAATTAGGGATTACACAATCTCTTTTAGTTCTAGCAAGTATAGTATTGATTATTGAAAAATAATGATTAGTAATATAGTTTGTAAAATTTATTAATATGTAAACTGTTAGTTTACATATATTCTTAAAAAGAAACTATATATTGATATTTGTTTCAATATATACTATAATGTCAACTATGAGTTTACATAATGATTTAAAATTAAAACAACTTTATCAACTCTTACCAAAAGAAGTTGTTGTATCAGCTTCTTGGCTTGAACAGAATGGTGTATCAAGACAACTACGGTATAAGTATCTACAAAGTGAATGGCTTCATACGGTAGGTAAAAGTGCTTATATAATAAATCCACAAAGCTTTACATGGGAAGGATTGCTAATTGGTATCCAACAATTTGTAAAGCTATCATATCATATAGGTGGGTTAAAAGCACTTGAGCTTCAAGGATTTGCACATTACTTACCAATAGGAAATGAAAACAAAATAACTCTTTATGGTACAAAAAACCTACCTGCTTGGCTTAAAAATCTAAACATAGATTATAAATTAGTACTACAAAAAAAACCATACTATGACTCAATAGGTTTAAAAAGTTTTAGCTCAAACATCAAGGATTATGATTTAAAAGTATCTTCGCCAGAAAGAGCTATATTTGAGCTTCTTTATTTGGTTGAAAAAGATGGAATAAGTTTTGGCTTTGTGTCAGAAATATTTGAAGGACTTACTACATTACGACCAAATATCATTAATGAGCTTTTACAGGAGTGTGAAAGTAAAAAAGTGAAAAGATTATTTGTATTTTTTATGGAATATTTTAACCATCCATGGAATAAATTTATAGAGATAGATAATATTGATATGGGAACTGGAAAAATGCAAATTGTAAAAGGTGGCACACTTAATAAAAAATATCTTATCACCATACCAAAGGACTACACAAGTGAATCAAAATAGTATATATTTCAAGCAAGTACAGCTTTTAGTTGAAGTCTTACCCTATGTAATAATGGATAAATATTTTGCACTTAAAGGTGGAACTGCTATAAACTTATTTGTAAGAGATATGCCGAGATTATCGGTAGATATTGACCTTATGTATCTTCCTATTGAGCCTAGAGATGAAAGCTTATCAAATATTGCAAAAATATTTGAAGATATGTCTAATACTATTGAGTCAAGTATGAAATTTACAAAAGTTCATAAACTCTATCAAAGAGGTGATGGAAAACTTTCAAAGCTTCAAGTTGAAAGAAAAGGTGTTAGAATAAAAATAGAAGCTTCACCCGTTACTAGAGGAACAGTAAGAGAACCAATATTAATGCAAAATACTACAAAAGTTCAAGACCTATTTGGTTTTGTATCTACAACTGTTGTACATATAGATGATTTATATGCTGGAAAAATGTGTGCGGCACTTGATAGACAACACCCAAGAGATTTTTATGACATAAGAGGACTGCTTGATAATGAGGGGATTAGTGATAACTTAATGGATGTCTTTATCGTATATCTTATAAGTGGAAATCAGCCAATTTCAAAATTGTTAAATCCTAATCGTATAGATATTAGCCATACTTATGAAGAACAATTTGTTGGTATGACAACTGTCCCCGTTGAACTAGAAGTGCTACTTCAAACAAGAGAAGAACTTATAGAAACTGTAAATAAAAAACTTACACCAGCACATAAAGAGTTTCTAATCGGCTTTAAAAAAGGTCAAGCAGATTGGAGTCTTTTACCATTTAAAAATATTAAAGAACTTCCATCTATAAAGTGGAAAGAGATTAACCTAAGTAAAATGAATGATACAAGTCGAACTGAGGCTATAAAAAAACTGCAAGCTGTTTTAGAAAATAAGTGATTTTATTCACTAGCTATGCTTTCTTTAGAAAGTTGAGAAACTTGCTCTTCAATAGCATTTTTAGTAAGTTCTACAAACTCATTTTTTCTTAAAATTGCCCAGTATGTTTCATATAGCTCAAGTTTATCTTCATACTCCATACTTGTGTATCTAGCATTTATGTTTGATTTTTCTTCTCTATGGCTTAGGCAAGCCGCACCAACATAATCAATTCCATATCTTTTTGATAGTAAACTCTGTAAAAAATTTCTATTATCATGAGAGCGAATAGGAAAATCTTTAGCTAGTGGTCTTAGTTTTAAATTTACTTTTTCTTTCATCATTGTTGCATATCTATCCATATATGTTCTATGCCAATGTTGAAATAACCTACCAGTACTAGTTTGAATAAGACTTAGCACTTCTTCAGGCAATGGGTAGGTTTCTACTATCATTTCAGCATGTAAATGTTTATATGTTTTGGTAGTTGAAGCTCTGACATGAACAGTGCCATCTCTTATATCTTCGTATTTTAGTTCTGCTATTTCACCAAATCTTCTAGCACACATGATAGATATAAGAAAGAAAATATTATAGTCATATTCTTCTTTTAAAGCTGTTTTGTAAATTTTTCTGATTGCGGTTGTTAGTGGTTCATCAATTCTATCTGTTAATTTTGGCTTTGTTCCATGCATACCCATTTGAACAGATTTTATAGTGTTTCTTGGAATGATTTCATTATTGTAAGCTTCTTCAAAAATAGGAAATAAAATTGTTCTAACTTTTTTTATAGTTGATGAAGCTAGTCCCAAATCTTCCATATTCTTTTTAATTTTTAGAAAATGCTCTTTAGTAACTTTAGAAATTAAGAGATGACCAATGATAGGTTTGATATGTTTATTATAATGAAATGTAGTAGCCTTTTTATATTCTTCATTTCTTGTACCTAAGTATGCATAGACCAGCTCATCGACTTTATCTGACTTCGAAGAAAAGACATCTATACCTTTTGATAACTGAATTCTTATGTCACTTAATTTTTCAAAAGCAATCTTGGCAGTTTTTGCACCAAACAACTTAGTGAGGTTCTTATCTGAGTATCTTGTGCCACTATGAGCAAATTTAGCTAGGTAATGCTTCTCTCCATTAGACATTTCAAGCTCGTATATGTTAGTGTACTTCGTTCGTTTAGGTTGATGTTTCCTTGCCATTTTACACCTTTGAAAAGTTATGTAGAAAGTTATGTGTCTATTATATCTATTTAAAGTTAAAAATGTGTTAGTCTAAATATACTAAAAACGAGTGTAATCCCTATAAATAGGGGATTTGTAATTTTATTTGAAAATATGTATGAATGTCTCCACAGTTTTGAGGGGCTCGTACTTAACGGTGTGGAAGTTCAAATCTTCTCAGGTGCACCATCAAACAATTAAATCTCTTGAAACAACTTAAGCAATGAACTTTTAGAGACTTTAAAAAAACTTCAAAATTATTTTCTAACCTATTTCGACTTAATTAAGTCCAATTGCCTTAGTCATCTCACACTCCTCTATTTATTATCAATGTAGAGATCTTAATATAAAAATCCAAACAAATACAAAGGTATTTTATTACCACTCCCTACTTCCATATCATCTGCTACTACATAAGAGTTATCCATATCTTTTATACCCTCAAGGGGCACCGAGGTCTGTTTAAAACTCTTGCTTTTCCCACCGACTTCAATGGTATATTTCTCATCAATTATGAAATCACCCTTTTTAGATGCTGTTATACTATGCTCTGCATTACAAACTATACCACTAAAAAAACTCTCTCTTAGTGTTCCTATATCTGGTGTTTGACAAAGTACTTTAAACATATTTGGATTATCCAAGTATATTTTCTCTGGTTTTTTAATGATTGCTTCACCTCTCGATGTTGCTGATATCATTCTTATAATTCTACCTTTTTGCAAAGCATCAAGATAGACATAGAGTGTCTTAGGATCAACTTCTACAGATGCTGCTAATGTTGTGATGTTTAGTTTATATGGAACAGAACTACAAAGAAGCGTAAGTATCTTTTTTATATTTCTTAGCTTCTTAGGGTCTATATTATATATTTTTAGTTAATCAATATCTATGGTTTTATTTATTGCTTCCGCAAGCTTCATGCTTACGGTATCTGGAGTGGTAACATATATTCATACACAGAATTAACCAATTCTAAGTAAAAAACTTATCATTTTAAGAGTATTAGTTTTTTATTAAAGTTTGTTAAAAGGTGGATTCGACTCAGAAATGTTAATATTCGATATCAATCTTCGCTCATTAATTCAAATTCTTCTTTTGTTATCAGACCTTTTGAATAACACTTCCTAGGACTCCAATTGTAGTCAATACAAATTTCTTCACCTTTTTCTATATCTCTGCATGCAGTGATTACAACACTATTTTTCTTAATGCTATACTTAGCATTTGGCTCAAATGCATGATTATATAATGAAGCATATCCAAGTGCTATTGCAGATAGACTTCTGTCTCTCTTATATGAAAAACAATACTCCCTTAGCATTGTGCCTAAAAGTTCATCTCTAGGAACAAGAAGTAATGGAGCAACTTCAACAACTGATTCATTTTTAATTTTCGTCATAGCAAGTACACCTCTGCCTTTTCCATCTATTTGAGATACGCATATCTGTGCACAGTCGTTGTTGGATATTTCGTCTTTTATATTATTCATTTTATAGCCTTTATCTTCTATTCTGGAACGGTTTCATTAAGAAATTCTCGATATTTTGTAGCAAATACCCAAATAATTTATTAAAATTATAACTCACTAATTTTAAACTTTAAATAGTAATCTTGATATAATACCCTAAGAAATTAGTACAACAAAAATCAAGCACTAATTCCCAAAAAGATAAAATAAAAATTCTTGAAGAGTAAATTATAAGTAAAAAAAAACTAGATTAACTTCATACTATTTTTAGTACATTCATCAAGAAACACATATATAGTTTTATTATTTTCAACTGCTTTCAAATATGCTCTATACTTATCAGGTGTTATCAATATGGGGACAATGTTATTTTGTATTGATTGATATAACATAACTAACATTGCAACCTGTATATTACCACACGTAAAGGGCTTTATCTCTTTCAATTCAACATGAAATTTAAAAATATTTACCAAACTCATGGTACTACAACTCGTTTTTTTGAATAGATCATTAATATCTTCATGTATCATTTCACTTACTGGAACTTCCACTCCAAGATCTAACATATTTTCATCTAAAACTTTAAACTCTCCAATATGATTACTGATCATATCTGGTGTTTTATTAAGTGCCTCTTGATAAATAGTATTGTGTATCAATTTTAAGAATTTTGCATCAAGAGGAAGTTTCGTTTTCACTGCTCTTTTAATAATTAGATCATAAGCTTTTGCAAAACCTAATATAATCAGCTGTTCATGTTTAGCTGACATGTTATTTACACATTTAGTAGTTAATAACTCTTTAGTTTGAGCAAGTGTTATCGTAGCACCATCTAGGGAACTAGAGGTGTGTGTTACGTAAATTCTTAAGTAAGTAAATAGTTTTTCTCTCTCTTTTAATGAAAGTTGTTCTAACTCTTGCATTAATTACTTCAAGTACGTAGAAGCACTATAAAAGCCTATACCAGCACTTATAATAGATCCAAAAGTATTTAGTAGTATATTACTTAATGCTAATACGACATGACCGTTATGAAGAAGAACAAAACTCTCTATTGCAAAAGTAGAGTATGTTGTAAGAGCACCTAAAAGACCTGTTGATAGAAATGACTTTATAGTTGTACTAAAAATCGTAGTGTACATAAAGTAGGCAAATAAAATACCCATTAAAAAACTACCTAGTACATTTACACCAACTGTACCAAAAGGTAAATCATGTGGAAATTTAGTTGTGAAGTAACCATTTAAGTAGGCACGACTTACTGCACCTATAAAACCTCCACTACCGATCGCTAGAAGAGTTTGCCAACTCATCATCATAAACCTTTTGCATTTTTTCTCTTGTACTATTTAACCACTCTTTATCACTTTTATCGGCTATAAAAGAGTCCATATATATAGCTGTAATAGTTGATGGGTTATAGTGTTTTGTTTTAATATTGTAACGTGAGGCAGTATTTATAAGTACTATAGGTTGAACACGAAGTTTATATTTATTAGCAATCATTTTCGCACCAGCTTTAAAAGGAAGCATTTTCCCTTTTGAGCTTCTTGTACCCTCTGGAAAAATAACTATTGTTCTTTTAGCATCAATTCTATCTTTTGCATCACGTAAAAGTTTTACTAATGAGGTTTTACTCTCTCGATCAACTGCTATGTCATTAGGTAATTTTAAAAGTAGACCAAAAAAAGGAACATCAAACAACTCTTTTTTAGCAACCCAAGCAAGATCTTGGGATGTAATTGTCTCCATTACCCCTATATCAATATCACTTTGATGATTAACTAAAAACATTTGTGCTTCTTTGTCTTCAATACCTTTTTTATTAATCGGAATAAACAGTAAAAATCTAATAAGCCAAGCACTTACTTTTACTGCATATGGTTTAGGAAGAAAGTAAAACAAAATAATCATAAATGTCATAGAGACAAAGATCATAATAGTCGCATAGTAAAAACTAATTAGAGCAAGTATCTTCATTTTTCACCCATCCTATTTTATTATTATGTAGTTTTATTTTTAAATAGCCATCAACTTTGCCTTGAACTTCAAAAGAGTCATCTATTTTAACCGCTTCAAATATAGTACTCTGCTCAATTGGTAAAAGATAAATATTTGAAGATGCTTTAACGCAGGCATATTCTGTTGGTTTTAGATGATATACTAAATAAACAAGTGGTGGAATTATTAAAAAGATATAGATAAACTTTTTTCTAAAAATAATTAGAACTAAAAGCAGTAATACAACTCCACTTGCAACAGACAACTTAATCATTTGAAAACGTCTATCAATTGGTTTAAGATCACTCTGTGTTGACACCATGTCATTATCTACTATAATTGGTAATATAACATCAACATACTCTTTAGAGTCTAAATTAAAATAATTAAACTCTAGCTCTTCTAATTTTGAAGGAATAATAGCGTAGTACGTCATAGTAGAGAGTTGTACAGATGGCTTTATTGACTCAAAGCCTTGCTTAATTGCACTACTTATATTAAATGTTTCTATGTTAGAGCCTATAGCTTCAGCACTAAAAACTACTATATTATACTCTTTATTGTAAGACGTGGTTTTATACTCTTTTAGTGTAAAATCTTTAGCAATAATTTTAGAAAACTTACTATTTGGATTTAGTTTAAATACATTTATATTTTCACCTAAGAGCATTGTTTCATTCTCTTTATGCGTATTATTAAAAATATGCGAAGTTATTATATCAGGAGTTTTAAACTCTGTAGAAGTACATAAAAAATAAAAAGTATCAAAATAGTACTGACCACTTATAACACGATGTGCTTTATCACTTAAAATTTTTAATCCCTTATAATTTTTAAATTCATAATGAATATCATCAAAATATTCAAGAGTAGAAAGTGTTTTTATAGTGATAGTAAAAATTTGATCTTCAAAAAGTTTTTTAGGAATATTCTCATAAGAAGTATATAAAACTTTCTGTTTAACTTCAGGAGTATCGCTATACTCCTCTTCAGCAAATGAGAGTGAAGCTATAAAAAGGAGTAGAGCTAAAAGAAGACGCATTACAGCTCTAAAAAGCCCTCAAGCATTTTTACACCATCAGCACTTCCTAAAAGGCTTTCCATTGCACGTTCAGGGTGAGGCATAAGACCAAATACATTTCTTTGTATATTTGTAATACCTGCAATTGACGCAACTGAACCATTAGGGTTAATTTCACTACCGTCTTTATCGCAGTAAGTCAGTAAAATTTGGTTATTCTTTTTTAAATCAGCTAAACCATCTTGATCAATATAGTAATTACCATCATGATGAGCAATAGGTATATTTACAACACTATCTTTCTCACACTTAGATAAAAAAGTATTATCCGTATTTTCAATTTTCAAATGGTGATGTTTAGAGATAAAATGCAAGTTATCATTTCTTTTTAGTGCTCCCGGAAGTAAACCAGCTTCTGTTAGAACTTGAAAACCGTTACAAATACCTAAAATTTTTCCACCATTAGAAGCAAAAGTTTTTGCTGCATTCATAATAGGGCTAAACTTTGCGATCGCACCACTTCTTAAGTAATCTCCATAACTAAAACCACCAGCAACAACAAGTAAATCAGTTCCAGCAGGTACACTCTCTTCTTTATGCCAAATGATCTGAGTTTCACAGCCTAATCTTTTAAAAGCATATTCAGTGTCATATTCACAGTTAGTACCCGGGAATTGAATAATTGTGACTTTCATTATTTAATTAACTCTATCTCATAATCTTCGATCACCGTGTTAGCAAGAAGATCTTCACACATTTTAGTAACTTCTGCGCGTGCAGTTGTCTCATCAGTTGAACTTAGTTTCATAATAATTTGTTTTCCAACTCTAACATCTTCAACACCATCAAACTTTAAAGAGTCAAGTGCATGATGAACAGCTTTACCTTGTGAGTCTAATACACCAGCTTTAAGTGAAATATTTACAATTGCTTTCATATTTTGTTATCCTAAAATTCTATTAAGTACTTCTTCATAAGCTACTTTTAGCCCACCTAAACCTTCACGAAAACGGTCTTTATCCAATTTCTCACCACTTTCCATATCCCAAAAACGACAATTATCAGGACTGATCTCATCAACTAAAATGATGTTACCATTTTTATCTTTTCCAAACTCTAGTTTAAAGTCAACTAAATTAAGACCTTTTGCTGCAAAGAAAGGACGAAGTACATCATTAACTTCTCTTGCCATACGACGTAGTTTGTCTAACTCATCTTGATATTCAACAAGTCCTAAAATAAGTGCATGTTGATCGTTAAGTTTAGGGTCACCTAAATCATCATCTTTGTAATCAAACTCTACCAGAGTAAAAGGAAGAACTGTACCATCTTTGATACCTAAGTTACGAGTAAGTGATCCTGTAGCAATATTTCTAACAATAACCTCTATTAAAATTACATCTACTTTAGTGTGTAACATATGGTTGTCATCTAACATTTTAACAAAGTGTGTTTTTATACCATTTTTTTCTAAAAGTTTAAAAAGCTCAGTAGAAATTTTGTTATTTAGAGCACCTTTTCCAGCCTCACTTGACTTTTGTGCACCATTGAACGCTGTTAAGTCATCTTTAAATTCTGAAATTACTAAATTTTCATCATCAGTTAGAAAAAGTCTCTTCGCTTTGCCCTCATATAGTAGTTCTCTTTTTTCCATTTTTTACCCTTTCATTATTATTAAAGCTTTTAAAATATCAACAGCCTCTTTAAGTTGGATGTCTTTACGTAAATCTTCTTTTGTTATTATTTTGTCATCTTTTTTCTTTTCATCTTTTTTCTTGTCATTAGGTGCTATTTTTTCTAATTCACCCTCAAGATGCTTTTTAAGATCTGCTTCTTTTATAGAGAAGTTGTTATCATAATTTTTAACTTCACCAGAAGCTACTTCAATATCTGGTTTCACACCAACAGCTTGAATAGTTCTGCCACTTGGTAAGTAATAACGAGCAATTGTTAATTTAATAGCTTCTTCATCTGTAACAGGAAGTACGAGTTGTACACTTCCCTTTCCAAATGTATTTTCACCTATAATTACTGCACGTTTATGATCTTGCAAAGAACCACTTACAATCTCCGAAGCAGAAGCACTACCTGCGTTTATTAAAACTACTAAAGGTAAACTTGTTAATGTTTTAGAACTACTAGCTTTATACTTTTTTTCATCACTTTTATCTCTACCTTTTTGTGAAACAATTACACCATTGTTAACAAAAAGATCAACTAGTCCAACAGCTTGATCAAGTAAACCACCAGGGTTATTTCTAAGATCTAAAACTATACCCTTATCGTGAGAATATTTTTTAATAGCTTTTTTAACATCTTTAACAACCTTACGATCAAATGAAGCAACTCTGATATATAAAATATCTTTACCGATCTGTTTTGCATATACTGAGTCAATTTTAATAATATCTCGAATTATATGAATAGTAAGAGGTCTAGTTTCACTTTTACGCACAATTGCTAACTCTATTGGATCACCAACTTTACCGCGCATATGTGATACCGCTTCATCTATTGTCATATTCAGTGATGATTTATCATCTATTTTTAAAATAATATCACCAGCTTCAAGACCTGCTTTATCTGCCGGTGTACCATCAATTGGCGATATAACAGTTAAAGCACCATCACGGATACCTACAGTAATCCCTAATCCACCAAATTCACCCTTTGTACTAACTTGCATATTTTTGAATTTTTTAGTGTCTAAATAACTAGAGTGCGCGTCTATATTACCTAACATCCCTGACATAGCTTTATCCATAAGCTCTTCAATAGTTAACTTGTCAACATTATAACGCTCGACAATAGATAAAACTTTAGTAAATTTAGCTAAAGATTCCAGACGTGAAGCATCTTTTTCAGACTGATTCTTCTCATCTGAAGCAAATGATGTTGAGAAAAGAAGTGAAATCATCACAACTACTGAAACAAAACCCAATGTAAAATATTTTTTATTATTCATTATAAACCTATAATTTTATTTAAGAGCAATTATTATATATGAATTTTGGTTAATAAATGTTAAATGATTTAAAATAATTTAAAAAAGCTCAATAATATCATCTGCACACCAAGAAGCAAGGTCAAGGTCATGCGTTATAAGTAACATACCCATGGTGTCTAAATTTTTCACTAACATTTTCATAACATCAAGTTGAATTATATTGTCAAGTGCAGATGTTGGCTCATCAAGGAGTAGTAGTGATGGCTTCATAAGCATTGCTCTTATGATGGAGCAACGTTGTAGTTGACCACCTGATAGTTTATGTGGTAGTACCTCTAAAAGATCTTTCTCCAAGTTCATCTGCTCACATAGTTTATCTATTCCATCAATAGGAGCAACATCTTTAATTTGATCAATTATTGTAAAACTAGGGTGAAATGAACTGTAAGGATCTTGAAATACTTGTGAAATATTTTCTGCTTTTATAGTTCCACTAAAAGGATCTATATTTTTTAAAATAAGCTCAAATAGAGTACTTTTACCCACTCCACTTTTACCGACGATCGCTTTAATTTGCCCTATTTCTAAAGTAAGAGAGAAGTTTTTATAAAGAAGGTTCTCACGATCGTAACCAAAGTCTATATTTGAGACGTTTAAAATTTCGCTCAACGACTTTGACCAGATCCATATATTTTAAATTTATAAGTTGTAAGTCCTTCTATACCCATAGGTCCACGAGCATGAAGCTTGTTAGTACTAATTCCAACCTCAGCACCAAAACCAAAAGCTCCACCATCAGTAAAGCGTGTTGATGCATTAACATAAACAGCTGCCGCATCGATCGCATTTAAAAATTTCTCAGCAGTTGTAATATTTTCACTTATGATTGCTTCAGAGTGACCTGAACCATACTCTATAATATGATCAATCGCACCACTAACACCATCAACTACACGTATATTTAAAATATTAGCTAAGTACTCTGTATGAAACTCTGTATCTCCTGCGTGAGCTAAACCATTTAAAATTTTGCGGGTAGTATCACAACCTTTTAACTCTGTTCCTTCAGCGTCAAAAGCACTCTTTATTTTAGGAAGTAGTGACTCTGCGATCGCACTATCAACTAAAAGAGTCTCCATAGCGTTACACACACCACTTCTTTGACACTTAGCATTAATAGCTATTCTTATCGCATTATCTATATTTGCATCTTTGTCTATATATGTATGACACTGACCTTTGTCATGTTTAACCACGGGGACTGAAGCATTCTCACTAACGTAACGAATAAGTCCTTCTCCACCACGAGGAACTATTAAGTCGACATATTTATCCATTTTTATAAGTTTAGCAACACCCTCACGTGAACTATCTGGTAGGAGTGAGATCATCTCATGAGAGAGAGAATTTTTAATAAGTACCTCTTTTAAGACTTCTGCGATCGCAACGTTAGACGCTTCCGCTTCTTTTCCACCTTTTAGTACACAAACATTTGCACTTTTAAAACATAGAGCTGCTGTATCACTTGTTACATTTGGACGAGACTCATAGATAATTCCAATCACACCAATAGGAACTGAGACTTTCTCGATCTTTAGACCGTCATCAGTCATCCAGCCATCAAGTACACGACCAACTGGCTCTTTAAGTGCAGAGATCTCTTCGATTGCGACAGCCATACCATCCACTCTACTTTCATCTAAAAAGAGACGATCTTTAAGTGCAGATGTTAGGTTATTCTCATCTGCATTTTTCATATCTATACTATTTGCTTGTAATATTTTTGCTGTGTTGTCTCTAAGTGCTTGTGCCATTTCAAGTAAAACAGCATTTTTAACTTTTGCACTTAACTCATTTAACTCTCTTGCTGAAGCAGCAGCTTTTTTTAAAAAATTATCCATTATATTATCTCGCTATCTTAATAAGTTAGCAAGATGATAACATTTTTCTACTTATTAAACAGTTTGTTATTATAAACTCTTACGTAGTCTATGATCCAACCTCTAAAACCGTTGTATAGTCCATCTCTAGTATCAAAACGGAACATTACTTTAATAGTTTCACCTGCATAAGAGCTCAAGTTGATCTCCTCTTTAGACCAGATAGGTGCTCTATTAAACCCTGCTGTTGAGAAGTTTTTCTTTTTTCTAGGATCTATTTTTGGCGCAATCTGTGGGTTTAATTTTTTCACCTCTGTTGTAGTTCCATCAGCTTGAATAACATAAACTCTCATACGATCGTAGTCAAGACTAGGGTCTTGCCCCTCTATCTCCCACCATGTAGCAAAACTAAATGTTGCACTTATATTAGCAGGAATACTAAAAGCTGGAGTTGTTAAATTAGCATCAATTTCTACTGTTGATCTACCACCTGATGATGTATTATCAGGTAGTGTTGATTGTGTTGCATGAGCTGTTCCTATATAAGAACCAGTATCTGATGAACCACACCAAAAAGCTTCAGAACCACTTGCAGCAGTTGGAAGTGAACCTCTTAGTTTCTCATCTGGTGATAGTGCAGTATTATTAGCATCTACAAAAGTATTATTTATATCAGTTGTAGAAAAGTTTTGTTGGTGCCATAAACCTGTTGCATTCCAATCACTTACATCACCTTCTAAATCATCTATGAAAATAAATTCACTATCTGCAATTGTCTCTTCTTGAATTAAAGTAAAGTTTTCGCTTAGCTCTTTACCTGCTAAAACGATAACCTCTTCACGAAGAATATCTTCATAACTCATAAGTGATACAGAGAGGTTAAAATCAACAATAGGAGTTTCTCCATCATTACCAATTTTGTCTATTTGAGTTATTTTATAATATCCGATTTCATTAGTTACAGCAGAAGCAAAGTAGCCTTGCGTTAAAGCTCCACCAGAGATACGTACAGTAGCACCTGGCATACCTATACCATCTTCTTGACTTACTATACCACTTAGAGTACCAAGTGTACTTTGTGATGTTCCAGTTAAGAAAATATCTATGCTTTGTGAACTCTCTTTTTGAATAGTTATATCTTTTGCAGAAGGTAAAAAACCAGCCTTATTACTGCTAATTCGATAATTTCCTTCTTGCAAATATATTTTAGCATTTGCATTTGCATCAGTAGTTACACTCTTTGCACTACCATCTGAATTTAGCATTGTAACACTAAGGTCTGTTGAACTTAACTCATCTAATGTCATACTATTTAGTGTAGTAATATTTACATCACTATAACTAAATAGTTCCGTATGCTCTATTGTAGAACTCTCACCTGTTGGGTTATACTTTAGAGTTAGTGTAGAAGTTATTTCATGAAATCTTTTATTTGGATCTAGTGTTATAGTTAATATATTTGTATCACTAGAAGCACTATTTAGACTACCATAACCACTATTTGTTAAAGAACTTTTCACATTACTTGCAATAGACTCTATACTATATTTAGAATTAAATGTAGAAAAGTCCAACTTAAGCGTTGGAGTACTTATGCTCTCTATCTTAGCTACTGCATGAACTTTTCCACTTACTGTTGCTGTTGCCATTTCAAGAGCTTTTTGAGCATTTAAGTATGGAATTGGGTGTGCTAAAGTTTCTCCTGTTTTGTTATAAGGAGTTTGTTGACGCTCTGTTATTTTAGTAGTTGCACTATCTACTAAAATTTGTTTAACTTGAGCACCGCTCAAATTAGGGTTAATAGAAAAAATAAGTGATGCGACACCAGTTACAACAGGTGTTGCAGCAGAAGTTCCACCAAAAGATTTATAAATTTTATTATTAAGCGCTAAAGAGTCAAAATGAGTAGGTGCTGCTATATCTACGGACTCTCCATATTCACTGTAATATGTTAGTTTATTATCATTGTCAACAGCAGCAACTATTATTAAGTTATCTAACTTATTTAAAATTTCATTTTTATACTGAAGTGCCCCATTATCAAACTTAGCGTCAACACCATAAAAGCCTGTTTTAGAAAGGCCATTACCAACTCCATTACCAGCAGCCCATAAAAATAGCTTTTCAGAGTAATGTTTTACAACTTGTCTATAGTGTGCTGAGTAGTAGTGTAGTTGTTTTAACCTAGACTGTGCGATCGAAGCATTAGTTGGGTCAAATGTTGAGGGAAGGTGTTGTCCCCAAGAGTTATTAATTAATTTAACCTCTTTAGAATCTTTAACAGTCTCAATAACATCCACTATACAGTTACCACTATTCATGTAACCAGCTATAACTTGGGTAGTCCAGTTAATTCCAGAGATACCTATACCGTTGTTACTATTTGCAGCAAATGCACCAGCAACACCTAAACCGTGATCACTTTTTTGTGAGTTTAAAATAGCGGCAAATCTTCCAACTGCATCTAAATGTTTATTATCAAAACCACCGTCGCAAACACCTATTAAAAAGTCATCGCTTCCTGTTGAGTACTCCCAAGCTTCTGGCATATTAATACTCTCTAAGTGCCAGTTTGCACCACCATCATTAAATGCGCCATTATCATCAGGATAAAGTGCAAAAGAGCCAATAGAGTCTTGACCAAAATAAACACGACTATTTACATCATCTATATTTAGTTCAAGTTTTATAGAAGCTAATTGCTCTTTTGCAGCTGAACCTGGTGTATATTGAACTAACACACCATTTAGCGAATCAAAACCTTTTTTAGTGAAAGCACTATAAGCATCTTTTTCAACAATAGCTGTAATTTGTGCTTCAGTTAATGTTTTAGAGTATACCCAAGATTGGTTATCAATTTTACCAATTGTTGCAGTACTTAAAGTTGAGATGCCTGAGTTTGCTTTAAGTGAACTCAAATCACTCTCTATGTTACTAGCAGATGAATCATACTCAACAAGAAGACCCTTTGTAGAGTCATAGCCTACTGATTTAAAATTACTACTAGTTAAGAGTGTTTTTAGTGCAGCTTCATTGTTACTTGTTGTTGAGAATAACCATAAATAAGATTTACTCTCATCAAGATTAATTGCTGTTCCTTCAATATCTCCAAGGTTTTTTGAAACTGCATCAGTTTTCTCTTCTTTAATATTTTGCATACTTAACGCTAAAACTTTTGCAACACCAAATGTAATAATTCTAGATGATGATGAAGTACTATTTGACAAATCTACTTTTAGTTCAAAAGCCCCTACTTCTGAAGGTGTAAAAGTAACACTCTTTTGATCGCTTGAAACTACTAGTTTTAGAGTACCTTTAGTTGGTTCTTTAAGTACACTCCACGTAACGGTATCACTAGTAGATATATTTAGGTCCATACTAATAGAAGACTCTTTACTTAACGTTGGAGTAGCTGAAAATGAGACTAATAATTTTTTTAATGTACCAAAATCTGGTTTAGCTTCTACACCACTAAATGTACCGTTATAAGATAGTTTCTTTGGTTTACCATCTGAGTCTGGTTTAACTTTTTCTTTAGCGGCAGCAATTTCTGATGTTTTATTTTTAAATATTTTTAAGTTAGTTAAATTTCCGTCTTTGGTCATAAAGTTTGCTATAGATACTGTAGCTTTAATATTGTCTAAATCAACATCATTGCCTATTGCTTCATCTATAATAGCTTTTATATCTTTTAATGTTGTTATTCCCGCCTTATTTTCTAACTTTAAATAAGTGTCAGCTGCTATTGATGCTTTCATAAGCTTTGGATCAATTGTTCCACCACTTGCCATAGGGTCTTTATGAATATCATCTGTAGTTATTCCTAAAGTCGAAAGCATTGTTGCTAAAGCATTGGAATCATCTTTATACTCATATTCTAATGTTGTTAAAGGAGAGACAACAGCACCTGCAGTAATTATTGATTTTAGCTGACCCGTATAAGCTTCTCCATTATGTATACCTCTATTTGACGTTGTCATAACGATCTCTTCGCCAACTGCAACTTCTACACTAAAAGTAAATACACCTTTTTCATTACTCTTAGTTGAAATGGCTTCATTGCCTTCTTGGGTTCCATTTTTATTTTTATCCCAAAAAAATACTGCATCTGATATATATGGATCAGATACTACACCACTCGTTCCCGATGCTGTACTAGCGCTAGTAGTGTTACTAGAAACATTCCCATTTGTTGTTCCACATCCTAGGAAAATAAATAAAATAGGTAGAAAAAAATATAACTTTTTTAGTCTCATTATAAGTCCTTTTATAATCGATATAACGACATATTGATAGTTTTATGTAACATTATACTCTAAAGAGAGTAAATAGTAAATAAATCATATCTTAAAATATTAATTAGTTTAATATTATTAGTATATTTAAGTAATATTTAATTTAATTATTCTTTTTTGTTTAAAAAAGTATTTTGCTATAATTTGATAAAAAGTGAGATTTTATGGATATTAAAAGACAACCTATGGGTGAGTATCAAACAAACTGTTATATAGTTACTATTGATAAAAAAGATCTTATTATTGATCCAGGCGTTGAATCGACTTCATGGGTTATAGCCAATACTACGAACCCTGTTGCTATTTTGAATACTCATGGACATTTTGATCATGTTTGGTGCAATGCTGAACTCCATGAGAAACTAGGTGTTCCTATATATGCTCCCAAAGATGATGCTTTTATGTTAGAAAAGTCTGAATTTTTTCCAGAACTTCAATCATCCTACCCAAACTTTGCCATAGAGGGTGATGAAGAGGTCGACGTAGATGGTATTAAAGTAAAGTTTACTCACTTTCCTGGACATACACCTGGTTGTAGTGTGATCGAAATTGGCGAAGCTATGTTTAGTGGAGATTTTATTTTTAAAGGCTCTATTGGTAGATGGGACTTCCCATTTTCGAGTGCTCAAGATATGAGAGAGAGTCTTAAAAAATTTAAACTTTTAGATTATGATCGAATAATATATCCAGGTCATGGTGAAGCTACATCTATAAAAGAGGAACAACGTAATGTATCTTTTTGGTTAGAACAAGTTAGATAGAGTTAAATTCTATCTTGTTCTATTTTTCTGCCTATACCTTTTTCAACAATACCAATAAGGTCTATATTTAATATATGAGTATCAGTAATTACAACCCTGAACTCGCCTTTAAAAACTTTTATTCCCTCAACGGTTCCCACAACACTTATATCTCGTTTTCGTCCCTCTTTATGACGGACTGTTGCTTCAAATTCAACAACATCTCCAAGTCTAACTGGTGAGAAGAAAGTTGTACTAGAACCTATTAAAATAACATTTCTTTCATTAATAGAAATCATAGCAGCATAATCAGCTGAATTAAATAGAAAACCAGAGTGAATCATACCACTCTTGTCAGTAGTCATAATTGAAGTTGTTTGTAATCGAACCAAAGAGTGTCCATCAGCTAATTTCTCAATCTCACCAAATAACATAGAAGATACATCTGCATGAGTATTTAGTAGTACTTCGTCACCAAAATCTTCTTCGGGACTCTCTTCGTATTTTTCTTCTGTACCGTCTAGACCTTTTAGCATCTTAAACCTCTTGTTTTAAGACTACTCCTGCTTTAGCTTTACATATACTCGTTTAGGTGCGGGGTAGCCTTCTACTGTTTTACTAGTATCGACAGGATCTAAAAAGTTTTCAAGAGACTCACCTTCAATCCAAGAAGTTTTTCTCTGCTCATCCATAGTTGTAACCGCTGTTGTTAAAACTTCAAAACTGTTAAAACCAGCACGAGAGCACCAGTTTTTCAAAGCCTTAATAGTAGGTACAAAGTAAATATTAGGTATTTTCGAGTATTTACCCTCTGGACATAGTGCCATCTCATCTTCTCCATCGATCATAAAAGTATCAAGAATAACCTCTCCATCTTTTTCTAATGCTTTAAAAAGTTGTTTAAGCATTGCAACAGGATCACTTCTATGGTAGAGAACGCCCAAACAAAAAATAGTGTCAAATTTAGTCTCATAAGATGGTAAGTGTTCAACTCCTAAAAGTTCATAAACAATATCACTTTTTACATAATGGTTAATAAAGTCAAACTGTGTTTTATAAACAGCAGACGGATCAAACCCTACAAGTAACTCAGGTTTATCTTCAAGCATTTTAAACATATAGTAACCATTATTACAACCTATGTCTGCTACTTTTTTTCCTTCAAGGTTAAAATATGGTCGCAATAAGTTATATTTCATAAAACTCTGCCACTCAGTATCTATAAATAGTCCAAACATATCAAAAGGACCTTTGCGCCAAGGCATAAGTGCTTTTGCCATCTCTTCTATTTTTTCATGATCAACTTCATTTTTAGCTGTTATTTTAATAGTATCACCTAGCTCAACATCACATTCATACTTTTTGAGTTCATCTAGTTTTTGACGAAGTGGAGCTATATTTTTCCATGTCATCCATTTTTTACGCTCTTCTTTTATTTGCTCTATATTCATCAATAATACCAATCTTCATTTTTTTACCTAATTCTATCAAAATTATAGTTTTTAGGTATACTTCGCATATAAAAGGATATTAATGTTAGCTGATCTAATCTCTGTCAAAAGACACAACCACCGTATTCACCCATGTATAAATAGTAGAAAAGATGCTCTTTTAGAACAGTTAATATTAAGAAATAGTGATTCAAATATATTAATTATTAGCTCTGAGAATATACTAAATGTTAATAATGAACAAGTTACTACCTCAAATGATGTAGATATTAAAGATTTAAAAGATCAAAAATTTGATCTTTTAATTAGTTATGATCTTCCTGAAAACCCTAAGACATACATAGAAAGACTTGTATATGCATCTGATGTAGCACTTATTTTAGTTGATCCAATAGAGCAACCTAAACGTTACGAGATAGAAGGTCTTTTAGGTCGTACACTTATTCAAGAGATCATTACTGGTTATGAACCTAAAGTAGATATGGATATCGAAGAAGCAGCAAGACCAAAGTTTAAAAGAGAGTCAACAATCACTATTGAAGAAGAACGTCGTCCTTGGGAAAACAGTAGTGGTGATCGCCCTAAAGAGAGAGACTTTAGTTCTAAAAAAGGTGGCGATCGCAAACCTTGGGAAAAGAAAGAGAAAAAAGAGTCTAAATATATGGGTAGAGATGAGAATGATAAAGCTATGTTCTCTGGAAAAACTGGTGATCGTAACCACCAATATGATGGTACACCAAAAAATAAACCTTTTGGTAAGAAAGATGAAGAACCAAGAGAAAAACCTGACTTTAATAGAAATAAAAAACCTATGAGCTTCAAAAGGGTTCCTAAGAAATGATAGTCATTATTAATGGTGACAAAAAAGAGGTTAAAGATTCTATAACACTTTTAAAGTTTATTCAAGAACTTAACTTAGAGTCACAAATTATGGCAGCTGCTGTAAATATGAATATTGTTAAACAAAATGAATGGGGTAACTCTATTTTAAATGAAAATGATAAAATAGAGCTGCTTGATTTTGTAGGTGGTGGTTGAGTTTACAACCTTTTAAACTCTCTGTATAGCAACAACTGCAATCGCATAATCACCATCATGTGTAATAGATAGTGATACATCTTCAATACTAAACTTCTTAACAATTTTTTCACTTAAAGTAATAACTGGTGCACCTTTAAGTGTTTTTGAGATCTCTATATCATGAAAACTACATTCAGAGCCTATACCAGTCCCTAATGCTTTAGAGCAAGCCTCTTTAGCTGCCCAAAAACCTGATGCTGTTTTATGATTCTTAATAAGTTTTATTTCTGAAGGATTTAAAAATTTTTGTAGAGCTTTATCGTTAAAGCGCTCCATTAAGCGCTTCATACGTTCAACCTTAATAAGGTCTATACCAATCACTGAATAACAAATGTGGTAAAGTAAATATTATTAATTTTACCGTCTTTTAGTCTCATATTAAGCTCACCTATAATTTGACCTTTTAACTTATCTTTACCTTTAGTAGTAGAGATCTCTTCAAGTGATTTTGAAGACAACAGTCTAATTATAAGATCACGTATAGCTGCTTGACGAGTGTCTAATTCTGCAGCAACAGCAGGATCGCTAAGCTCTAAACTCATCTCAATTTTAAGATAACGCTTACCAGCATTACTAGTTAAATTTATAGTAAAAGAGTCTAAAGGAAATAGTGCACCCATTTCTGAGAATGGAATAGCTGGTCCCATATTAGAACTTGTTGCTGTTACAACACTCTTAGACTGAGTACCGGTAGCTTGCTGTGCTACTGTAGTTGGTGCTGCTAGATCTTCTTCATCACCAGACATTAAAACAAATACAATTGCACCTATTAAAATTAATAAAACTACAACAACGGCAATAATGATCATCATCATAGGAGATTTTTTCTCTCCTGAGGTCTCTTTAACCTCTTCTTTGCCTTCTTGTCCTTCTGCTTCTTCTTCTTCAGCCATATGAAATTCCTTTTTCATAAAAATTTATTTGATAGTATAGCATATTAGTAGTCACTACTTTTTTTCTCTTTATTAAAAAGTAATAAATCAGTATCTACTTTAAAGTTAAAGTAAGCACTGATAAATCCACTATCTCCAATATGTTTTAACTCTATTGAAGCACCTAAATTATTTTTAGCTTCCATGTAAAGTACACCTAGTGCATAACGACTCTCTTTATTATTTTTAAACTTAATATTTGCAAGTTTTAAGAGTGCTATAGCATTCGCATGATGGTCGGCCCCAGTTGATGCAACAGCTGCTAAAAACAGCGTTAATGAGTCTTGTATTTTATACTCATCTATTAACTGGTTATAAAGAGTATATGAATTTTCAAAATCTTTTGAGTAGATAGATGCTAATGCCAAGGCAGCAATAATATCATCAGCATTTTGAGTTGTGGTCTCAAGTTTATATTTTAACTGTTCTCGAAGTGGGTATAACCTACCAGTTAAAAGTGCCATTTGAGTGTAAACATAACGAGTAATAAAAGGTCCAAAATATAGGTCATCAAACGTAAATTTCTGCTTATTTAAATAATCAAGAACTGACTTTGCATATGTTTTTGTATTCTCTTTATTAAAATGAGTATCAATATAAATTATGCGTGGTAAAATATCATTAGGGTGTTGATAACATAAATTTTTAGCTGACTGCTTTGCTATAGTTTCAAGTTCAAGATCAGAAGCGATTAAAACATTTAACATTAAGTGTAAAGAACGTTTTTTAAGATCTCTATCTAACCACATCATACCATTAACATAGTTATCGTTTGTCACAGAGAGTAGCGTTCTATAAAGAACCATACTATCTGACTCATCTTCATGCATAAGGTTTTCTCTAACTAAATTAGTAAGACGAATATGGTCTACTTCTATAATTTGAGCACTCATAATAGCAAATATTCCAGATAAATAATTTTTTGCATCTTGATGAAAGGATAGTAAAAAATGTTTATATGCATTTACAAAGTCACCCATTTGTGCATATGTAAGTCCTATGTTATACTGTAAAATTGAGTGTTTAGGGTAAATTTCAAGCATTTTCACTAACTCTTTATTAGCATCACGAAGTTGAAAATTAAGTGCTTTTTCTATAGCACTTGCAATAGAAAAGTTTATTTTTGAAGAGCTTGCACTTTTTTTTAGGTACTCTTTTGCACTTGCAATATCATCTATATAGATGTTGGCACTACCTTTTCTTATATAGCTAATAGTTTTATTTGCGTTAAATACTTTATATGGAGCAAAATAGAATAGTTTTTGATATTTAATATAGTTAGAGCTTTGTGTATTATTTCTGTAGTGTTTTTGTGCATCATCAGGAATAAAGAGTGTCTCTTTTAAAAAAACCTTTATAGGGTATGGCTCATATACTTTCTCTTTGTACTTTTCTGTTAGTTTCTTTAGTGCCGTAGCACCTTTTTTATACTGTCCAGATTTGAGAAGAATAAAGCCTAAAGCAAGGTTCTCTTTAATGCCATTAGGGTTTGAACTTTTAGCTTGACTCAAATACTTCTTTGCTAAAGTAAGGTCACCAATATTTGCATATTCTAAACCAAGCATAAAATCTTTTTTGCTCTCTTTAAAATTATCTATGGTATCAACAGCTCCATAATAATCACCTAAAATAGTCTGAACCTCAGCCTGAACAACTGATTTCTCTTTTAAATAGTCTTGTGAAGTTGGATGTTTAAGTGCACTAAGTGTCTCTATATAGTTACTTTTGTAATAGTTAATAAGTGCATAATAGTAAGAGTATAGTCTAGCTCCGCTCTCTTTTGGCAAGTAAGCAGTTGCTAAGCCTAAATAATAGTCAAAACTCTCTTTATCTTTTAAGTATAGTGAACATACCGCTGAGTTAAGTGCACTTACACAAATATTTTCATTATTTGCAATAGACTTTTTAAAACTATCTCTTGCTTTTTGGTACTGTTTCTCTTTTATCTGTGCAACACCTAAGTTGTAATCACTAATAGACTCACTAAAAATAGCAATTTTTTCATAAATTTTAAGTGCTTCTTCTTTATTTCCACTTGTGTATAAATAGTTTGCTTTAGATATTAGTTTTTCAATTTTAGAAGGATCAATAATCTCTTTATATTTTTTAAGTTTTGTCTTGGCTACTACAAGATCTTCTTTAGGTGCTTCTTCATCATTTGAACTTAAAAGATAAATTAAAATACCAAGAAGTATTAAAAAAAGCAGTGCTATAACTGCAATAGCAACTTTTTTTAAATCTAGTTTTGGTTTTTCATCATCAACTATTTCTTCAGAGATTTCACCAGCGGCAGCAGACTCTTCAATAATGACAATATCTTCATCGCCATCTTCATCAATAGTTCCTAAATCATCATCTAGCGATTCGTCTTTAGCCATTCTTTTTTAGACTCTCTTTAATATAATTTTATTTAAAAGTATTATAGCACTATAATATAAAACTCCATAAAAGAGTCAAAAATAAAACTTCATAATTACATATCTAACTCTATTCAAGTCAATATACTTGACATTAAATGACTCAACTTGCTATAATTCTTAATATATAAACAAAAGGAATACATTATGAGTACAAATATTTTTGATAAATTAACACACCAAATGAGTGCAGCACTTGAGAGTGCAGCTTCGTTAGCTTTACACAATAAAAACAGCGAAATAGAGTCAACTCACTTTTTATGGGCGATGATTTCAACATCTAGTTCAGTTCTAAATCAAGCATTTAATAAAATGGGAGTTGATAAAGCAGCGATCGAGCTAGAAGTTAAAAGTATAGTTGAGAAATATCCGAAAGTCTCTTCTATAAATAAAGAAGATATAAAAATTTCGCGTAACTTTTTACAAACACTACAAAAAGGTGAGGGAGAAATGATTAAAAATGGTGACTCATTTTTAGCAATTGATAGTTACTTAATTTCTAACATGGATAGTGAAATATTTAAAACTATTTTAGGTAAGTATGTTGATCTCTCAGAGCTTAAAAAAGCGTTAGAGACTATTCGTGGTGGAAAAAAAATAGAGTCACAAAGTTCGGATGATACTTTAGAATCTTTAGAAAAATATGGTATTGATCTTACAACTCAAGCAAAAGAGGGTAAGTTAGCCCCTGTAATAGGTCGTGACGAAGAGATCAACCGTATGATGCAAATTCTTATACGAAAAACTAAAAACAACCCTATTCTTTTAGGTGAACCGGGAGTAGGTAAAACTGCCATAGCAGAAGGTTTAGCACAAAAAATTATAGCTAACGACGTACCAAGTTCACTTCAAAACAAACGTCTGATCGCACTTGATATGAGTGCATTGATTGCAGGTGCAAAATATAGAGGAGAGTTTGAAGATCGCTTAAAAGCTGTGATCGAAGAAGTTCAAGAGAATGGAAAAATAATTCTTTTTATTGATGAAATTCACACGATCATAGGTGCTGGAGCTAGTGAGGGTAGTATGGACGCTGCTAATATTTTAAAACCTGCTCTTGCTCGTGGAGAGCTACAAACGATTGGTGCTACTACACTTAAGGAGTATCGAAAATATTTTGAAAAAGATTTAGCTCTTCAAAGAAGGTTTCAGCCAGTTACTGTACCAGAACCTTCACTAAACCAATCTCTTCAAATTTTAAGAGGTATAAAAGAGAGACTAGAAACTCACCATAATGTAACTATTACTGACAGCGCATTAATAGCAGCTGCACGCCTTTCTGATCGCTATATAAGTGATAGGTTTTTACCAGACAAAGCTATTGACTTAATAGATGAGGCTGCAGCAGAACTTAAAATGCAGATAGAGTCCGAGCCAAATGTATTGGCAAAAATCAAGAGAACTATTCAAGAGTTGTTAGTTGAACGTGAAGCTCTTAAAATGGAGAGTAGTGAAGCTAACACTAAACGTTTAGTAGAGATAGAGAGAGAACTAGCTGACTTTAGTGAAGAGAAACGTACTTTAGAAGCTCAGTTTAATTTAGAAAAAGAGGTTTTTGATAGATCTGCTTCTATTAAAGGTGAAGTAGAAGCTAAAAAAAGAGAAGCTCAAATGGCTAAACAGAGTGGTGACTTCAATAAAGCTGCAGAAATAGAGTATGGAGATATACCTAAATTACATGAAGAAGAGAAAGAGCTTCAAATAAAATGGGACAATATGCTCTTAGAGGGTACTCTACTTAAAAATAGTGTAGATGAGGACTCGATCGCAGGAGTAGTAAGTCGTTGGACTGGTATTAATGTTCAAAAAATGCTTCAAAGTGATAAAGATAAAATTTTAGGTATTGAAGATGAGTTAAATGCTGATGTAATAGGTCAAGTTGAAGCTACTCACGCAATTGCTCGTGCGATCAAAAGGAATAAAGCAGGACTCTCTGATGCCAATAGACCTATAGGTAGCTTCTTATTTTTAGGACCTACAGGTGTTGGTAAAACTCAAAGTGCTAAGACTTTAGCTAAGTTTTTATTTGACAGTGAGGAAGCACTCACAAGAATAGATATGAGTGAGTATATGGAAAAACACGCTGTTTCTCGCCTTGTAGGTGCAGCTCCAGGTTATGTTGGTTATGAAGAGGGTGGACAGTTAACAGAAGCGGTAAGACGTAAACCATACTCCGTTATACTTTTTGATGAAGTTGAAAAGGCTCATCCTGATGTTTTCAACATATTGCTTCAAGTCTTAGACGATGGCAGGTTAACTGATAGCAAAGGAGTTACAGTTGACTTTACAAATACGATCATAATTTTAACTTCAAATATAAAAGAGGAAAATTTAAAAACTCACTTTAAACCAGAATTTTTAAATCGTCTTGATGATATAGTAAAATTCAACTCATTAGCTAAAGAGCAAATAGAGGCTATTGTTGATATTTTCTTTAGAGATATTTCTAAAAAAGTTGAAAGTAGAAATATAACTTTAGAGCTAAGTCCAAGTGCTAAAATGTATATAGCTGAAGCAGGTTTTGATCCTGATTATGGAGCTAGACCACTAAAACGTGCACTTTATGAGATCGTAGAAGATGAGTTAGCAGAGCTAATTTTAAGTGGAAAAGTTAAAGAAGGAAGTAAAGTTCTTTTTGATGTTAAAGATGGTGAAATAGTAGCTCTTCTTTCATAAAGGAATGGAAGAGTGAAGGAGTTAAATGTCTTCTGCAACCTCTTTATTCTCATCGTCCGGATTCATATATGTAACTACACTCTCTAAATATTTACTATAGTTAATTTCTTCTTTCGTGTTTGGGTTATCATCTATGTCATTTAAAATTGACTTAGGCATACTATCGTTATCTTTAAAGAGTTGAGTTAATAGAGTGTCTTTACCAAAAAGGGCTATATACTCAGATAGTGTCTTCTCCCAATTAATAAGTGATGATTCGGATGAAGCTAGTAACATCTCTTTTATATAAGCACTTCTCATAATATTTTTTGTTTTTTCATTCCAGAATTTAATTCCAAAATATATTTGTAGATCAGTTAATACAAATGAGGGTTTACCAGTTTCTGCAATCTCTTGAGCTTTTGTATATTCATCATTAAACTTAACCAACAGTGATTGAAACAGCTCACTATTTAATATATATGAGTCACCTTCTGCTTTTTTATATGCAGCTTGTATATTTCCATCTTTAACAAGTTGTTTAAATTGTAAATAGTTATCAATACTTATAAGTTTAGCACGAGTAAGCTTTTGTAGATGAGGAAATGGTGCTACAAGTTCATATACCTGTTTGGCTTTATCAAACTTATTTGACTGTTCTAAAGTAAGAGCACGATCATATAGAGAGTTACTTAATGTAATAGTTTTTTGATAAAGGTCTACCTCTTTTAAAAATGGATATGACTCAACAATTTGAAAATACGCAACAAACTCTTTTTTCTTAACAAGTTCTTGAGTCTTTTCAAATATCTTTTGATTTGTAAAAAGTAGACTAATAAGTTTTTTCTTTGTCTCTATATCATTAAAATTTTTTAGATAATCAAGTGCTTTAAGCTTGTTATCACTACTTCCAGAAGCTATCAGTGCCCTCGCTTTAGAGAGTGCACTAAACCAGTGTGCTTCTAGTTGTTGATATGGTTGTAATTCCAACAGTATAGGATACTCATCAACTAATGCATATGCTTGTTTAAACTTTTTATGTCTTACATAAAAGAGCAACTCTTTAATCTCTTTTGCATTTTTAAGTAAAGCTGTGAATTCAGCTTCATACTTAGGATTTTTAAGGGTAAAAGGGTTAACTAACTCTTGTGCTTGTGATAGTTTATTTGCCGATAAAAGTGTTTTTGCTATCTCAAGAACTTCAACCCAACCTTTGTGAAACAGTTCCATCTCTTTACTTAAATATAGAAAAACATTTTTAGCAAATAGTTTATCAGCTTCGTCATATTTTTTCAGTTTCAAAGAAGTCTCAAAAATTTCACAATGTGAAAAAAGATCAATTTTTAGTAAATTCCCATCAACTCCTCCCACTAAAAGAGAATTTGTAGTTATTTTAAGAGAAGAGACACCCGCAATACTTAATGAGATCTCTTCTATCAATGTTAAAGTATCTAAATCAAAAAGGTATAGTAAATTACTTTTTGTTCCTACTATTAAATATCTTTGAGATTCATCAGTTATAGCAACAGTAGGCCAATCTTTAAAAATTTCTTTGTTATAAATAGTCTCTTCACTCTCAAGTGAGTAAATTTCTAATGTTTTTTCACGAGTAACAGTTGCTATTTTTTTATTTTCATCAAAGAATAGGCTATCTTCAGGTACTCCAGAAACAGCAAACTCTGCAATAGTTTCATAGTTTTGTAAGTTATAAGCAAAAACTTTTCTATCATAAGCTCCTGAAAGCAAAAACTTACCATCTTTAGAAAAAGTTAGCTTTGAAATATAATCTGGTCTAAAATCAAAAGAAGTTAACCAAGAGCCACTAAAGTAATCATACAGATGAACTTTACCATCATCTCCACCACTTGCACAGTATGTTCCAGTTAGATCAATTGTTACAGCACCTATGTTTTTTTCATGCCATTTTTTATCTGATATACACTCAACTTTTTTTGTTATTTTATATTGAAATACTTTTGAGACATTTGTTAAAGCATATATAAAATTGTTATTATCATCAACTGCCATTGCTTTTGAAAAATTTTGAAGAGGTCTTTTTGCTTTTTTAAGTGCTACATTGGTAACTGATCCCAGTGTAGTATTATTAAGAAGTGTAAGGTTGTACTGATTATCCATAATAAAAAGATATTTTTTCCCATGTCCAATAGATAAAATACTACCATGACATTGAGCATTATGAGTTACTTCAACCAAATCTTACCTTCCATTATTTTATACTTATAAATATCGACTATTTTATCAAAAATAGAACAAAATTAAGATAAAGTTATCTTTATGAAACTAATTATTTTAATTTTTGCTATTTTAAGTTACACTTTAGCTTGTACCGGCGACTGTATGAGTTGTCACCCTGCACTCAAAGAAAATATTTTAAATGATGATCGCCACGTCGCAATGCTTGGCTGCATAAAGTGTCATAAAGCAGATCCTGAGTCAATGGCAGAGTGTGGAAGTGACTGTTATTCATGTCATAATGTAGAAAAAATGAGTAAACAGATTAAAGAGCATGAAGTAATTGTAAAGTGTAGAGATTGCCACATGAAACTAAAAGAAAAAGCTTTTTCAGTGCAAGAACCTGCATACCAATCCAGCAAAAAAGTTTTAAAAGATTTTCTTTTTAAGTAAAACATAGAAATTATCAATTTCTACGCAAAGCGTGTTTTACTTACTTCTAATTAAAAAATTATGAAGTTACTACCTTTAAATCTTACGCATAAATAGGTTTATAAAGCTCTTTAAATGAGTCTAAAATTTTGTTTAAGAGAGTTATACTATCTTCTAGTTTATTCTCTTTTTCTTCGTAAGGTTTTATTGAGTTGTCAAATAGTTTTACAATCTCATTTTTTGCAAAGTTTTGAGTATCTTCTGGTTTCTCTTTTAGTGGAGCAAAAAGTGAAGAGATCTCTTGAGCTATCTGGTTCATAGGAGTTGTCTGTTTTTGTTCTTCTAACTCTTCCATAAAACCATCTATATGAGGTTGTGCAATTTTCATAAACTCTTCGATCTCTTTTTTATCTTGTTCATCTATGCCATTTTCACTAGATATATCGAAGTTAAAACTTTGCATAGTAGTAAATGAAAACATGCCATTAGCACCTTTTTCATCTTTATTAAGTTCGGCATTCATTTCAGTCATATTTGACATATTTAAGTTAATAACATCGCCACTACTTGTTTTCATCATAATATCTAGGTCATGTGATTTGTACGATTGCATTTGAGCTGAAGATGAGATCATAATATAGCCTTTAATAGTTTTTAGTTACATCTAAATCGACATAAGTTATTTAATTTTTAAAACAAGCACAAACCATTCCTAGCTATAATTTAGCCATATAAATAGGAATATTCAGATTCTAATGCTTCATTAAGGAATGTTTAAATATAATTGCGACCTAAAATTATATAAATTTAAAGGACTTCTTATGAAAAGAACCTATCAACCACATTCTACTCCACGTAAACGTACTCATGGATTTAGAAAGCGTATGTCAACTCCAAATGGTCGTAAAATAATCAATGCACGTCGTGCAAAGGGTAGAAAACGTCTAAGCGTATAAGTAGTTTTGAAATACTGAAACAACATCGTGAGTTTCAGTATGTTTATAAACAATCTAAGAGCGCACATAGCAACTCTTGTGTACTATTCTACTCTTCAAAATCGCAAATTAACAAAGTTGGCTTTACTGCCACAAAAAAAGTTGGTAATGCGGTAAAGAGAAATAGTTGCAAACGTCGTTTTAGAGCACTTTTTAAAGAGTACTCATCTTCTTTAAAAGATGGTAAATATATTTTTGTTGCAAAAGTTGCAATGAATGATGTTAATTATGATGTATTAAAACAAGATTTTGAAAAAGTTTTAACACGTTTAGGTGGATTAGTAAATGATCAAAAAGTCGCTTCTTAAGCTTCTCTGGCTATATCAACGCTTTTTTACTCTTATAGGGTTTGGAAGTTGTCGCTACTATCCTACATGTTCAGAATATGCTAAATGGCAGTTTGAACAAAACTCAATTTTTTACGCACTATATCACTCATTTTTAAGAATACTCAGATGTAACCAACTGTTCGATGGTGGAGTTGAGTATCCATATCTCCAACATTTTAAACAAAAACCAAGCCAATTAAGTATAAATTCTATTAAGTATTGGTTAGTTCCCAAAGAAGAGCAATCTTTTTTTATTATCAAAAATTTCACTTATGAAGGTCAATAAATTATGTTAGAAAAAATGTCACCAAATCAAAGATTAATAATAGCACTAGCGCTATCATTTGTCTTTTTTATAGCTTATACAACAGTTTTTCCACCTCCACCAGTTGAAGAAGAAAGTAAAGTTGAAAAAGTAGCTCTTAAAGAAGCAGATTCTCAAGTAGCTCCAACAGAAACAAAAGCAAAAGCTAATGTTGGGCACGAGATAAACTCACTAGAAAAAGTATCTGCAACTTCTTCAAATACACTAGTTACACTTACAAGTGATAAATTTACTTTAACAATAGACACACTTGGTCGTATCTCTTCAAATATTTTAAGTGATGAAAAGTATTTTAACAGTGCAAGTGACAAAATCGCACAGATGATCACTCCAAATGGTGCAAAACCACTACAAATTCGTTTTGCTGATGATATAGTAAATAACACATCTCAAAGTACACCGTATACTACAACAGTTGAGCAAGCTGTCATAACAGAGACTAAACCTGTAAAAGTTGTTTTAACTCAAACACTTCCTGAAGTAACAATTGAAAAAACATTAACATTCTTTAATGATGGTCACTATGATGTAGCTATTAAACTATCAAATGACAAACGTTACTTCGTCTACCTAGGGCAACGTCCAAACGTTTCTGATCAGATGATGACTGTTATGGGTAACATGATCTATGCAGGTGATGGACTCACAACTATTTATGAAGATGGAGATGTTGAGGGTCGTACAACTTTTAACGATGTTCACTTACTTAGTGCATTTGATCAGTACTATGCAAATATTTTTTATAACGTTAATCCTGATGTAAATATTTTAGTAGAGCGTGATCGTGACAACAACCCTATTACTTATATGGATGGTAGTAAAAACTTTAACTTTAGTGCTTACTCAGGTCCTAAAAACTATGTTACATTAAAAACTATCGATCCAGTTTTAGTTAATGCTATTGAGTATGGTTGGTTTACATTCGCTGCTAAGCCACTTTTTGCTGTTCTTTTATGGTTAAATGGTATTTTTGGAAACTGGGGTTGGGCTATTATAGCACTGACTATTATTGTACGTATACTTTTATACCCATTGACATACAAAGGTATGTTGTCTATGGCAAAACTAAAAGATATTGCACCTAAAGTTAAAGAAGTTCAAGCAAAATATAAAGGTGATCCGCAACGTATGAATGTTGCAGTTATGGATATGTATAAAAAGCATGGTGCTAACCCACTAGGTGGATGTCTACCACTTTTACTGCAAATTCCTGTTTTCTTTGCAATTTACCGTGTACTTTTAAATGCAGTTGAACTTCAAGGTGCACCTTGGATCTTCTGGATAACTGACCTTGCTAAGATGGATCCAACTTACATTTTACCAATTTTTATGGGTGCTACTATGTACTACCAACAAAAAATCACACCTAATAACTTTACAGATCCTCTACAAGAGAAAGTATTTAAATTCTTACCAGTAATATTTACATTCTTCTTTATAACTTTCCCTGCTGGACTAGTTCTTTACTGGGCTGTTAATAATATTCTTTCAATTGCTCAACAATTTATGGTTAATAAAGCGTTTGACAAAATGAAAAAAGATCGTCATGAGCAACACTTAGCTGAGAAGCATCATGGTAAGGACAAAGAAGATAGTAAGGACAAAGAAAATGGTAAAAATTGAGTCTATTACTCTAGAGAGTGCATATAGTGAAGCTGCAGAAAAACTTTCATGTTCTGTAACTGAAATCAATGTTGAAATTATTCAACACCCTAGTAGTGGTTTTTTAGGACTATTTAAAAAGAGTGCACTAATAGTTGCAACAAAAAAAGAGGGTGTTACTACTTCAATAACTACTGAAGTTACTGAAGAGATAGAAATTCCAAAAGAAGAGATAAAAGAAAAGAAAAAAGTAGAAGTAAAAGTAGATAAACAAAAAGAGATAAAAGTAAAAGTACCAAAAGAGAGTAAAAAACCTTTTGAAACTCGTAATGACACTATTATGCCAGCCTCGTTTGTTACTGGTCAAGACGATCATGAAGATGAACTTGATTATGATTCAGATGAGAATGATATTGAAATCGATGATGAGGATTCTCCTTATAGAACAGGTTACACTCAGGTCAAATCACAAATAGTTGATGACTTTTTTAATGATGATATTTCACCAGAAGATATAGTAGCAAATGTAAAAGTAGAGCTAAATTCACTATTTAAAAATTTATGTTTTGAAATAAATGAGATCACAGTTGAGATACATGATGAGAATACTCTTTTAGTTGAATTTAGTGGAGCGGATGCTGCACTTCTTATAGGTAAAGAGGGTTATAGATACAAAGCTCTTTCATATATGATATTTAACTGGATTAATACAAAATACAACATGCAACTTCGTCTTGAGATCGCAGAATTTTTGAAAAATCAAGAAGAGAATATTATGAAATATCTTGATGGTGTTTGTGAAAATATTAATAAAGATGGACGTGCTCAAACTAAAATTCTTGATGGTGTTCTTATTCAGATTGCACTAAAAGAGTTAAGAAATCGTTATGAAGATAAATATGTTGCCATCAGAACAACTAGAGATGGTAATAAATATATTATTATTAACGACTATAACAACTACTAACGAGTTATAGTGTCTAGTGATACAATAGCTGCGATCGCGACTGCTGCAGGAGTTGGATCGATCTCTATTCTTCGCCTTAGTGGTGAAGAAGCCCTGCAAATATCTAAAAAACTTCTTAACAAAAATTTAGAACCTCGAGTTGCAACTTTAAGCTCCATAAAAAACTCTCAAAATTCCCTTATAGATCAAGCGATCGCAATATATTTTAAAGCACCACTCAGTTTTACTGGTGAAGATATAGTTGAGTTTCAGTGTCATGGAGGATCCATAGTTGCAGACATGGTACTACAAGAATTACTCTTGAATGGTGCTAGGTTGGCAACAGCTGGTGAATTCTCAAAACGAGCTTTTTTCAATGGAAAAATAGACTTGAGCGAAGCTGAAGCAATATCACAACTTATAGAAGCAAAAAGTGAAGACGCTGTAAAAATTCTTGCTACTCAAATGAAGGGTGATCTTAAAGTTCAAATAGAGCTTCTTCGCGATCAACTTTTAGAAATTCTAGCCTATTCAGAAGTTAGTATAGACTATGCAGAAGAGGATTTACCGCAAGATCTAATAGAGTCAATGAGTAAAAAACTTGACACCATTACAAATAAACTAAACTCAGCACTTATTAGTAGTGAAAGTAGACGTGGACTAATGCAGGGCTTTCGTGTAAGCATTATAGGTAAACCAAATGTAGGAAAAAGTTCTCTTTTAAACTCACTTCTTAAATATGAACGTGCAATCGTAAGTGACATAGCAGGAACAACTCGTGACACTATAGAAGAGCAACTTCGTGTTGGAACTCACCTTATTCGTATAGTTGATACGGCAGGTATTCGTGAAGGTGAAGATGAGATCGAGAGAATAGGAATTGAGCGAAGTATAGACTCTATAGAGCAAAGTGATATAGTGATCGCACTTTTTGACAACTCACGAGAAAGTGACAATGAAGACAGCGCAATTTTAGAGTTAGTGAAAAAATATGAAGATAAAAAAGATTTTATTACTATTTTAAGCAAGTGTGATTTAGAGAGTAAGTTTAATAAAGAACTTCTAGACACTCCTTTAAGTTTAAATGTAAAAGAGGGAAGCGATGAACTTATATATATTTTAAAAAATATTATGGACTCAAAAAATATAAGCGATGAAATCATGCTAATCTCTTCACGTCAGATCGAAGCTGTAAAGAGTGCTGTAAAAGCTATAGCAGAAGCAAAAGTCCCTTTAATGGATCAAGAGTTAGAGTTCTTATCTTTTCATCTAAATAGTGCTATTAATGAAATAAGCTCGATCACAAGACCTTTTGAAAATGATGAGATGCTAGACAAAATGTTTGGCAGTTTCTGTTTAGGTAAATAAAATGAAAATTTTAGCAATTGACTTAGGACTAAAAAGAATTGGTCTAGCTATAAGTATGAACAAAAGCATAGTAACACCCCTTACTGCTATTATTCGTAAAAATAGGAATCAAGCCTCAGACGAAGTAAAAGAAGCCATTAAAGAGTGGGAAATAGACACTGTTGTGATCGGAATTCCTTTAGGTGGTTCAAGCGAAGATGAGATGCGTCGTCGAGTTAAACATTTTATGGGTTTAGTAGAGTTTGATGGTGAAGTTTTTTATCAAGATGAGGCTGACAGCTCTCTTGAAGCAGAAGAGCTTATGCGTGGATCTATAAAACAGAAAAAAGATGGTCGAATAGACTCGATTGCAGCTAAAATAATTTTAGAGCGATGGCTTCTTAAAAAGCCTTAACTCTATACTTACTCAACTCTTTACCTTGTGTGTCAATAACATGAACCGCACACGCTAAACATGGATCGAATGAGTGGATCACTTTTAAAACTTCTAACGGCTTTGTAGGATCGCTAACTTTAATACCTACCAATGCCTCTTCATAAGCTCCTCTTTTAGCATCAAAGTTCCTAGGTGTTGCATTCCAAGTTGTTGGAGCGATCACAGAAAAGTTAGATATTTTTTGATCTTCTATATTTACAAAATGAGATAAAATACCACGAGGTACTTCTAAAAATACTCTTCCTTTTGTATTTTTAGGCATCTCTTCAAAGTCAAACTTACACCAAGTTTCAGTATCATAATACTTAATATTTTGAATAAGGTTAGAGACAAGTTTAAAAATATACTCACAAACATAACTACTTTCGATCGCTCTTGCAGCATTTCGTCCGATCGAGGTTGAAAAGTCTTTTAAATCTAAGTTAGTATCGCTCAAGAACTCATCTACAAATGGGTTAATCAAATTGTTTTCACTCAAGTAGCTAACTAACACTCTAGCTACTGGACCTGTCTCCATTGTTTCACCACCATAGCGAGGTGCTTTTATCCATGAGTATTTGTCACTATTTTTTTCTGTTTTAAGAGTTCCATCATCATTTAAGTCCGTATAGTGCACTTTGTGATCGTCACCATCATACCAAGCACGGTCAACCTCTTCTGTTATTTTAGACTCATCAAAAACTTCTATGTTTGAGAAGTTATGATCTCGAATAATACCGGCACTAAAAAGAGGTGTTAAACCATCAAATTCATAACCACCAACACAAATAAAGTTACCATTTGCTCGACCTTGTCCCTCTTTGATCTCAGATCTATAAGCAGTTGAAAGAAGTTTCATATCAGGTAGGTACGCTCTATCTATAAAGTCTTTTGCCTCTTTTATGATAAAAAGATAATCATTTAAACGTTGAGGATTTAACATATCTGCAACACTTGTTACACCACCTACAACTATACTTTGAGGGTGTGGAGTTTTACCACCAAAAATGGCAACAGCTTTAGATATATTTGTTTGAAACTTCAGAGCTTCTAGGTAATGAGAAATTAAAATAAGGTTTTGCTCTGGTGATAGTTTATACTCACTGTGTCCCCAATAACCATTACTAAAAGGTCCTAATTTTCCTGCATCTACAAAGGTTTGTAACTTAGTCATCACACTCTCGTAGTGAGAATGTGAGTTTCTAAATGGTTTTTTAGAGTAGTTATGTGCCTCTTTAGAAGTCAGATGAGGATCAGCGCTCAAAGCACTAACAACATCTACAAAGTCAAGAGAGTGTAAGTGGTAGAAATGAACAACATGGTCTTGAATAAAGAGTGCCATAGCCATTAAGTCACGTATAATCTCTGCATTTTTAGGAACTTCCAGAGAGTACGCATCTTCAACACAGCTAACTGCCGCACGAAAATGAGAGTTGGTACAAACTCCACAAATACGACCAGCTAAAAGTCCCGCATCTCGTGGGTCTCTATTTTTAAGTATAACCTCTATTCCACGAAATAGTTGCCCACTTACAAATGCATCTTTTACAACATTTTCCTTATCAAGCTCTACTTCAACACGAAGATGACCCTCTATTCTAGTAATAGGATCTATAACTATTTTTTTACTCATGACTCTTCACCCTCAACATATTTTCTCTCATTTGCAAACTTATCTGCAAAGCCAAGCTCAGTACATCCCATGCAACCATGTCCAGCTTGAACTGGCCAACTAGTTCCATTATTAAACTTCATAGTTGGACAGTTTACATTTGCATATGGACCTTTACAACCCATTTCAAAAAGGCACCAACCTTTCTTAGCACCAACGTCTCCCCACTCTTCTACAAACTCTCCAAGTTCATAGTGACCTCGTCGCTCACAGTTGTCATGTACCCTGCCCTCATATGCCCATAGAGGACGGTTTAGCTTATCAAGTAGAGGCAATTCCTCAAACATTATATACGAAAGAAGAGTTCCAACTATATTAGTAGGGTTAGTAGGACAACCAGGTAGATTTATGATGTCATCTCTTTTCAGTGCTTCTGCCACTCCAACTGCTCCAGTTGGGTTTGGCTCAGCTGCTACGATCCCACCATCTAATGCACAACTTCCGACCGCGATCACTAACGCCGCATCTTTTGCACACTTACGCAATAGTTCTACTCCTGTTTCACCTTTTGGACCAATTCTTAAAAATTTACCATCAAGTCCAAGAGGAACTGCACCCTCTACGATCAAGATATATTCACCTTTTTGCTTTGTAATAATATCTTCTAGTATGGACTCACTTTGATCGCCACTAGCACTCATTAAAAGCTCATGATAATCGAGTGAAATATAGTCAAATATAAGATCCTCGATCGAGGGGTTAGAAGACTTTATAAACGCTTCTGAGTTTCCACTACAATCGCTTAACTCTAACCAAACAATAGGAACTTTGTTGAGAGTTTTAACCCCTTTTTCAACTACATTTTCAAAACTAGGATGTAGTTGCATGTTTGCAGTAACCATAGAGATCCAACTGTTTACTTCACTTTTAGCGATGTCAACCATTGCCATAGCAGACTCTAAGTTATCTACACTTAACTCATTTCTAGCATGAAGAGAGTTAAACTTATCAACTCTTTGTTGAGCTTTTTTAACCTCTTTGGCTTTTTTAATATCAGCAGGAGTTTTTCTTGGCATATTTGGGTCTATTAAATGTTGCGACTCATGTATGACATCTTTAACCATCTCTTTACATCTACCACAAACTCTACCAGCTTCACTAAAAGCACTAAGCTGCGAAAATGAAGCGATCCCACTTTCAACTACAATATCTACAAGGTCTTGATGATAAATATGCTCACAACTACAAATGAGCCTACCTCTCTCACCAACAGTTCTATTCTCATAAAGGTAGTTAATATCAACTGCCTCTTTAGTATTTATAAGTGTCTCAATATAGCCAACATCAACATTTGAGTTTATACCTATAAAGTGAGTTAATTTGTCATCATTTAAAAAATACTCATCTATTCTATTGTCATCTTTTGAGGTGATAAGTACTTTTTCATCTTCACTTTTAAACAGAGGTGAGCTAACTTCTACTAGATCAAACTCCCCTACTTTTAACATATCTATACTAATTTCTCTCTCATACTCTTTTGGCTCTATATTTAATATATGTGAAATAGCAGAGTCAGCTTGAGAGGTACACTCTTTTACATGCCCGACGCAAAAGTTATACTCTTCAACTTCAGCACACTCCCCTACCGCGTAAATATTTTCATCTTCGCTCTGCATAAAAGTAGAAGTTAAAATACCTTTGTTGCTTTTAAGTGTATCTGCAAAGAACTCTATATTAGGCTTTATACCTATTCCAAAAATAATAAATGGGTTTTGAATAGTTAGCTTTTTAGTTTTTAGTGTTACGATCGCACCATCAGTTACTATTTTGTCTACAATCTCATCTTCGTAAGATATTTCAACTTTTCCACTCTTTGTATAACACTCTTCTATAGTTTTTATAGACTCAACTGAAAGGTGTTTAGAATAGAGATGTTTTCTCCGAATAAGTAGAGTTATTTTTTTAACTTCTTGCATAGTGTTCAAAGTTTCAAGAAGCTCAAGTCCAATAGGTCCACTTCCTACGATCACGACTTCTCTTTGAGTAACACTATTACGAATAAGTTCACAATCTTGCGCGCTTCTAAAAACTGCACAATTACTAAGTTCACTTATATCAAATAGTGATGTTGGTTTAGATCCAGTTGCTAGTATGAGTTTGTCATAACTAAACATTCCATGTTCTGAGTATACTTTTTTAGCATCTCTATCTATTTTCGTTACTTTTTGATTTAGCTCAAGTTGTACCATAGGGTCAAGTTGTAGAGCAATATCGTCTATACTTTTACTCTCATCTACTAAACGACAGAGGTGTATGCGATCGTAAGGAGCATATTTTTCCTCACTTAAAACAGTAACATCTAAAGTAGAGTCAAGTTTTTTTAACTTATTTGCTACGTAAACAGCCGCTATTCCACCACCAACAATTACTACTCTCATAAAAAACCTTTATCTGTTATAACTTATTATATCAATTTTTGATGCAATTTTACTTGGTATTAGAATAGAAAATATAAAATATTAAGTAATACAAAAATTCTCAAACTCTTCTTTAGATATTGGTTTTGAGTAGAGATAACCTTGAAAAATATCACAATTAAAATCTTTTAAAAATTCTTCTTGATAATCTTCTTCTACTCCTTCTGCAACTATACTTAAATCCAAATTTTTAGAAATATTTACAATTGTTTTGACAACTGCTGCTTGCTTATCATTTGCTATTTGTGCTACAAACGACTGATCTATTTTTAATTCACTTAGAGGTAAATCCCTTAAATAACTAAGAGAAGAGTAACCTGTACCAAAATCATCCATTGAGAATGATATATTATATTTTAAAAGTTCATTCATAATGTTTATAAGTGTTTTAGTATCATTGGTAGTGCTAGTTTCTGTTATTTCAAATATTATTTTAATAGTAGTGGAGAGCGTAAAATAAACTGTGTAAACCCACCTTATATATCTAAACTACCTAGTATATTTTGACATAATTTCACTAAAAAATATACTAAGTTGAGGAAATATCTCATACCAATTTCTAATACTGTTA
>WTBY01000033.1 GCA_013138865.1 Helicobacteraceae bacterium | reverse complement strand
TAATAGTGATGGAGTCAAAAATATGTAAAAAATGATTTGATAGCTTCTAAAGGTGCATCAGGATTAAAAAAAGATGGTTTTTTTATGAATTTAGGAGTAAGTGAAATATTATGGAATTATTTGGGTTCATTTAATACTTATCTATATCCGCTATAATACGCCAATTTTACATAAGGCAAAATTCTTGATAAACTTATTAAACTATAAAAGTGATAATATTAAAAATGACGTCCTCTCAGGGTTAGTTGTTGCTGTTGCACTTGTCCCTGAAGCGATCGCATTCTCTTTTATTGCAGGTGTTTCACCTATTGTTGGTCTTTACACTGCATTTATTTTAGGTCTTGTGACTTCATTAATGGGTGGGAAGCCTGGTATGATTAGTGGTGCTACTGGTGCTGTTGCTATCGTATTTGTTGGACTTGCTTTAAAAGTAACAGACTTATATGCTTCACAAGGAATGCCTAGTGAAGAGTTAAGTATTGTCATACTACAGTACATTCTTTTTGCAACTATATTAGCGGGTGTTATTCAAATTGTAATAGGTCTATTAAAACTAGGTAAGTTCATTCGTCTTGTACCACAACCTGCTATGTATGGGTTTGTAAATGGACTTGCGATCGTAATCGCCTCTTCTCAGTTTAAGTTTTTTGAGGGGCAGGGTGCTATGATGTATGTACTTGTATTAGTTACTATGGCTATTATGTACTCTTTACCTAAAGTTACTAAAGCTATTCCTTCTGGTTTAGTTGCGATCGTTGGCTTAACGTTAGCTGTATATCTTTTAGATTTTAATACTCTTCTTGTAGGTTCACTAACGGATCTTTCTCAGTTTCAAGGACAACTACCATCTTTTGGTATCCCTACAACACTATTTTCTATGGATGCATTTTTTGTTGTATTACCTTACGCTGTTCTTGTTGCTCTTGTAGGACTAATAGAGTCACTTTTAACTCTAACTGTTTTAGATGAGATGAGTGGAATTCGTGGTAGTGGTAACAAAGAGTGTATAGCTCAAGGAACTGGTAATGTTACTTGTGGTTTTTTCGGTGGAATGGCAGGTTGTGCAATGATTGGTCAATCAATCATTAACTTTAGCTCAGGTGGTCTTGGACGTTTAAGTTCATTTGTTGCAGCTGTTGGTCTTATGATTCTTGTAGTCTCTCTTACTGATGTTTTAAATGTTATTCCTGTTGCTGTTCTTGTTGGTATTATGTTTATGGTAAGTATTGGAACTTTTGAGTGGTCAAGTTTTTCTCATTTAAAAACTATGCCTAAGAGTGATGCATTTGTTATGGTTGTAGTAACTATTATTACTGTAGTGTTTGACCTTGCGATCGCGGTTATTTCAGGTGTTATTATTTCTGCTCTTGTTTTTGCTTGGGAACATGCAAAAATTATAGCTAGAGATCATACTGAAAATGATGGAACTAAAGTTTATGAACTTGATGGCCCACTATTTTTTGCAAGTGCAACAACGTTTCATGATAATTTTGATCTAAGAAATGATCCTCCAAAAATTGTTATAGACTTTAAAAATACTCGTGTAATGGACAGTAGTGGAGTTGAAGCTATTGACAACCTAATAGGTAAGTATGAAGATAGTGGGAGACAAATTTTACTTCGTCACTTAAGTGCAGACTGTAAAGCTATTTTGAAAAAAGCTGCACCATATTGTTCTTACGAAGAGGATGATCCTACTTACAAAGTAGCTGTGAATTATTAGGATAATAGATGAAAATTTTACTTTTAATAATTTTACTAAACTTAACTCTTTTTGCAGGAGTGCAAAAAGTTGTCTTTGACTTAACAAGTGGTAAAATAAAAACAATAGAAAAAAGAGTGTTTAAGAACATTAAATTTTTGCATACAACATTTAAAAAAGAGAACGAGCAATTAAAAGTTACAGTTGTGATCTCTGGAAGTGCATATAAATATTTTATAGAAGATCTAGAGAACTCACCTTTTAAAAATGAAAAGTCTCTTTATGGTGAACAACAGCATAAAACTCATACTGCTATAAAAGAGTTAATAGAAAATTACGATGTAGTTTTTGAAATATGTTCTAAAGGTATGGCTGCTAGAAATATAACTGCAAAGTCACTATTTAAAGAAGTTACACCTATTGTAAATAAGTACTATGGACTTATAAAGTGGCAAAATAGAGGATATGCTTACATACCAGTTGCGTAATATCTATTGTGACCCACAACTAAGTGGGTACAACTCTTAAAATTATAAGCCTTATCATTATTGATGATTTATCTATTGAACCAAAGATACCCCAAGCATATAGACCAATTATTATACTAAAGATTGCAGCCAAAATATATGCCCAGATAGGTGCTATTGAGAAAAAGCCACCAAACTTTGCTACAATGAAACCTAAAATTGAGAAGCTTATCATAACACCAAGAGCGAACAGTGAGTTTGATTCAAGAAGTGCTAAAACAGTTTCTTACAAATTTACTCATTTATAAGTGCTACTACTTCATTTACACTCAAAACTTTACCAGTACTAACTACTTTCCCATTTATAACAAGTCCAGGAGTACTTACTACTTGGTACTCCATTATTTTCATAATATCGTCTACTTTTTCAACCTGAGCAAACTTACCACTCTTTGCAACTGCCTCTTTGACAACTCTCTCTAAAGTGATGCATTTTGGACAACCTGTTCCTAAAACTTCTATTTTCATTTTTATTCCTTATAGTATTAAATTAAATAAATATCCGATTGCAATAATTCCGCTTCCAACAATTGTGAAAAATATACCTATGAGTTTAAGAGAAATTATTTTTTTAAGTATTAATGCTTCTGGTAGACTCAAAGCTGTAACTGCCATCATAAAGCTAAGTGCAGTTCCTAGTAGCATTCCTTTAGATGTTAACACCTCTACTAAAGGCATAACTCCTGCCGCATTAGAATACATTGGAATACCCATCAGAACAGCTATTATAACTGCAAATGGATTTCCTTCACCAGTATAGCGAGCTATAAAGTCTGTTGGAATATACCCATGTATCCATGCACCAACACCAACTCCTACAAGCACATAAAGATAAATCTTTTTGAAAATATCATATGTATAATCCCAAGCTTCTTTAGATCTCTCTTTAATAGAAAGCTTTGTAAGGCTAGCTTCAAGATCAGTATCAATTGGCTTTATGTCCATTAAAATCTCTTTTTCCATTCCCATCTTACCTATGAAGTAACCACCAAGTATTGCTACTAAAAGACCAAAACCAATATAAATAGCGGTCACTTTGAACCCAAAGAGTCCAAAGAGCATTGCAATTGCGATCTCATTATTCATGGGAGCTGAGATAAGATAACTAAAAGTAACGCCAACGGGAATACGGGCTTGTATAAACCCTAAAAAAAGTGGAATAGCACTACATGAACAAAATGGTGTGATAATTCCAAATAGTGAAGCACCTACATGTCCATAAAGTGATGACTTACCTTGAAGATGAGCACGAACATATTCTGTATTTACCCAAGTCCTTAAAAATGAGACTATAAAAATAATTGTAATAAGTAAAAACCAAATCTTTATAGTGTCGTATATAAAAAAGTGAGTAGCATCGGCTAACTTACCATCAAGTTCTACTATATTATAGATAAATTCTTTTGAGTATTCATACCACATTTAGCAAAGTTCCTCTTTGAGCATTGGCAGTAGTTCTTTTTCAATTAAATTTAATGTTTTTTCATACTCTTCTACTGCTTTGTTAGATGGATCATCAAAACTTATATGTATAGTTTTTGTAGCCTTAGCAAATATAGGGCAGGTCTCTTTTGCATGATCGCAAACTGTAACTATTAAGTCAAATGGTCTGTTTATAACGCTTTCAATTACTTTAGAGTGATACTCATCTTTCCAGTAACCTCTCTTTTGCAAAAGAGCTTGTGCATTTGGATTTACAGTTCCGTTCGCTTTAACACCAGAGCTTTGTGCTTGAATACAATCACCTAACTTAGCGTTTATTAATGCTTCAGCCATAATAGAGCGACAACTATTACCAGTACATAAAATTAATACATTTTTTTTCATTTTATACATTTTCCAATTTCAGAAGTTTTTTTAAAGGTGGCATGAAAGACGTTGTTAAATTCTACCGTGGTTTATGGATTACTTGACACTGACACAGACTATTGAACACTCTTAGCTAAAATGCCCTTTATGGGCATAAACTATTTAGTTTATCTTGGACAGTGAGCTTTAATGCTTGGAATAGTCTTTCCTAGCTCATTCAGAGGTGCTTGAATTCTATTAAACTCGTAAAAGCAGTCTTTACCTTGCTCTTTAGAATTAATACACTCAACAAAGCGCTTAGTACTATTTAAGATATCTTTTTTATATCTTTTAGCATACTCTTTTGATTCAGTACATCTTTTAGAAGCATTTTCATGTGCTTGAGCAGTTATTACAAATAGGCTTGAAGCTATTAGTGAAGCTGTTAAAATTTTATTCATTTATATAACCTTTTTTATTTTATAAAACACTTTAGCATTTATAACTTTATAAAATACTTTTTATCTTAGTTTTTTGCTCTCATTAAAAAAGCTATGTCCTATGTAAACTATATAAAAGACAGATGTAAATAAAATTACAAAAGGTACTAAAGAGAGTAAGTATAGTGAGAGTGTTTTTAGCTTTAATGAACTAGAATTAAAATAAACTATTTGGTCATACTCTTCTTTAGTGTTTAGAGTTGAACCTACATCAAAAATTAGTAACTTATGAAAGAAGTACCAAAATGGTAAGTTTATAACAACCATATTTATTAGCGGTATAAAGTAAAGTGGAGTAAGGAGTAAAAATAGTAGTATCATAACTATAAAAGTTTTCAGTAAGTAAAGGAGTGATATGAAAATATTACCAAACCCTTTAAACTCTATCTGAGGATAATGCTCTTTTTGAATAATACCTAATATATGCGGTGTTAAAAAGCCTATGACAATGATCGAGATAAAAATTGAGAGTAGTAGTATTAAAAAACTACCAACTGTGTATACAAAAAAACTTATCAAATAAGATGTAATTGCATGTTTCATTAAAAAGTCAATAATAGAGCTACCACTATATGTCTCATCTACTTTTTCAGTATGAGTATAGCCATTTTGATCTACATAACTTGAACTAGAGGTTGTTTGAATAGTTGAGTTCCCAAGTGCTTCTATAGTCTTGTTTGCAACTGTGAAAAATAGTAAATACATTACTATAGAAGTAACAATGAAAGGCAATATAGCAATACGTATAATTTTAGGATTAGTAAAATCTTTAAGACTAATTGTTAAAAGGTTTACTTGCTTGTTTAATTTCATATAGTCTTAAAACTCTTTACTAATTTTTAGGTAAAAACCAGCATAGTCTATGTCACCTTTATAGTTTGTATCTACTAGATTAAAGTGCTGTTGTGCAAAGCCAAACGAAATAGTTGATCCATAAAGCTCTTCTAAATATTTACTAACACTTAAGTAGTAGTCATAATAACCAAGATCAGACATATCTGTTCCATACTTAAGTCCAATATTTAACATAACATACTTAACGTCATAGTTATAGTCTACACTTGTAGATAAAAAGTTATAGTTTGCATTAATATCAGTATTTGCAGTAGCAGAGGTTATTTTAAAACTTTGAGAGTACATATGATAACCAGCACCAACTTTAAAGTTTCCTATAGTGTACTTATAGCCTAAGTTAAACCACTTAGTATCTACAAGGCTAGAAATCTGATCGCCAACTGCATATGATTGATTCATAAGTGTAAAAGCAGTCGTATTAGTTTTAGTAGCACTATAGTTATTGCCTATGTAAGTTAGATAAATGCTATGATCAGCTTTTGAAATAGCAAATGTTGGAATAAGTACTCCTGATTCACTATTAAGTCCTAATGTATTTTTGGTTGATATTACAGGATTATTAGTTCCATATGAGAACGAAGAATCAAGTGACATAGGTGTATAGGCAAGAGCTAGTTTAAATTTGATTTTGCTATCTTTTTTTGCTAACTTTGTCTCTATTGCTTTGTTCTTACGTTTAATTTTAATAGTAAAAAGTTGATTATCAACTTGAGGTTTTACTTTAGTTATGGTAATAACTTCACTTTGTTGAACGGGCTTTGCAAGTATAATCTGTTCTTTTTTTGTAACTTGTTGTACTCTATTTACAACAGGTGCTTGGGGAGTTGTATTAGCAATTATTGGTATTACTGTTCTCTTTAGTGTTGTAGGAGTGGGCTTTGGTTGCATTGCTCTTGTAGGTTGTGATCTTCTAATTGGTTTTTTTCTAAGGTTACGTTCTTTTTTATATTTAAAACGTAAAATTTTAACTAGTTTATTATCATTTGGCTGTATAAATGGAAATACTTGTACAAGTGCAGTAATCTGTTTTGAACCAATGATCTGTTTTGCATAAGGATTTTTAGCTAAAAGAGCTGGTGGTAGTTTACTTCTAAAAGCGCTAGCCTCATCAGCACTATTAAATGAACCATAAGTAGTAATAAACCTATTCTCTCTAGTTTTAAATACATATATGTTTGCTATTGGACTTGGAAGGTTTTGTTGAAGAAAATCATCAGCATTTTTTAAATTTTGCAAATTAGAGATTGCTAGTGAATATTTTGGTGCATCAGTAGATGGGTTTTGAGCAGGAAGTAAAATTTTATCGAATGTAAAAACATAAGGGTTAAGCTCTTGAAGAGTTGGTGGTAGTGACTTTTTAAACTCTTTTGCATGCTCTTGTGAGTCAAATGATCCAAAGGTTGTTAAAAATCTATTTTTATTTTTGAATATGTATATGTCAGTATTTGCTTTGTCTATTTTACTCTTTATAAAGGCTTTTGTATTTTCTAAGTTTTGAGTAGAGCATAGAACAACTGTATATTTACCAATAAAGTCTACTGCAGTTGCAGTTTGCATAAATAAGTAAAGGAGAATAAAAAATTTTAAAATTGCTGAGTTCAAAATATACCTTGAATTTTTGTTATTTATAGTATTATACATAAAATACTCAAAAAGGGATATTATGAGAGCTGAAGATCAAGCAATGCAGACACAACACGATGAAATTATAAGTGAAATGAGTGCTATTTATAAAGCGAATATGAAGTTTATAGGTTACTCTGTTCCAGAATGTGATGAAACTTATGCAAGAGAGTTAATTTTAAAAGCTATGCAAGAGGCACTAGTTGCAGTTGAAAAAGAGAGTCTTTAAGATAACGTTTCTTTTTTAAACTCTAATTTACCAGCAGTTGCTTCTGCTTTGTCTATCGCATTAAGAACTTGTGCTTTTGCTTTGTCGTAGCGAAATTGCTCTTTAAAGCCTTGCATTCTACCACCACTTGCATTTGGATGTCCACCACCATTTCCTAACTCTTTTGCGATCAGAGATACGTCAACTTTGTTGTTTGCTCTAAAACCCATAGTTCCACGACTACTTACATCAACTATAAAGTCATAATCATCATTAGCAACTAAAAAACCATTACCAACGATCGAAGTATTACCAACACCATAGCTCATATAGCCTTTGTAATTTTTGTAGTAAATTGTGTTATTAGCTTTTTGCTCACTTAATAGTTTAACTATTTTATTAGTAGCTAAATTGTCAAGTGTGTCATCTTTATCTACTTTAAAGAACTCTTTTTTCATTCTGTGTATAGACTCATCAAGAGCTATATTCGCATTATCATGATTAATCATTTGCGCAGCATTTATTAGTAGTTGAGTTTTGTACTCATGATCAGAAGATGCAAACATAACTCGGTTAAGTTCACGTGTTTCATAAATAAGACGCATACAAACTTTTCCATACTCAAAGTTTTCTACCTCTTCTTGTTTCCATAGATCAACTGCATTTACCGCATTTACATATTCACACATCCATGTTGGTTCATCAAACTCAAAGTTTACTTTTACATAGTCGTAAACTATTTTCGTTGCACATCTGTGAGTGTCAAGATAGTACCACTCAAACTTTTTAGCGCAGTCCTCACCACTACCATGATGATCAAGAAGAAGTATAGTAACACTCATTTTAGAAGTCTCATTTATGCGATCAACTTCTTTATTTAGTGATTTTGCTTCATCCATTGTAAGGTTAAGATCGCTTATTAATATAGTAGCATCATTTTTTTGCTCTTTGATCGCTTCTAATATTTGAGATATTCTCTCACCAACTTCAGCACCATAGTTAGCGTTGTAGTAACTCATAGAGTAGGGTGTATATTTCATGATAAGTTGAGCCGAATAACCATCAAGGTCAGTGTGAGATAGATGATGAACAGTTTTTGACATAATTTTTACCTTTTTTACTATATATTATTTTCTACACTAATAGAGCCAACAACTTCAAACTTAGCTGTAGAGTTGATCTCTGCGTGAGAGAGAACTATAACATCTAAAGAGAAGCGTTCATAAATTTCCGCCAATGGACGACGTAGTTTAGGATCAACTATAATTATTACAGGTGATATTCCTAGTTGAAGAGCCTCTGTAGCTTTTTGTGATGTTGCTTGAATTATATTATTAATTTCCCCAACATTTAGACCTAGGTGAACAACATCATTTTGCTCAGTTATAGTCTCCAAAATTCTCTGTTCACTAGGAGTATCAAACGTTAAAAGTTTAATAACACCCTCATGATTTGCGTACATATTAGTAATAATACGTGAAAGACGTGTACGCACTTGCTCTGTAATAAACTCAACACTCTTCGTATATTCAGCAATATCGGCAATAGTTTCTAAAATAGTAAGCATATCTTTAAGAGGAATTTGTTCATGAAGAAGTGATTTAAATACACGTTGAACTAAACCAATTTTTGCAACACTTAAAACATCATCAATAACAACAGGGTAGTCTTCTTTAATTTTATCTATAAGATTTTGAGTCTCTTGCCTAGTTAACATATCTTCAGCATTACGCTTAATTAGCTCACTCATATGTGTAGAGATTACAGTTGATGGATCAACAACTGTATAGCCATTCATAATAGCATCTTCTTTTAGATCAGGCTCAATCCATAAAGCGTCAAGATTAAAAGCAGGCTCTTTTGTTGGCTCCCCAAAAACATCACCAGTTGCCATACCACTATCCATTGCTAGTAGTTTTTCAACTTTTATAGTTCCATCACCAATCCCAACACCTTTTAGTTTAACTTCATACTGATCAGGTCCTAAGTGAAGGTCATCACGTATACGTACTTGAGGCATTAAAAAGCCAAAGTCGGTAGCTATTTTTCTTCTCATAGAACGGATTCTCTCAAGAAGATCCCCACCTTGTGATTTGTCAGCTAAGCGTATTAGTTGGTAACCAAGTGTAAGCTCTAACATCTCTATCTTTAAAATATCGTTTAGTGCACTCTCTTCCTCTTTTTGGATCTCTGCAGCTGTTTTTTCAGGTTTTTTCTCTTCTTCAGCATCTTTGCCTTTACTTTTGCCTTTACTTTTAGCACCAGCTTTTGGTTTTTCACCAGGTTTGCCGGGTGTAATATCTTGTTCTTCTAGTCTTTTAAAGAAAGGTTCCCCTTTGTCTTGTTTATAAAGAACAAAACCTAAACCTGAAAATAGAAGACCTAAAAAGCCAAGTGATAATGTAGGAAGTCCAGGAACAGATGCAAACATAAGCATAATCGCACCAACGATCATAATAACTCTAGCCTGACTCATTAGCTGATCAACAGCGCCCGTTGCAAAGTTATCTCCATCTTTACTTGTTGAAGCACGAGTCATCATAATACCCACAGCAGTAGAGATTATAAGTGCAGGAATTTGACTTAAAAGTCCATCACCGATCGTAAGAAGTGTAAATGTAGAAGCAGCGTCACCTGCACTCATATCAAACTGAAACATTCCTATCAAAAAACCACCAATAATGTTAATAAAAGTAATGATAATACCAGCAGTAGCATCACCTTGAACAAACTTACTCGAACCGTCCATTGCCCCATAAAAGTTAGCATTTTCTAAAAGTTCAGCACGACTGGCTTTTGCTTCTTCATCAGTAATAATACCAGCATTAAGATCCGCATCAATAGCCATTTGGTGACCTGGCATTGCATCTAGTGTAAATCTAGCTGCAACCTCTGCAACCCTTGTCGAACCTTTAGTAATTACCATAAAGTTAATAATCACTAAGATCGAAAAAACTATGATACCTATAACGAAGTTACCACCAACAACAAAGTTACCAAAACTAATAATGATCTCACTCACTGCTTCAGGACCTTTAGCACCATCACTTAGGATCATTCTTGTAGTAGCCACATTTAAAGAGAGCCTAAATAGCGTAATGATTAGAAGTAGTGAGGGGAATGTAGAGAGATCGGTTGGCTTAGGAACATAGAGTGCCATAAGCAGAATTAAAACAGCAACAGAGAGTGAAATAGCTAATAAAAAGTCAAGGACAATACTTGGAAGTGGAACGATAATAATCGCAAGTACGGCCATAACAAAGCCGACAACACCAAGGTCTTTAGTCTTACCTAAAAATTCAGAAGCTACAGCTCCATAGTGAAGAAAATTATTTTTTAAAGTTGCCAAGGACTTAGCTCTCTTGCTCTAAAATATCTTTTAAAGAGATATTTTTTAAAAAAATATCTATTCGTCCTTGAAGGTTATTGATCATTGGCCATATTGCACAAGTAGAAGCTTGTTGAGATGGACAACTTTCAATAGAGTCAGAACAGTCAAACACAGCCGGTGCTTTTTTTTCAGCAGACTCCATAATGTCAAAAATGCTAATCTCTTCCATTTTTCTAGCTAGACTAAAGCCTCCATTAACACCTTTGTATGAGTTTAAAATCTTACGACGTGCTAAAGCTTGAAGTATTTTTGCTAAAAAACTTTTTGAAATTTTAAGTTCACTCGAAAGAGTCTCTGTGTCAAGTGGTTTGTCACTCTTAGCTAAAAGTAATAATGATAAAAGAGCGTATTCACTTGCACGAGTTAGTAACATTAAACCTCTATATAAATTAATATTTATTGTGATTATAGCTAAGAAGTTTTACTTGATGTTGAAATTTTTATTTAATTTAGATATTATTTCGAACTTTATATTTTTTCTAGTTAAAAAATGTTTAGAATTTATACCAATCAGGAGGCCATTATGGCTCTAGATCAGGCGAAAAAACAAGAGATTGTTTCAAAATATGGACGTAACGGTAGTGACACAGGATCAAGTGAAGTACAAATAGCACTTTTAAGTAGCCGTATTGCTGAACTTACAGATCATCTTAAAACTCATAAAAAAGATCATGCATCACGTTTAGGTCTTTTAAAATTAGTTGGTCAACGTCGTCGTTTAATGCGTTATTTCAAACGTACAAACAAAACTTCATACAACAAATTAGTCTCAGATTTAGCTATTAGAGATAATATCTAATTTTAACCAATAGGGTGTTACTTTAATACCCTATTAACCTCTTTAACTCCCCCCAATCAAATAACTTTTCAATTTTAATTTCTTTTTCAATTCTTTTTTAGAAACTTAACGATACTCTACTTAATAATTTATATTCTAAAAACTATTTTTTTAGTTTAATTTCAAGAGGAGCAACAATGGCAGATTGTACAGTAAGCACAGAAGGTCTAACATTTTTAGATGATGGTGAAGTATTATATGATGACTTATACTTGTTATCAGAAACAGATGAAAAGGGTATAGTGACTTATGCAAGTGACTCTTTTTTTAAAATAGCAAATATGTGCCCGAGTGATCTTATTGGTCAGCCACATAATGTTGTTCGCCATCCAGATATGCCTCGTGCTGCATTTAAAAGCTTATGGGACGATGTCCAAGAAAAAGGATTTTGGACTGGTTTTGTTAAAAATGCACGTAAAGGTGGAGGACATTACTGGGTATATGCAACAGTTCTTCGTTCAATTGACAAAAGTGGAAATACTAAATATGTATCAATTCGTGTGAAACCAACTCGTGAAGATATTAAGAAATCAATTGAGCTTTACGCTACATTAGACTAGGAAAAAGGTAAATATTATGGCATTAGTTAAAAAATCTAACTCAGCGGTAGTTTCAAGTGGAGCAAGTGATAATAAGCGTCGCCAAAGAACGCTTGCTAAACAACAGCAAATTAGTGAAGGTATTGCAGGTGTTGCATCTAATATATTAAACAACGCTCAAGAGAGTGTAAGTGCGATCGAAGAACTTAAGTCTTCAATGGAGCAAATTGCAACTGCAGCTGAAGAGAATAGTGGAGCAAGTGAACAAGCTCTTAAAAACGTAAAAGCTATTAACGCGAACATAAATCGTATGAACTCTACAATTGATACTGTTATTAGTTCAACATCTGCTACTGGTGATAGTATTATAGGTGCTGTTAGTACAATTAATTCTAGTGTAGGTCGTATGAACAGTGCAGTAGAAGTTGCAAAAGCATCTTCTAAAAAATCAGAAGAGTTAAAACTATCTTCTGAAAATATTGGTGAAGCTGTTGGTTTTATTGCTAAAATTGCTGATCAGACTAATCTTCTTGCACTTAATGCTGCGATCGAAGCAAGTCGTGCTAAAGAGCATGGTAAAGGTTTTGCAGTTGTTGCTGATGAAACTCGTGCACTTGCAGGTGAGAGTGAGAAAAATGCAGAATTTATCTCTGAGTTAGTAAATAAAATTCAAAGTAGTATAGATGATATTATAAAAAGTATCGTTGGTACTACTGACATAATCTCTACAACTGGTGAAACTGGTACAGAGTTAAGTCTTAAAATGGAAGAACTAACTAAAATAGCAATCTATTCAGTTGAAGCGGCTAGAAGTATTCACTCTTATACTACTACTTTAGGTGAAGCTGCTCAAAGTGTAAATGATGGAAGTCAAGATATTGCTGACTCTTCTCACTCAATTGCACTTTCAGTTGAAAAAACTTTAAATGGAATAGATGTTCAGTCATCTGCATTGGTTCAAACAGAAGACGATATTAAAGAGCTTTCAAACTTAGCAGAAGAGCTTAAATACTCAACAGACTCTATGAAATCTGCTGAAGAGATTGCTAGTAGTGCTGACGCTATTGGTGGTAGTATGGAAGAGATCCAATCTGCTCTTGTAGATGTAACTAGTGCTCTTAACCAAATTGAAGCTAGTTCTACTACGACAAACCAAAGCGCACTTAAAAATAAAGATAACTTAGAGATAGGTCTATCTGCGGCTAAAGATATTGATGAACTTATTAATATTGCTCGTCGTAACTTCGATTTAGTTAAAACTTCATTCCTTTCAGTAAAATCTACAATCGTAAAAATTAAAGAGGCATTTCAAAATTCTATAAATGAGGGTAACTCTGCTAATAATGAGATAGAAGTTATTGTTAAAGAGACTAGAAATGTTGACAAAACAGTTGGAAATATTTCTAACTCTATTATTCAGTTAAATATGCTTGCAATCAGTGGCTCTATTGAGGCTGCACGTGCTGGTGAGTTTGGAAAAGGTTTTGCAGTTGTTTCAGCTGATATTCGTAACTTAGCAAAAGATTCTGAGTCAAATACTGAAAAAATTAATGATACTATTGAGTCTATGAATGCTGAAATTGATACAGTTAGAAATGACTGGGGTCAACTTTTAAGTGATCAAGGAAAAGAGCATACAAGAATAGACTCTCTTCTTACTGATATAGATAAAATTTCAGATATGTTAGTAGATTTAATAGATCGTTACGCGGGACTTAAATCTGTAAATGATCAAAATCTTGAAGGATTAAACCAAGGTATGGTTGGTGTTACAGAGATCCAAAAAGCAGTTGAGCTTTCGGCAAGAAATGCTATGGAATCAAGAAAAGCTAGTGAGTTAATTATAGAGACAATTTCACATATTGGTGATGGTGTTGAAGAGTTAGCTGTTATGGCAGATGAGCTACAACAAGGTTAATTTATGCAAATTAAAGAGATATTAGTCATAGAGCATGATGATATCAGCTATGCTATTGATACTAACAAAATAGACCAAATTCTTAGAGTTCCAAACCTAACAGTTTTACCACTCTCGCCAAGAGAAGTCCGTGGACTTTGTGCTGTTGCTGGTGATATTACACCGGCACTTGATCTGAATATTTTGTTAGATATTGGACAAGTTGATGTTGAAAATGAAGATAGTAGACTTTTATTATTAAATGATGATGATAAAAAGATGGCTATGCTAGTATCATCTATCACAATTACATTGAGTGTAGATGAAGAGTCTCTTGAATCAGTTGATTCAAGTGATGAAAGTGCTATTTGTGCAATTTACCATAATAATAATAATAATAAAATAATACAAGTCTTAGATATTAAAACTTTAAGCTCAGGGGTTAAGTTAAAAAAATATGATCCTATTGAGATCAAAGATGGAACAAAGTCTGGAATAGTAGTTGAAAAAATATCTAATAAAGAGAGATACTTAGTCTTTAAGATGGCGAATGAACAGTTTGCCGTGCATATTGATGATTTAAGAGAGATTATTACAGTTCCTACTGATTATAGTGATATTGCTGGTTCATCTGCTGAAATTTTAGGTCTTGTTTCACTTCGAGAAGAGTTAATGATTATAGCTGATCTTAGAATGTACTATAATTTAGAAGCTACTAGTAGTGATAAAAATAGAGTACTTATAGTTTATGTAAATGACAAAAAAATTGGACTTATAGTTGATCAGATTTTAGATATTGCAGAGTATGAACAATCAGAATTAGAGCGTATGCCTATTAATTTTCAAGATACAAAAATATCTGGTGTAATACATTCTGGTGAACAGTTAATATCTATTATCTCTTCTCAAGCCTTGATCCCATTAATTGCTGAAAATGACAAATTTTCAAACTCTTCAGAAACTGAAGTAGCTCTTCAAGTTAGGGGCGAGTTAGAAGTTGTTGTTTTTAAACTTGACAGCGTAGAATATGCATTTGATATAGAGTATGTTGCAGAGATTATGGATGTTATAGACTCTACAAATGTTGCTCTTAGTGACTCTAGAGTTGATGGAATTATAAACATACGTGGTCAGATTGTAACTCTTGTTTCTCTTCATAGGCGATTAGGTGTGCAAGAAGTAAAAAGTGTCCAAGAAAAAATAATTATTTGTAATATTAATGGTACTCAAATGGGTTTTAGAGTTGATAGTGTAAGTGGAATTTATAATATTTTAGATAGTGATATTCGTGAAGCAAAAGATAACGCAGCTCTTTTTTCAAATGTACTACATTTAGATGGTGGCAATAGACTTGTATTATTATTTAAAATTAATGATATATTTAATTAAATAAAGGTTTAATGTGAGTAAAAAGGTACTAATAGTCGACGATTCAGCACTAGTTAGAAAACAGTTGTCTGAACTTATTAAAGGTAGTGGACTAGATTTTGAAATAGAGACTGCAAAAAATGGTCAAGAGGGTGTTGATAAAGCATGTGCTACTGATTATGATGTAATTACTATGGATATTAATATGCCAGTGATGGATGGTCTTACTGCTGTTGGTGAAATTATGAAAAAAAACCCATCTGCTATTCTTATGGTAAGCTCTTTAACTTCTGACAATGCTACTTCAACGATGGAAGCATTAGACTTAGGTGCAATTGATTACGTTACAAAACCTGGTACTATGAATATCGGTAAACATGAAAACTCTGAAGATATTATAGAAAAACTTCAGGCATTAAGTCGTATATCAAAACGTAGAATAAAAGCAAATAGAGCTCGTAGACCAATAAGAAGAAATGAACCTGAAAATGAAATATCTGAACGACCTAATCGTACTGAAAGAGTATCTAAAAGTAATGAAATAGTAAAACCAACTACATCTTCAAAAGATATAAAAAAAATTATTTTTGTAGGTGCGTCTACTGGTGGACCTGGGCTAATTGAGCAAATATGTTCATCCTTGCCTGCTGATTTTCCTCACGCGGTTTGTATTGTTCAACATATGCCTGCACAGTTTACTGAAGCATTTGCTGGTAGACTAAATAAATCATCTAAGCTAAATGTACACCATACTAAACACGGTATGGAAATTTGCCCTGGAAATATCTATTTAGCACGTGGTGGATCGCATATGGAATTTACCAAAAAAGTTTCAGGAACTATAGTTGTAAGTGAAAATGACAACGATAAAGGGCGCTTTTTTAAACCAAGTGTAGATGAGACGTTTTTAAGTGGTTTAAAAGTATTTGGTGGAGCAAAAATAACTTCTGTCCTTTTAACTGGTATTGGTGATGATGGTGCAGAAGGTATGGTAGCGATCAGAGAAGCTGGTGGTTTTACTATGGGTGAAAGCGAAGATAGTTGTACTGTTTATGGTATGCCACGTGTTGCTTTTGAAAATGGTGGAGTAATGGAACAGCTATCTTTTACACAAATTGTTAAAAAAATTGTTACTATAAGATAAGTAAGGAGATATTATGGCATTAGTTAAAAAACATACAGCTCAAGTTATAGAAGAGTTACCAACATTTGACTCTTTAGAAGAAGCTGATGAATATTTTGAAAACTCCATAAATTTTGATCATAGTGTTCATGCTGTTGATCAAATGATGACATTTAATGAGGGTCCAAAACTTTTAATTTCTAAACTAGTTGAAGAAGAGACTGAAAAAAATGTTGAGGCTCATATAGCTGCTGCTATCTCTAAAATGGATGGTAAAACTGCTCCGATAGAGTCTATTATGGACCTTTTGAAACTAGATGACGCTTATGTTAGAAATTTAGGTATTTGTATGTTACAAGATTTTGGTGACTCAATTAAATACTATATAGTTAAGTTTTTAATAGGTGATGATCGTGATCTTAGAATTTTTGCTATTAATGTTCTTGGTGATGTTAACTTTGCAGAGTCACGTGATATGCTAGTGGAGCTTTTAGACAGTGAAGAAGATATAAATGTTGCAATGACGGCCGTTGATTATTTAGGTGAAATAGGTGAAGAAGAAGATATTCCATTATTAGAAGATCTTAAAACTAGGTTCCATGATGATGCTTATGTCTCTTTTGGTGTAGATAAAGCTATCAAAGCTATTAAGGATAACTAATATGTCAGTCGTGTTATCAGAAGAGAATTTTAATAAACTTAGTGAATATATATATAGAAAAAGTGGAATCTACCTAGAAGTAGATAAGCATTTTGATAAGTTAGTAAAATATATGTCATCTCGTTGTACTGAATTAGAGTTTGATAGTTTTAGAAAATATTTTTATAAACTTCGTTTTGATGATGCTGATGGGCTAGAATTTCAAGAGTTAATGAATGCGGTAACTGTAAATGAAACATATTTTTATCGTGAAGTTAATCAGTTTGAAGTTTTAGTTAACCATATTTTACCTGAAATTCATGCTTCAAAACCAGCTGGAGAAATTTTAAGAATTCTTTCTGCACCAAGCTCTACGGGTGAAGAGCCATATTCTATGATCTTACATCTTCTTGAAGAAGCTAAACTTATAGAAGAGAGAGATATAGAAATAGTTGGTATAGATATTGATTCTACTGTAATTGAAAAAGCAAAAAAAGCAAACTATTCTGATCGCGCTGTTCATGCAATACCAAAAAAAGTTCTATCAGCTTACTTTGATAAAAAACAGTTTGGGTACAAACTTATAGATGATCTAATAGGTACTGTTGACTTTAAAGTATGTAATATTTTTGATAAGACAGATGTTAGAAAACTTGGTAAGTTTGATGTTATTTTCTCTAGAAATATGCTTATCTATTTTGATGATGCTTCACGTAAAGAGGTTGCAATGACATTTTACGATCTGTTAAATCCAGATGGATATGTACTTTTAGGACATGCTGAGTATATGAGTAGAATTGTTTCAGTTTATAAAGCTAAAAAAATTGGTGACACTTTAGTGTACCAGAAATAATAGGAGAATTTTATGCCATTAGTAATTTTTGTAGATGATAGTGAAACAGCATTAGCTTCAACACGTATGATCACAAATTCAATGCCAATAGATGTAAAACAGTATAGTGAAGCACAAGCAGCACTTGCTGATCTTAATGCAGGTGTAAAACCAGACCTTATTATAACTGACTTAAATATGCCAGTTATGAATGGTTTTGAGTTTATGATTGAGCTTCGTAAGTTAGAAGTTACTTCGAGGACTCCTGTATTAATGCTTACAACTGAAACAAAAGATGAGTTGAAAAAGCAAGGAAAAGAGTTAGGTCTTACTGGTTGGATTGTTAAACCATTTAATCCAGAGCAATTAGAACAAGCAATAACTAGAGTATTGCGTTTACGTTAGGAGATATGATGTCAAAAATTATGGTAGTAGATGATTCAAAAACTGTAAGAAGTTATCATGGTGCAATTTTAGGTGAAATTGGTATTGATATCGTTGAAGCTGAAAATGGAATGGAAGCGTTAGAACGTAGTTTAGATAACGATGTATCTTTATATTTGGTTGATGTTAATATGCCTGTAATGGATGGTTACTCTTTTGTCTTAGAGTTACGTAAACAACCTAAATATAAATTAACTCCGGTTATTATGATTACAACTCAAGCTAAAGAGAGTGATAAATTAGAAGCGTATAGAGTAGGTGCAAACTTATTTGAAACAAAACCTATTAAGCCTGATCAACTTAAAGCTTATATAGAAATTTTATTGAAACGATAGGGAGTTTAAATGAATCCATTATTAGAACAGTTTTTACAAGAAGCCAGAGAAAACTTAGCTTTTATTGATCAAAATATAGAAGCAATTGGTGGAGATGATCCAGAACTTCTAAACTCGGTCTTTCGTGCGGCTCATACACTTAAAGGTGGTAGTGGTATTGTTGGTTTTGAATCTGTAAAAGAGATCACTCACCATGCTGAAGATCTTCTTGATCTTTTAAGATCAGGTCAAATAGAGTTTCAAGAGTCTATGACAGAGTCACTATTTAATGCTTTTGATGAAGTTTTAAACCTTGTTGAGGCAGCTGAAGAGACTGAAGATATCGTTGATTCTGATCCTGAGACAGTTGAACAGATCGTATCTGAACTTCGTGCATCTATGGGAAAAAGTAATGAAGCTGATGCATGGGAAGCACCATTTGCAATGTTAGAGTCACCTGCTGAAATTGTTAACTTACCATTTACTGCACTTAATCGCAACAGTAATAAACTAGAACTAACTACACCTGAAATGGATGAGACAGCATTTGCTCAACCTAGACTTTATGGTATTATTTTTGATATTGATGAGTCTAGTATGGTTTATGGTAATGATCCAATATATACACTTTCGCTTTTAGGTGATGCTGTTATAGATATTCACGTATGTATGAGTGAAACTTGTGCTAAAGGTCTTTTAAGTGGTGAAGATGAAGAAGGGCTTTTACTTCGTTGTCAAATTACTGCTGTTGTGTATGGTACTTATGATGAAATAGAAGAATCATTATTTAACTTCTTAGATGAGATTAAAATTTCACCTCTTTCGTCTACTGCACTTCTTGAAATTGATAGTGGTGAACATGACTTACAACTTGATGTTTTAAAAGAGTTAAATGCAACCGTATCTGGCTTTTTAGCTTCCAGCGATAAAGCTTCTTTGAAAGCAGAAATTGAAAAAACTTTACCTTTAATAGGTCAAGAGACTATTCAATATGCACAATTAAATAGATTCTTAATGATTATGGACTCTATAAAAGATGAAGACTTTGCTGAATTAAATGCATTCTTTAGTACACTAGATTTAGGAACTGCTTATAGTGCTGATGGCATTGTAGCTACTTCACCTGCTACAACTGAAGTTAGCAAAGATACACCTACTCCAGTTGAAATAGTTAAAGAAGAAGTACCTGCTACTGAAATAGTAGTTGTAGATGAGCATATTGAAACTAATTTACAAATTATTTTAGAGCAACAACTATTAGCATTAGAGACTATGCAAGGTGATGATACTTTATTACCTCGTGTTGTAGCTATACTTGAACTTACTCGTAAGTACTACGCTAATATGCCTGCAACTTTTAACTCAACAGAAGAGACTATCTCTTGGATTAAATCTCAACTTGGCCTTGAAAGTGAATCTGCTCCAGTAGTAGAAGCTGTTAAAGAAGTTGTAGCTACACCAGTTGTTAAAGTTGTTAAAACTACACCTATACCTGCAGTAAAAGCACCAGAAGTTGTAAAAGAAGTTACACCTGAACCAGTTGTGAAAACTGTTAAAGCAACACCTACTCCTGAGCCAAAAGATGATGCTAAAAAAACTGCACCAGCTAAAGCTAAAGCTGTTGTTGGAAAAACAGTTAAAATTGATCAAGAGTCAATTGACAACTTAATGAATATCGTTGGAGAACTACTTGTTGCTAAAAACTCACTACCTTATTTAGCTGAGGGTGTTGATGATATGTCTAAAGAGATGATCTCACGCGGAATTATGGAAAAATATACTTTTATAAACCGTCTATCAGAACAACTACAAGACCTTATTATGTCTATGCGTATGCTTCCGATCTCTTATGTTTTCGATCGCTATCCTAAACTTGTTCGTGACATCTCTAAAAAACTTGGTAAAAAAGTAAACCTAAGTATGGATGGTGGAGAGACTAAATTAGATAAAAATATGATCGAAATGTTAGCTGATCCAATGATTCATATTATGAGAAACTCTCTTGATCATGGTATAGAAGATCCTGAAACAAGAACAGATAAAGGCAAAACAGCAGAAGGTAATGTTGATTTAAGAGCATTTGCGCAGTCTGATAAAATTATTATCGAGATCAAAGATGATGGTGCTGGTATTAATACAACTAAAGTGATTTCTAAAGTTATTGATGCTGGACTTATGACTATGGAGCAAATTGACGCTCTTAGTGACAATGAAAAAGCTGAGTTAGTTCTTCTTCCTGGTCTCTCAACTGCTGATGAAATTAGTGAGTTTAGTGGTCGTGGTGTTGGTATGGATGTTGTTAAAAAGTCAATTGAAGGTTTTGGTGGAACTATTAATATTGTTACAGTTCCAAACCAAGGTACTACAATTACGTTAGCTATTCCTGTTTCACTTGCTGTTACTTCACTTTTACATATTTTTATGAATGATATTCACTATGGTATTCCTATGGATAACGTAAATGAGACTGTAAAAATCGCAAGAAGTGAAATAGAGTATTTACATAATGAAGCTTTTGTATATCTTCGTGGAGAAGTTATTCCTCTACTATTTATTAAGTCTATGCTTAACGAAGATGCTTTAGATGATGAAGCTCTATCTGTAGTTGTTCTTGAAGTAAAAGGTAACTTAATTGCGATCGTAGTTAATGAGTTCTTAGGTCAACTAGACGTTGTTCAAAAACCACTTGAGGGTGTTATGGAAGGTCATCAGATCTTTAGTGGTACTGCACTTCTTGGTAATGGACAAATTATTTTAGCAATTGATCCTTTAGGTATTTTAGGTATTGCTCATCAACTAAAAGATGAGATGGAAGCTAAAGTAGGTTAATATATATGCAAACAAGTTATATACTTTTTACAGTAGGTAAGTTAAATTATGCACTTCCTCTAGACCAAGTGCATAGAATTATAATGTTAGAAAAATTTGAACAGAATAACAAACCTAACTCTGTAGTAGAAGGTATGATGAGCTTTGAAGATAATGTTATAAATGTAGCCTCTTTTAGAAAAATGGTTAACTTAACGGCTTACTCTGATGACTTAAAAGATCTATTCCTTTCTCTAAAAGAGCAACATGTTATATGGCTTAACGAGCTTAAATTAAGTGTTGAAAATAACACAAAATTTACTAAATCTTTTGATCCTCATATGTGTCAACTAGGGAAATGGTTAGATTCTTTTCACACTTTTGACTCAGAAGTTGCACCTACACTAAGAAAATTAGTTCAAGCACATAACCATTTTCATGAGAGTGGTATTGAAGTTGTTAAGGCTAGAAAAGAGAGTTTAGAAAAAGCACTTGAGGAACTTGAGCTAAATGTTAAACCCCTTTTTAAAACTACATGTTCATATATAGATGAGCTTTCTAATTTGACTTTAAATATATCTAAGGAAATGCAAAAACTTTTAGTATTGAGAAATGGAGATAAACTTTTTGGTTTAATTGTTGATAAAATAGATGATATATTACACACTGATAGCTCTATTATTCAGTCAGATGATCGTTTAAGAAGAACTAATAAACAGATGAATATTGTTGGTGTTTTAGAACATCAAAAAGTTCTTCGTAGTGTAATAGATAAAATTAATATAGGAGAATAGTATGAAAGATTTAATGATTTTTGCAGTACAAAATAATAGGTATGCTGTTAGTATAGAAAATATCCAAAGAATTATACAAGCACCTATTCTTACAGATATACCTAATTCACACCCTCTTGTAGAGGGTATGATGTCATATGAAGATAATGTAATAAAAGTTGTTGGTTTTCGTGAAATGATAAACTTACCTACTTATGGGAGTGAGTTGAAAGTTCTATTTGATAAACTTAAAATTCAACATACAGAGTGGGTAGAAGCACTAAAAATGAGTGTTACTAAAAAAGTCACTTTTAATAAAACTACAAATCCTCATATATGTGAACTTGGTAAATGGTTAGATGGTTTTACATCGTATGATGAGCATGTAAGTGAAATATTAAAAGAGCTTAATACTTATCATAAAACACTTCATACGTCTGCTGTTGAAATATTAGAACTTTTAGAAGTAGATCAAGAAGCAGCAATAAAAAAAGTTGAGACTGAAGTATATGAAATTTATAACCATACAATGGGTGCTATCGATACTTTTATAGCAGAATTTGACATAGTTGCCGCGTCTTTACAAAAACTACTTATCTATCAAGGTAGTGAAAAAGGAACTTTCGCAATTAAAGTTGACTCTATTGTAGATATCGCTCATATTGATCCTTCAAGTATAAAAGAGAGAAAAGAGAGTAATAAAGTGAGTAAATTTTTAGAACTTGAAGGTATTATAGACCTTGACAACTATTTAGTAAATATAATTAAATCAGTTGAATTACCAGAAAATAGTTAACATAAAGGATTAAAAATGGGAATGAATATTAAAGAAAATGAAGTAATTTTTGATGGAGTTATGTACGAAGATGAAGTTCCAGCACTTCGTGATCACCTTCTAGAAGTTGCACCTACTGAAATCACATTTGATTTTACTGCATGTGAAGATGTTCACTTAGCACTTTTACAACAAATTATGGCATATAAAAAGTTATGTGTTTGTAACTATAAGTTTTCTGATAAGATACTTATTTATCAAAAAGTTTTAGAAGGATTTAGTTTAAGTGAAGACCATTGTAATTAGTAACCGTAAAGGTGGTTCAGCTAAAACAACAACAGCGGTAAACTTAGCTTCTGAGTTAGCTAAAAAAGGTTCTGTTTTACTTATAGACTTTGATACACAAGGTCATGCTTCTATGGGAGTAGGATGCCAACTATCTGAAGAGTGTGGCGCTCACTCTATATTTCTAGGTAAAACTCTAAGTGAAACTTTCAAACCAACTATTCATGATGGATTAACTGTCTCTTCGGCATTAGAATTTTTTGATGTTTATGAATACGCAGACTTAAGAGGTGTCTTAAAAAGTCGCTTTAAACATGAAAAAATAGCTGAGTTTTTTGACTACTGTATTATTGATACTCCTCCTACATTTGATGCACTGTTAAAAAATTCATTAGAAGTATGTGACGCAGTTGTGATCCCATTTCAACCGCATCATTTAGGTGTAGTAGCAGTTGGTCAGATGATGAGAGCAATATATCAATCAGCAACACAAATAGGTCGTGATATAGCAGAAATTGGTATTTTACCTGTTATGTATAACCCACATATAAATGAACATAAATTAATGTTAGAGAAAGTGAAAAAATCTTTTGGTGAAAATAAACTATTTTCACCAATAGGGGTAGATATAAAACTAGCTAAAATGTTTGAGTCGGCTTCTCCTGTTGTTCTTAACCCTAAGCGCTCAAAAGGTTTACGTGATTATCAAAAATTTACAAGTGAACTTTTAGAGAGAATTTAAAAACTTTTGATAAAATATAAATAATTCAAAAAAAGTAGGTATTGGTATGATTAATATTTTAATAGTTGATGATAACAAAAATAACCGTATGATTTTACATCTTCTTTTAGAAGACTATATGGAAGAGAATGATGATGTCTCTTTTGATATAGATGAAGCTGAAGATGGTCAGATCGCTATTGATAAAACAAATGAAAAACAATACAATCTGATTTTCATGGATATTATGATGCCTAATGTTGATGGTATTGAAGCTACTAAAATAATTAGAAGTAAAAACTCTACTTCGATAATTATTGCTGTTTCTGCTGTTGATGATATACAACGTCAAAAAACTATACTTGCAAATGGTGCTGAAGATTATATATCAAAACCAATAAATGTAAATATTTTTCAAAGTCGTTTAGCAAACTATTTGCTACTTTTAGACTCAAGAAGTCACAAGCGTTTAAGTAGTGACAATATTAACAGTTATACAAATGCTATTTTCTCACGTCATATGACATTTAATATAACTTCAGAGGACTCTCTTTCAGAGTTTTGGGAGTATTATCTACTAGACTCAGAAGAGAAGTATGATGGACTTAGTGATATTATACGTACTATTTTCTCTATTGGTGAGGTTTTTATAAAAAAACTTAAAGAGAGTGTTAGAGTTATAGTTGAAGAGTCTCAAGAAGATATATATTTTACAATAGTAAATGTAGAGCAGGTTAGTGAAAAGTTAATAAATCTTGTTCTATCTAGAAACTCTATTACAAAAGATTATAAAATAGATAATTCTAACATAAGCTTTAAACTTTCTAAAGTAGCGAGTGTAGAGTCTGATATGACTGTTAGTGAAAATATTATTGAAAAGAAACCTCAAAATGCAGAGTTTCAAAAAAATGTAGATGTAAAAACTGATGAAGAAGATGATATTTTTGATTTTTAGGAGTTTATGATGGCAAAAGTAGAAGTACAAAATGCATGTAGATGTTTTTTGAGAAGTGGTATGGTTGAGACTCAAAACTTTGATAGCAGTTTAGAGGCTAAGGAAGAAGCAGAACGTATGGTAGCTACTATGAAAAAAGATTTTTGTAAAAAGCATGACTTTATTATTCAATCTCTTGGTGAAAATTTTAAGATAATGATTAAACCATCATAAATATTAGTTAGATGTTTATGACAAATAAAGCCCCTATTGTTATTCAAGTCGAAATGGCTACTCTTTTAGGTTTAAATGAGGCTATTTTTATACAACAACTTCATTTATGGCTTCAAAATTCTGCAGAGTTTATAAATAGTGTTGCATGGTATAAAACTACTCTAAAAGAACTTCAAGAGTTTTTTCCATTTTTCAGACTTGAACAACTAGATGACTTAACAAAGAAACTTTATAATGATAAACTAATAGAGATAAAAGTTTTTAACTCCGGTAATTGGAATGAAGTAAGTATGTATAGGATCGAATATAAGGCTCTTAATAAACTCTTTACTCAGAACTCCTTAGTTGAGACAGAAGATGAGCCTAAAGAGAGTAATAACCCTATTGTTAACGTAGTCAATTCATCTGTTATTATTAAAGAAGAAGTTAGTGTTGACTTTCATAAGCCTCATTCACTCAAAGATCAGAGTGATTCACTTCACTTAGATATAAAAAGAGTTGTAAATAATTTTGATACATTTAGAAAAAAATTGCAACCAAGTTTTGTACGCCAAGAGTTTAAAAATCAAGATGGTCAGTATATTTTAAGATTGCATATAGCAGAAACTGGAAGAACACCTGAAATGTTTAATGGTGCGATCAGGTGGCTCTTTAGTGATGATAAAGAGGCACGTTTTTTACGAAATAACATTATGAATATAAGCTCATTAGTACAAAACTATAATAAAATAGAGATGCTATATATTGCTAAAAGTAGTGAAGCAAAAGTAGTTGATGATACTAAACGAGCAGTTGAATATTATAGAAAAAAAGGTTATAGTGATGAAGCTATAGCGAAAGGCTTAAAAGATGGAACTCTCTAAACATAAACAAGCAGAATACCTGCTTGAAGGTTTAAATATAAAAAATAGTGATCTAATTGATGAAGCGTTAGATGTTGTAAATATATATGGTAGCTATAAAGATGCACTAAAAGAGGCTACTAAAATAGAGTTTAAAAGTGGAACACAAATACTTTTTACACTACTTGAAAAGAGTGAAAAAAGTAGTGAAGAGTTAATACTTAAAGCCAAAGCTATTGTGACTTTAATGCACGATATTAAAAGCGTAGTCTCAAAAGAGAGTATAAGTTTAAATAAAAGTGAAAAAGATGTTATTAAAAAGTTGAACCTAAGAGAGAGTTTTAAACTTAGCCAAGAGCAAATTTATGTTTTTAATGAGATAGGCGGTAGAGAGTTTATTTTGAATATTCTTTTTCAAGAACCTAACTCTTTGGAGCAAAAAGTTGTTGTTGCTCTAGAAAAATATAGAGTTCAAAGTAAACTAGAAAGTGTACCAAGTCTCTCAAATGTTATACAAAAGCTAGGTTATTAGTTAAACTTTTTTGCCTCTTCTATAAGTTCTTGGTCTAAAATATTTTTCTGATTACTTACTTCACTTATACTCTTATACTCAAAGTGTGAGTCGTTAAAACAGATAACACTACTTGAGTGGTTACTATTGAGCGTATCAATAGCAAGTGTTACAAACTTGTAAGCCATAACGCGATCGTAAACAGTTGGGTTTCCACCTCTTTGAGTATGTCCTAGTTTTGTAACTCTAGCTTCTATATTTAACTCCTTTTCAAACCATAAAGCAATCTCTTCAGAACTCTGTTTAATTCCCTCAGATACAACCGCTATAAAATATGTTCTACCATTTTTAATTTGCTGTAGTGCTTTTGTTCTTATTTTTTCAAGATCATACTCAACCTCAGGAATTAGACAAATTTCTGCACCAGATGTCATAGCTGAAATAAGTGCTAAATAACCACACTCTCTTCCCATAGTCTCAATAACAAACGCTCTATTAAATGATGAGGCACTATCGCGAATAGAGTCGATAGAGTTCTTAATGGAGTTTAAAGCAGTATCAACACCTAAGCTATATGATGAAGCAAATATATCATTATCAATAGTAGCAGGAATAGCACAGAATGGTATATTGAACTCTTTATAGAAAATATCTAATGCTCTAATCGTACCATCACCACCAAGAATAACAAGCATAGTTATATTATGTTGTTTTAAATTTTCAAATGCAATTTCTCTAAATTCAAGCTCTTTAAATCGTGGTGATCTTGATGTCCTTATAATAGTTCCACCACGACTAATAATTCCGCTTACTAATTTAAAAGATGCTTCTTTTATATTGTTATCTATAAGACCATTTAAACCATCATATATAAAAAAAGGAGTTAAATTTAACTCATAAGAGTACTCAACAAATCGTTTAAGTGCTGGATTCATTCCTGATGCTTCACCACCTGAACATAAAATTGCTATTCTTTTCATAATATAAACCTTTAATACTACAATCTTATAAAGTTTTTCATTATATATATGTTAAAATAAAAACCTTATAATAGTTATGGAGCGAAAATGAGTGAACCAGAAGATAAAATTACGTATGATGAGTTGAGTCAAAACTTAGAACGCTATAGTAATCATGCAAGAAATGGACGTAAAATTTTAGTAACAAAAGACAAAATGTCACTATTTTATATGATAAAAGCGTCTATAATAAATAACATTATTAACTCTAAAAATAAAGAAATCAGTGAATTAAAATCAAAAATTGATGAATTAGCAACGCCACCAAAAACAAAGTCAGTTTTAAATGAAGCGCAACTAACACTTATAAAAGTTAAAAATAGATTACAGTTTTTTGATAGTATTAATGATGAAGCATTAGCCTCTATATGTGCTAATGTGCGTATTCTAAAAGTAAAAAAAGGTGAGACCGTTTTTGATATTAATGATGATGGTGAAGAGATCTATTTTATTATTAAAGGTAGTGTAAACGTTGTTATGAATAAAAAAATAATAGTAACACTTCATATTAAAGATGTTTTTGGTGAGATGGCATACATCACAAAACAGCCTCGTAGTGCTTCAGTTATTTCAAATGACAACGCAACAGCACTTCTTCGTTTTAACATTAAAGCTAAAGCAGAAGTAGGCGAAGAAGATATATATACACAAATATTTAAAAATTTTGCAAATATTCTAAGTGATAGATTAGTTAAAGCAAATTGTCCATTAGACAACATGGGAAATAAATAGATGAAAAATAGTTTAAAATTATTAGTTTGTAGCGTATTTTTAACTACAACAGTTTTGGCACAAAGTGTAATTTCAGTAGTAGATAAGATGAAACTAAATAGCGATCAAAAAGTTTTTATAGAAAAATTACTCCCTGCTATCAATGATATTCATGAAAAATATCAAAAAACGTATGAAAAAGCAGAAGTTATTATAGATATGTCAAAGCCTAGTGAAGCTCAAAGCCAATGGTTATCTAAGCAACTATGTAAGTATGATGCTAACACTAACGAAGCGCTACTTCAAGCACTTAAGCCATTTCCTCAAAGTATAACTTTGGCGCAAGCTTCTATCGAAAGTGGTTGGGGGAGCTCGCGCTTTTTTAGAGAAGGAAACAATATTTTTGGTGTACATGCATTTGACTCAAGTGTACCACGTATGAAAGCAGAAGATACTAACCATGGTCATACTGTTTGGGTTAGAAAGTACGCAACACTTGATGGCTCTATAGCTGGTTATTACTACTTTTTAGCTACAAAACGAGCTTTCAAAGAGTTTAGAAAACTTAAAATGAAAAGTAGACAAAATCCTTTTAAAATATCAACAGGGCTATTTCGTTACTCAGCTTTGGGCGATAAATATTCTGAGATGATTAATGAAGCAATAAAATATCACCGCTTTAATTTAGCAGATAGTAGGTAGTTATATGGAAATTATTGGTGCTCACGGAACAAAAGGTAAAGACTCCTCTTTAACAACTTTTTTAATAGATGAAAAAAATATTATTGATGCAGGAAACTTAATAATTGGACTTGATGATAGGTTTTTAGAAGTAGAAAACATATTTATAACACACCCACATTTAGATCATATAGTTGATCTTCCTCTTATAATTGACGCAAAGTTTGAAAAGTTAAAACATCAGATAAATATTTTTGGAATACATGAAGTTTTAAAGGTTATAAAGGAGTGTATTTTTAACAACTCAGTCTGGCCAGATTTTTCTAAAATTAACCTTATTAACTCAGATAAACCTGTTATAAAATATCATGAAATTGAGTATAACAAGGTCTATAAAATAGGTGAAAATTCTATTATGCCTTTTGAAAATAATCATACTAAAGGTAGTTGTGGTTTTATTATAAATAACTATTTAATGATCACATCTGATACACATATATGTAATAATATATATGATATATTAAATGAGAACAAAGATATAAAGGTTCTTGTAACAGAACTATCATTTCCTTCATTTTTACATCAGTTAGCTATTGATAGTAAACACTTAACACCAAAAATATTAAAAGACGAGTTAAGTAAACTTAACCGTGATGATCTGAAAGTTTATGTAAATCATATAAAGTTTGTATATATGGATGTTATTAAAAAAGAGATTGAAGAGTATGGTTTAAATATTGAAGTGTTAGATGAACAACAAGTTCTTCTTTAAAAAATAAATTAAAATAGGAATGTATATGAAAAGAGCGTTAATTAGTGTTAGTGATAAAAGTGGTGTTGTTGAGTTTGCAACTCGTTTAGTTAAATGTGACTTTGAGATTATATCTACGGGCGGAACATATAAAATGTTAAAAAGCTCAGGTATAGATGCGATCGAGATCGATGAAGTTACAAAGTTTCCAGAGTGTTTTGAAGGGCGTGTTAAAACTCTTAACCCTTTCGTTCATGGTGGAATTTTACATAGACGTGATAAAATTTCTCACATTGACCAAGCTAAAGAGTTAGGAGTAGAAGCGATAGACCTAGTGTGTGTAAACCTCTACCCATTTAAAGCTACGATCGAGTCTACTGATAACTTTGATGATATTATAGAAAACATTGATATTGGTGGACCTGCTATGGTTAGAAGTGCTGCTAAAAACTTTAATGACGTTATGATTGTAACTGATGTAGTTGATTATGACTCTGTTCTTAATGCACTTGAAAATGACGCTAATACTATAGAGTTTAGAAGAGATCTTATGATCAAAGCGTATGAGCATACTGCTGCATATGACTCAATGATCGCTAACTATATGAACAAGCGTTTTAACAACGGTATGGGTGCTAAACAGTTCATAGTTGGTAACAAAGTTATGGATACTCGTTATGGTGAAAACCCTCATCAAAATGGTTCACTTTACGAGTTTGATAACTACTTTTCTAAAAACTTTAAAACACTAAAAGGTGAAGCTAGCTTTAATAACCTTAACGATCTTAATGGTGCTGTAAAAATTGCAGCAGCTTTTAAAGATGAGAATGCGATCGCGATCGTAAAACATGGTAATCCGTGTGGTTTTGCAATTCGTGATAACCTAATGGACGCATATGAAGATGCACTTAAGTGTGATAGTATTTCTGCCTTTGGTGGTGTTGTTGCAGTTAATGGTGTAGTTGAAGCTGACCTTGCTGAAAAAATGAATGAGATGTTTTTAGAGGTTGTGATCGCTGGACGTATAACTGCCGAAGCACAAGAAGTTTTTGCTAAGAAAAAGAGACTTAAACTTTTTGAGTATGGGCACGATCGTATAGTACTAAATTATGATGAGAAAGATTTCAAACATGTTGATGGTGGTTTTGTTTACCAAGATGCAGATATAGTTGAAGCTGATGAAGTTAAAAATTCTGAACTTAAAACGTCAAGAGAAGCAACAGCTCAAGAGTTAAAAGATGCAGAAATAGCTTATAAACTTGCTTCTTTAGTTAAGTCAAACTGTGTAGTTTACGTTAAAAACTCAGCAATGGTGGCTGTAGGTATGGGTATGACTAGTCGTGTTGATGCTTCTAAATGTGCACTCTCAAAAGCAAAAGAGATGGGACTAGATGTTAGTGGATCTGCACTAGCTAGTGAGGCTTTCTTTCCATTTCGTGACTCAATAGACGCAGCAGCAGAGGCTGGTGTTAAAACTGTAATTGAGCCTGGTGGAAGTGTAAGAGACGATGAGGTTATAGATGCAGCAAATGAGTATGGAATGAGTCTTTACTTCAGTGGTAAAAGACACTTTTTACACTAGTCAATATATTTAATGAATTCTAAAAATATACCTACAATTGAGAAGTTAGACTTAACTTCTCATATAGACTCTTTTAACACATTTCTATCTCGTGAGAAAGAACTTTTTATAGAGGGCGATCAAGAACGTCATTATAAATTTATAACTGCTTTAGAGAAGCTAGAGTTTAAAGCAGCTCCAAAAGTAGAATACTTTCATAATATTTTAGCTTTTTTAAATAAGAAGGGTGTTCTTCGTTTTGAACAGATATTTTCTATAATAAAAATTCTTCGTTATTTTCGTTACTTTAAAAACAGATCTTTAGATGGACTTTTAGGTGAATGGTTTTCTAAAATTGAGATACCGCGTGAGTTTAGTGAAATAGAGAGTTACTTTAATGAAGATGGAAAGTTTGAAGAGTCAAAAGATGAGCAACTATATGGACTAAACCAGCGTATCTCAACTTTAAAAGGTGACATAAGTAGCTCTATGAAGCGACTTGTCTACTCTTCAAAGTTAGCCTCTTACTTGGTGGACACTCAGATTCACTACATAAATGAAGAGGAGACATTACTTGTACGTGGTGGTTTTAACCATGTTTTAAAAGGTAGTGTAGTAGGGCGTAGTAGTGGAGGTTTTTTTTATGTTTCACCAGACTCGATCACTAAAACTAAAGAGCAGATTCGTCATATAAACCAAGAGAGAGAAGCTCTGTTTTATGAGTATGCAAAAACTTTTTCAACAACCATGTACTCACTAACTCCATTTATAAAGTTTGTAGATAAAGAGTTTGATAAACTAGATCACTATCAAGCTCGTGTACTATATGCTAGAGCATATAATATGCAGATTATTCAAGCAACTTCTAATAGCGATTGTATAAGTCTAAATGGTTTTAAACATCCAGCACTTAGTAATGCAAAAAGTGTAGATGTTGACTTTAATAAAAATGTTCTTATGATCACTGGTGTAAATGCTGGTGGTAAAACGATGCTTCTAAAGTCAATTTTAAGTGCTGCTTTTATGGCTAAGTACTTAATACCTATGAAAATAGATAAACATAAGTCACATATTGGAAGTTTCAAGCAAGTTGAAGCTGTGATCGATGATCCTCAAAATGTTAAAAATGATATTTCTACTTTTGCTGGTCGAATGTTACAGTTTACACACCTTTTTTCTAAGCATTCAGCTCTGATTGGAGTTGATGAGATTGAGCTAGGAACTGATAGTGATGAAGCCGCGGCACTATTTAAAGTTATTTTAGATGAGCTTATAAAAAAAGGCTCTAAAATAGTAGTGACCACTCACCATAAACGTCTTGCTGCACTTATGGCTGATAGGGATGATGTTGATCTTATGGCGGCTATTTATGATGAAGAAAAACGTCTACCCACATATGAGTTTTTACATGGAATAATAGGAAAAAGTTACGCGTTTGAGACAGCTATACGTTATGGAATAAAACCATATATAGTAGATGAGGCAAGAACTCTTTTTGGTGAAAACCATGAGAAACTAAACATGTTAATAGAGCGTGGATCTGAACTAGAGCGTGAACTAAAAAAGAAAAACTTTCAAGTTGATGAACGTATTGCCGAACTACAAGCTAAAGAGCAAGAGCTTAAAGAAAAAATGCTTTTACTTGAGAGTGAACTACTTAATAAAAAAGCAAGGCTAAAGCATAGTTACCAAGGTGCGATTGATGAGGCTAAAAAAGCTGTAAAAGGTGGAACTAAAGAAGATATTCATCGTGCGATGAATAAAGCTTCTAAACAACTCCCTCAAGATATACAAGTAGAGCCAAGTGCTAAAAAGAACTATAACTTTAAAGTTGGTGATAAGGTTAAATATAGATCTAAAAATGGTCTTATTATCTCTTTAAAGTCTAAAGAAGCAACGGTTGAAGTGGAGGGCATGCGTCTTCGTGTTAAGTTGCATGAGCTTAAACCAAGTGGCAACCAACCTAAAAAACCACATAAAGCACAAATTCAAAGAACTACTGAAAAACGTGGTGGACTAAAACTTGATCTTCATGGGTTATATGCAGAAGAAGCCTTAGAAAAATTAGATGTTTTTTTATCTGATGCACTTATCAATGGTTTTGATGAAGTGATCATTTACCATGGCATAGGAACAGGTAAATTATCCTACGCTGTAAAAGAGTTTTTAAAAGTTCATCCATCAGTTATAAAGTACGAAGATGCACCTGCACATATGGGTGGTTTTGGAGCCAAGGTAGTAACTTTGTAAATATTTATAATTATCTTTATATTATAAATATTTATATTTAACCTCAATTTATGCTATCTTTTAATAAACTAGTTTATAAAGAGGTTAGATATGAAAAAAATATTTTTGTTTGTTGTACTTTTTGCTCTTTTCTCTACGATTACTTATTCTATATTATACTACTCAAAAAATGAAGAAATCAAGAGCTATTTAAATTCAAAAACCGAAGAGTACCTTTTAGACTATAATATACTCTATAAAGAGCACAAAAGACTAGCAGAAGTTGTATATGTAACTAAAATAAATACCCCTCAAATATTAGAAATTTTTAAAAATGCAACAAATACTAATGAAAAGCTTAAAAATGAAGCTAGAGTTCAACTACATAAATATTTGCATAATACATATAAACTTCTAAAAACATTTAATATTAAACAACTTCACTTTCACCTTCGAAATAATGAAAGCTTCTTAAGATTCCACAGACCAAAAAAGTTTGGTGATAACTTAACTGATATACGTGCAACTATTAAGTATGTTAATAAAAATAAAAAACCAATTGATGGTTTTGAAGAGGGTAGAATTTATAATGGGTATAGGTTTGTATACCCACTATTTTATGAAAAAGAACATATAGGTAGTGTAGAGATCTCTTTTAATACACTTGCTTTGAACTCTCAGTTTATAAAAAGTCATGATGTTGTCTCAAATTTTTTAATACTTAAAAGTGTAGTTGAGCAAAAAGTTTTTGATGAAGAAAAAAGTAACTATATGCACTCACCTATAAAAAAATATTACTTAGAAAAAGCGATGTATAAAGAAATTATGGAGTTGAAAAATATTAAGGTTACACAACCTTTTTCTCAAACAACTATTGAAACTATAGAAAATTTAACTAAAGACTCTAAGTCAATTTCACTATATGATACAAAAAGAGAACAGATTATAACTTTTATAAAAGTTCAAAATCCAATAAGTAAAAAATTAGTTGGTCTTTTTGTTGTAAGTAGTAGTGCTGATTTTATCTATAAACAGAATAAGCATTTTCAGTATATGTTTACAATTTTAAATATTTTGATGGCAGTTGTACTTTTTTTGTTATATAAAGAAAATAACTATAAGAATTTTATAGAACAAAGTAATAGAAAACTTCAAGCATCTCGTAAAGAGATTTTAAAATTTAATGAGACTCTTACATTAAAAGTTAGTGAAGAAGTAGAGAAGAACAGAAAAAAAGATCAGCAAATGTTACAGCACTCACGTTTAGCACAAATGGGAGAGATGATTAGTATGATCGCACATCAATGGAGACAACCACTCTCTGCTATTTCTGCTACTTCTATAGATATGAATATGCAGATAGAGTTAAAAAGCTATAACTTAGAAAAAGAAGATGAGCGTGACAAGTTCTTAAAATATATGCAAAATAGTTTAAATGGCATAGATAGCTTTGTATCTAACTTAACAACAACTATAGATGATTTTAGAAATTTTTATAAGCCTAATAAAGTAGCGGAAGTAGTCAGTATTACTGACCCAATAAGAACTGCATTGCATATTGTTAAACCTATATTAATAGCTAGCAATATAAAAGTAGTAGAAAATTTTGACTCTCATATTGATATGAAACTTCATAAAAATGAGTTGGTTCAAGTCTATTTAAATCTACTTAAAAATGCTCAAGATAATTTTCAAGAAAAAGATCTTAATAATGCTGAAATTATAATTTATACTAAAGATATAACAGATGGTGTAGAGATTAAGGTTTGTGATAATGGTGGAGGAATAGAAGAGGAACTACTTGAGAAAATTTTTGATCCATATTTTTCAACTAAGGAAGATAAAAATGGAACAGGTTTAGGTTTATACATGTCAAAGACGATCGTCGAAGAGCACCATAATGGTGCTCTGAGTGTAGAAAACTTAAAAGATAAGAATAGCTTAAACAGTGGAGTATGTTTTAAAGTAGTACTCTTAAATAAGGAAAAAAATGAAAATTGATAACAGAAAAATTATAAAAAGTTCAAAAAACTTAAATGTTTTATATGTAGAAGATGATGCTATTTTAAGAGAGCTTACTGTTAAATTACTGAAAAAATATTTTAATATAGTTGACATAGCTATTGATGGATTAGATGCTTATAATAAATATATGGAGTACTACGAGAGAACTACTACATACTATGACATTCTTATCTCTGATATTAATATGCCAAACATGGATGGTTTGGAGATGTCTAAAAAGATAAAAACTCAAAATATTGATCAAGCTATTATTTTAATAACTGCTTTTAGTGATAGTGAGTACCTGCATAGTGCTATAGAGTTAGGAGTTAATGGAGTTTTATCAAAACCTATTGAAGTAGAGCAGTTTAAAAAAGTACTCTATAATACATCACGAAATGTAAATGATAGAAAATTAGTACAAAAGCATTATCAGCAGATTGAAGATAACATGTTAAGTATTGAGCTTAAAGACTCAAGTACTTTTAACTCAGCTAGAGATCTACTTGAGGATCTAGAAGTTAACAAGGTGACTATATCACAAACTTGGGTTGCTAGTGAAGTTATTCATGAAAAATTAGGTACTAATGGTATTGATGTAGAATACTTTAGATCTCACTATGCTATTAAAGTAATAGAATATTTTTTAAGTGTTATAAAAGGTGAAGCTAAAGTTGGAAACTGTCCAGTTATTATGGTTATGCTTGACTTTTTTAAACATAAGAACCTATCTCTTGAAGATGTTTTTATGATCTGCGTAGGGTTTAAAAATACGATCAGTGCTTATATTTTTAATAAATATAGTTTCAACAGTAAGCTTTTTGAAGATATATCTTTTATTTTAGATAAAAATTTTGAGGGTGTTATAGTTCAGTATATTAAACTAAAAGATTCTGAGAATATAGTTTCAAAAAGAGTTATAAAAGAGGTTGTAAAGTATGAAGATATAGATGAAAAAATTAACTATCTTGAGTATATATCTAAAAAGGATATAGACGAGCTTCAAGACTTAGAAGAAGATATAGACTCTTTAGCTGTTAATATAATTATGGGAAGTGACTTAAGTGTAGAAAATTTTATAAACTTAGGTAGTAAAATAAAAATGTACGGTGAACTACTAAATAATTATCCACTATTTTCTACTCTTGGAAGTTATATAGTTAAACTTGGTGCTAAATTTATAGAACATTCACAGATACTTTTTGATGATAAAGAGAAGTTGGTAAATATATCTGCTTTAGTTGAAGGCTTTGTAAATGATCTTATAGTATGGAGAAAAGAGATCTTTGAAAATAATATTGAAGATGCTCACTTTTTAGATAAATCTTTTTTCATAAATGTTGAAACAATTATTATGTTTATTGAGTATGATGAAAACTTTTGAGCTGAAGAGTAATAAGGTGAGTTAGAAAGTAATAACTTTTATATCTTCACTTTGAAGAGCTTGTGTTAGCATCTCCCCTGTATGAATAAGATCAATATCTAACTCTCTCATTTTATCACTTACACCATACTCATCTGTACAGACTACACAAGCGTTAAACTTTACACCTGTACTTTTAACTTTTAACATCTGCTCTTGTAACTCTTCATTTTGGGCTAAAAGCTTAGCTGATGGACCCCAGACCATGATCGTAGCCTCATCCCAATATTTTCTCTCTAACATAACCGAACTGTAAAGAAGAACTAACTTTTTAGCGACTTCTATCTCACCACTTGACCAAACTATTAAAAGTTTATTTTTCACTATTTATCTTTTTTATAAATGGTTCTAACTCTTGAATTGTTATTGGTTTAGAGTAGTAGTACCCTTGGATAATGTCACAGTTATGCTCTCTTAAAAACTCTAACTGATACTCCTCTTCTACTCCCTCTGCCACAACTTTCATATCAAAACTCTCACCAAGACTTAAAATAGCTTTTACGATCGCTTCGTTACCTTTATCTTTTAACTCTCTTATAAAACTTAGATCAATTTTCAACTCATCAGTAGAGAAGTTTTTCAGATAAGCAAGAGAAGAGTAGCCAGTTCCAAAGTCGTCTATTGAAAATCTAAAACCAAACTCTCTTAACTCATTAATAATACTTTGTGAGTACTCTACATCATTGATTAAAACAGACTCTGTAAGTTCTAAAACTATCTTATGAGGGCTAAGTTTTAGTTTTGTTACTGTATTTTTACATCTTTGTATAAAGTTAGATTGTTGAAACTCTATTGCTGAAATATTTATAGAAAAACTAAGATCATCAAAACCTTTCTCTTCTAAAGTCTTTAACTCAAAACAAGCTTTCTCAAAAATATAGTTACCAATTTCAAGAATCATTCCACTCTCTTCAGCAACACTAATAAACTTATACGGTGGTACAATTCCAAGCTCACTATTTTTCCACCTTGCTAAAACTTCTACACTTTTTATGGATGATGTTTTAAGATTATACTGTGGTTGAAAGTTTAAATATATTTCATTATTTACAATAGCACTTCTTAAGTTATGTGAGAGAATTTGTTTCTCCTTAATGTCATCGTGCATATCTTTTGTACAAAAAGAGTAACTATTTTTACCTAACTCTTTTGCTTTAAACATTGCCATATCTACACTTTTGTAGAGTCCTGTTTGAGTTGTTGCATCTTCAGGAAACAGCGCTATACCCATACTGAATGTAGTATGGATACTGTTTTCTTGGACATTAAAAGCACCCTTTAAACTTAAGTAAATATTTTCAACTATTAGTGTTAACTCATCTTTTGTATGATAGTTATTAATTAAAATATAGAACTCATCTCCACCTTGTCTAGCTATGGTATCAGCACGTTTTACATTTAGTTTAAGCTCTTCAGCAATACAAACAAGTAGTTGATCTCCAACTTTATGTCCAAGTGAGTCATTAACCATTTTAAAATTATCAAGGTCAAGGTAGAGCAGAGCAAACCTTATTGGCTTTATTTTATGTTGAAGTATTAGGTTGCCTATACTTGTATCTAACATAAGCTTGTTTGGAAGCGTGGTAAGTGGATCATAGTGAGCTAAAAACTCTAGCTTTTTTTGAGTAAGTCTATCTTTTGTAACGTCTTGAATAAAAGCTACAAATTTTTGAGGATTTTTATTATGATCAAAAATAACACTTATGGAGATAGACTCATAAAATAGCTCTCCATTTTTGTGCCTATTTTGAATTTCACCTTTGTAGTAGCCCTTATTTAAAAGAGAATCCCACATATATTTATAAAATATTTTATTATGTTTACCAGATGATAGTATTGAAGGTTTCATACCAACTACATCTTCTTGCGAATAACCTGTTATCTGTTTAAAAGCATTATTTACAGATAAAATTTTATTTTTTTCATCAGTTATTAAAATACCATCATGAGCATTTTCAAAAATATTTTCAAAAAGTTGAAGATTTTTTTGAAGATCAATAGTGTCACTAATGTCAGCTATATAGCCTATGTAGTGTGTTATGTCACCATCCAAGTCTCTAACAATAGAAGTTGAGTCATAAACCCAAATATACTCACCATTAGCTTTTTTAATTCTGTAAGGTTTATGTATAAAACTATCTATTTCCTCATTTTTAGAGTTGATAGCTACCTCTTCAAAAATAGTTTCTATGTCATCTTTGTGTATTATTGAAGCGTATTTAATTTTACCACTTAAAAATAACTCTTTGTCGTAATCCAAAATTTCTTTAGTATTACTTGAAACAAACTCTACCGGCCAATTATCTCTATTCGTCCATTTAAAAAGTATAAATTTTCCATGATCAAATAGTCTTAAAATATCATTTTCTATCATATTGCTATAAGTTTATCCTAAAATAATATAATTAGTGCTAATCAGTTAAAAAGAGTGCGATTTCATCACTTATAAGATAGTTAGTGTTGTAAAAAGTATCATTTTTAAAAAGTAGCTTTTTCTCTTTAACCAAAAGAGTGGCTCTATCAAGTTGTTCTGATGTTAAGATCTCTTTACTAAAACCAACATACGATCGAAGACCTAAAAAGATTTTCTCTATTAAAATATCCTCTTCACTTAAACACTCAATACGTTGTTGCAGAGGAGTTTTTATATAACTCAGTATATCTTCTAAAGGGTAGTACCTTTCATCTTTTAAAAAACCAACAGCTCCAGCTCCAACACCCATATAATCTTTGTACTTCCAGTAGCCTATGTTGTGTTTTGAGTGATATTTTCCAAAGTTAGAGATCTCATAATGCTCAAACCCATGTTCCTTAATAGTCCTAAAAAGGTACTCTGTTATCTCTTCACTCTCTTTTGACATCTGCTCTTTTTTCTCAAAAACCGTATGTTCTTCTATAATTAAAGAGTAAGCACTTATGTGATCAATAGGTAGTGAAAAAGAGGTTTGAAGGTCTTCTTTTATAAGCTCTAAAGTGTCACCATCGACGTTATAAATAAGATCCAAAGAGATATGCTCAAACCCAACCTTAGAAGCATTTTTAATGGCGTTGATCGCATCACTAGCTCTATGCGATCGCCCTAAAAGTTTTAGCTTCTCATCATTAAAGCTCTGAGTGCCAAAACTAACTCTATTAACCCCTAACTTTTGCATGCCATCTAACCACTCTAGTGTTGCACTATTTGGGTTAGCCTCGACTGTGATTTCACACTCATTTTCTAAATACTCTTTTATAACATTAAAGAGTTCAATATAGAGTTCAGGTGCGATCGTAGATGGAGTACCACCACCTATAAAAATAGTCTCGATTGGTTCATAGTTAAATTTTTTAAGCTCAAAATGAAGTTGCTCAACAACAGCTTTCATATAACTCTCTTTAAGATCAAAGTGATCAACATAGGAGTTAAAAGCACAGTAGTGACACTTAGAATCACAAAAAGGTATGTGTATGTAAAGTAGCAAAGTTATAAACCTTTTTTTGAGTTTATTATACAACTTTAAACACACTTTTAGTAGAATGAGTGATTAATATTATAAAAATGAGAACATATGTCAGAAGATAAATTATACCGTCCAAATGTTGCTGCGATCATACTCTCTAATGAGTACCCCCAAAAAAAAGAGATCTTTTTAGCTGAGAGATCTGATATGTCAAATATTTGGCAATTTCCACAAGGTGGAATAGACGAGGGTGAAAGCGCTGAAGAAGCACTTTTTCGTGAGCTTGAAGAAGAGATCGGAACCGATAAAGTTAAAATTGTAGCTGAGTTTCCTGAGTGGATCAGTTATGACTTTCCTCAAGGTGTAGCAAAAAGAATGAAACCATATGCTGGACAAAAACAGCGTTACTACCTTGTAAAGCTAAAGAAGAAAGCTATTATAAATTTAGAGACTAAGCACCCTGAATTTATTTCACATAAGTTTGTTAGTGTAGATGAGCTTTTTGATCATGTTGCACACTTTAAAAAACCTGTTTATGAAAAAGTAGTAAAATATTTCAAAAGTGAAGGATTTTTATAGATGCTAATAGTACAAAAATTTGGTGGTACAAGCGTAGGTGATTTAGATCGCATACAAAATGTTGCAAATCGTGTTTCAGCTTCACTTAAAGAGGGCAACCAAGTTGTAGTAGTTGTCTCTGCTATGAGTGGTGAGACTAACAAGCTTGTAGGTTTTGCTGAACACTTTAGTAAGAACCCACGTCGTGCAGATATGGACATGTTGTTAAGTTCAGGTGAGAGAGTAACTTCTGCACTTCTCTCAATAGCTCTGAATGAGATGGGTCATAAAGCGATGAGCATGAGTGGTAGAAATGCTGGTGTTGTAACTGACAATTCACATACAAAAGCTAGAATTGAAAGTATAGATCCAAGCATTATGAAAAAAGCACTTAGCGATGGAAATGTTATTGTGATCGCAGGTTTTCAAGGTGTAAGTGAGGAGGGTGTTGTAACTACACTCGGACGTGGTGGAAGTGACTTAAGTGCAGTTGCGATCGCAGGTTCACTTGAAGCTGATTTATGTGAGATCTATACAGATGTTGATGGTATTTATACAACTGATCCACGAATAGAACCACATGCAAGAAAGTTAGAGAAGATCTCTTATGATGAGATGTTAGAGTTAGCTTCACTTGGTGCAAAGGTTTTACAAAATAGATCAGTAGAGTTAGCAAAAAAATTAGATGTAAATTTAGTAACACGTTCAAGTTTCAGCGATGCTGAGGGAACGCTTATAACAAAGGAAGAGAATATTATGGAACAACCATTAGTAAGTGGAATAGCACTAGACAGAAACCAAGCTCGTGTATCGTTAGTAGGTATAGCAGACCGTCCTGGAATTGCATCTGACATATTTAACCGTTTAGCAACTCAAAGTGTAAATGTTGACATGATCATACAAAATGTTGGTCGTGATGGTCATGCTAACCTCTCTTTTACAGTTCCTATGAATGAACTAGCAGACGCTAAAAGTGTTATCAACGAGTTCCAAGAGGCTGATGAGGTTGACTTAGCTGATTATGATGACACTATCTGTAAAGTCTCTATTGTTGGTGTTGGAATGCGATCACATACAGGTGTCGCAGCACTTGCCTTTGCAACTATGGCAAATGAAAATATAAACATAGTTATGATCTCAACTTCAGAGATCAAAGTATCTATGGTTGTAGAAGAGAAATATGCAGAGTTATCTGTTAGAAGTCTCCATAGCGCTTATAAACTTGATAGCTAGGTCTTTATAGTTGCAAGAGTTTGAACGCTGGACACTAGAGACTATAAGAGGTGAGGGTGCTTCACTAAACTGGCTTGAAGAGTCACGTTTTGAATGGAGTGCCACAACTTACCAAGCACTTTCTCAAATACTCCAAGCTAAAACTGTAATTTTGATCACAGATGAACCTCGTGAATGGCTAAGTAGTTACATACTAAGCTCTATAAATAAACCTGGAAGAGAGCGTCCAATTATTCCTATAGTTTCATTAAAAAGTTTATATCCAAACTATGACAACATAACGGGTGGAGCTATGATCGATATGCTAGAAGATATGCTCTCTACATCTTTTAACGATAACTACTTCTTTTTTTATATAGGTAAAGGCGATGATCGCAGAGCTGACATAGCTAAACGTAATGACAAAAGTTACTTATGGATGATGGACGACGACTTTTCAAATGCTCTTATTTTAAAGTCTTACGATCCTCTAATAGACATAAAACTTATGCAACTATTTCGTCTTTTTGATATAACACTGTCTGCCGCACTATTTGCAGAGGTTAATGTAGGTGAGTGAAAAACTCAACTCTCATATAATTATTTGTGAAAATATTGAAGAGAAACATGAAGAACTAAAAGAGATACTAAGAGGTTACAGAGTTGTCTCTTTTGTTAAAGATGACTTTTTAGTTGATGACTCTCGTGGTGTGATCGCTGAAGCTTACATAAGTGAAGCTGACACTAAGTACATCATTTTAGGTGCTAAAAGTTTTAATGCAGTCTCTCAAAACTCTCTTTTAAAAATTTTAGAAGAGCCTCCTCGAAATATAGAATTTATAATTATAACTAGCTCAAAATCTGCTCTTCTTCCAACAGTGCGATCGCGTTTAAGAGTAGAACATTTTAAGAGTGAGAAGAGTTATGAAAACTTAGAGCTAGACCTTAAGAGGTTTGATATAGCTCAACTGTTCGCATTTGTTAAAAAATATGACAGACTAAAAGCTCATGACGCAAAAGAGTTATTAGAGTCCTTAATGAATTTAGCTGTAAATATTAATGGTGTAACACTTAGTAAAACTCAAGCCGAAGCGTTTGAATTAGCGTACTATTTAGTAAACCTAAATGGACGATTTCAAACTATTCTCATAAATTTACTAATGACTTTTTTACCTAAAAGTGTATCTAAGTAGATGTTAGTTCAAAGACTATCTACTTTACTTGATTTTAAAAAATATTTAAAAGAGTTAGGTGTTGATAGTGGTGGAGTTGCTATATTAAAGAAAAAAGCAACCTCAAACCTCTTTTACATAAAAGATATGCATGTAGGTGCTGCAAATATTTTAAAACAAGATGCCCTTAGTATTGGTGCAGACTTGGCTGTACCTAAAGGTGTTGTTACCGCAGAAAAGAAAAGAGTTGATGCTATTTTAATAGCTACCACGGCTCAATTAGAAAAACTAGTTCAAAAAGAGTTAGCACAACCATTTGGGCTTAAAGATCTTTCAGCTCAACTAAAACTTCATCTAAATAAAGCCACCAAAGCCACCAAAGCCACCAAAATTATGGGTGTTATAAATGCTAATGATGACAGCTTTTACTCAGCTAGTCGTTTTAATACTGAAAGTGCGATCGTAAAAATAGAGCAGATGATCGAAGATGGCGCAGATATCATAGATGTTGGTGCAGTTAGCTCTAAGCCGAATAGTGTTGGTGTTAGTGAGTTAGAAGAGCTAGAGAGAATTAAGCCGATCGTAGATCTCATAAAGCAAAAAAAGCTATACGAAAAAGTAGCATTTAGTGTAGATACTTATACTCCTTTAGTTGCTCGTTATGCTTGTGAGAATGGTTTTAGTATTATAAATGATATTAAAGGTTTTGAGAGTGATGAACTATGTAAAGTAGCTTCAGAGTTTAATGCACAAGCAATTCTAATGCATATGCAAGGTGAGCCTAGAAATATGCAAGACAACCCTAAATATGACTCAATTTTAACTGATATAAGTAACTTTTTTCAAGAGCGTATAGAGAAGTTAAACTCTTTTGGAGTAGAGAATATTGTTTTAGATGTAGGTATAGGTTTTGGAAAGACTCTAGAGCATAACCTTGAGTTGATCGCAAATTTAGAGCATTTTAAAATGTTTCACAAAGAGCTTTTAGTAGGAGCTTCAAGAAAGTCTATGATAGCTAAAATAGTACCCTCAAAGAGTGAAGAGCGTCTAAGTGGAACATTAGCAATTCATCTAAAAGCTATTGATAATGGAGCTTCTATTATCAGAGTTCATGATGTGAAAGAGCACTATCAAGCCATAAGAGTTAATGAAGCTATTAAGAGTGTTTAAATACAAAATATAGAGTATAATTACAAAATTTAAAACTAAGGTAACTAATGATAATTATTCCAGCTCGTCTTGCATCTTCACGTTTTTCTCAAAAAGTTTTAGCTGATGTTGGTGGTTTACCTATGGTTGTTAGAACTGCTAAAGCTGTTGAGAGTCTCGATCGCGTAGTTGTCGCTTGTGACGATGAGCTTATTTTACAAACTTGTAAAGAGCATAACATAGAAGCTGTTATGACATCTTCAACTCATAAAAGTGGAACTGATCGTATAAATGAGTGTGCTCAACTTCTTGACATTCAAGATGATGAGATTGTTATAAATGTTCAAGCAGATGAGCCTTTTATAGAAGTTGGTGTAGTTGAGTTACTTAAACAGAGGCTTCAAAGTTTAAAAGATGACAAAGCAGAATTTATTATGGGTAGTTGTTTTAATGCGATCAACAAAGAGTCTGCACAGGATCCTAATCTTGTAAAAGTAATTCTTGACGCAGAGCATAATGCGATCTACTTTTCAAGATCACCAATTCCTTACGATCGCTCAAATAGTGCAACTTATTTCGGTCATATTGGGATTTATGGGTTTACTAAAAGAAGTTTGTTAGAATTTTGTAACTTAGATGATGCACCGATCGAGGATATAGAAAAGTTAGAGCAACTTCGTGCGATCTATCATAATAAAAAAATAAGTATGGTAAAAGTTTCAAGTGTAAGTTTTGGTATAGACACAAAAGAAGATCTTGCACGTGCTAAAAAAATATTTTTATAAAAAGAGGGTTTTAAAATGAGTGAAGAAAAAGAGGATTTTAATCTATTTAAAGTGATGTTTGGTAAAAACTTTTTTGCTGTAATGATAGGTATGATTGTTTTTGGTTTCATGGATAATGCGATTATGGTTATTGCAGGCTCTGCGATCGACACATGGATCCAAGAGACTTTTGGTTTTAGTAGTATGTTTAGTGCAGGTCTAGGTAACACATTAAGCGATGCAGTTGGAGTACTCTCTGGTAGTTTAGTAGCTCGTATGGTTTATAACTCTTTTGGTAAAGTAACTGAAGAAGATTTAGGTCATCATAATATGTTTATAGCAGCTGAGACTATAGGTATAATTATTGGTTGTCTAATAGGTCTTCTTCCTTTAGCTTTCTTATAAGCACCACTCTATAGTTTTTTTACTATGAGTGTGTAAGTACTCATTTGTTTTAGAGAATGGCTTAGAGTCAAAAAAACCTCTGTATGAACTTAGAGGTGATGGGTGTGGAGCTTTTAGCACTAGGTGCTTTGATTCATCTATCAGTTTGACTTTGTTTTGAGCAGGTTTTCCCCATAAAATAAATACTAAATTCTCACTCTCATATGAAAGTTTTTTTATAACACTGTCAGTAAATATTTCCCAGCCCTTTGCTTTATGTGAATTTGGCTCGCCTTCTCTTACGCTTAAAACTGCATTTATTAAAAAAACGCCTTGTGTAGCCCAGCTTGTAAGCTCTGTAGTTGAGGCTTCTTTACAACCTATGTCACTTTTAAGCTCTTTAAAAATATTGACTAATGAAGGTGGAGTTTTAATACCGTTCAAAACTGAAAAAGCTAAACCATGAGCTTGATTTTTACCATGGTATGGATCTTGACCTAAAATAACAACTTTGACATTCTCAAAAGGTGTTAAGTTAAAAGCGTTGAAAATATGATCTTTAGGAGGGTAGATAGTGTGAGTTTTAAACTCAGAGTTTAAAAAACTCTGGAGTTCTTGAAAGTAAGGTTTTGCAAACTCCTCTTGTAGTTTTTGGCTCCAAGAGTTGTTTATATTTAACAAAAAAGTTTACTTTGTAAACCAGTTCTTAACTTTGTCAAATGCACTCTCAAAACTACTCTCATATGGCTTAGCATCAACACCAAAACTCTCTTGTAATTGAACTAAAAGAGACTCTTGTTCAGCTGTTAGTTTTTTAGGGTAAGTAAGTGTAACTTGTGCAACTAAGTTACCAGTTCCACGTCCATGAACATCTGGAACACCCTCGTTTGAAAATGTAAACTGTGCCTTGTCTTTAGTACCTTTGTCTAGTTCTAACTCCAACTCACCACGAAGTGAAGGGATTGTGATCGTATGACCAAGAACTGCTTGTGTAAAGAAAACGGGTACTTCTAAGTAGACATCATTTCCATGACGTTGAAAGTGTGAGTCACTCTCTACATTAAATGTAGTGTAAAGATCTCCACGGTTTCCTTTTTTACCTTTGTTACCTTTACCTGAAACACGAAGTCTATTATCGCTATCAACTCCAGCAGGAACTTTAACGCTTACACTCTCTTTCTCTTCAGTGTAACCATTTCCACGACACTCACCACACTTATCAGTTGCCATTTTACCTGCACCATGACAAACTGGACAAGCTTGTTGAATTCGCATGAAACCTTGTTGCATATAGACTTGACCATGTCCATCACACTGAGAACAAGTTGACTCTTTGCCATCTTTAGCACCTGTTCCTTTACACTTTTTACAAGAACATTTATAACGAAAGTCAATATTCTTTTCACAACCAAAAATTGCTTCATTGAAACTAATGTTCATTCTAACTTCTGCGTCAAGATCGAAGTTGTCCATATCTGCACGAGACTGACGTGAACGTCCACGACCACCGCCGCCGCCTCCACCAAACATCTCTTCAAACATTGATCCAAGGTCATCAAAACCACCAAAGCCTCCACTTGAGCGACCACCGCCACCCATTCCACCTTGAAGACCCTCTTTACCATAACGATCGTAAATAGAGCGTTGTTGATCATCACTTAAAGCTTGGTAAGCTTCGTTACACACTTTAAAGTTTTTTTCTGCTTCTTCATCACCAGGGTTTTTGTCTGGATGCCACTTCTTCGCCATTTTTCTGTAAGCTTTTTTAATAGTCGCTTTGTCTGCACTCTTTGTAACTTCTAGTACTTCGTAATAACACATATTTTCCAAAATTGTTCCTAATAGTTATAATTTATTCGCGATTATACTCATCGCTTCTTTAAAAAGGTATGAAGAGTAGATCATATCTCTTGCTAATGAGTAAGAATAGTACTCAATACTCTTCTTAGTAAAGCTAATATATTTAGGCTCTTTTTCTGCTAAAGCTACCATTAGCTCGCAAATAGCACCTATGTAGCTTGGCATGTGAGAATCATAAATGTCACCATCTATACTAAATTTAGTTTTTGTGTAAAACCATCTACCATTATCATAAAAATTACTCAAAGCAGAGTTTGCTATTAGTTGTGCTTGAATAAAGTAGATCTCATCACCACTTTTTTCATATGCATTTATAAGAGCCACTCCAAAGTATGCAAAGTCCTCTAAAAAGCCCTTTACATTTTCGTAGTGGTAAAGAGTTGAGTTAACATACATTTTAGCACTAAGCTTCTCAAGTGAGTTAAGTGCGATCGGAAGATACTTTTCGTCTAACTCACTTACTTTAAAAAGAGCACTAATCATCATAGAGTTTTGTGAAGTTATAACTCTTTTGTCGTTTTCATACAGGTAAAATAGTCCATCATCACTCATGTTCTCTAGCATAAATTCACAACACTTAAAAGCAACATCTTTGTACTCTTCATTTTTTAAAATCTTGTAAGCTTTTACAAATGTTTGAACTAAAAGAGCTTGATCGTAGAGTGTAAACTCTTCAGAGTAAGCGTGACGGTACCAAAAGCCTTTAGCATTTTTAGAGGCAGTTCTATTTAACATGCTTAAAGTTTTAGTAACCATGTTTAATACTTCAGCGTTACTCTCTTTCTCATAAAAGTCTAAAAGCGTATTTACGATTGAGCTGTTTGGAAACTTTGGATCTGCGAAGAAACCACCACTATTCTCATCAAAATTCTCTTTTGCTTGTGCTATGTAACTCTGAGTAAGTATCAAACTTAAACGTGTAGCCTCTTTGTTGCGATCGCTAAGAGTAAGATGCTCTGCTACTTCATCTGCATTTTTAAAAAAGTCACTATCTTTACTCTCTATTTTATCAACTATAATTTCACAAAACTCGTAAAAACCTAAAAGTTTATCTTGAGAGTGTGTTGGCATATAAGTTTTAGCGTGAAAAGGTTGGTTTGAGGGTGTAGCAAATACTAAAAGAGGCCAACCTCCATTCGCATTGTTTAAAAGTTTGTAGGCTTTTTGGTAGTAAAGATCAAGCTCTGTCCGCTCATCTTTGTCAACTTTAACACAAACAAAGTGTGCGTTTAAAAAAGAGACTATTTGCTCGTTTGTAAAAAGCTCTTTCTCAATGTTTAAAGAGTGCACACTTGCACTACAACCAACAAAAATAAAAATAGGTCTGTTTTGTGTTTTTGCACTCTCAAAAGTCTCTTGAGAGTAGTTTTTAAAGTTTATCATTTTCAAACTCCTGCAAATATAGATTGAATTATAGCAAAAGAATTTATTCTCTTTTAAATGAAAAAGTACTAGTAGTTATTTTTAATATATTAATAAAAAAGAGGGGCAAGGGGCAAAACCCCTTGACTATGTTAAACTAATTTAACATAGGTGCAAAAATGCACATAAGCAATATTGCTGATATAAGCTTATCCATAAGTCCCCCTTATTACTTCTTTGGAGGGCAAAAAAAAAGGCTAAGAGAAAAAATCCCAAAGCCTAGGTTTACCACTCCATCGAAGTAATAAGTTTATATCAGCAAGAGCATTATAACCAAAAAATGGAAACAAGCAAAATGAAAAAACTACTACCACTCCTACAGCTATAGGTTTGATGCACAACTAGGTTATGAGTTTTAAAATAGTTTTCAAGTGTATGCGATCGGAACTGTTTTGCAACAAAGCTGAAGTGGTTTTTTTAAAGAGTTTAGGGTTATTAAAAACTCCCTATTTTTTAGCCTCAATCATTATATTATCTATCATAGTGTCAAAAATATATTTATGTACAAAAAATAGTGAGTACCAGTAGGCGTAACCTAAGTAGCCTTTTGGATTGAAGTAGGCACGTAGTGTGAATTTCCACTTATCTTCTACTTTTATGATCACGAACTGTAACCATGAGTCACCAGGACTCTTTAGTCTTCCTTTTAATGTTAGAACTTTCGACTCTTTTTCGTTCTGGTAAGCGGAGATAATCCAGAAGTCTAGTCTTTCACCTATACGCATGTTAGCTTGATGGGTACGTCGTCCTACGCTCATACCTGGACCACCTAAAATTTTGTCAAATTTAGCTCTTATTTTCCACATCCAACTAGGTGACCAGTAGCCATGTTCACCACCAATTTTTTGAATCTCATTAAAGATCGCTTCAACATCTTCTTCAGCTACTATTCGTTCACGAATTTCATAAAGAATTCCACGTTGTTTATAGTTGTCAAGTATGCTAAACTCTTTCTCTTTATTATTAACGTGGAGAAACTCTTCATTCTTATTTGCGAGGACTTGAAGAGAGCTCGGTATTGCCCAAAAGCTCTCTACTTGCTTATTCTCTTCATGCTCTGAAGCTTTTGCAACTGAGTCTTCTAGCTCTAAAGGAGTTATGCTGTTGTCTATAAGTTCAACATCATACTCACCTTTAGTTGCAATAGAGTCAATACCCTCGATTAGTGGTTTAGACAGAGCGTAAGGGATTGCAGAGAAGTAAGAGACTAAGTAAGAGAGAATTTTTTTGTTTAACAAGTAGCCCAAAAAGTAAATATTTATAATTTTCAGCTCTCTTTTTGTAACTACTTTTGCAAATATAGCGATCATCTCATCATAACTATAACTACGCTTAGTACCGACTTCAATAATTTTGCCACGATATGACTCTTTATGATAAGCATTCAAAAGATAAGCGATCATATCGTCTATGTCAACAGGGTTGCATCTTCCTTGTTGGTATGGAAGTTTAGGTATAAAAGGTAACCTCTTTCCAAGTGAGCGTATAATTTCAAAACTAGCAGAGCCTGCACCTATGATCACACCAGCGCGTATCTCTGTTATACTCATGCCACTCTCTCGGAGCTTATCACCAACTTCATGCCTATTTCTTAAGTGTGCAGAGAGTGGGTGAGTTGGTGTTTGTACACCTAAACCACCAAGGTAGATGATCTCTTTAACATTAGCAACATAAGCAGCTTGCGAAACTACTTGCGCCAGTATAAGATCAGTTTTTTCAAAGTCATCACTATGAACTGCATCCATAGAGTGAATAAGATAGTAAATAGTCTCAATACCATGAAGCTTTTCTGCAATTAAACGTCTGTTATTTAAAGTAAGTTCAATATCTGACATCTTAATGTTAGGGTAGGCACGAAGATGTTTAACACGCTGTTTATTTCTAAGAAATAGTTTTATATGTATCTCTTGTTCTATTAGTCTATTTACTAAAATTAGACCTACGTATCCAGTTGCACCAAAAATGGCTACTTTTTTGTTTTCCATAATAGTTTGAATTATAGCAAAAGAAGTTTATGATTTTTTAGATACTGTCGATTATAGTTGTATAAGATTAGGAGATTATTATGATTAGTGCTAGTAGTATGGCTTATTCTAATGCAGCAGCGATAGTAGCACGTTCATCTATTAACCCTTTAACTCCTAAAATAAACATGGGTAAAATTAACCCAATAAAAAAAGTAACTCGTGAGACTGTTACTCGTAAAGCTTTCAAAAATTTTGTTGAAGAGCACGATAATATATTTATAACTCCTAATATGCCAAGAGAAGAGTTTGCGCAAAATTTGGCAATTAACGAAAAAGAGCTTTTAGAACAGGTTGAGTCTATGATCTTCTCAACCGAAGTAGGGCTTTCACTTAAAAGTGAGTTTACATTCTTAAAAAATAGAAAACAGATAGATATAGGTGTCGCAAATACTCACGCTTTTGGCTTAACTAGGTTCTCTCCTGATACAATTTATAAAACAAGAATTTTTCTTCAAACTAATCAATCTGTAAAAGCTATGGCAGCTACATTAATACATGAACTAAGACATTTTCAAGATATGATCAACACCTCTAAAAGTGAAAGTACAGCGATCACTATTTATGAGACAGAGATGAATGCTTTTGCAGATAAGTATGTTTTTTTAAAAGAGTTTGACTTGTTAGAGAGTGCAGAGTTTACTAAACTTAAGCCTATGAGTAAAAAACTTTTAATAAGTTCAAATAGACATGTTTACGAAGAGAGTTATAGTGGTTTTGAAACTATGAAGTATAACTGTGATCTGCTCAACTACATTGGTTATGGTTATGAAACTTTAAAACAGACTGTTTTTATACCTGCACAAGAAGAGTTCTTAAAGCCAAAAATTGAAAATAAAATATCTATTACAAATCTTATAATGTCAAATAAAAACTCTTTCAGACATATTTCTTAAGCAAATAAAAGTTATAATCATTAAATTTTTTTACAAAGGAAAGTACTTTGCTTACTAAACGTATAAACACTCTATCAGAATCAATAACAATAGCGATCACTACCTTAGCAGGTGAGTTAAAAGCAGAAGGTAAAGATATTCTTAGCTTCTCAGCAGGTGAGCCCGACTTTGACACACCACAAGTTATAAAAGATGAAGCTATTAAAGCTATAAATGACGGTTTTACTAAATATACTGCGGTTGATGGTATCCCTGAACTTAAAGCGGCGATCGCAAATAAGTTAAAAAGAGACAACAACTTAACATATGCACCGAATCAGATTATAGTTAACAATGGTGCTAAACACTCACTTTTTAACCTTTTTTCTGCATTAATAGAAGAGGGTGATGAGGTTATTATTCCTGCACCTTTTTGGGTTACTTACCCTGAGTTAGTTAAGTATTGTGGTGGAACTCCAGTTGAGATCGAAACTCATGATACTAGTAACTTTAAAATAACTGAGCAGCAGTTAAAAAGTGCGATCACACCAAAGACTAAACTTCTTATCTTAACAACACCTTCTAACCCAACAGGTGCCGTATACTCTAAAGCTGAATTAGAATCTCTAGCTGAAGTGTTAAAAGGTACAGATATCTTTGTAGCTTCTGATGAGATGTATGAGAAGTTAATTTATGATGGAGAGTTTGTCTCAGTTGCTTCTATAAGTGAAGATATGTTTAAGCGAACGATCACTATAAATGGTCTTAGTAAGTCGGTTGCTATGACTGGTTGGCGTTTTGGTTATATGGCATCTGCAAACGTAGAACTTGTAAAAGCTACAAAAAAACTTCAAAGTCAAAGTACATCAAACATAAACTCTATCACTCAAAAGTGTGCGATCCCAGGACTTGATGGAAGTGCTGACGCTGATATAGAGATGATGAGAAAAGCTTTTAAAGCTCGTCGTGATGAAGCAGTCGAGCTATTCAACAAAGTAGATAAATTAAGCGTTTTAAAACCAGATGGTGCATTTTATCTATTTGTAAACGTTAAAGAGGTTACAAATGACTCTATGGAATTTTGTAAAAAACTTTTAAGTGAAACTGGTGTTGCAGTTGTCCCTGGTGTTGGCTTTGGTAGTGAGGGTTACTTTAGATTCTCTTTTGCTACAAATATAGAGAGTATCCGTGAGGGTATTAAACGAATAGAGACTTTCGTACAAACTTACAAATAATTTTTATGAGAGAGTTGCTTCTTTACTACTCTCTCATCTACCTCTTACTTATAAATATATTTACTTTTTTACTTTTTGGTATTGATAAATTTAAAGCTTTTCGTAAAAAAAAAGTTAGACGTATTTCTGAATTTGCACTTTTAAGTTTCTCTTTTTTTGGTGGAAGTGTCGGCTCACTATTGGCTATTTTTTACTTTAGACATAAGATCTCAAAAAGATCGTTTTTATTAAAGTTTATTTCTATTGTGATCGCACAGTTTGCTATATTTTATCTATTTTCGATAATATAATAAAAGATTACAGGAGATTATATGTTTATAAAATTAGTTCTATTAGTAAGTGTCTATATGAGTTTAATGGCAAGTGAAAATATTTGGGACACTCTTATAGCAGTTGAGAATGAACACTTTACATATTTAGAAACCAACAATTTAAAAAAAGATGACAATAATACAGAAAATGTAGATTTGGAGATGAACCTATTTAAAAATATAGATGATGAAGCGAAAGCATATATTGCTTTAGTAGAAATTATGAAAATTGCTCCCATAGATGATAGTGATGAAAATAGGTATTTTGATTATGAAGATACCCAAAAAGAGATCTATAGACTAAAATATAAGATCAAATCGAATCAAAAGCATGGTTACTTGGATGCTGTTTTAAGAGATGAAATTAAAATTAAAGAGCTTCTTATAGAGCAGAAGATATATATCTTTTTACTCACTCTTTCGCATACTTGGACACAAATAACTATGGAAGAGTTTAATAACATGGTTGATAGTGATCGTGATGCTATTGAAGAGATCTTTCCAGATGATTTTGAACAGCTATATAATAGTGCTAAAAACTCCAAGCGTGCTAAAATGATAAAAAGAAATTTGGAGGAGCTGTATAAAAGCTATGCCTTTTATACAGGCTTTTTAAACTATATACAAGTTAATGCTAAAGCTTTAAGCTATCGCTCATTTATATCTATTTTAGATCTTAATAACTTTATTGAGTATGCAAATGAAACTAAAGGCGCAACTTATATAAATAGTTACTTACGCTTTTTACATATTGATTTAGGTCGTTTGAGTCTCTTCCTTGTAACTATGACTTTAACACTCCTTATAAGCTTTTTTATATATATAAAAGTTTACTCAATTATGAAAAAGTTTATATTGAACTCTAACTCTGTAAACAAGGAGTTACTGCTTCTTAATTTAAAAAAACTGAGAAAACCATTTTTAATTCTTACTTTCTTCTTTGGTTTAGAGCTCTCTATTGAAGCCCTTTTATACCCTGCACAGTTTCAAGAGAATGGAGTTATATTTTACTTTGTATTTATTACTACTATAAGTTATATGATCGTAGCTTTAATAGACAATATGTTCTACTACTCTATGACAAATAAAAGCTCAAAGAGTATGCGATCAGAACTTTTAAACCTAGTGCTCTCTATTATTAAAATAACTGTTTACTTTGTAGCGTTACTTCTATTTTTAGTAAAACTTGGAGTAAATATTACAAGTGTACTAGCTTCACTTGGTATAGGTGGTGTGGCAGTTGCACTCGCAGCAAAAGATACATTAAGTAACTTCTTTGGGCTTATAAAAATTCTAGCCGATAACTCATTTTCTCAAGGTGACTATATAAGTACAACTGAGTTTGAAGGCTCAGTTGTAGAGATCAAGTTTATAAGTACAACTATCAGAACAACAGATAACTCTTTCATAACAGTACCAAACTCAATGCTCGCAAATGCTCCACTTATAAATTCAAGTAGAAGAAGTGTAGGGAGACTTTTAAAGATGAATATAGCACTCACTTATGACTCATCTACACAAAATTTACTAAATGTTGTTAAAGATATAAAAGATATGCTCGGCTCGCATCGAGATATAGCATCAGAAGAAAATTTCAATAAAGATGAACTATATGCTGATTTGGTGCAAGATAGTAAATTAGTCTCTAAAGACGACAAACTAGGAATAAAAACAGCTATAAGAGTACATATTGATGAGTTAACTAATTCATCTATAAATATAGCAGTTTTAGCATTTTCAAGAAGTGTTGCTCTAAATGACTGGTTAGATCTAAAACAAGATGTCATACTGAGAATTATGGATATTGTAAAAACTAATGACTTGAAGTTTGCATTTCCTACTCAAACTCTTCATATTACATCTGAAAAAGAGACTCTTTAGTAGCTATTGATTAAGATATAATTAAAATTTAATTATAAAAATGATAGAGTAGAGACATGAAAGAAAAATATTTTTTGAATATTGTCACTTATGCACCTCTCATAATTATACCACTGTTTATGGTAACGATGAGTGTGCTCTTTTATCAAGCATATTCTAATAGTTTTGAGCTAAGAGTGCATAGGTTAGAAACAAATTTACTTGAGAGCAAGAAAGAAGAAGTAAAAAATAAAGTCTTGAATATGCTAGACCTTATAGTTTATAAAAAATCAGTTATAAAAAAAAGACTTTATGTTGAGTTACAAGAACGTGTAAATAACGCATACTATATAGCTCATAATATTTACGCAAAAAATAAAAATACAAAAACAGCAGAAGAGATCAAACTTATGATTAAAACGGCACTTGAGCCGTTCTTATGGAATGATGGTGAAAGTTTTATCTGGATAGTTGATTATGATGGCATTTTTCAATTAGCACCTAAGTATTTAAAACATTTAGAAGGTAGCTCTATAATAGAGCTAAAAGATGCAACAGGAAGCCTTATAATACAAGAAGAAATTGCCATTTGTAAGAGCAAAGGTAGTGGTTTTTTATGGGATACTTTTACTAAGCATAATGGTGATCCGAAAAAACAGTATAAGCAAGTTGCTTTTGTAAAAGAATTTGGACACTATAATTGGTACTTTGGAACATCAGAATATATAGATACAGCAATAAAAAAAACAGATGAAGAGCTATTTTCTATAATTCAAAAAGTTGATAATATAGGCGATAACTACATTTTTATTTTAAACACTAAAGGTAAGCTTGTTTTACATGACTTTTTACCACAGTTTGTTGATAAAAGTATAGAAAATATAGATGATCCATTTGTTCAAAAAACTATAAAAAAAATTATTGACTCTTTAAAAGGCAAAATAAATAATGCACACGTTTATAATTGGTATAACAAAAACAGTAAAGAGGTTGAAAAAAAATACTCTTATATTCAAAGAATACCAAATTCTGACTGGATTATAGGTAGTGGTTTTTACTTTTCAGAAATTAATACTAAAGTAAATAAAGAGAAAGTAGCACTTTATGACATCTATAACAAAGAATCAAAACAGATATTTTATATAGCTTTAGTGATCGTACTTTTAGCACTTGTACTCTCCTTCTATATATCTACGAGAATAGGACTCTATTTCAAAGAGTATGAAAAAAAGATAAACAATAAAAGTGAAGAGTTAGAAGAGCTTAACAAAACATTAGAGCAGAGAGTAAAAGTAAGAACAACAGAGCTTCTAGAGTTAAAAGACTCTTTTGAGCTATTGGCTACGACTGATTCTCTTACAAAGTTGCATAATAGGTACTCTTTAATGAATATAGTAACTTCTGAGATAAGTCGCTCAAGTAGATATGAGACACCACTTTCACTTATTATGTATGATATAGATTTTTTCAAAAAAGTAAATGATACTTATGGGCACAGTGTAGGTGATGATATTTTAGTAGAACTATCTGAGTTAGTTAAAATTAATCTTAGAGATGTTGATTTAATAGGTCGTTATGGTGGAGAGGAGTTTATAATTGTACTTCCACATAGTACATTGGAAAATTCTAAAATATTTGCACAAAGAGTTAAAGAAAAAGTAGAATCACACTCTTTTAAAGTAGTTGATAAGTTAACTATAAGTGTGGGTGTTGTGGAATTAAAAGATGCTGAAGATATAGATCAAGTTTTTAAAAGAGTCGACGAACTTCTATATACATCAAAAAATGCAGGGCGGAATATAGTTAGTTTTTAAGACCACCTCTTAAAAAGCTCGTTATCTATACCTATAAGGTCAAACCACTTACCGATCATAAAGTTTTCCATCTGTTCTAGTGTTTGTTGTTCTGAGTAGTAGGCTAAAACAGGTGGAGCTATGATCACACCTAGACGAGATAGTTTTAACATATTTTCTAATGATATAGCTGAAAATGGCATCTCTCTTGGAGCTAGGAGTAGGGTACGTCTCTCTTTAATCATAACAGAGGCTACTCTTGTGATTAAGTTGTCAGCTATGCCACAAGAGACCTTTGCTAGTGTATTCATTGAGCAAGGTATTATGAGCATTGCGTCACACTTAAATGATCCAGAAGCAACACTTGCTGATATATCACTATTGTCATGGATCGTAATATTTTGCTCTTTTTTTAAAACAACTTTTGCACTATCGCTCATAATAAGATGCTTATCAACTACACTCGGAAGTAACTCTAAGGCTTTTAGACCTAATTCTGCACCACTTGCACCACTTATAGCTACTACTACTCTCATTATTTTACCTCTACTTGAGCTTCACCTATAACGGTTGCTCTTATTTTAGATCCATCTGGTTTTATGATCATTATGTTATCACCTAATGCACCCTCTTGAGTTGAACGTGCATCAAAAGAGATACTAAGTCCACCTTCACGTAAAACTGCACTTATGAACTGGTTTCTAACAACTAAGTTTTCAGCTCTTACATCACTCTTGGTTATTACATGTTCTGCTCTAATGTGTCGTCTTGCCTCTAGCATTGCTCTGCTACTGCTTTGAATGGGTGTTACTTTAACTTGAGAGAGTGCAATACGATCTTTTTTAATATTTGTAAGTTCAAGTCTAGTACCTCGTTTTATATCATCCCTTGCTCTAAAAACTCCTATAGTCGCTTTTATGGTGTAGTTGAAAAAAATACGTTTTTTATTATCACTTTCAATGTAAAAGGTTGAAGTAGATCTTTTAAAACTGTTGTTAGGAATCTCTATTTTATAAACCTCTGGAAGCTCTGCAGTAAAGGATCGAGGTGCTATCTGAATAGAGTCAATTTGAAGTGTATTGTAAAAACGTTTGTAGTAGTTGGCTAATGAGAGTTTTAAAAACTCTAAATCAAGCTTAGACTCCATGTAAAAAGTTACATAGTTTTTAGAACTTTTTTTAACATCAATTCCTAATGCCTTAAACGCTTTTATAATAACTTTTGACTTTACTCTAACTTTTGTTTTGTGTCTATTTATTTGGTAGATAAGTGAGGAGCTATTAAGATCATTGAAAATATCGTTTACTTTGATCTTATGATCGCTAAAAAAGTATGACTCTTTTAGTGCAAGAGGCTCAGCAAAAAGAGCTATATTAAATAGTATTAATAGAACAAATTTTGCCATATTGGGCCCTTAAACCTTAAAAGGTTTAAGTTTAGTGAAGATCCGCATTAAGCTTAATTTCACGAGTTGAACGAGATGCTGTGATCTCTCCAGTCATAGAGTTAGCACGAAAGTGAAGACCATTAAGTCCTGCTAAGTCTTTACATTTAAAAACTTCTCCAGCTATTGTGCAGCCTGTGTTTGCTTCTTGGATCTTAGTAAGTTCTGCTGGGTAAATTCCAACTTTTGTTCCCTCTAAAATAGCTAAACCTGCGTCAATAATACAAGCGTCACCTAGAGGAATACCACAAGTAGAGTTAGCACCTAAAAGAGTATTTTTACCGATCGAGATTGGGTTACCATCTGTACCACTTAAAACACCAAGTATAGAAGCACCACCACCAACGTCACTACCTGCACCTACGATTGCAGATGAAGAGATACGACCTTCAACCATAACACTACCAGTTGTTCCAGCATTAAAGTTAATGTAACTAGCACCAGGCATAACAGTAGTTCCACCTGCAAGTTGTGCACCAAAACGTACTTTTGAAGTCTCTAAAATACGAGTGTTGTCTTGTGGAATTATGTGTTGTAAAAAACGTGGAAATTTATCTACAAAGTCGATATGTGGGTATTCATTTGCAAGCTTAAGCTCTATTTCGTTCTCTCTTAAGTAGTCAAGCTCGATCGGACTTCCTTGAGACCATGCAACATTTGGTAGAGCACCAAAAGCACCATTAAGGTTAATTCCTCTTAACTCTACTTTAGCTTGAGAAAGTACGTAAAGTTTTAAATAAGCTGCTTCAACACTCTCAACTGCTTCGTCTGCAAAAATAAATACTACTTTAAATTCGCCATCTAACATACCATTTTGTTTTATTAGAGAGTAAAGAGTTGCAACAACTTGAATATTTTTATGAGCATCATCAAAAGCTTCGTCTACATATGGAGCAAATGTATTAAGAGCTGTTAGTAAAAACTCTGAGTTTATGTCACAAACAACTTCATTAGCTGAACAGTCTACATTTACACCTTGTTCTGCTAAAGCGTTTATGAAAACAGCAGCACTACCAAAGTTCTCTCCCCAGTTTACAAGTGGGTAAGTAGCTTGAAGAGTTTTGTCTAAGTTCTTTTGACCTAGGTCTACTCTACAAATACCAAAGCCTATTGGGTCTTTGTAACCTTTAGTTTTTTTGATGTTTTCAACACAAGACTTAAATTCGTCCGTAGTTTCAATAATTTTCATATATAATTCCTAAATTAAATTTACGCAATTTTAGCATATTAAAATTAATGAGGTATTTATCATGAATGAATGGATCAAACTTTTAACAAATAATGACTATTTAGGTGCAAAAAAGTATATAAAAGATGGTGCAGATCTTAATGAAGCAAATGAGAGCGAAGAGAGTGTATTAGCGATCGCACTACGTCTTCGCTGTGATAGTGAACTTATTATGCTTCTTGTTGAGAGTGGTGCAAATATTTACGAGTTTGATGATCAGGGTGTATCTATCTTTGACAATGCAATCACATATAACAACATTGTGCTTTTTGAGTATATACTAGAGCAGGGTATAGACGTAAGTAAAACAGATAGACGAAGTCGTTTTACTCCACTTATGGCGGCTACTTGTTATGGCAGAGCCGAAATGGTTAAAAAACTTTTAGACTCTGGGGTAGATAAAGAGGCTGTTGAAGACAAAGGATTAACTGCAAAAGATTTTGCACGTAAAATGAATAAGAAGAGTATTTTAAAACTCTTATAGATATAATCGCAAATATTTAAAAAAGGCAGTAGATGCAAAATTTTCAGACTAAAGCTAAAAAAGAGAACTATTTTCTCTCTCAAGTACACCAACCATTTTTTCTTTTTGGAGTTATATGGGCGATCGCTCTTATGATCGTATTTGGAGTGGCTTACAAACTACTCTTTAAAGGTAGTGCAATTTTAACTGTCACACCGATAGACTTTCACTCATACTCTATGATCTACATTCTATTTACTCAACTATTTATAGGCTTTTTATATACTACATTTCCTCGTTTTTGTCAAAGTGAAGTTATAGAAAAATCTTATTATTTAAAGACATTCGCTCTTTTAAATATAGGTGGGCTTCTTTATGTTGGTGGAGCTTTTGTTAGTAGCGAGCTTTTAGTAGTTGGTATGCTGTTTCTACTTGCTGGTATATCTATGTTTTGGTATAAGCTTTTTAGCATTTACAACAACTCAAACTCTCCTCAAATGTACGATCAAAAATGGATCTTAATAGCACTTAGCGCAGGGGTTTTACTGAATTTTATGGCTATTTTAGAGATCTTTTTAGATTTACCTCACTTTGCTACATCTGTAGCTTTTACACTCTATTTGACACTCTTAACACTTTCAGTAGCACAAAGAATGGTTCCTTTTTTCTCACACTCATTTGCTGAGAAAAATGAAGAGTTTTTGCCATTAGTTTTTAAACTTTTAGTTCTAAAGGTAGTTGGGACTGTTTTAGCTATGAGTTATTTCAGCATAGCAGTAGATGCAACTCTTGCATTTATAATTTTTAAAGAGTTTAAAAGATGGGATCTAAATTATAAACAAGCACCTGAAATACTGAAAATACTTCATGTAGCACTGTGGTGGCTTCCGATCGCGTTTGGAGTTGGAGCTGTTGTTGGGCTTGTAGAGTTACTTAGTGGTAGTAGTTTTGTTTATGCACAAACTCACCTTGTTGCACTTGGTTTCATAACTACTATGCTTATAGGCTTTGGAACGCGTGTTACACTTGGTCACTCAGGTCAACCACCTCATGCTTCTAGCTTTATACTAAAAGTATTTTACTTAACTCAAGTGGTCGTAATAGCGCGTTTTATTTTCTCTATAGGGGTTAGCATTAACCATAAGTTATTTTTCTTATTTGATATCTCTTTAGCGTTGTGGTTGGTTATGTTTATATTGTGGGCTTGGAAGTTTACACCTGTTCTTTATAGTGGCAAGAAGATATAGAAGTAAATACTTCTATATCTGTTATATTTAAATTATTTACTCAACGTCAACGTAAACTTCAACACGTCTATTTAATGCTCTAGTCTCTTCATTTTTATTTGAAGCTATAGGGTTTGACTCACCTTTTGCTATATATTTAACATTAAAGTTATACTCTTTAAGCATATCGTTTAAAACTTTTGCACGTTTAGCTGAGAGAACCATGTTGTAATTTTTAGAACCTTTTGAGTCCGTATAACCTACTATAATTACACTTTTCACAGCACCTTGCATAGAGTTTAAAAAAGATATGAAATCTTCAACACTCTGTATATCTTGAATTGTTGCTTCGTCATACTTGAAGTTGTAAGATGTATTTACTTTTTTATAATTACTTTCACTACTTTCACTACTGTTATTGCTATTTTTTCCATAGTCTACTATCTCTAAGTAGATCTCTCCTTCAGAGTCTTCTCTAATCTTAATTATTCCCTCAAGATTTGAAGAGACTATTTTATTTAGTGTAGAGTTTACTTTCGATTTTCTATAATCAAGCTCATTTTCTACAAAAACTACAAGTCTATTTTTGTTATAAAGTTCACTAAAAGTATCTTTATCGGATCGCAGATCTTTTAAAATAGAAGCATCAAGGTCTGTTACTTTTGAAAGTATAGAAGGAGCTAACTTTAACTCTTTTTTCTTTGCTACTTTTACTTTTGGTGTAGGCTCAGTACTCTTTTTAGAGACTTTTTCTTTAAGCACTATACTCTTTTGTGGACTATTTTCTTTAACTATTGTGCTCTGTTTAACATCTTCTTTAGAACTATTAAGCACAAAAAAACCACTGACTACAACAACTGCTACAGCTACACCAACTAGACTTTTATTCATAACATTTTCCTATTTTAATAAATAAATTTTTATATTGTACACTGTTATTTATGATCTTATACTTTTGGTGTTGTCATATTTTTAGGTACTACATACTTATCAAACTCTTCTTCTGTTAGAAAACCTAACTTTACAGCTTCAATTTTTAAAGTAGAGTTATTGTTATGTGCGCTCTTAGCTATTTTGGCTGCATTTTCATAACCTATGTGTGGGTTAAGTGCCGTTACTAGCATTAATGACTCATTTAAATAATAGTCTATCTTCTCTTTGACTGGTTCTATTCCAACCGCACAGTGATCGTTAAAAGAGATTATAGAGTCACTTAAAAGTCTTACTGATTGTAAAAAGTTGTACGCGATCACAGGTTTAAAAACATTTAACTCAAAGTTACCTTGACTTGCCGCAAAGCCGATCGTTGCATCATTTCCCATAACTTGACATGCAACCATGGTTACAGCTTCGGCTTGAGTAGGGTTTACTTTTCCTGGCATGATGGAGCTTCCAGGCTCATTAGCTGGGATCTCTATTTCGCCTATACCACAACGTGGACCTGAAGCTAACCAGCGAACATCGTTAGCTATTTTCATCATATCAGCGGCTAGTGCTTTTAGTGCCCCATGAGCAAAAACAAGTGCATCATGTGAAGTTAGTGAGTGAAACTTATTTGGTGCAGTAATAAACTTATGTCCAGTAAGAGAGCTCAATTTTTTTGCGACTCTTTTACCTAGTTCTGGATGAGCATTTAGGCCAGTTCCTACGGCTGTTCCACCTAGTGCTAACTCTCGTACATCTTTAAGTGAAGTTTTAGCCATCTTTTCACATTTTTTAAGCATCTCCACCCAACCGCTAATCTCTTGACCTAGTGTTATAGGTGTTGCATCTTGTAAGTGAGTACGACCTATTTTAACAATTTTTTCAAACTTTTTCGACTTTTTTTTCAGTGTCTTTTTTAACTTTTTAATTGCAGGAAGAAGTTGCTCTTCAACTGCGATCACAGAAGCAACATGCAGTGCAGTAGGGTAGGTGTCATTAGAACTTTGAGACATATTTACATGATCGTTAGGGTGAACTAACTTCTCTTTTTTAAAGTCTCCTCCAAGTATCTCTGTCGCACGAGATGCTAAAACTTCGTTGTTGTTCATATTTGACTGAGTACCTGAACCCGTCTGCCATACAACTAAAGGGTAGTTTCCGTCTAACTTACCAGCTAACATATCATCAGCAGCTGACGCGATTGCATTTGCTTTTTTCTTATCTAGCTTGCCAAGGTCTTTGTTTACAAGTGCGACAGCTTTTTTCAAGTATGAAAATGCACGAGTGATCTCATAAGGCATTTTCTCTTCACCGATCGCAAAATTCTCTATTGAACGTTGCGTTTGTGCTCCCCAATAGAGATCTTTTGGAACTTTAATTTCGCCCATAGTATCTTTTTCTATACGATATTGAGAACTCATGTTATTTAGTACACTTATTTGCACTTTTTTTAATACTCTCTAAGCGACCTAAAACATGGTCAATCTCTTCAATATTTTCACTGTACTGAGCTGTAATACTATCTTTTTTATTCTGCATAGTTTCTATCTGCTTATCAACATCAACAACGCTAATATGACACTCCTGAGCTGCCTCTTGCTCTTTTTGTAAAACCCAATCAACAGCTTTTTTCATAAACTCAATCATACTACACCTTCTTAGATAAATTTAGATTACTTTACCCTAGTAGTTATTTAAAGTAGCTTTTCTTCTCTTGAAATATTTATAGGTATTTGTGACTTAATGAAACTTTCGGGGGTTTGAAATTAAGTTTTTTACCTAATTTCATTAAATAAAAATCTATAACACTTTCACAGCTGGCTATATTTTTTGAAGGAAGATTGGATAAAGCTTTAAATATATAATTTAAAAGCACACTTTATTTGTTCCATAATCCCTTAATGTTTATGGAACTTTGTAGTTTTTACTTTTTGAACACTTTGTGGAACACGTAAAACTAATATGAGTATTTTATGTTCCAAAAGTAAGTGCTTTAGCAACTTAACGTTTATCATAAGCAATAATTTTCCCGCTAGGGTAAACTATTGGTCTCCTCGTTTTTGTTAGGTTTTTCTAACCAGTTCGCTTGATCAAGGTATGGAGCACCAATTTTTTTACATGCTTTACCCAATTCAAATAAATATTTTTCAGTTAGTTGAAAATAACTTTCAATATTCTCTTTTTTTATCATATGGTTTTCAGATTCATGAACAATTGAATTCCTTTTATCAAAAATTTCAGATTGAATTGAATCAATCAATTTTTTACTTATTTGATATTTAGTTAATTTAAAGATTCGTTCACTAACTCTTTTAAGAGAACCATTTACTGCATTATTTTTAGAAGTTAAAATTAGTTTTTGAATAATTTCATCTTTAGAATTAGAATCGAAAAGTAAATTTAATTTTATATACCCATTGTGCTCATCATTGTTAGTTGTATAATCAAAAATAAGCTGATTATTCTTTGTGAAAAGTGTTTCAAAAAACTCCAAGTTAATTGTTTCAATATATGTAGCAAGGATTACAAGCATTTGATTTGAATAGCTTTCAACTGCTTGCTCTATATTTTTTTTCATTTCTGATGTAAAGTATTCTTTATGTATAGAGTCTTTTTGAATGATCAGTTCATTATCATCCGATGAAGTAGTGTATATTCTTAGATTGTCAGTATGTGAACTAAAAGCATCTTTGTCATTTACAAATTTTAATAATGTAAAATAAGAATGTGAAGTATCCATTAATTTTACCACCCATTTTCCAATATCAAAGTCATACATTTTCTAAGCCTTTATTTGAAATATTTTCTGAACCTAACTATTTATTCATTCCCATTATAGTGAAGTTAGACTTAATAAAATAAATATAGGAACACATAAAATGTCCTCTATAAAGTGATAATATATATAATTCTATGATAATTTGTCATATCTTCAAT
>WTBY01000053.1 GCA_013138865.1 Helicobacteraceae bacterium | reverse complement strand
GTGATATGCAAATAGAAACAACTGAAATATTGAAAGCAAAGTTAGCACAAATAGAGGACTTAATCACAGATATGAAGCATATCATTAGAGAGTCAGACGGATGCCCTGAGTCAATAAGAAGTGATGTATGTGATGTAGAGGCAAGTGTAGTACAAATGGAGCGTGATATAAATGATTAAAGAATTAACAATAGAAGCTAAAGCAATAAATGAAATTGCAAGTTATGGATCAAACGGACTTTTATCAATAGAGTTGAGTGAAGTTGATGGTTATTTCATAGATAATTTAAAGACTGAGGATATTATAAAAAGCCACAGCAATGAAAACCTACTTAAAGAGATGGATGCAGATGAGATTATTAGCTACTTAGAAGATAATTTTAGTGTTAAAGTACATGAATTAAAATGAAAGACATAGTATTTCATATTTTAATAATAGTAATTCTATCAGCAGTATATTATGAGACAATAATAAATGATTCGATTAATTAAAGCGTACTTCAAGCAAAGAAGATACGACAAATATATGAAGTCGAAGGAGTGGGCTAGGATTAGAAGACTAGCTTTACTTAGAGATAATCATAAGTGCTTCCTATGTGAGACAAGTAAGAATTTGGAAGTGCATCATCTAAGTTATGAAGACGATATTTATAAAACAAAGTTGTATTCAGTAGTAACTTTATGTAGACAACACCATGCTAAAATACATAAAAAGATAAACTATAATAGTTAATTAATGTATTTTGTAGTATAATTACATATAAAAGAGGTATTATGGAACTTGTTAAAGATGTTGAGATTTTAAAGATATTTAATATATCTGCAAACGCCATTCAAAGATGGAAGAATGATATAGTAAAGTATCCTCACAGATATGAAACATTCAGACTAGCTGCAACATTAATTAAGAATGAGATTACAACTTATGATGTGTTAAGTATGATGGAAAAGATAGAAAGATTAGAGAAAGACATTAGCAATTATGTCAATAAAGAAGAACAATTAAGGAAGATAGGGAAATGAAAAAGAAAAAACTAATAGCAATAATCAACCAACAGTCGCAAACGATCAATAAACTTGAAAAAGTTAAAGTTGAATTAGAGAAAGAGAATAAATACTTAAGAGATAACTTTGAAGAGTCAAGAGACTTTATAATTGCTACTATTGATGGGATTGTATGGGGTGCGAAATGAGTCGTGAAATTAAGTTTAGAGCATATAATAAAAAAACAAAGAAGATGGTAGATGCTGAGAGATTGAAAGCGATGAGCGTATTTGCACTTGAAGAAAAGCTATCAATAGATGATTTTATAGTTTTACCAAATAGTGAAGATTATCCACTTATGCAATACACTAGACTTAAAGATAAAAATGGAAAAGAAATCTTTGAAGGGGATATAGTAAAGGGTAGTGCCTACGAAAAAGAAATATATACAGGTGTAGTTGAATTTTATGATGCTTCTTTTATTATGAAGATAGATGGAAGTAAAGGGTACTATAGATTAAACAAGATGACATTTCAAACTCTTGAAGTTATTGGCAATCTATATGAAAATAAGGAGCTTTTAAATGATTAGAGATTTAGAGGGATGGAAAGCATATATAAGAAGTGTAGCAAAGTCATTTAGTTACGATGTTAAGTAAGAAATATAAAAAGAAAGCTAGACTCAGAGATGATGTTCCAGTTAGATTTAACGAAGCTGAATACAAAGAGAGACAAGACTTCATAAAATCTCTTGGAATTTGCCAAGTGTGTGATGATAGTACAAACTTAGATACTCCCCATCATACGCTACAAGGCTCAAATAAGGACGATAGAAGTTTAATATGTATTTGTATTGAATGCCATCATACTTTACACTCAGTAGGCTATGAGACACTAAAGAAGTCTAAAGTTCAGTTAGTTGCTATTGGTAACTTAAATAATGATTTATACGAACAATATAAAAAGGAAAAATAATGGAAAATAATGAAGTACCAAAAGATTGGAATGAAACAAGAGAAGTAGCCGAAAAGTTCACAGTAACAGAACGAAAGATGCAGCCATTCAAAATGGAAGATGCTAAACAAGAAAAGAATGTATGTGTAGATTGTTCTTTTAGAGGGAGTTGTCCGATAATTGATTTTGTTAATAGAATATCAAAGAAAAGAGATGGAAGAATGGCTGATAATGATTGGTCTTGTAGTATGTTTGAGAGTGAAGATTGAGCTAGTGGGTAGAAGCATCGCAGATAAAGCGGAGCGTTGCCCTCGTGTAACGTAGTGAAGCGGAAGAACTTGTTTCTTCTCTATAAGCAAAAAAGGTTTAAAAGATGATAGTAATAGAAAATAGAATAGGTACAAAAATTTTAATAAATGTTAATGATATTTCAACTGTATCAGAGATTAAAGACAATAGCACAAAAAAGATGTTTTGTATGATTAGCTTTATATCTTCAATAGATGGTGAAGTGTATACAGATGAAGATTTTTATGATATTGAGTTAAAGATTAGAAAAGATAGTGAAACTAACTTAGGTTAGAATGGTTTGAATAGGTTTACCTCTCTATAAGATAAAAAGGAAAACAAGATGAGTAAAGATATGATAGTTTCGTTTATTGAATGGGATGGTAAAGAAAATGAAATACTTTGTGAGGTGCTAGAAGATTGTTTTGAATACAATAAAGGCGAAACTTTTATGTTTGACCCTTTTGTAAATTCTGAAAGTTTTTGTTTTAGTAAAATAAATAAGTATGAGCTTCATGATGTAGATAGTTTATCGAGTGTTATTTTATGTAGAACTATTGTTTCATTAGACTGATTAAGAAGATAAAAGACACTAGCTAAAGTAGTTCGAGGTCGTACGTATTAAGAGATTCTTTTCTTATAGGGTTACGTTGTTGCTTATAATAGAGTGATGAACTGTAAAAAGGTTGTTATTGTTGATGGGGTGGGGGTTTGTTGAGGTGCTATTTATTACATAGGACTAACTATTTAATTAAAACATAGTGAAAGTACCTAACCAACGAAGTAAACAAAGATAATTTAAGTTCTAAGTTTGTAATATGAAGTAAGTGAATATGATAAGTTTGTAATATTATGGTATAATAATATCATAAGTTTGTTACGTGGAAGTTCAATCTTAAATATCATATTCGGAATACAAATGTATTATAACACAAGAACGTTAAGAGCATCAAGGGCAAAGAAAAAGATGATATATTTAACAATGGAACAGAAAAGAGAAGTTATGTCTCAATGTAAAGAGACTGGACTCGTACTATTAGAATATTATTTAAGTAAAGCAGGAACTCCAAACTTTGAGTATACAGATGAGAAAAGTGCAATAGCTTTAGGATGGGATATTTCAAAGGTTTCAAGAGTAAGACGAATACTTGAAAAAGAAGATTTGTATAAAAGAGAATTATTCTCAAGTAAAAGTGGGAATGGTTCAACGGTGTTCACGATAGCGGAACGCTATATAAAAGGCTAATCAATGTCAAATGATATTCTAACAGTAGGTAAGCCAGAAACAAAGATGGTAGACACTCTAAAGCAAGAAGATATTATGAACATAATATGGCAACACTATAAATCAAAAGGCTTAAAAGTTTCATCTTCAATGACAAATGTATCGACTGAAGAGGACGAATGTACAGGAAAATCACATCTTGTATCATTAAGCATGGATATTACTTATGTTTAGACCTAAAAAGCAAGTCTATTCTAACAACAGGAGTATAAGATGAAAGACAAAGACAAAGAGATACTAAAAGTGTTCCCATCTGGTACTTGGATAATTAATCAAGAGTGGAGTAAGGACAAAGGGTGTAGCGAAGTTTTTATAGGAGATAATGGATTAGCACAACCATTCTCATACTTAGGCAATTATAATGCTAATGATTTTAGAATAGCAACTCAAAGTGAGATTGATGAAGCAAAAAAAGAGGGAATGGATATTAATAGATGAAAGCACTAATAAAGAATTTTTTCAAAACAGATAAAGAATCAGCATCTCTAAGTATAATAAAACACATTATTAGGTTTTCAGAAAAGCACGGTATAAAAAACGCAAGAAGACTCAGTGAGAGGGATAATCTTAGTCTTGAGGTGCAAAGAAAAATACTAACTATAATGTCAAGAAGAGATACAATTAGATTTAGAAGAAGCATAAAAAGAATTATGAGTTCTTAAGGGATATAAAATGAAATACACATACCACCTAGCAACATTTCAAAGAGTAGGAGATGTATCAGTATTCTATTTGTTTAATAAGCCCATATACGAGAGAGTAGGCAGTGTGTTTAGTCTATTTGGCTTTGTGTTTGGAAATAATAAGGTGGATATTAGTTAATGATTAAAAAAGAGATATGGGATAAAGCAAAGTAGCAGATTGTCAATAAATGCTATAATATGTCAATTACTTGTCAATAAAGGTCTATAATTTGTCAAAAGAGCATGATTTAACAAAAAAGCAACTTATATTCTGTAAAGAGTATTTAGTAGACATGAATGCCACTAGAGCGATAATAGAAGCAGGGTATAGTAAAAACTCGGCTGAAACTCAAGGTAGTAGAATGTTAAGAAATGTCAAGGTTAAGGCATATATTGACAAAATGACCGATGATAGGGCTGAAAGACTAGATATAACAGCCGATAGAGTGCTTGAAGAAATAGCACATATTGCATTTTTTGACATTAGAAACATATTCGATGGAAGTTCACTAAAAGAAGTGGATAAGCTTGATGATAAAACTGCAAGAGCTATAAGTAGTGTTAAATCACGAATAGAGAAATCAGATGGCGAAAACTTTGCTGAGGTTATTGAAGTTAAGTCAAACGATAAACTAAAGGCTCTTGATATGCTTAGTAAACATCTTGGATTGTATGAGAGAGATAATGAACAGGGTAAAGATAGTAACAATATCGAGATAGAAATTGAATAAGACAATCATAAAGTTTAATATTGATAAAAGACTAAAGCATAATCAAGCTGATATATTCAGAGATGAAAGCCGCTTTAAAGTCGCAGCGTGTGGACGTAGGTTTGGAAAGTCATACTTAGCTACATATATAATACTAACAAAAGCACTTGATAAAAAAGGGAATTACTTCTTTGTAGCTCCTACATTTCAACAAGCAAGACAGATTCTATGGGAACTACTAAAAGATAAAGTAAGAGATAAGCTAAGCACTAAAATTAATGAGAGTAGGCTAGAGGTTACTTTGATTAATGGGAGTGTAATATCTTTAAAGGGTGGAGACAGAGCCGATACAATGAGGGGTGTATCTCTTGCAGGGTGTGTATTAGATGAGTTTGCAACAATCAGAGATAGTAATATAGTTTGGCAAGAAGTTTTAAGACCTGCACTATCAGACCAAAAAGGGTGGTGTTTATTTATATCGAGTCCAAAGGGTAGAGAATACTTTTATGATCTATACAACAATGCTAAAACCTCAGACGATTGGAACAGTTGGCAGTTTACTACTCTAGATGGTGGGTATGTAGATGAGGATGAAGTTACTAATGCTCGTAATGACTTAGATGAAAGAAGCTTTAGGCAAGAGTATGAAGCAAGTTTTGAAAGCTATGAGGGCTTAGTAGTGCCTTATTACGATAGAGAACTAAATGCAAGTAAAGAAGAGATACAAGAACACGATACTCTAATATTCGGAATAGATTTTAATGTTAATAAAATGCCTTGTGCTGTATTTGTAAAAAGAAATAGCGAGCTTCATTTAGTAGACTTTTTCTTTGGAAGTTTTAATACTGATGCTTTAATGGAATCAATAGAGTTAAAATACAAGAGCTATAAAAAGATATTTCACACGGATGCAACTGGTATAGCAAATAAATCAAGTGCTGGTGGTCAAACAGATATAACAATCATTAAAAACAAAGGCTATATAGTCTATAACCTCTCAAGAAACCCAAACATAATAGATAGGGTAAACTCTTTTAACTCAATGATTAAAGCAGTTGATGGTACTCGAAAACTATTTGTAAGTACTAAGATTAAAAAAGCAGTAGAGACATTAGAGAAGCACTTTTTTGATGAGAATGGACTTCCAAACAAGAAGCACGAATATCACGATGATGTTTTCGATGCTATGTCCTATGCTGTTTATCACTATTCAGATTATGCAATGCATCAAGTCAAGAGAGTAGGAATGAGTGGGCATTAATATGCTATAATATCACAAAAACATAAGGGCTTCTAATGAGTGCTGTTAAAAATCAAAATCCACTTTATTCCGATGTAATTAGCGACAATCAACTCATAAGAGATACAATTTCAGGCGATAAATCTATCAAAGCACGTGGAACTACTTATGTACCAAAACTAGACAGTCAAAGCCCAGAAGACTATGAAACATACCTCAATAGAACAGTATTCAGTAACTACATATCAAGAACTAAAGAGGGCTTACTGGGATTAGCTTTTGCAAAGAAACCTATTACAGATATGCCACCAGCTTTAGAAGAGCTTTTAGTAGATGCAACAGGTAGTGGCGAATCATTCTATGACTTATCTAAAGAAGCAGTTAGTGAAGTCCTATCTATGGGTAGAATGTGTTACTTAGAAGATGCTGCATCAAATACAGAAGCAGTAGAAGGTTTTAGTGCTGCATCATTTACCTCATCATACAAAACAGAATCCGTAATAAATTGGCGGTATAGAAGCGTTGGCGGTGTTAATACGCTTGTAATGGTAGTACTAGAAGAAAGTGAAGATAAGTGGATTGATGAATTTACTAATGATCCAGTCACTATTTATAGAGTCCTTAGATTAGTAGATGGAAAGTACGAACAAAACATATACCGATTTGATAAAGATGAAAAAGGGAATGAAACTGAATCAATAGAAGTAATAATTCCACTAATGAATGGATCAGCACTTACTAAAATACCCTTCTTTGGAATCACTCCTAAAAAAGCAACACTTAATCCTGAAAAAAGTCCATTTTATGACATAGCTAAACTAAATGTGTCTCACTTCGCACTTGATGTTGATTTAGCAGTAGGATTACACTTCGCAGCACTTCCAACACCTTATGGCTCAGGTATTCAGATGCAAGAAGGCGAAAGGATAGGAGTAGGTAGCACCTTCTTTCATGTATTCGACCACCCAGATGCAAAGTTAGACTTCCTAGAATTTAGTGGTGCAGGGCTTCAATCTATTGTAGACAAACTAGAAGAGAAAAAACAAACTATATCTGTACTTGGTTCTAGGATGCTTGAAAACTCAACTAAAGCCAAAGAGTCGTTTGAAGCTCAATCGAGCCGTAGTAACAATGAGAGAGCAATTTTAGTATCAATACTAGACACTGCATCAGATGTTCTTGAGCAGATACTAGAAGTGAAAGCTGAATGGGCTGGAATTAGTGGAGATATTAGCTATTCATTAAATACAGACTTTAACTTAGTTAATATGGACTCTCAAACACTTAAAGCATTAACTGAATCGTGGTTGAGCGGTGCTATCAGTCAAAATGTATTATTTAACAACCTTCAAAATGGAGAGATAATTGATGAGTCAATGACTTATGAAGAGTTTAAAACACAAATAGAAGAAGAGACTCCACAAATGAGCGTAAGTCCTATAGCTCCAAAGCCTAGTAATAATACAGATAGTGATGCTTCTACACTTAAAAATATAGCAAATTATATAGGATTAGGGAGTAAGTAATGGCTTCAAATGATGCTCTATTTACAACATTAATTCAAGGTCTAGCTGAATTAAATAGGAGAGTATCGGAGGAAGAAGCAACCTCAGAGGAAATAATCCTCGAACTAAAAGCATTTGAAGAAGAATATTCCAAAGAAATAAAGATAATCAACGACAGACTAGACGGCTCGGCTGTTTTAGTCGATAGACTTGTTAGAGATGCTATTAAATCACTACCTAAACCACAAGACCCAAAAGAGATAGATTATTCAGTTGTTCGGGATTTCCTTACAACTGAAATCAATACACTCACAAAATCAAGAGCATTAGAAACTAAAAATATTAAAGACGAGATAATAAAGCTTGTATCTGATATAGAGATCCCTAAAGATGGGGTTGATGGAAAAAATGCTACTGACAGTCAAGTCTCAAACGCTGTTTCTAAATGGATATTAGATAATATTAATCTATTGAAAGGCGAAAAAGGTCAAGACGGTAAGTCAATTCGTGGACTTGATGGTAAATCAGGCGAATCTGGTCAAGACGGTATCTCAATAACAGATATTAAAGTCGAAAAAGAATACCTAGTTATAACACTTAGTGACGATACAGAAAAGCGAATCAAACTACCTAAGCAAAAGGTTTTAGTCGGTGGTGGTTCTTCCAAACAAACTGCTAAAGATGTTCCTTACAATAACATAGATAGCGATTTAACATCTACGAATGTAAAGTCTGCATTAGATGAACTATCACAAGCGAGTGGTGGCGTAAGTGACTTAGTGTTTAAGAAGAGGACAGAAATAGAAGCTATGTTTGACTCAGCTAAAACAACCGCATACACTACACTTACAAGAGTAGATGGAAATATAACTAAAATAGAAGTACACGAAGATATTACAAAGGTAGTTCACTTATTCACAAAAGAGATTAACTATGTGAACGGTGCAGTCTCTCAAACTCTCATTACTAGGATAGTTACAGGCGAAACACTTACTAAAAATCTTATATATTTAGGTTCAGATATTGTTAACACTGTTGTTGTTTATAGTGCTTAATCTTTAAAATAGTTTGCATTTATTAAAATAATTTGTTATAATATGCTTATCTAAAGGATGATAAGATGAAAATTACAGAGAAAGATAATATGAATACACTAAAGCATATTGAATATGTAAGAGAAGCTTCAAAAAATGGATGGGGTTTACAAAGCCACTCATTTATTTATGAGGTATTAAGTGGATTTAGTGCAAAAAGCCATACGACAATCTATCTAAAAGATGGGATAGTCTTGAAAGAAAAACTTGACACAGCAGATAAAAGAGTTTTTGAAGAAACTTACATAAAAAAAGGCTCTTTTATAGAATTTAGATTTGAGTGTAACTTTCACTTTAGAGATGAAAATGATGATTACTATGAAATAGACCCGTCAATAGTTGCGGTTAAGTGTATTCCATTTGCTAAAATAAATGAAGATGTACGTTGGAATAATAAGCTAAATCTAAATGAGATTTTAGATAAAGAATTATATACAAAGATGGATTAAATGAAACCAACATACACAAACATGGCAGAGTTTTACAGCATAACTATCCAAACACTAGGAAACTACAAGCGGTCAAAAAAGAAAGGATTTAACCACAGATACGAAGCACTAAAAGAGTACTTCATAAAAACCAACACAGAAGTGAGTAAGTAATGACTAGAGAAGAAGCAATTGTTAAAAATACAGAATTATTTAATGATAGAGATGTGCTTAATGAGAGTGATGTAGACGATTTAATCATTGATATATTTGAGTATTTCGAGTCAAGAACTTGTGAAAATTGTTCATTTTCTATACTAGACCAAATTGTTGGCGATACTGTTTTGTATCAATGTGGAAAGCGTGAATCTGAAACCTACACAATGATATATAATAAAGATTTCGGATGCAACAAATTCGAGCCTAAATAATCAACTAAAACTACACCAATTTACGCTATAATATCTAAAATAAAAGGGTATTAATGAGATTAGAAACTCTTAACTCAACATTCCAAGAAACCAAGATAATAGGTGCAACTGGCGAATATTTAGCTAGTGAAACTATTAAAATTTATAATGATATTTCAAAAATACTCATTGAATATCAAACTGTAATGAACAGCGAAACAAAAACCTCTCAATTTATAGAAATGGCTAGTGCGGAAGACTTACAATATGCTGCAACCGTGGCTATGATACTTGGAGAAGCAAAAGCAAAGATTGATAGCTTAGGTTAATTAGCGGAAAAGCAATGCCCGAAAGAAAGCTAAATTTTAATAAAAAGGATATATTTTGGCTTTGAATGAAACGGATTGGGCGGTTGCTCTAAATGGTAACATTACTTATATCGGTGCAGCTCACGGTGCTGATGGTGCTGGTTATGTAACAACTATTGAACTTCACAGATACTTACAAGACAAAGCGGATGATGCAAGTGCATTACTTGATGATTTAGTGGATATTACAAGTGATACTCCATCGGATAGACTAGGAATTGATAATATCATTCAACTACTAGGTGCTTACAACATTGATACAACTGCATCGGAACATATTTATGATGGTTCGATTATTCAAGGCACTGGTGGTACTGAAAAGATTTATGATGGTTTCGTAAACTATGGTAATGCTGGTGTAAATATTCAACTATTACAAAACGGTGCTTATATTACTAATGACTTTTGGAACAACACAGTTTTCGGTGCTGCTACAAGTGGACTTAATGCTGATGCAGGTAATGGTATTTCAGCTCGCTTTATGGTGCTTGTTAAAGATGCTGGTGCGGATATTGATGGTCGTAGACTTATAGGTATGACTCGTGAATATTTAAAAACATTCAAAGAGTTTAAAGTAAATGGTACAGGTCGTGGTAACAATACTTTAGCACTTGATAATGTACTTGATGGGAATAATGTAACGGCTCGTGGTACGATTGATGCGATAGTTGATATTATTAACACTGAAGGCTTCAACTCTCAAGATACTGACATTGATGGTACACCAGAAGATTACTATAGTAATTGGACTCGTGGAGCTAATGACATGAATACTTTCGTTGAATATATCAAGGCGGTAACTGCTTATGATAGTGTTCAAACTATTTACGGTTTAAGTGCTAAGATATTTAGAGGTATCACACATGAAATTGATGTTGATACTGCAACTGGAACTTTTACAGGTGCAGAAGAACTAACTTGGGGTACAGGTGCTACAGCAGGTGTAGGACAATTATTAGCGATTGATAGTCCAACAGTGGGAACTAAGTTATGGATTCAACTATTAACGGGTGTAATACCTACTGATGGTGTAGTTATCACTGGTACAGTTTCATCAGCTACAGTAGCTATGAATGCAACAATACAAGAAAGACCTATATCATTTGTTATTGCAGGCTCTTCAACTGGTACAGCACTTAATGGTGCTTATGGTTTCGGTGTTCTTGATACAGACTTAGGAGCGAGTGATAAACTTGTTGATCTAACTAATACAACAATCGCACCACCAGATTATCGTCAAACTTCAGTAACTGGTTTAGATGATGGCGAAAGTCGTGTTTTAGTAGCTGCTGATAACTCAGGGTTAATGAGTGACCAATTCGCATTAAATACAACTGTTATAGCAGATGCTGGTACGGTTTTATTAAAGTCTAATATTGAAACATTAGGGACAGCTACTCAATCAGCAAAAGATACACCAGCATCAGGTCAATTCAGACTATATGATGATGCAGGTGTTTCACACATTGTAAGTTATACATCTTATACAGTCGAAGCTTCTACTATGACATTATTAGGCTGTACTGGTACGCCAGCAGCAACAGCTAATAATAATGCTTTCATTGCCTATACCGATGAACTTGTAAGTGGAACTTCTACTACATTTACAGCGGTATTCCACTCAGCAAGAACTTTATATGTTCGTGTTCGTGATGGCGGAACAGTAAATGGAACGCCGACAAAAACATTTCAGACTTCACTTTCATTAGGGTCAAGTACAAGTGCTGTACTTACTCCAGATATCTAAATTTATAGACCTCTCTTAGAGGGGTTTATTAAGTTTATAAAGGAATAAAATGGCTATACCTAGTTATACAACAGATTTAACAACTATTGCAACTGGCGATTTAGTCAATGATGCTGGAACATGGGATGAAAGCACCGATGCTGGTTGGGATGATGCTGGTTCTATGGTTGATGATCAAAATCTTTATTACAATAATACAGAATGTGTTTCAGCTCAATATACTAAAACTGGTGTTGGTACTATTATGTATGTTCATACATCAGCATTCACAATTCCAACAGATGGTGCTGTTTTACTTCATCACTTATGGGCTGCACCTCCAGCATTAAATCCAATAGCAACAGGTGGAGTTAGAATATTAGTCGGTACAGACTTTGGAAACTTTGATGGATGGAATGCTTCTGGAAGTGACTTCGCACCAGCACCTCGTGGTGGTTGGGCTAACTATGCTATCAATCCAGCGATAGGAACTCCTGACTATGTAGTAGGAACGACAACAACTATAGAAATGATAGGAATAGGTGTTGCTGCATTAGCTCAAGCTCGTGGAAATCCTAATGCCGTTAATGCTATTAGATATGGGAGATGTGAAAGTATATTCACGGATGGTCAAGCTGCTAATTATGCTACATTTAGTGGCTATGCTGCAATAGATGATTTAACAACTAATAGATGGAACTTAATAGAACCAGTCGAGGGTGGTTATAAATTTCAAGGATTAATGAGTCTTGGAACTGCTGGAACATTAGTAGACTTTAGAGACTCAAACTCGAATATTACTATCAGAAATACAATTAATGTAACTTCAGCTTTTAATGCAATAGAAGTAAATAATGCAAGTTCTAACATTGAGTGGACAGCTATTGGTATTACAAGTCTAGGAACAATATCTAAAGGTACTTTTAATGCAGTAGATAATGCGACTATACTTAAAACATCATGTACTTTCACAGATATGGATACTTTCATTTATAAATCAAGTACAACATTAAGTACTTGCATATTTAGAAGATGTGGATTAGTAACTCAAGATAGTGCAACTATTACTTCATGTACTTTTGATAATCCAACAGGTACGGTTGGTCTATTAGTAAATAGCCTAAATAGTGTTACTAAATGTACTTTCAATAGTGATGGGACTGGTCACGGTGTTGATTTAGGAACTATAAGTGCAGATATCTCACTAAACTGGGATAACTTCGAGAGTGGATATACAGATGCTTCAAGTGGTAACGAAACAATAGTTGTATCAGTTGATAGTGGAATCACACTCACTATAAACGTACAATCAGGTGCTTCTACTCCTTTTGTATATAATATTGGCTTAGGTTCTGTATCAGTTGTTTCTGGTCAAGTTACAACTCTAATCACTGTTAAAGATATTGTAACTGGATCAATACTTGAGGGTGCTATGGTTTATCTAGTTGGTAGTGGTGGTCTTTTAGATGGTGTAGAGATATTTAGAGAAGTAACAGATATAAATGGTCAAGTAAGCGATACTAGAAGCGTAAGTGCAGACCAATTAGTTACAGGTAGAGTTAGATTTAATACAGCACCAAACCATTATAAAACAGTACCAATTAATGAGACAATAAGTAGCACAAATGGATTAACTTTAAATGCTCAAATGATTAAGGATATATGATGTCACAAGAAATAATAAACAAAAAGAATATTGAAGGTTTACATCAAAACCAAAAGATACTACAATCTAAATTAGAAGTAGCAGAAGTTAAAATCGGTGGTCTAAACAATACAATTATGCAGCTACAACAACAAATACAAGAGATGCAACAGAAACAAAATATATTTTTATCTCAAAATAGAAGCAGAGGGAGAACAACATAATGGCTATAGTATTAAGAGAGGACAAAGGTGCGGCACTGACACATGCTGAACATGACACCAACTTTAGTGAGTTAGATAAGTTGCCAAATGGTAAAACATTCCCAAAAGAAGCACCGATAGGCATAAAGCTTGACATAGATAATCCAGACTTTGGGTGGCAAGATATTGAGGGGTATCTATTAAATTATCCAGATAGTCCAGCTCCTGCATCGGCTAACTTATACCGTGGTGGAATCAGGTCTTTACAGTTTGGAGAAGGGGATGAAGCATTTGTTAATTTCCATATGCCACACGACTATGCAGTCGGTACACCAATATATATCCATATTCACTGGTCACACAATAGCTCTATAGTTACTGGTGGTAGCTGTACTTGGGCTTTTGAACTTATGTATGCTAAGGGTTATGACCAAGATGCATTTAAAGCACCTGTTACTATCGCAATTGTTCAAGATGCTTCGATAGTTCCATACCAACACATGATCGCTGAAACAATAGCTTCAGATAATGGAGGTAGTGCTGTAACTATAGATACTAACTTACTAGAAGTAGACGGTATATTTAATTGCAGACTATACTTAGATAGTAACGATATTACAACATCTAATGCATCTACAGTAGAACCATTTGCTCACTTTGTAGATATACATTACCAATCAAACGCACTTCCAACAATAGGAAGAAATTTCCCTTTTTATGGAGAATAGAAAATGGCTGTATTATATGTAGAAGATGGGTATGTTGCTGATAATTATACGCAAACCACTGTAACTATTAATTGGTCTACACTCGACATATTTATACCGAAATTCTATCTTACTCTAATTGGTGGAGCTTTATACAGTTTAGATACATATCAATTAAAAAAAGATATTGATGATATTATGGATGATCCAGCAGGGATGGTAAATGTAGACCCTATTAAACACACAGGAGTAACAACACTAAGCGGTATTCCTTATGCTAGATTTATAGAGATTATCAACAACTATACAGTTACTTTTGAAGATGGTCAATACTCAGTATCATTAATAGGCTCTAATAACAACATAGCAGACGTTAAAACAGTTAATCAAGTATCAGTAATACCCAACAACTCAGCAGGTCTTATAGATAACACAGCGGTCGGTGCTGATACATATATGCCAACATGGGATTCTCAAATAGGTATAGTAGGATTGTCTCAAAACTCAGATGCTCTTAATGTTTCATGGGGTTCTGCTACTGATAATTCAGGAGTTAGATATAGAATTTATATATCTAAATATGCTAACTTATTATTCACAAATGGCTCACTAATTAGAGAAGTGGATAGGAACTCAGACACGATAAGAACTGAATCAGATGGTGTAACACTACTTGGAAACTTTACTTATTTTATAGGGATAACTGCTATCGATGGTGTAGGAAATGAAACTGATAATGTGAACTATTTGAGTTCATTATTTGTGCCTATTAGTGTTGGAGTTCTCACACAAGAACAACATGATAAACTTATGGAATCATCTTCAAAAAGTGATGTGATAAATGCGAGTTTCCTTTAATGGCTAATATATCGGACACTATGGCTGATTTAGCAATAACCAGAAGCCTTATATTACAAAGAGTAAGCAACGGATTATCAACCGAAGTAGCATCAATCTATCAAGAGATATTAAATGATATTAACTCTACTATAAAAACAGCAGATGCAATTACGATAAGAAATGCAAACACAGCTATAAGCGAATTACAATCAAGAATAAATCCTGACTTAGATTTTATGTATAAAGAGTTAGACGATTTAGCACTAGCAGAAAGTGCCTATGCTATATCATCAACTAACGCAGTCGTGGGCGTAGAAATATTCAAGAAGATACCTAAAGACTCAACACTATTGAATATAGCAAAGACTTCACTTATGAGTGATGGAAACGGTGGTGCAGCAACTATTCCAGATTGGTTTGAAGGCATAGACCAATCAATGATGAAAGATTTACAATCAGCTATAAAACTAGGTGTAATGACTGGCGAAAGTAATCACGCTTTAGCAAATAGAGTAAGCAATATTCTAGGTAAAAATAGAGTATATTCAGAAAGCGTATCAAGAACATCGGTTGCTATGGTTAGTAATCAAGCTAGAGAAGCCGTTTATTCAGAAAATCAGGACGTTATTAAAGGTAAAGAATTTGTCGCTACGATTGATTTTAAGACTACAAAAGGATGCGGTGCTAGAGATGGAGCGTTTTATGATAACGAAAACAATCCACTCAATGCAAAAGCAAGAGCTAATCCATACCAACCAGTTCCTAGGCATATCCGATGTCGTTCAGTTTATACACCTATACTTAAAAGTTTTAAAGAGTTAGGCTTAGATATTGATGAGGTTTCAGAAGGCACTAGAAGCTCACTAGATGGTCAAATTTCATCAGATACATCATTCACTAAATGGTTTGAAGGTAAATCACTTAAACAGCAAGAAAAATACCTTGGAGTCTCTAGATTTAATATGTGGAAAGATGGAAAAATAACATTCAACGATTTAGTTAATCAGAGAGGCGAAGAGTTGAGCGTTAAGGATTTAAGAGAGAAATATAGTTAATTTAGGTATAATGCTACTAAGTTTTTAACTAAACCGATATAGTTTTCGTCGAGGCTTCTATAATCGGTTTAGTTATGGGCTTAGTAATTTGAGTTAAAAAGTCTCGACAACTTCAAACTCATCATAAAATCAACAGTCGAAAGAAATCACATGAAAAAGAAAAAGTACATCAAGAAACTAGAGAAGCAACTACAAAAAAATGCAGTTTCGATTAGTAATCTTCAAGATCAATTCAATGAATCACAAAAGCAATCAGATGAACTTATAATTATGGTTTCAGATTACAAAGAAATAATAAAGATGAAAGATAGACAAATTACAGAGTTAGCAAAATGAACACATTAATGATAGTTCCAGATAAACCAAGAGGTTTTAAAGAAATGAGTATTATTTTCGGAAATGGAAAAAATACAAATTCAAGAAATAGTCGAGATATTCATAAATATCTAAAAATTGATACAGCATATTCAAGATGGATAAAAAGAAGAATTAATACACTTGGAGCAGTTGAAGATATTGATTTTTCCATTGCCAATAAAGAAGTTATAAGAAAAGGTAAATTTAGTAATGTTGATTATATTGTTACAAAGGATTTCGCACTTAAGCTTATAGAGAGTGAGAGATATAAAAAGAAAAGTGTTAAATCAAATGTACTATATCTCATAACAGATGGAGAGTACACAAAGATTGGAGTAACTGTAGATAATGCTACGAATAGATTATCTCAGTGTCAAACAGGCAACCCAAAAAAGCTATGGATTGACTTTGAAATTATTTTAAAACATGCAAGAAAAGCTGAAAAGAACTTACATAAAATATACAAAGACTCTCAACTTATCGGAGAGTGGTTTAAGCTAACAGATGATGATATTAAAAGTATTAAAAAATATGCAAGGAGTTTATAATGAACGATTCAGATTTAGCACTTAGAGAAATGACTTCTTTAATGATTCTAATATTAACTACAGAGGGATTAACAATAAGTGGTGCAAAAGACATAGCAAAACGAGGGCTAAAGGATATTGTAACTGCTGAGTGCATAAAAGATGCAATAGCAACAATGGATGATAATAACATAGCTCGTGATGTATGGTATTTAGATACTCATAGAGGGTTATTTTAATGTACTGCATTAGATGCAAAACAAAACAATTAGTTTATTTTAATTGTCAATATAAACCATACTCTAAGTGTGCCTGCGGATACTGCAAAAACCACGAGAGCTAACCACTCTCATAAACATACATACCAACACCAATAAAATCCCCCTTTAAATTAACTTAATATTACATAATATTTTGATATAATACTACTATTAGGTTGCTTGAAGTGGCTTACAAAAAACAATTCCTGAGGAATATCGATATGACTAATGAAGAATTAGAAGCTGAGCTTACTAAGGCTAACGAAAAGATAGATGGACTTGTTGAAAGCAAGAAAACTATTTTAGACGAAAAGAAGAAACTTGAAAAGAAATATAAAGAAGTCGATGCTGATGAGTATTTTAATTTAAGAGATAAGTTTGATACTTTAGAAAGTGAACATAGGAAACTTGAAAACACTTTAAAAGGTAAAGATAGAGACATCGAAACTTTATCACAAACAAATGAGAGCTTAAGCGGTACAAATACTAAGCTAATCATGGATGATGGATTTACTAAAGAGCTATTGGGCTTGGAACGATACAGTGTTCGTGAAGGTGGACTAGATGTAACCATTGAAGCACTTAAAAAACACAAGCCTACTATCGTTGATGGTGTGGCAATGTTTGGAGATAAATCGGCAAAGGATTTTATTTCAGATTGGTCTAATAGTAAAGATTCTTCTTTCTATTTACAAGCTAAAGAAAATTCAGGCGGTGGGTCAAATGGTGGAAACGGTGGAAACCAAACACCACCAGGCAAAACACCTAATCAAAAAGAAGAACTGGGCACTATGTTCGGCGATTCTAAAACAAACACAGGAGATAACACATGAGTGTAAATGCAATTTTTAGAGAATTAGCAGTAGAAAATGCTACTAAACAGACTGAAATGGTGGATAACCTTTTAGAGGAAGCACCATTTTTAGCAATGATGCCAATGCAACCATCAACGGATGGTTTTTCAAATGTATACGAAGAACTTTCAAGCGTAACAGGTGCAGGTTTAGTTGATATTGATGATGAATTACCAATGATTGATAGTTCAAGTGAGTTAAAACAAACTGACTTATCTATCCTTGGTGGTACGATGTTCGTTGGCGAAGATAAAGCTATGCGTTTCGGTGGTGCTGGTGCTTACTTTAACGGTAAAATGCCAGTGATCATGAACAAAACTGGAGAAGACCTTGAAAAAGCTCTTATCTATAACAACTTTAGAGCCTTTGCTATTGATAACAATAAAGTAATTGATGCACTTGGTGTTGGTTCTACGAATTATTCAATGTTAGCGGTTACTTGGAAGTCGGGTGTGATTAGTGGTTTATATGACCCTACATCTTATGGAAATGGTAAGATTTTTGATGTTAAGCCACTTAACGGTGGGGAACTTTATGAAAAAGAAGTTGATGGTAAAATCATTAATGGTTACGGTGTTCGTATCAAGTCAACTCTTGGTGTTCAATTAGCATCAGATAGATATATTTCTGGTATCGTTAATATTGATATTGCAAATAGTAAAACACCTACTGAAGCTCAACTTGATGAGATGCTTTTAAATTGTCGTGCTAATGGTGCTACAAAGATTTATATGCACCCAGCACTTCTTACTTGGATGTATAATTTCAAAGGCGACAGAATGCAAATGGTTACATCAGAATCAAATGTAGATAGAACGGTGGCGATGTGGAACGGAATCCCTATTGTTACTACATACAGCTTCTTGAAAGCTGCTGAATCAAAGGTTACTGTTTAACAGTCAAAACAAGCCACTTTATCGTGGCTAAATAATTAAGGAGTCATTATGGCTATTGGAAAAATTAGTGAAGAAATTCGTTCTGCACAAGACTATCTTTTAGAGGGTGCAACTGTACCTCAAAATACAACACTAACTGGTGTTGCAAGACAAACTGGCGGAACTCAAAGTTCTTTAGAAATTGTTGCTATCGCTGAAACTGATATTGTTATTACTGATTTAAAAATCATTACAGTATCTTTAACGGGTTCTGATACTGAGGACGGTACTTTTGTTGCTTTAGTTGATTTATACACTGCAACGGCGGCTGGTGCGACTACAATCGATGCTGGTACTGAATTAGGTAGATATGTGCCGAAACATTCAGACCCTATGTGGATTAAAGCGGTTATCGTAACAGATGACGTTGCAATCGTTGGTACTGCAACTTCTTATATTAGAAATATCTCAAGATAGGGCTTTTGCCTTATCACAAAGGAATTAAATGTATTTATGTGTAAAATGCGACCGACAATATAAGTCTAAGCAATCAATGAAAAACTGTCCTCATAAAGATGCAGAAGTATCTGAAAATTCAAGCGGAGAAAATACACTTAATGAAGATGATTTAAAATTTAATGATTTAATTGTTAAAATTGATGAACTTCTCGCAGAAGATGTTAAATTTATAGCGAATCATTTACATATTGATTATGTAAATAAAGACGATGCAGTAAGTGACATCAAAGAGTTTTTAGGACTTAACTAATGCTAATCGAAGATGGAACAGGACTAGCACTAGCAGATACTTATGCAGATGTTGCATTTGTTGATGCATATTTTCTAAAGCGAAATGAAACTTCTTGGACTGGTTCGAATACAGAAAAAGAAGCATATATTTATAAAGCTATGGATTATATAGAAGCGGTCTATGGTCAAAACTGGGTAGGAACAACGCTTAACGATACTCAAGGCTTAACAATGCCAAGATTATACAATAGTCAGACAATCTATCCATTAGCACTTCAAAATGCTGTTTGTTTAATGGCAATGGAAGTTCTTCATCTTGGAGATAACGAGAAGCTAATGATTAATGTTTCGCAAAGAGTTAAAAAAGAGAAAGTAGCTTCAATTGAAGTTGAATATTCAGAATATTCTAGTGAATTAACTCAATATACAGAAGTTTATCAGCTACTAAGTCCTTATCTAGAATCAGGTTCAACTTATCAACACGGTGTAACTCGATGAGTGGAGCTTTAGATAGTACAGCAAGAAAAACCTCTGAAAGATTATTAAAGAAGTTTGGAAAGAAAGCTGTTTACGTTGAAGTTTCAGAGGGTGTATATGATCCTGATATTGGAACTGTGCCAATTATTGAAACAAACCATGATGTTACTTGTTTTATCGATGAAGCAAAGGCTGGTAGTTTAAAATCTAGCGGTCTTATAAATGCTGATGATTTGGTAGTATTGGTTTCAGCAAAAGAGTTGAATTTAGAAGTAGATAATACAGACAAAATTAGCTTTGATGGTAAAACTTATTCTATTATTAAAGATATTCCAGTCTGGTCAGGAGAGCAAATAGCTCTTCATAATATCGTGTGTAAGAATAGCTAAATGTCTAAGAATAGCTTTTCTTTAGATTTATCGGCTTTTTCTAATCTTACAGAGCATAAACTAAAGTTAGTTGTTAAAAAATCATTCATTGAATTATCAAAAGAGATAATTGAAACGAGTCCTGTAGACGAAGGAAGGTTTCGTGCTAATTGGATGCCTGCTGTTGGTGGGTATGACTCAAGCACAACTGAAAGTGAAGACGAACAAAAAGCAATAAGAAATGTAATTAAAGAAGCGAACACATATAAGTCAGGGGATTTATTGACTCTTACGAACAATTTACCGTATGCAGAAGCTATTGAGTTTGGCTTATACGGGGATGGTCAAAAAACAGTTGGCGGATTTTCAAAGAAAGCACCATCCGGTGTTGTTGGTGTTAATATTCTAAGATGGAGTGAGTATGTTGAAAGATATGCAAGAAAGTATAAAAAATAATGGATGATATAAGAGGAGCTTTAGAGTCTCACTTAGGAACATTATCTAATGTGCTACCTACTGAATATGAATTAGTAAGCTTTACTCCAGATAATGATACACCATATCAGTCAGCTCATTTGAGTGATATTATAACAGTGGATATGTCTTTATCTTTCGATAACAGACAACAATACTTAGGATTCTTCCAAGTAAACTTAAAATATCCAATAGGACAAGGAGTTGGTGCAATGGTAACAGAAGCACTTAGAATAATAGCTCACTATGAAAGAGGGTTAGTATTGACAAAAGATGATATAGAAGTGCGAATTTTAGAGACTCCTACGAGGTCTAAAGTTAGTGTTGATAATGACAGAGGAATAATGGCTGTTAGAATCAATTTTCAAGCCTACAATAATATTGTATAATTATCTATCTTAAATAAAAAGGAAATAAAATGGGAATCAATTTAACAAATGTTCAAGGCTTAACAGCTACATTAGCAGCAGTTGGAACTTCGGTTTTAGATGCAACAGAAATAGCAACAGCTATTAGTGGTGGAAAAGCTATTAATTGTTTGCAAACTCTTGGAGATATTACTTCAAGTAGAAGCGTAAAAGAGTACGCTTGTATGTCAAGTGATGAAATTGCTAAGTCATTAGGTGCTTTAACACTTGGCAACTTACAGATGGATTTATTATTTGACTCAACAGATTTAGCAGGTCAACAAGATTTAATTGCAATGTACGCTGATAACTCTAAAAGAGTTCTAATCATCGCACTTAATGATGATCCTACTGGAACAACTCACAATCCTACATATATCACTTTTGATGTAGCGGTTTCAAGTCAACCAATATCTTTAGAGAAAGATTCTGCTGTTATGATTAAAAATACAGTTGAAATCTGTTCTAAACCAGACTTAACTCTAGCTGCTTTCACAGTTTAAGTTATTCTCTCTCTTTGGAGGGAGTTTTAAACAGCACATTACTCCTTGTTGGTGGTGTGTTGTTTAAAGCTTTAACAGAGCTAAATTATATAACAAGGGTATATCATGGAACAAAATAATCCATTTGGTCAATTCGTAACAGAAAGAAAAGAGGTGCAAATAGAAGCACTAAACAATGCAGTCGTAGTATTACAACAGCCAACAGTGCAACAAGCAAACGAGTTTAGTCGTGATATTTTCAACGGTAAAGATGAAGATGGAACTCCAAAGATTGATTATTCAAAAGTATTTATTGCCAACATTACTAAAATTAGCGTATGTATGATCGAACCTAAAATGACAGTTGAAGAGTTGAGCGGTCTTGCAAACTCAGCAGATAAAGCAATCGCTGAAATTATTAAGAATATTGATAACTGGAATGGCGATGAGGTTGATGAAGAGGGAAACGAAAACCTCTAGAAGAAGATGAGATACTTCTCCATAGAGTAGCGAAAACACTAAGTAAAAGTGTCTTTGAGATTAAGCACACGATGTCAGTCAGTGAGCTAAACTCTTGGTCTATGTACTTTAGAGTTGAGCCTAGCAATAGTGTAGAAATACAGATAGCTTATCTCACTTATATGGCTGGTGCGTTTCTAGGTAATAAAGGGAAAACTTTAGAAGACTATTTAATCACAGTCTACAAACCAGAGAAAGCAAAAAAAGAAGAAGAAAACATTCCACATTCAGCATTAATCGCTATGTTTGGTGCAACTGTTAAGTAAGTAATATTTAGATATAATTACTTACTAAACAAAAGGGTTTTAATATGGCTACAGATATAGCACAACTAGCAATTTCTATAAAAACTGGCGATATATTAAAAGCCCAAGCCGAACTTAAAAGACTGGAACTACAAGGTAAGAAAACAGAAACATCAGCAAAAGGGATGACATCTTCTTTTAATCTGATGAGTACATCAACAATAGCTCTTACTGCTGGATTATATGGTGTGTCTGCTGCAATAAAAAAAGTAGCTACAGATGGAATAGCTTTTAATGCACAAATGGAAAAAAGCTTAAATAGCTTAAAAACACTATCAGCTATAACTCAAGATAAATCAATTCCAATAATGGAAAGATATTCAATAGCAACAGATGAAGCAACTAAAACACTTGCAGAACTTCAAAAGATAAATCTAAAAACTCCTCATTCACTAATACAAACTAATCAAATATATTCAGCAATGTATTCAAGCATGAAGCTTAGAAATGTTTCTACAGTAGAGATGATAAAGCTAACAGAAAAACTTAGTATAGTATCTGGTGCTATGGGCGTAGAGTTTAATCAGCTATTAAGTGGAGTTGATGCACTTGCTAGTGGTACATATATGGCAAACAGTGGCTTTGGAATGATGATTAAAAATCTAGGAATTACAAAGAAAGAAATTCAAGAAACTGATGATGTTTATAAATTATTAATCAGTAAAGTTGGAGATGTTAAAGCATTTGACACGTGGGAAACTGCTATATCAAATATGAATAACGCATGGGATAATTTTGCAGGAGCTTTAACTAAAGATATTTTTAAAGATGCTAAAGAAAGTGCAAATGAATTAGCATCAATACTAAATAGACTTACTACGGGCTGGAAATATTTTACTCAAGATATTGAAACAACAAAAGATATATTTGAATTCGACAATGTTAAAGATTTATCAAGACAAATAAGAAAGCTAACAGGCGAAACAAATCTACTAAAAGAAGAAACGGAATCATGGACTTGGAAGCTTAAAGACAATGATGCGAAACTTGCAATAAGAGAGCATATAAAAAACAATGAGAAGCTTTTAACTATAGCTAAACATCATAGGATTATGCTAGAAAGCACCAATGAAGAGTCAATAAGTTCTTCGAATAAAAAAATCGAATTATCAAAAGAAGAAATTAAGGCACTAGAAAGACAACTAGAACTAAATAATCAGCTAATAGACACTTACTATAGAGTAACAGCATCAGAGTTTGACGTTTGGCAGATGGACGTATCAAATCAGATGGCTGAAATGGCTTTAAGCACTTCTATGTCAAATGAAGAGATGGAAAAATACTACGAAGCATTACAGAAAACTAATCCACTATTAACAGAAATGAGTGATGCAATAGAACGAGCCGCATTAACTGCAAGTATAGAATTAGATTTTAAGCTAAATACAGATGAAATAAAAGATGGCACAAAAGATTCATTAAAAGCAGTCGATAGCATGTACGGCGGAATGACTAGCTTGATGCATGAGTTCTATGATGAAGATGATGATAGAAAAAAGAAGCAGCAAGAGATAGACAGAACAGTAAAAGTTATAAATCAAGCAGCAAGACTAGCTGAATTGGCACAAGTATTAACTACAGAGACATCAAAACAAAGCATATATGGAGTAACTGCATTAGCTAGTGCATTGACTGCACCATGGCCGCTTAATATACCAGCATTTATAACCGTAGCTGCAATGTTGGCATCAATAGGTGTTGCAGTGAGTGGAGGAGGAGGTGGAGCAACGCCACCGCCAGAAGTTCAAGGCTCAGACGTTGGACTATCTGCATTTGGCGATTTCGGAGTGAACACAAACCAATCACTAGAAGATGCAATAGAAGATTTAGCTTCAAAAATAGAAGTACAGAATAAAATATATGAAAATCTAGGAGACTTCGGCGGTACTTTTGTTAATGCTTTAACTATGGGTGCTGCAGATTTAATAGGTTCTATTTCTAAAGAGATCACGGACTTCACAGGAAGATCTGATGGATTAGTAGAAATAAATGGATTACTTTTACAGTTTGATATTGCAAATAAAACATTCACTAATTTCAATAATAGTATGTCTACAACATTCGATACAACGCTAGAAATGGCTGAGGGACTAGCAGACATAAGTACTTTATTCGGTACTGAAAGATTTGAATGGGCTGAAGGAAATATATCAGATATACAAAGTGCCATATCAATAGCATTAGACGAGTACACGCTTTCTCTAATAGATTTATATGAAGAAATGGACGACTATCGTGATGATTGGATAGAAATATATGAAGAATCGACTGGAAGTAATAAATTCACACAAGCGAAACTATCCGAAGCATTTGCTGATATAGAAGATTTAAGAAAACAAATAGGATCATCTACTATAACTGATTTATATAGTGATTTAATAACTGCTTACGATGTGGACTTTAAAGAACTAAAAAGAGTATATGACAATTCAAGTCAAGCCGAATTAATTCAATATATGACTGACACTTTCCCAACGATGGAATTTAATCCTGAAAATGTTTATGAATTTATAGATGCTTTAGATTTAGTAGGCGAAGCACTTGCAACATCAACTGAAAACATAAATTCATTTATAGACAGTTTTAAAACAGAAGAACAATTAGCACAAGACTTAGCCAAAGCAGTCGGTGTTGATTTAGCTTCAAACACTGACGAGTTGGTATCATTATTTAAGCAACTAGCATACGACACAGAGGGTTTAACCGATGCTGAATATGATTTATTAGATGCAAATAAAGCTCTTATTGATAGTGGATTAGATGATTATATAGATGGAATAACATCAAGTATAAGCACATTAGAATCAGCTTTTAACTCAATGGAAGCTGTAATAGATAGATTGAGAGGTGCAGCAATAGGTTCTAGCTATACACTAGACCAATTCTACGACTCAATGAGTGAGACAATAGACCTTTCAAGAACAGATGATTATCAAGCTTTTGGAGATTCACTGCAAGATACGATAGCTAAGTCAAATGTTTTAATGGATGCTTCGGCTTTTGATTCAGATAGAAATATGAAGTTTGCTCAACTGGTTGCATCTAATCAATTTGAATCAATGGAAGAGACAACACTTGAGCAGATAGACTACTTAAAATTAATTGAAGAAAACACCAGAGGTTCAGCAATAGCTCTTGAAGCAAAAATAACAGAATTAAGCACAAGCGTATCTAGCTTAAGTAATTCTACATCATTAAGTACTCCATCAAGCGGAGCGATTGACACATTAGGATTAGTTAGTAATACATTCGAAGATGTATTAAATAGAACACCCGATACAACATCTGAAGGATTTAAATATTGGGAATCAGAGCTAATGAATAATCCTAATATTACAGAGTCTAATCTTGATGAATCTATTGCGAGAGGGGCAGTAGGGGATGATGTAGATGCTGCTTTGGAATGGTTGTCACTAAATGGAATTAAAGATGGACTTGCATTAGTATCAAGAAATTTAAATGAAGGTTTAATATCTAATTATGATGCAAATAACTTTGTAGATGAATATGGGATATTAAACTCAACTGTTCCAGATAATCATAAAAATGTGATACCTTTCAATGATTTTTTAAATGCTTACTCAAGTATGATAACTCCTTTCGCAGAGGGTGGTCTTGTAAAAGGTGGAATGGGCGGAGTTCTTGGATTAGTTGGCGAAAAAAGTCACAGCGAATTAATAGTACCTCTTAAAGACGACCCACTAAATCAACAAGAGGTAATAAATACATTAAATGCTATACTATCAAAATTAGAACAGTCAAGAGTTATACAAGATGATAGTAAAGACATACAAGATATTCATCTTCAAAAAACTACATTAATACAGGAATCTGCATAATGGCACACGCTCCAGTCTTTAAATCAGCAGGTGGAATTCAAGTAGTAAAAGGTCGATCATACACAAGTTCAGACCTTCCAACTGTTCCAGTTACTCCAATAGATACAATTAAAATATCAGAAGCTCCGTTGATATGGCGAAAAGTATATAACCAAGACGGAACTATTGAGAAAAAAGATGGTAAAGATAAATATGTAAAAGGAAATCAAAGGGGTGTTTGGATTCTAATCAAAAGAACAACTGTAACATACGGAGCAGGGGACGATGTTAATGTTCCAGTTTTATACAAAGAAGAAGATGAAATAGCTTTACACGCTGATAACACATACACTTTCTTAGCACCTTGTAGAATAGAATACGGAAACGTATAATGATACTAATTAATCAAGACATAGATTCATTTTTAACATCAAACGCTGAAAACATAATAACAGAATATAGCTCACTTACAACATATCTAACAGCAGAAGAAGCAAGAGAAGAAAGTAGAATATATAAATCTATTTCAGACTCTAACCTAGACAACTACCCACCAGATAATATAGATAAGTTTTGGATGGATTGGGAAGCTTCAAATGAATACGCAATGCTTGATTTGTTTGAAGATACAAATACAACTTTTACAGCCAATGGAATAGTAACTTTCAGCAGAGATACAAAAGAAGTAATCGCAATAGGTAAATTCAATGCTAATCAAATAACAATAGAGTACCTTAGCGATGTTGATGCAGTATTAGATACAGAAACATACGACTTTCCTTATTTAGGTGCAAGGATAGATGCTTACAGCTATATATACGCTGATTTTGAAACATCTACATCAGAAGCACTATATAAACCACTTCAAAGACTTGGAACAAAGATAAGAGTCACTTTTTTACGAAGTGGACTTGATAACTATTGCGGTTTCTTAGTAGCTGGAAAATCAGACGATATGGGTAAAACTTTAGATAATGTAAACTTCACAAATAGAATCATAGGCTTTAACTCAAGAAGGGTAGCTAACTTCAATACCATCGTAGCTAAAACTTCACTTATTCCAACGATAGATAAAGGGGAATTGTACAAAGATATTCCACTTCTTTTCGTTATAGACCCTAGTGAAAACTCATCTCATGCAAATATGGTAACGATAGCTAAAATAACTAAATGCGATGGTGTTGGTTCAAACAATGGACTAAATACTATATCATGGGAATTAACTCAAAACTAAAGGGATAAAATGAGTACGATAACTACTAATATAACACCAGTAACAGCACCAATAAAAGCGACAGATGTGGATGCTTCAAATCCAGCTTCAATCGCTGCTTTTGTATCAAGTCAAGAAACATATAGTGCAAACATATCAGATAACTTTGTAGTAGAAGTTAATGCAGTTGGCGATGAAATAAATATTGTAAATGCAGAAATAGTTGTAATGAATGATAATGTAACAGCTAGAGAAGATCTAATGAACCCTCATTATACAGCGATCGATGGTGTGTATGCTGATATTGATAACGTAAATGTTGTTGCTGGTAATTTAACCACAACAGATACAATCGGAACAGTAGCTACTGATATAGCAAATGTAAATATTGTAGGTTCTGATATTTCAAACGTAAACATAAATGCAACAAACATAGCATCAATTAACACAAATGCAACAAACATTACAGATATACAAAATGCTGATGCTAATGCAACATTAGCTGCTGATAGTGCATCAATAGCTACATCATCTGCAAACAATAAAGGTAATTGGAGTGCATTGACAGGTGCTTTAAATATCCCTGCAAGTGTAAATTATAATGACTCTGTATGGGTTTTAAATGTAAACTTGGCAGATGTTACAGCAAGTGAACCTAGCGGTGCAAATAGTGACTGGACTGATGCTAGTGTTAATGATGCTGATTTAGCTTTAAAAGCAAACAAAGCAAATCCTATTTTCACTGGATCTATCACAGAGCAAGTAGCAGTAGCTACAGACGTACTAGAACCTGATAATGGTACAGTACAAACTAGAACATTAATAGCTAATACTACATTTACAGATGGTTTAGCTGATGGGCAGTTTATGACTCTATTAGTAACTAATGCAGGATTTACTATTACATACCCAACGATAACATGGTTCGGAGACGAAACACCCACATTAGGAACTACTGATAAGATATTCTTTGAAAAGATTGGTAGTACTCTGTATGGAACTCATTCAGGTGGAATTGCGTAATGAAACGTAGAGGCAATAAGACATCAGGAGTTAGTACAGGTGTGTACGATGAAGACTTAGTATATAACAATACTAATATAGCTACACTGTTTCCAAATGCCAATAACACGGGTATAGATAGCACAGGAGATGTACTTACTGCTACAGCTAGTGATGGCGAAGCTATTAGTATTTTGAAGACACAAGATATAGGCAGTAATGTTGTAGTAGACCATACTGAATATATATCGTCATCAGGTACTGCTTCAGCTAGTTCTGAAACAGCTGGTGGATATAACGCATGGAGAGCTTTTGATGCGGTAGGTAGTATTGACCTATGGTATGCTGATGGGGCAACTGGTTGGCTAAAATACCAACTTACTATACCAGAAATTATTGTTAGCTATAATTTGAAAGGTGGAGGGCTTGTTGACAGGACACCAACTAGCTGGACATTTGAAGGAAGCAATAATGATACTAATTGGGATGTGCTAGACACAGTGTCTGGTTATATATTTACAGATGTTATAAATACATTTTCTTTTGCAGCATCTAATGTTTCTAGCTATGAATATTACAGAATAAATATAACTGCCAATAATGGCTCAACACTTGTAGGGCTTGATAGATTTGAATTAATAAATAGTTCTCAAACAGACTTCACAGCTCTTACATCAGACAATATACCATTTGAAGGTCAATTTGAGTTCGCTAATATAAGTACACAGGATATTATACTAGTAACTAAAGCAACCCCTGAGATGACTAGCTTTACTTCCCCGTATGGTATCGTATCGGCAGACTATTCCTACAATAATAACTTCGAGTGGCACATATTTACTGATGTTAATATCTTTTATAGCAACTACCTTAATCCTCTTGGGAGTAATATAGGTAATGTAATATACACATTTCCATCTGCTATCACTATAGCTAAATATGAACTAAGTAATTTCAATAGAAATGCTGGTAGTGGACCTGCTGATTGGACTATTCAAGGTTCTAATGATGGGACAAATTGGGATGTTTTAGATACAAGAACTAGTCAAATTATTCCTATAACTGATTCATACAGTGAATATTTATTAAGTTCCGTAGGTAGCTACACATACTATAAATTTGCATTTACTGCTGGAGAAGGCTCATGGGTAGAGATAGCTAGGCTTAAATACTATGAAGTAGCTGTAGGCTCATCAGCAGATACTCTAGTTACATCTACACCAATAGCAAATGGAGATAATCTAGTAATAGTTAAAGATGATGATAGTGTAAATGAAGTTGTAGCTAGTGGGGTAAGCGATAGTCCTTTTAGCGAATTATCTGATTTAGATACATACACAAGTGCTAACTTAAATTCTATAGTTGGGATTTATGCTGATGCTGATATTATTTATGCCGCATCATCAACTTCTGACAGCATAACATCAATCGACATAAGCAATCCTAGTAATTTGGTAGAACTAGATAGCTTTACAAGTAGTAACCTTAATGGGGCAAATAATGTAGCTATCTCAGGGAATGTTGCATATGTGACATCTGGAACATCAGACTCTGTTACAGCTATAGATATATCAAATCCCTTATCAATGTCGGAAATAAGTAGTTTTACAAGTTCTAGTCTTAATGGCGTAAGTAAGATAGTAGTATCAGGAACAGTTGCTTATACATATAGTTCTATATCAGATGCTTTTACTTCAATAGACATATCTAATCCTAGTATAATGGTAGAATTAGATAGTTTCACAAATGAAACAACATTAAACCTTAAAGGTATAGCTATATCTGGGACAGTTCTATATAGTGTTGCACAAGTAGGGAACCATATCAACTCAATAGACATATCAAATCCATCTGCAATGGTTCAGTTAGACAGCTATATCCCTCCTAGTGCTATAGACCCTTTTGGTCTTGCAATATCAGGCAATGTTGCATATATAGCAGATGTTACATATGATGGAATAATAGCAGTTGATATATCTAACCCTAGTGCAATGGTTGAGCTAAGTACTATATCAAGTGTTACGCTTGATTATATATCAAGCATAACAATATCAGGTACACTTGCATATGTGGTTGGTTATGACACAAAAAGAGTAACAATAGTTGACATATCTAATCCTAGTATAATGGTTGAGATTGGTAGTTTTATTAGTGCCGATATAGGAGTAATTACTACTACTATTGCTGTATCAGGAGACAATGTTTATATTCCAGACTCTCAAACAGACTCTATTGTAAGTGTTCAAGTTGCTGGAAGAGAATACTCTATGGACACAACATCTACAACAGCAGGAGAGATACCTTCAAGAGCTTATGCAGTAGATGCACAACCTAGCTTTGAGATAAGTGGTGGATTTGTAGATGCAGTTTTAGTTAGTGATACATACGGCACAGCATCTTTGCCAACTTTAACAACAACTAGAACATACGATGACTTAATAGACTCAACAGGTTCGCAAACGGTGCAGAGTAAAGTAATACTAAAGGCTACCGGCGACCGTATGACAAGCCTACAAGCTTCGTTAAATAAAAAGTAAGGATAATACATGTATGTAAATAGAAACACGTTAGAGACAAGCACATGGTCTAATTTAGACAAGATCATATACAAGAAGATGTCGATACCTAAAGATGGTACGATAGAAATACTAGATCATAGTTACGTATTTGGGTCTACTATCCCTACTTATGAACCACTAACTCATAAGCTCGCAGAGTTAGATGCATCGTTAATAGATGGTAAGTACTACAAGGCTTATGAAGTAGTAGCTTTGACCCAAGAAGAGATAGATGCTAACTATACATCATCTATTCCAACATCTATTACTAAACTACAAGCCATGAGATCTTTAAAGGAAATCACTAAATGGAAAGACTTTAAGGCATTACTAAAGACCGATGAAGATGCAGAGGATGAGTTTAATATGTCTCCTACATTAACTAGAGATAGTAGCTTTATAGCTTTATTAGCACCCGCATTAGGTCTTAATGAGATAGATGTGGATAACTTGTTTATAGCTGGTAGAGATTTATAATTTAAAATCATGCAAGAACACGAAATAGTTGTATTTATAATAAACGGATTATTAGTGCTAGTTGCTATTTTATATATAATTGAGGTAGGTTGGTTATGAGTTACTTTGCAGAAGACCATGTTGACTTGAGACTTCCAAAAGAGGGAACAATCAGAACTACACTATCAGAGCTTCACTACTATTCAAAGCCAATAGATGAAATGATTATAGTTCCTATTGGTTTTAAAAGCGATCTTGGTTCAATTCCTTCACTTTTACAATGGATATTCCCTAAAGATGGTTTAGCTGTTCTCGGATACGTGTTGCATGATTATCTATATAGCATCAGATACAAAGACGACAGAAGTGTATGCGATAATTTACTTTATGAAGCGATGGGTGTATTGGGTGTAAGTGGATGGCGAAGAGTTGGTGTGCTTACTGGACTAAAAATCGGTGGTATATTTGCATGGAATAAGCACAGAAAAAAGGATAACAAATGAAAATATTCGCACTAGGATTAATCTTAGCAACACTAGCACTCAGCGGTTGTGTTGGAGACGTTTATAAGCTAGGAAAAACAATAGTAATTACAAACAGCGATATACTAGACAATAAAACTCTAATAAAACTACACATATTAAACAAAAACGTAGATGCTTTAAAAAAATAAGTGATATAATATAAGAAAGGACTTAGCGTGCCAGATTTAACACCTCAGCAAATTATAGAGCGAGACGAACTCAACGAAAGAGTAAAAGACTTACCAATTATTACAGAATTGAAAGCAGGTCAAAGCGAAATAATGGAAGCTATTCAAGATGATAGAAAACAAAATAAAGAAGAGTTTGCTAGGGGTGCTGAAAAATTCGCACATATCCAAAGTGAGGTTAGCGAGATGAGAGTACAAGTAGCAGATGGGTTTGCAGATTTAAAGAAAGATATTAATTCACATATCATAAGCTCAAAAGAAGATGAGATTACCAAACTAAATAAAAAGTTTGAAGCCGGACAACAAATTAAAAGCGGTATCATCATTGCTTTAGTGAGTGGTATTCTTCTAACTGCAATCGGAGTTATTACAAACAACTATATAACTTCACATCAAAAAGTACAAATAGTGAAGTAATGAAGCACTATAAGGGTATTTCAAAGCATGAGTACCCTAATAGTCCTATCTGGAGTTATATAGCCTTATATAGCTCGATAACAGATGATTTTGATGACGATATACCACTTCAAAAATTAGTACAACGACACCACCTTAAAACTAAAATCTACATAACACTTTTTAATCTCACTCCATACTTAACAATAGGAATTTTATATGCAACTTATACTTAAAAGATTTATGAGTGACGACAAAGGAACTATCGGAACTTTTCATATTGATAACGAGCCTAAATGCTTTACTATGGAAGATGCCTATCACGAAACCAAAATATATGGAAAAACTCGCATACCCATGGGAAACTATGAAGTAAAACTAAGAGATGCTGGTGGAATGACTCAGAGATACGCTAAGAGATACTCTAATCACAAAGGTATGTTATGGCTTCAAAATGTACCTAACTTTGAATGGGTTTATATTCACACTGGAAACACAGATGAGGATACAGATGGATGCATACTCCTAGGAGAAGTAGCTAATCTAAATATAAATAATAAGATGGTTCAAGAAAGTAGAGATGCTTACGTTCCTATATACGAAATGATAAGTGGTGCTATACTAAATGGAATCAAAGTGAACATATTAGTTATTGATGAGTAGCTTATATAATTAAAATATAACTATTATAGCTATATTTAAGCTGTTCTTTAAGTTCTTAAAGCTATACTTTTACATACCAAGACTAAAGGGGTAAAAGATGATAAAGAACGACAACGGAAATATTGAAATGGATGGAAATCCAAAAGAAATAGTGATTGAACTGATGCAATTAACTCATAAAATAGCGGAAGCGTTTAGTAAAGAAGTTGGAAGAGAGGTCACATTAGAAGAACTTTTCAAAGGTGGTATCAAGCTTCTAAAAGAAGATGAAGATGCCTAAAATAAAACACTTCGAAGCCACAGAAGAAACTCACAAAATGGCGAAAGCATCAGCCTTTAGAATAGGGTACTCACTAAAAGACTATGTAAGACTATGTGTTGTAAGTTGCGAGAGTGATGCAGGTAAAAAACAAACTGCTTCAACCTCAACGCACAATGACCTAATGAACCTATTTGATATGCCTATCGAATCAACAACAGACGACTTAATCGGTACTGCATGGCTAGAAATATACAACTACACTATGAATTTAAAGGCTTAAAAATGAGTAATATAATGAGAACTTGTATTTGTTGCGGACAATGCTACTATGGCAGAGGTAAAGATTCTTTATGTAAAAGTTGTGATGGTAGCTACTGGAGACAAGAAGAGAATGGTTTTAAATTTGATAAAGTTGAATCAATTTCTTATGACTGGAAGCCAACAGATGCTTATTTTAAGGCTAAGGGTTGGAAAAAATGATTGAAACAATAACAATACTATCAATAGCATTTTTAATATTAGTTGCAGAATACTGCTCGAGTCAAAATAGAAAATGGGGAGAGAATAGATGAAAGATGAAGAATTATATCACTTAATAGATTTACTTGATAAAAACATTAATAAAACTTTATCGAGTTGCCATAGCAAGAATAGCGTATTAAATATAGAAATGAAAGCCGAGTCAGTTAAATTTGATAAAAATTTGATTAAAAAATTACAATCCAAGACTAAAGGGGATTAAGATGAATGAAAATACAATAGAAGCGGAAATAGTAGAAGGCGAGATAGTTTTAAGCGAGATTAAATATCCAGTAAGTACAACGGATTTAGAATCGCTTTTGAAAGAGTATAGTGATATACCTACAATCAATCCAGAGTTAGAAGATGATATAGTAGCTGAACAATATCAATTCGTTCTAAAAGGTCACAAGGCTTTTGTAAAAGCAAGAACTGGCATAGAGAAAACTCGCAAACAGTTAAAGCAACCAGCACTTGATTATGGAAAAAATGTTGATGGAATTGCTAAAGAATTTCAAGCTATGATTAAGAACAAAGAGCAAGAACTACTTATTCAGCGTAAAATAGTAGAAGACAACGAAGCAAGAAAGCAAAGAGAAGCAGAAGAAGCAGAAGAAGCTCGTATGGATAACATTAAAGCACTTCTAAACCGTTATAAATCATATCCTATGGAATGTATCGCTAAGAGTTCAAAAGTGATTCAAGAGGTCATAGATTTAGCAGAACTTCCAAAACAAGAGATACTTGAAGAGTTCTTTGATGAAGCGGTTATAATTTATGATGCTTCAATGACTCAAATGAGACAAATGTTTGATAATCAGTTAGTAGTCGAAAATGCTCAAAAGATACAAGATGAAGCCGATGTAAAAGCTCGTGAACAAAAAGCGATAGAAGATAAAAAACTTCAAGATGAAAAAGATGCATTTGCAAAACAACAAGCTGAATTTCAGAGAAAGCAAGATGATTTTGCTAGACAACAAAGAGAACAACAAGAAATGATTGATAGACAAAATGCAGAAATTAAAGCTAATGAGATGCTAAGAGTTCAAGAAATTGAACGACAAGAACGTGATAAAATTGCAGAAGAAGAAAGAATAGAGAGAGAAAGACAGCAAGAGATTGAGAGACAAAAACAACAACAAGAGTGGGAAGAAGCTAACGAATTAGCTAAAAAACTTCATAAAGAAAAAGTAAAAAAATATGCTGAAAATCGTGAAAAAGAAATAGCTAGAACTCTTAAAGCTATAGATAAATACACTGATAATCAATTACTTTTAAACGAGATAATCAGAGGTGTAATTCCAAACGTAAAATGGATTCAAGATGGAAACTAAAAAAACAGTATTTGAAACACTATCAATAATTGATGTAAGAAATATAACATCTTCAAAACAAGGTCAAAACTATATATCATGGTCGGACTGTTGGGATGGTATTAAAAAAGTGTATCCAAAAGCTAGATATGAAGTGCTTGAAAACTCAGAACAACTTCCATACTTTGAAAGCACTATGGGTATATTTGTAAAAGTAGAAGTAACGATTGAAGATGAAACCCAAAAGATGATAATGCCAGTTCTTGACTCAATCAATAAAGCTATGAAAACAGAGCAATACAGCTATACCACAAAGAAAGGAGAGCGTACAGTCAATGCTTGCACTTCTTTTGATATTAACACTTCCATCATGCGTTGTGTGGTTAAGTGTTGTGCATTATTTGGATATGGTCTTAACGTATATCGTGGTCAAGACTTTGCAAACATGGAGCTTATAGACAGTTCTCAAATATCAGAGATTAGCAATTTAATTGCAAGTAAAAATCTTATGCTTGGCGAACTCAATGCTCAATTCGGGATAAATAGATTATCAGAACTTGCTGCTTTTAATTTTGATGCTGCTTTACTTTGGATAGAAGATGCAGCTACTTCTTAAAAGAATAGAACAAGGTTTTATGCCACTTAATGATGAGAGCGTAAAAGCTACACTTAAAATCAAAGAGGGGGATGAAATCTATGTTGAATATAAACCTAGAAGATCATATAAGTTTCATAAGAAATACTGGGCTTTACTAAATGCAGTTCTTTACAATCAAGAACATTACAAGTCAGTAGACAATATCCATGAAGCGGTTAAATATCGGGCTGGATACTACGAGACTATCATTCCATTAATAGGAGATCCTTTTATAGTAACAAAATCGATAAGTTTTCATACAATGGACGCTATAGATTTTGAGTCGTTCTATAACGTAGCAATAGATATATGTGTAGAATTAACAGACGATGAAGCAGTAGAGCAAATCATCAAATTTAACTAAGGAAATAAAATGCGAAAATTCAAAATAAGCTATGCGAAAACATATCAAAAGCAAGATAACACAACAGGCACAAGCTGGAAAACATTAGGTTATGCAAATGAAATAACATCTCAAGATGGGAAAGTAACTATTCACGGAGAATTTGACTCTATACCACCTAACTGGAACGGAGAGTTCAAATTATTCTTACAAGAAGAACAACAGCAAAACAATCAACAAGGTGGATATAATCAACCTCAACAACAAAGCTATCAACAACCAAACCAAGGCATGAACTCGCCAGTACAATATGAGCAAAAGCCACAACAATAACGTAAAAGTAATACTACATATCAATGAAAAAGGGTATGTGGTAGCTAAAAAGAAATACAAAATAAAATGGTACTCTAACCAGAAAGATGAAAAACTGGTTAGTATTTGAGGTTGATGCAATGTTAGACATCGGGAGTAACGCTTCAAGCCCGACTAAAGGATTAAAAAGTAGAAGCGATGTGGTATTATAGCAAACATTTGATACAATACAAATGCGAAAGCTTCAGCTTCATCACTTAAGCAAGTTTTTTAGCAATTCCCTCTTTAGATGCGAGACTCAGGAGGGAATATTTATATAGTTACGCTATAATATGGATAACAATTAAGATTACGAAGCACATTTATTCTAACCAGAGGGTCGAAGTTCTAGGGACTTTTGGGTTTACATCTCGTAAGCCCTTTGGTTAGAGTAAATACAGACTACTGATTATGACTTCGACCCTCATTAATCAGATTTACTTATTTTAAGGTCGTAACAAAGGTTACAACATGGCAAAAACAAAGAAATACTTTTGGCTAAAACAAAAGATAGATTTCTTTCAAGATGTAAGAATAAAAAAGCTTAGAAAAATTGCTGGTGGAGACACTTATGTAATTATATTCCAAAAAATAATGCTTTTATCAGTTCCTACAGATGGAATAATAACTTTTGATGAAGTTGAGGAAAGTTTAGCAGAAGAATTATCACTGATCTTAGATGAAGATGTTATAAATGTTCAAGTAACAATAGACTTCATGGCAAAGCATAAGATGATAGAAGAGCTTGATAAAAATCAGTATATTATTAATTCAGTCTTAACTTTAATAGGCTCTGAAACAGCGTCAGCAGAGAGAGTCAGAAATCATAGAGCTAAAAAAGAGTTACAATGTAACATAGATGTAATAGAGTGTAACGATGAAGTAACAGACTGTAACACAGAGAAGAGAAGAGATAGAGAAGAGATAGAGAAGATAGAGAGTAAGAATATCATAACTTCAAAAAGTTACGACGACAGTTTTCGATTAGCTGAGTATCTATTAAATCATATACTTAAGATAAATCCTAATCATAAAAAACCTAACTTAGATAAATGGGCTAAAGATATTGACTTGGCTATAAGAGTTGATGGAAGAACAGTTGAACAACTAAGAGACTGTATAAAATGGATTCACTCTACTGAAGATGGAATGTTTTGGAGAAAAAATGTATTGAGCGGTTCAGCACTTAGAAATAAGTTTGACACTATGAATATGCAAGTAATAGCAAAGAAGCCAACAGCTAAAGAAAAGAAGTTATCTCAAGCTCAACAAACAACATATAATTTTATGATTAAAAAAGGCTATTCAAAAGAAGATATTGCAATAGAGATTGGTAAAATAAAATGATTAATCAAGCAAGAAATTTAATGGATGCTCTTGAAGTATCAGACAATGAAGATAATTTAGAATTAGCATTAGAAGTTATAAATAAATACGGCTCTTATAAAAAAGCACTTCAAGCCACTATTGGAATAGAGTTTAAGAAAAAAGAAGCTTTATTAATCGCACTACTTGGAAGTCAAGAGACAAACAGTCAAGATGTTCATTCAGCAGAAGCAAAAAGGTTAATTGATTTAGCTAGAGAGATAAATGATAAAGTTTTTAAAGACTCTCAAAGACTCTCTATTCAATTTAATGAACTTATAGACAAGATAAAATTAGATGCAATGATTAAAGATAACGACTTAGCTATTTTAAATACAGTTAAGCCACACAGAAACGCAAAACTACTGATTATTAATATCAATGCTTATCAAGATGGAAATATTCAGCTACAAGCCTTTATAGAAGCTTTGGAAAATAGTAGCGATGATGCACTTCAAATATCAAACGATGTTACAAAAAGACTAAGGATAAAAAAATGACTATAAGCAGAACAATACTACACCAAAAGCTAAATGATGAAAAGCTATCAGTAAGAATAATGTGTAAAGCTAAAGCATTTAATATAACAAAGGACGTAATGGGTAGAGACGTAAGAGACTGGATATGTTTACTTGTATGTTTTGATCTTGATGAATTTATTGAAGCTCAAGAGGAACATATAAAAGTTATGCGAAAGGATTACGTTGAATACAATAAAGAATTACTTGAAATTATGAAGGGGTTAAGATGACTATAAAAAATCATAATGAGTTAGTAGCTAGACTAGCTACATCAAATATAGAAACGACAGATTTTTCATATTTGACTGCACTACTAATGGAAGATAGAACTTGTAATAGTTGTAGATATTTTAATAAATCAAATGGGTATTCAGAAGATGAGTGTATGCATGCATTGAATGAAGAGACTATATGTTTTCCAAATAAAGACTTTTCATGCAACAAATGGGAGAAAAAAGATGACTAAAACAGAAATAAAAACCCTAGAAAAAGCAATACTACTACAAGCCGAAATAACAAAGAAAATCCAAGAAGATGCACCAAGTCTTCACGAGATGATTAAGTTGCAGAAAAAGATACTGTATCGTATTGAGAGCGTAGGGCTTCTTTTTGCGGTGGCTAGTATTTTGATTTTGTTTAAGTGGTATGTGTAGATGAAAATAGCAGACTTAATAAAATCATCAATAATACAAAGAAGAGGGCTTAAAGGACACATGATTGTAGATGAGGTTGGACTTCCTTTAAATGCTTATTGGGAAAATACATATTATGCAGATGTGTTTGAGATAACCAAAGACAATAAAATAATAATATATGAAGTAAAAAGTTCAAAGCAAGATTATCGCTCAGATAAGAAGTGGAAAAATTATTTACAATATTGTGAGTATTTCTATTTTGTAGCTCCAAGAGAAGTAATTGAAATAATAAAAAATGAAGTTCCAAAACACGTTGGATTATATACATATGAAAAAGATTATTTAGAGTGCATTAGAGCATCAAGACGTCACAATAAAGATTTAGTAGATAAAGAAACTGTAAAAAATCTAAATATTAAAATAGGGTATAGATTTGCAAGTATGCACTCTAAAAGAAAAAAGGAATGGTTAGAAAAATGATATTAGAAAAACTACCCAAACCAATCCAGCAGAAAATAAAAGCTCACAAAGCTAAAATAGTAGAGTTAAGTAGTGCTGAATTACTAGCTTATTCTAAGAGCCTATACACAATTAAAGAAGAACTTGGTAAAGATGTAACTGAATATCTATTCAAGCTCATAGATGCAAGGAAAGACACGATTAACAATACATTTACAGCAAGTGATGTGATTTGTAACGACAAGAAAGCTATAAGAGCATTTAAAAAGGCACAAAATGGATAATATGACACCACTTCAAAACGCAGTTATCGCTTCAAGTATGATAGGTTCACTTCTGTCAAACTACAGTGATGAAGATAAAAAGAAATATCCACCAATAGGTAGAATGGATAAGCACATAAATAAGTTTCTAAAAAATAGTGCTAGACTTCATCTAGATAAATACGTTGAAGCTGTTAATCTAGCAGATACAGCATGGAGAAGTGCGGTCAATTATTTTGCAGATAAAAGCTATTCAATAGAAGCTATCTCAACAATAATACAAATTCAATACTTATTTGAGAAACCATTACTAAAAAATGCAAAGCTAACGAGTAAAATGTTTGAAGAGTTGGCAACCTTTGAATCAGACCTGACAACGGTTGATTTAGCAAGAGATAGTAAAATAATAGTTGATTACATAATAGATAAAATGCCACAAACAGGGATAAAAAAGAAAGAGAGTAAATTGAAAACTATGCGATTAAATATAAAAAATAATATGATAATAGAGAGAGGATAGCATGAGAGAAATCACACTGCACAGCAGAAAATACACAGTATCAGAGCGAGAAGGAAGCACTTGGTTAAATGTGCATAAAGATAAAGTAGGGAATATTGCAATAGTACCAGAGTTTGCAGAAGCTAGACAATGCATCTATGACGACCTCATTATGAACGGATTTAGTTGTGAGTATTTAACTGCTGATGATTTTAGTGAGGGTTAGATGAAAAAATATCTCGAAAAAGACTTAGAGGATGATGTATCTGAATTTTTGCAAACTAAATATAAAAAAGTTCTATACAGATTTGATGCAGTAGCAGGATTAAAACTTTCAATAGGTCAAGCAAATAGAATCAAGAAGCTTCATGGAGTAAATAACCGTGGCTTTGTTGATCTAACAATATTTGAGTCAAATAGATATTACCACGCACTTATGATTGAGTTAAAAATAACAACACCATATTTAAAAGATGGAAAAACACTAAAAAAAGATAAGCACTTAAAAGAACAATCAGACTATCATCAAAAGCTAAGAGACAAAGGATATGCTGTTTATTTTGCTACTGGGTTAAAAGAATGTATCGAGATTATTGATGAGTATATGAGTTAAAAAGTAACACTAATATACTATTATAGATAATATCTTGCTTTTATGGTCAATAACTTGCTATACTATTCCTATCAAAGACTAAAGGAAAAGAAGATGAAAACAGTAAGAATAATAGGAACTGGTAATCCGACAGTATCAGAAAAGGCTTGTAAGATAACACTATCACACGTTGCAATATTAGCCAAGAAGTTCAAAGTAACTAATCTAATAATGTTTAACTCATTATTGATGGGTAACTTTAGAGATGAATTATACGAAGTAATGGGAGGTGTGATATGCAAATAGAAACAACTGAAATATTGAAAGCAAAGTTAGCACAAATAGAGGACTTAATCACAGATATGAAGCATATCATTAGAGAGTCAGACGGATGCCCTGAGTCAATAAGAAGTGATGT
>WTBY01000049.1 GCA_013138865.1 Helicobacteraceae bacterium | reverse complement strand
TTCTCTATTGCTTCAAATGGTATTATCTCACTCATCTCATTTAAAAACTTAGTACTCTTTTTACCACCTTGATATTTCATAGCATGATCGAAAAAACTTAACTGCATATTTATCCCTCAAACTTGGCCTCTTAGTATATTTATTTTAGCTAATTGTTGGTTTTAAAGAGGTTAAGTTGATTTAAAATATTTAGCTTAATTGTTCAGAGGGCTCAATTCATATTATTAATTATACCCTTTTTCCATTAAGTGCATTCTCTTGTCCATTTATGATGTTCTTCATTTTTGTTATACTTTTTTTATAAATCAAAACTAGGTAATTTTAATTCATTTCTAATTCTATCCCTTGTTAATTTTATTAATTTATTTACAGTAATTGTTACCTTATTAATATCTGGTTTTTCTATTGCATTTACAAAATCTTGAAATAGTATTATTTCATCTCGATAGCCGTATAGTTGAAAATTGACTCTAGCATTCATAATTTTATCATTTAATTCTTTATCATCTTTAAATGGTTCTAAAGATGAAGAAATTGATAAATAAACTGGCAAAAAAGAATGTAGAGTTTCTAATCTATATTCAAGTCTCTTTTTTGAGATTTCATGTCTTCTATTTAGGAAGCTATTAATAAACCATCCCACCACAACTATTATGGCTGATATTATCATTACCCATTCTTTTGTTTCCATTTTAAGTATATCCCTTCTGTGGTATAACTATTCATTCAACGAATATTATAGCACAAGTGATACTTAGATATAAAAATAAACGGATATATAGAATATTGATTTATTTATCATTTTTATGACAATTTATTATATTTTTAAACTTTTAGTTGAAAAATTGTTAGTATTCTTAAAAGTAGAGTGTGTATTTAAGACTTTAAATGGCGATATATGAATAAAGTGTTCGTTTATTTGTGCTTTATCGTAATAAACATACACTTTGTTCCTTTAGTGAAGGAGTTTATTATGAGTGTTAAGAAAAAATTATCGGATATGGTTCGTGACAAAATTCGTTTTAAACATTGCAGTATTTCTACTGAAAAAACTTATATATTTTGGGTGAAACATTATATTTTTTTTCATAACAAAAAGCATTCCATAAATATGGCTAAAACCGAGATAGAGGAGTTTTTAACTTTTTTAGCAATTAAGAAGCAGGTATCACCCACTACATAAAATCAAGCTTTTAATGCAATACTGTTTTTATATAAATTTTAAAATAATTTGCCAGATAATGGCAGTAGTAATTCCCGCTGCAAAACCTGCGATCACATCATCACCCATTACACCAATTCCACCTTTTACATTACGATCGATACGACCTATAATAGATGGCTTTTTTATGTCATAAATACGAAACAGAATAAAACTAAGTATAACTTGAATAAGCATACCATTCTCAAAATTTAGCATACTGTCATAGTTGAAAAATGCAGGTGCGATCGAGAGAGCAATCCATAAACCTACTAACTCATCTATAACAATTTTTTTATCATCATGAGTGCCTGTTTTTAGCTCATATTTATCGATAGCTTTTACACCAAGTATTCCAAGTAAAACAGCAGCACCAAAAAATGTTTGTGATCCAAAGTATGCTAAAAAAGGTATACCTATAAGTAGAGCTACAAAAGATCCTGCAGTTCCTGGTGCTTTTGGAAATAGGCCACTATAGCCGACTGTTATAAAAAAATAGTTCATTAATTTTACCTTTTAAGTTAAAGATGTTGTTTGGTAGAGGTGCATAAGCTCTATATAGAAATCTTTTTCACTATGCTCTTCAAGAAGTCCAGTAGCTGGAAGAATATCATAGTATAGTTTTTCAAGATTTTTAAACCTATCAGGAAAGAAACTTGAGAGGATCATAGCTGAAAGCTCTTTTCTCATAAGAACAGCAGGTGGAAGAAGACCTAGTTTCAGAAGTTCTAAAATAGAGTCAGAGTTGTAAGATATATGGTGATGCTGTCCATGAGGACAAGTCTGTGTACTTACAAGTGTTGTACACTCATTACAGTAAACATATTCACTTGCTATGTCTATGTCTATATCTATTCCAGTTAATCGATCTATAATAGACTTGTTAGAATTCTGATCGTAATATAGACCTATTCCTGCATGATTTTGACCAATTGTAAGAGTGTCACAACCATAGTTTTTAGCGACTATTGCGTCTATTATAACTTCATTATAACCAGCAAATATATAGCTATTTACTAATGGAACAATAATAACACGATTTTTAGGTAGGTAGTTATCTATAAAATACTTTAATAAAGTATGTCTTAGTGAGTACTCGACTCCTGAGTTATTATATGGTTTTAATAAAAATATTACGACTAAGTCAGTCTTCTCTAAAGTTTGACGTATAAGACGTTCATGTGCACGATGTAGTGGATTAGATGCCATCATAATAGCAGTAGTGTGTTTAGCATGAATACGTTTTTTAGCCTCTTTTATTTTTCTCTTAGAAGACTCTAGTTCTGTTGTATCTATAGTGTATTCACCAGCTATGGAGTATTTACCAAGTCTGGCATTTGTAGAAGCAACTCCAGGATGAGCCATATCATCACTTCCATAAATTTGACGAAGTCTCTCTTTTGGATTTATCTCAAAAGTTTCTTCAACTATTAATTCTCCAACTTTTTCTTTTTCACATATAAGGTCTAAAACCTCACCTTTAGTAGTGCTTGTTAGTATCTTCTCGTTTCTTTTTCCCTTAGGAGCTAAAATAAAAGGGAATGGAAATAGTTGATCATTTATAGTTCTATTTTTAATAATGTCGAGTGTTTGGCTTTTGTTCATAATTGTTTGAACTGGGTTAAGTAACCCAGCTTTTACTAACGAGAGAGCAGAGATAGCCTCTTTATCTATATATAGTGTTCTATTATTAGACATTATTTAGTCTTTGACATTCCATATTTTTTACGTTTTTCCCACAGACTTTTGCGAGAAATTCCTAAACGCTTAGATAGCTCTGTATCTGGTATTTTGCTTTGGTGGTTAGCAACTATATACTTTACATACTCTTCGATCGTTAAAATTTCACCCTCTTCAAAGATGTTATTCTCGCTTTTAAACTTTAGAATATCGTAATCTAAATCTTCGATCGGATCAGTGCTAGATACGATTACCTCTTTTGAGTTTATAAGTTTAAAAAAACTCTCTCTCTCGCTCTTTTTTATATTTTGAAAGTCAGTTATATATAAAATAGAGTTAGTAGGTGCTTTTTTTATATCTGCGTGAGCCTTATTAGATGAAAGAGATATAAAGTGAAGATTTTTATTATGTGCTGCAGCATATTTAAATGCATATGCATCTAAGTGCTTTTGGTACGATGAGTGAACAAAAAGAGGTTGTTCTAGTGCTTCAAATGAATGATCTTTATGCATATTATCAAAACTAAATGATAGATATTTTCTATAAGTATCATTCTCTTCACGTAGAAGTTCAAAGTCTTTAAAGTGTTTTATTTTTCTTATTAACTCTTCGATCATAAAAGGTTTTAAAATATAGTCTTTTGCACCAGCTTGAAGAGGTTTTGAGACTGTGTCATTACTCATATATGAAGCCATTAAAATAACAACAGAGTGTTTATAAATATCTATAACTTGATATACCTCTTCTGAACTAATGTTAGTTGAGAGTAAAACTACATCGTAAGAGGTATCTTTAAGTGACTCTTTCAGCGAGTTACTTATAACACAAGCGTAACCAGCTTCGTCTAGTTTTGAACCTATACTTTGAGCTAAGTATATTTCATTTTCAATAATTAAAACTCTCATTTAATTTTCCATCCAATTATAATAATTTAGTGTAGCATTTGACATGACTGCAACTCCTTCTTTTCTACCTACGAAGCCTAGCTTCTCAGTAGTTGTGGCTTTGATATTTAACTTAATAGGTTTTATTTTTAATATTTTGCTTAAAACTTTTCTAATTTCATCCTTATAGTTAGCTAAACGAGGTGTCTCAGCTACGATCGTAATGTCTGCATTATTTATAATAAAGCCAAACTGGTGTAGTTTTAAAACAGTAAGTGCTAATAACTCTTTAGAGTCTATACCTTTATAGCGGTTGTCATTATCAGGAAATAGCATTCCGATGTCTCCCATACCAGCAGCACCCAAAAGAGCGTCTATTAAAGAGTGAATAGCAACGTCACCATCACTATGTGCTTTAAAGCCAAAGTCAGACTCTATTTTAACGCCACCTAAGAACATCTCTTTATTATCTTCAAACTCATGTACATCAAAGCCATTTCCAACAAGTGTTGTGTTTGATGGTGCTCTAAGACACTTAATATGCTTTAGATCTTGAATGTAAGTAATTTTATGTGCATCTTCACAGCCTTGTATAAAGTAGCGTTTAAAACCAGCTGCTACGATCGCACTACTCTCATCTGTAAACTCTTCTTTAGTGTGAAGAGATTTAATGAGTGCAGATGTTAAAGAGAGTTGAGGAGTTTGAATACGTTTTATATTGGATCTGTCAATTGTCTCATCTTCATATACGATCGTATCATTAGCTTTTAGAAAAGGAACTATGCACTCAGCCTTGTCACGGTTTTGTATAAGTGAGTTTATAAGTTCTATATCTATACAACATCTTGCTATGTCACTTATCAACACATGCTTAGTTTTTACATATGAAAGAGCATTTTTTAGTGATTGTTGGCGTGTTTGACCACCCTCTATAACTTTTGCAGAAGTGTAGTTGTGCATAAAAGTAACTTCATCTGGGTGAGCTGTTATTATAATATTTTCAAATAATTGAGTTTTATCGAAGTTGTCTGTTACAAAACTCCACAGTGGCTCTTCAGCTATTCTGAGCCATTGCTTTTTTACAGAGTTTTCAAATCTCGTTGAACTACCTGCTGCTAAAAGAATTAGTGTTAAGTCTTTCAATAAAAACCTTATTTTTAAAAGTGTTACGAAAGTATACACTTTAGAGCCTTTAATTAACTTTATCATTAATTAGCGATTATAAGAGTGTTTATATATAAACTTAAATATAATACAAAAATTTTATAACAGACTATACATAATTACAGACTAATTTTGGAGATATTTATGAGAACAGAGTGGCTTAAAAAAAGAGAAAATGATAAAGTTAGAACTCAAATGCACTATGCTAAAAAAGGTATTGTAACTGAAGAGATGGAATATGTAGCAAAAGCAGAAGCGCTTGATGCAGAGTTCGTAAGAAGTGAAGTTGCACGTGGACGTATGATCATTCCTGCTAATGTTAACCACGCCGAGTTAGAGCCAATGGCTATCGGTATTGCAACAAAGTGTAAAATTAACTCTAACATAGGATCATCTGCCTTAGCTTCTGATGTTATGGGTGAGATTGAGAAAGTTCAAGTATCTCAACACTATAAAGCTGACACAGTTATGGATCTTTCAACTGGTGGAGACTTAGATGAAATCCGTCGTGAGGTTATAAAACACTCTAAAATACCAGTAGGAACAGTGCCTATTTATCAGATCTTACATGATGTTGGTAACAAAATAGAGGACTTAAGCATAGAAGTTATGCTTGAAGTTTTAGAGCGTCAAGCAAAACAAGGTGTGAGTTACTTTACGATTCACGCTGGTTTTTTACTAGAGACTATGCCTAAAGTTGCAAAACGTAAAATGGGAATAGTAAGTCGTGGTGGTAGCCTTATGGCAGCGTGGATGATGCACTACCATAAAGAAAACCCTTTCTACTCAGCTTATGATGAAATTTTAGATATCTGTGCAAAGTATGATGTTGCACTTTCATTAGGTGATTCACTTCGTCCAGGTTGTTTAGCAGATGCTAGTGATGATGCACAATTAGGTGAGCTTAAAATGTTAGGTGAACTTACATTAAGAGCGTGGGAAAAAGATGTTCAAGTTATGATTGAGGGTCCAGGTCATGTACCACTTAACCAAATAGAACGTAATATGAAAATTCAACGTGAGTATTGTCATGAAGCACCTTTTTACATATTGGGTCCACTTGTAACTGACATAGCTGCGGGTTACGATCACATAAGTTCTGCGATCGGAGCTGCTGTTGGTGGTTGGCATGGAGCTAGTATGTTATGTTATGTAACTCCAAAAGAGCACCTTGGTCTTCCAAATGCAGAAGATGTTCGTGAAGGTATTATTGCGTATAAGATAGCAGCACATGCGGCGGACATTGCTAGAGGTAGAACTGGTGCTAGAGATGTTGATGATCAAATGAGTGATGCTCGTTACGCTTTTGACTGGGAAAAACAGTTCGAACTTGCACTCGATGGTGAGAGAGCTAGAGAGTACCACGATGAGACTCTTCCTCAAGATGTTTTTAAAGAGGCAGAGTTCTGTTCAATGTGTGGACCTAAGTTTTGTTCTTACAAAATAACACAAGAAATTATGGAAAATACAGAAGAGTTAGAGAGAATTGCCGCTGAGGCTAAAGCTAAAGCAAATAGTTAAAATACTATTTGTCTACTCTAAACCAACCTGCTATTGAGTATCGTTTACTTTTAGCAGGTAACACTTCATGTGGAAACTTTTCACTTAAAAATACTACTAAAGTATTAGAAGATGGTGAAACTTTTGTTAAAATATTACTATTTTCATCATAAATAACTAACTCACCTCCATCGTCCTTACTCCACTCATCATTTAGATAATAGACAGTTGTTACTACACGATTTTTAGAGTTTTTAAATGAGTCTAAATGTTTTTCGTAAAAATCACCCTCTTTATAAATAGCTAAATGCGCTTCATAATATGAGAGACCTAAGTATAGCTCTTTATTTAAGTACTCTTTTAAGCCATTACTAAAAGCTAAAAATTCACTTTGTGCACTGGAGTCCTCATTTAACCACTTAATTTTGTCACGTCTTTTGTTAGTGTCAATGTGTAAGTTAGAACTACTAGATATTCCAGCTTTTGTGAAGTTACTCTCTTGTTTTGCTAGTTCTTTAAGTGAGGTAGATAGTTGATCGCTGAGTGCATCAGTAATAATGATATAACCATCATCAACTAAGGCATCAGTGATTTTAGAGTAAAGAGAAGTGATTACTTACCTTCTGCAAACTCTTTAGTACTTTCAGAGACAGCATCTTTAGCTTTGTGCCACTCTTTTTTAGTTCCATCTTTTACATTGTGAAAGTTGTCTTTAAACTCTTTTTTTGAACAACCACTCATAAAAACTACTGCTACTATACTTATTAAAATATATTTCATCTATTTTCCTTGATTTAAAATACGATAACTCTACCTTACTTTTGGTTATTTTTAGCATAAATAAGATAAACTTTATCACAAAAAATTAGGAATTTATTAATGATAAATAGTGATGATTTTAAAGAACTGTTAATTAAAAGTTTAAATTTAGAAGATATTAGTGCAGATGAAATTGACGATAGTGAAGCTCTCTTTGGAGATGATGGTTTAGGTTTAGACTCTGTTGATTCAATAGAGCTAGTTTTAATGATCGAGAAAGAGTATGGTGTTAAAATTAGTGACTCTTCACAATACGAGACTATATTTTCAACAGTACAAAGCCTTTTAACATACATAAATGAAAATAAAAAATAAAGTTTTTATAACTTCTAGCTCTTCGATCTGTTGTGCAGGTAAGAGTAATGAAGAGTTATTTAAAAATATTTGTAATGGTATTACTGGTATAAAAAAAGATGAACACTATTCTTATGATGCAACTCCTGCAATAGGTAAAATAGAGAGTCCAAAAAGCTTTTATGAAAACCTACTTGTTCAATGTCAAAATATTTTAGACAATTCTTCTCTTATAGACTTTAGTGAAACTCTTCTGATCTTAGGCTCATCAGTAGGTGGAATGAGTCAAACTGAAGAAATATTTTTTAAAACTAAAAGCTACAAAACTATTACACCACAAGAACATAACATAGATGCGATCGCTTATAAGTTGAAACAACATTTTACTTTTTATGATGATCTCTCTTTCTCAACTGCTTGTACATCTAGTGCAAATGCTTTAGGTTACGCACATGAAGTTCTCTCAAAGGGGATCTATAAAAATGCTTTAGTTGTTGGTGCTGATAGTTTATGTCAAACAACAGTTGGTGGTTTTTTGTCTTTAGGAGTGCTTTCAAGTGAGCCTTGTAAACCTTTTGACATCGATCGAGATGGTATGAATGTCGCTGAGGGAATTGCTTGTCTACTTTTAGAGACTACGCCTAATGAGAATAGTGTTGAGCTTTGCGGAGTAGGGTATAGTAGTGATGCTTTTCATATGACTCAACCTCATACTAATGGTTCACAAATGGCTATGCAAAATGCTCTAAGCTCAGCAAATATAAACTCATCTAAAGTGAACTATATTAATGCACATGGAACAGGTACGATCGCAAATGACACCGCAGAAGCTAATTCGATCGCAACTATTTTTCCTCATAAGCCTTATATTAGTTCTACAAAGTCTATAACTGGACATACACTTGGAGCTGCTGGAGCATTAGAAGCGATCGTAGCTTGTAAAGTTATTCAACTACAAAGAGTACCTATGAGTACTAACTTAACAAAAGCAGAAAATGAAGAGTTAAACTTCTCATTTAAAACTCATGAGTGCAGTGTAGAGTATGTCTTAAGTAACTCTTTCGCTTTTGGTGGAAATAACTGTTCATTAATTTTTGGAAAAGTAAAATGAAGATCAACTTAGAAGTTTTAGACTCCTTATTAGTTTATGGCACAACTGCGATCGAGGAGTTGAACACAAAAGAGTTAGTTCCGAAAATGGTTACGAGACGTCGTCTTACAAGAGCTGCTAAAATAGCGATCTACTTAGCAGATCAGATCTCACTTAAAAGTGAGAGAATAGTGTATGGAAGTAGCTTTGGTGAAATACCTGCGATCGCAACTATTTTAAATAGCTTAAGCTCAAAAGAGCAGATAAGCCCAACAGTTTTTCAAAACTCAGTTTACAACACCGCAATCTCTTACTTGTCCATGTTAAACTCAAACAAGGGTGAAATAATGACTATTTCAAGTGGAGATAGTACGTCGTTAAATATTTTAAAAGCAGGAGCGATCAAAGCACTTGATGGTGACACTTTAGCTCTTATAGCTACAGAGACACTAAATGTTGAAAATATAGAACAAGTAAATAGTTGTGTAGACTTTTTAGAAGTGGGTGTTGCTCTAAAAGTTAGAGTTACAACTAAAGAAGCAACTCATAAACTAAGCTCTTCTAACTCTCAAAAGTTTCCAAGCTCACTAATTGAGATGATAAACATAGCAAAAGATAAAGCTCAAGTAGTAGAGATAACTCTTTGAATTTACCACACCTTGAACCACTCCTTTTTGCAAAAGAGATTTTAAGTAAAAGTGAGAGTGAAGTAGTAGTTCGTTGTGAGTTTGAAGCTACACCAACTCTTAGTATGTTAGCAGAAGCCTCAGCTCAAGCTAGTTCAGCTTTTAGCGAGGAAGTGGCTATTGGTTTTGTAAGTAGTTTTAAGAGCGTAGTGTTATTGGGAACTATTAACGATCGCACTTACAACATAAAAGTTACAAAAGAGGTCGAACTCTCAAATATGAAACAGTTTAGTTTTGAGGTAGAAGAGGTAGCTACGGGTAGTTTCACGATCGTATTTAAAGAGGAGTCTAAATGATAGAAGTAGATGTTTTCATAATTGGTGCAGGTCCATCAGGATCGATCTCAGCCGCTTCGTTAGTACAAGATGGTTTTAGTGTTAAAGTTGTTGAAAAAGTGAAGTTCCCTCGTTTTGTGATCGGAGAGTCTCTTTTACCAAGATGTAATGAGCTACTAGAGCGTGCAAATATGTTAGAGTCTTTGAAGAGTGGAGCGTTTCAGTTCAAAGGTGGTGTTGCTTTTAGAAATGAGAAAGATGACTTTGTAGCACTAGACTTCTCTAAAAACCTAGGACAAAAATGGGGTAGCTCTTTTCAAGTTAAAAGAGAGAAGTTAGACTCACTTCTAATAGATGATGCGATCTCAAAAGGTGCAGACGTTGAGTTTGAAGTAGAAGTAGTTGCATATGATGAGAGTGAAAATATAATAAGCACAAAAGAGCTAGATGGAACTCTAAAACTCTACAAAGCTAAAAAAGTTTTAGATGCTTCTGGTTATGGAAGAGTTCTACCAAGACTATTAGATCTTGAGTGTGACTCAAGCCTACCAAGTAGAAGAGCAGTTTTTGCAAGAGTTGATCAAGATGAGCGACCTGAAGGTGAACAAAATGGTTATATATTTGTAGACATAGTAGGTGACAATGAAGCGTGGATTTGGAACATACCTTTTAGTGATGGGACTACCTCAGTGGGGATTGTATGTAAAGAGGAGTATTTTGAGAGCTTTAACATGAGTGATGAGGAGTTTTGGCAACATATAATTTACTCTAACCATACAGCTTCAAAACGCTACAAAAACTCTAAACGAATTGTAGATGTAGGATCGATCTCTGGCTACTCTGCTGCTGTTAAAAAGATGTTTGATAAAAATTACATACTTACCGGTAATGCTTCTGAGTTTTTAGACCCAGTCTTTAGTTCAGGTGTGACACTAGCTTTCGAGTCAGGTGCAAAAGCAGCTGAACTAGTAATAAGAGAGCTTAGAGGAGAAAGTATTAACTATAAAGAAGAGTATGAAGATTATATGATGTTAGGTATAAATGTATTTAGAGAGTATGTAAATGCATGGTACGATGGAAGACTCCAAAGCATACTATTTTCACCAAAAAAGTCAGACAAAATAACAAAAAAAGTGATCTCGATCTTAAGCGGTTATGTATGGGATGAAAACAATAGTTTTGTAAACTCCCCTAAATTTGCACTTGATACAACTTATGAAGTACTAAAGTAACTACTTACAAATAAGAACACTTTGACAAAGTCCAACACTATCTAGTTGTTTTTCAACTTTTAATCCAGCCTCTTTTATGTACGTTAACATATCTTTGGAGTTAAACATTTTAGAGTAACCATTTGCCATAGCTGTAAAGTAAGGGGAGGTGTTTATAATGCAGTACGCCGCAGTCTCAAAGCGTTGTTTGTCCCATAGTGGCTCCATTATGTAGATCCTAGAGTTTTTACTCATGCTTTTTTTCACTTTTTTAAGTATTTTAACTATGTCCTCAGCTTTAAAGCAGTCTAAAAATTGGCTCATCCATATTATGTCGTAGCCCTCTGGCACACTTGTTTCATCTTTTAAAATGTCTAACGCTTTAAAGTCAACTCTATTCTCTAAGTTAGCCTCTTTAATGTTTCCATAGGCAAGTTTTACTTGCTCTGCTAAGTCTGCGATCGTAACTTTAACACTACTCTCTTTTTTAGCAAGTGCGATCGAGAACTTTCCTGTGTTTCCACCTATGTCTAAAACTTTTGTGGGTTTTGCGTCTATGATCAGATCAATAGCTTGGCTAAAAGCTGAGTCAGAGTAGAAGTGATCAAACTCAAACCAACTCTTAGAAGCTTTACTTGGTAGAGTTGAAAGAGCAGGGTATATGGTACTCCACTCACCAAACACTTTTAAACCACTAGCCTCTTCTTTTTTTATTGCTTCGTCTAAGTAATAGAGACCTTGGTAGTTTACATAGTGGTTGTAGTTCATGTTTACACGGGTCATTTCATCTTTTAGTAAGAAGTAGCCAGTCTTTGTTATGAAGTATTTTTCATCTTTGAGCTTTACTATGTCTGCACTTAGTGAAGTCTCTAAAAGTGTCTGAACTCCATAGTTGCTAAGCTTAACAATGGTTGCCAACTCTTCTACGCTTAAACCACTCTTCTCATTTTCAAAAAGAGCCTCTAGTAAACCTAGATCTCTCATAGACTTAGCTACTTGAAAAATGATCGGAGCAAAAGCTATACGCTGTGCTTCATACTGTGCTTCAAGTGCTGTTTTGGTGTCGTTGTTTTCAAAAAAGTTATTCATAAATATCCATTGTTATTTTCAAATAATTATATCTCAACTATTTTTATTTTTACTAAAAACTTGTTTGACATTGTTAATTACATCAAGTATAATACAAGCTTATTAAAAAGGAATACTATGCCATCACTATCAATGTTTTATGGAATAATTATTTATATGTATTATAAAGATAATAATCAACATCATACACCACATATACATGCTATGTATCAAGATGATGAAGTTATTTTAGAAATACCAAATGGTAAAGTGCTAGAAGGTAAGTTACCTAACTCTAAAATGAAACTATTGGTCGCTTGGGTAGAGTTACATCAAGATGAACTAATGGCGGATTGGAAGCTTGCAGTTGATGGTCAAAAACCATATAAAATTGAGCCACTAAAGTAATGAACCCTAGAGTAAAAGAGGTTATTGCGACAGACGAGTACACATTAGTTCTAACTTTTAAAAATGAAGAAAAAGCTATTTACGACTGTAAAAATCTTTTAGACTTTGGAGTATTTAAAGAGTTTCAAGATATTGAGTATTTTAAACAAGCTTTTGTTGAGTACGGAACAGTTACATGGCCAAATGAGCAAGATATATGTCCTGACACCTTATATTTAGACTCTAAGCATATAACTCAATCTGAATAATTTTAAAGGAAGTGTAATTCTAAGTAATTTCTTCACCATCAAGAAGCAAAATAGCAATGAAGTGAGTGTTAAACTAGCTAGTTGTGAACATGAACTCTTTAAAGCACACTTTCCAACACAACCACTCTTAGCAGGTTTTTTACTCATTGACATAGTTGCATCTGTTTTAAAAGATGAAGTAAGTAAAATAAAAGTAGCTAAATTTATAGCACCTATTTTTCCAGAAGATGTGATCGTATACAACATAAAAACAGAAGAGAACACAAGATCTATAATAGTTAAAAAAGAGAGTAAAAAAGTTAGTGAGGTAAGGTATGAGTTTATTAAAAATAAATAAGAAGGATTTGGATACTCCAGTAGTGTATTGTATAGTCATATAAAATAAAGTATTAATGATAGCGGTATGATTTTTATGTTAAAATCAATTTATAAGGAAATAAAATGTTAAGAGAAGTAATAAGACCACAGCATAATAGCTTTACTATCAATATACCAAATAGTTATATTGATAGAGAGATTGAGTTTATAATGTTTCCATTAGACAATGAAGAGATAACAAAAATAGAAGATACAGCAAAGTCAAGTGAAAATATTACAAATAGTTTATATGGTGCTTTGAAAAATAGTAATATTAATAAAAGTGATTACAAAGATTATTTAGAAACTAAATACTTATGAAAGTACTACTTGATACAAATATAGTTTTAGATTTATTATTAGAAAGAGAAGCTTTTTGTAATGAAGCTAAAGATATATTTGAAATGATAGAATCAGATAAAATAAGTGGTTTTTTTTATGTGCTACAAGTATCACTACAATATACTATCTAATCAATAAAAATATTGAAAAATCAAAAGCAGATGAAATAATTGAACAATTGTTGCAACTTTTTAATATAGCAGATGTAAATAAAAATATCCTAATTAAAGCATTAAAAAATAATGGAAAAGATTTTGAAGATAGTGTAATATATACAAGTGCAGAATATTTTAATATTGATGTAATTATAACAAGAGATAAAAAGGGTTTTAAGCAATCAAATATCAAAGTATTGAAACCAAATGACTTTTTAGAAGAATATAAACTTTAAGTAATAATTTAATTTAAAAGAACAACAAATCATAAGTGTGTGTTTCATGTTGTTATATCCTTTGTTAAAGGCTGGCCCTGTCCCACCTTGCCAAAATTCATTCTTTAGCTGAAAGCTATGAATAGAATTTTAGCACTTCTAATTCTGAAAGAATTATGAAGCTACATTATTTCTCACAACATAACCACATTCCACTCTAACCGCCAACTAGATAAAACAGTATAGCTACAAAACAACTTTTACTCTGAAAATATGACAGTTTGTAATACTTTGGTTAAGCTACCGCTAATTCAAGTAGTAAAAGTTACCTATTTTCACTTCTTTTGTGTATAATAATTTCAAATAAATTAAAAACCAAGGTAGGCTTAATGTTGAAAATGTCACGATTTACCTACCTACCTACCTACCTACCTACCTACCTACCTACCTACCTACCTACCTACCTACCTACCTACCTACCTACCTACCTACCTACCTACCTACTAAACTAAGCTTAACTACTACTAAAAAATCACACTTTAAAGACAAAGACCCTCCATAAATAACATTACATTGGCATAACTTAAACCTACAACACTCTATTGTAGTTTTAAAATGGAGCATTTTAATATTGAAGTCTTGTATTTCAATATTAGTTTATCTCATTTTAATACTACAACGTGTCATTTCAATATTGAAATGACACATAATAGAGTTGAAATGGCGTATTTCAATACTACAATAGCTCATTAGAGTATTGAAATAATCAAATAGTACTTCATAATTTTGAAATTAGAAGCACTAAAACTCTGCTCATAGCCCTTGGTTAGGGAATGAGCTTAAGAAAAAGGATCAAAAATGAGAAAAGCATTAACAAACTTTAGTACAGTTAAGGACAATGAATTAGCAGAACTAACAAAAGAGATCATCTTAGCCTTAACTGCTAACGCAGACTTTAAAAACCCAACACCCTCACTTAAAGATGTTCAAAAAGCAGAAAAAGAGTACGAAGATGCACTTATAAAAGCTCAAAGCGATGGAACAAGTCAAGAGGTAGAACATAAAAATGTAAAAAAAGCAGAGCTAACAAAATTACTTTCAAACTTAGCAACTTTTGTAAACTTACACGCTGATGGAGACCTAGAAAAATTAAAAGGCTCTGGTTTTCCATTAAATAAAGCACCAAGTGCAGTAGGGATCTTACTAGCACCAAAAAGCTTTGAGTTAAGTGATGGAGATGCAAACGCGATCCAAGTTACAATCGAGTCTGTAAGTAAAGCTAGTGGCTACATAGTTCAGTACAGAAAAGATGGTGAAGAGAGTTGGAGCAGTGAGCTGTTTTCAAAAGCAAGTGGTGCGATCAAAAACTTAACAAGTGTAACAAAGTATGAGTTTAGAGTAGCAGCAACAAGTGCAGAGTCAAGTAAGTTGAACGAGTACAACTTTACACAAGTTAAGACTCGTGTTGTGCAGTAAGGTAGGTAGTATGAAACTTATTTATATAGTTACTTTGTTTGTAATGGGAATATTATTTAGTGGATGTTCAAATCATGTAGTTCAAGATTATATGCCAGATCCTACAAATAAACTTAAGTATAAGTTGCTAAAGGACAATAATGTAACAATGAAATTAGCGTTATCTTCTGATGGAGGTAAAGATCAACATACAACATTTTGTAGACTACTTACTAAAATTACTACACATACAGGTGAGCCATATCATGTTTTTATACGAAGAAATTTAAAAGATGAGTTAATTAAGGCAGGGATTTATGATGATGATGATTCAAATAATATTATTACAATATATTTAAATCATATTTATGCAAGTTCAGATATGAGAAATGCTTATTGGCAGTATAGTGTGGTGTTACAATCATCAAATGGAAAGTCCATAGTAGTAGAAACAACTCATCCTTATCCTTCTTCTTTTTCTGGTGGTTCAGCATGTAGAAGTATGCAACAACACTTTGTTTTTGGTACAGAAAAACTTATCAGTGATATACTTAATCATGAAAAATTTAATTCTTTATTTACAGAAACTATAGTTGAACAACCAACCGTAAATAAATTTGAAACTCCAGATAATAAGGCAGATGCTAAGGAGCAATATTTTATGTTAGTTGAAAGTAAATTGGTTAATAGTAGGGAAAATATAATTTTATTTGAAAATGCACTCGTAAGATATTTTAATAAATATTTTATAAATATAAAACCTATTAAAAATATATCTAATGTTAGTAAACATGGTAAATTGATTAAGATAGATATACTTGAAGCATGGAAATTTCCAAAAAGGGGTATGAAAATATTCTATGAACTAGAAGATCTTGAGAGCAAAGAAATAATAAGTAAACACTTATTGAAAAGAAGTACTTTATTTGGTGGTACTAGCAAAGTTGTAAAAGCACTTTCTAGTGATATTGGTAAAAATATTGTAAATAGATTAAGATAGACTTTTTTTTCTAATATTATAAATTCAACTAATATCTTGCTATAATTACACCAGTTGGGACAAAAACGAAGAGCTACCAACTCTTCGTTTAGGCTTTTAATAGACTCTTACTTCCAAAAGAAGTAAAAGAATAACAATCATAAGTGTTTGGTTCATGTTGTTATATCCTTCTGTTAAAGGCTGACCCTGTCCCACCTTCTCCTTCACAACATAACCAAAAACACTCTAACCGCCAACTAGATAAAACAGTATAGCTACAAAACAACTTTTACTCTGAAAATATGACAGTTTGTAATATTTTAAATTAGTTTTGATAGAATACTTTTAGTTTATAAAGAGGATGTAACATTTTTTTAGATAACTCCAACGAAAATAAAATAGTAGTAATTTTACCAACTTACAACAACCCTAAAACTATTAAAGAAGTTGCACTTGATGTTAAAGAGCATGGTTATGATGTGATCATTGTTGATGATGGTTCAGATGAGCCTATAGAAGATCTATTTTCAATGTACGAAAAAGACAAAATTACTTTTCTTAGACATAGTCAAAACAGAGGTAAGGGTGCTGCGATCATAAGTGGGACTGCTAAAGCAAAAGAGTTAGGTTTTAGCTCTGTTCTTAGTATGGATGGTGATGGACAACATTTAGCTAGTGAAGCACATAAGCTTATAGAGATCTGTGAGGGTGATGAGATCATAATAGGTGCTAGAAACTTTGATCTAGAACACGTTCCAAATGGAAGTAAGTTTGGAAGATGGTTTAGTAACATGTGGGCTTGTTGGGACACAGGCTTTGAGATTAGCGACTCACTCTCTGGCTATAGAATTTACCCAATATCTATTTTAGAGCTACCTATTAAAACCTCTCGTTACGACTGGGAGATGGAAGTTATTGTCCGTCACGCTGACGCTGGTGGCGTTATTAAAGAGGTAGTGATCGAGTGTTACTACCCAACACCAGAAGAGAGAGTAAGTCACTTTAAAAAGTTTGATGACACAATGTCGATCGTGTGGGTTCACGTTCCGATCTTAGCTTACAAGTGGTCAAAAGCAATTCTTAATAGTTTTATGTTTTTCAAAAAGAGTTAGTAAGTGGCAAATACTCAAAGAGGAAGTGGTTGGAGCATAAAGTTAGTATTTAATCTATACAAGATCTTTGGCTATAAGTTTATCTACTACCTTATGTATCCTGTTACTTTTTTTTACTTTCTGTTTGGATCAACTACTAAAAAACATCTACATAACTATTATGATCATTTAGGTTTAGAGTTTAACAGTAGAGTTTACTACGAGCACTTAAGAGTTTTTGCGATTACAATGGTAGACCGCTTTGTCTCTAAAGTAGATCCTTCAAGTTATAAGTTTATGTATGCCCAGCAACAAGAGAACAAGAGAAGAGTAGAAGAGGGCTTAATAATGCTCTTCTCTCATTTTGGTGGCTGGGCAGCAAGTGCTTCTTCAGGTATAGTGGAAAAGAAAATACATATAGTTATGCAAGAGCAGATGCTACAAAGTATTAAGAGTATAGAGAATACTTTAGAGACTCATAGTAACATAAACATAATAGACTTAAATTCGGGAATGCTTAGCGTTTCTGTTCAGATCGCAAATGCTCTCATAGCAAATGAGAGTGTTGTGATGATGGCTGATAGATCTGCAAATGAGAAAGGCTCACAAAGTATTGAGTTTTTAGGTGAGAGTGCTAGTTTTAATAAAAACCCTTTTCAAATAGCCTACAAAATGAACAAACCTCTTTTGGCGTACTTTATAGTCCTAGTTGGTGTTAGAGAGTACAGAGTTATTCATTCAACTATAACAATGGATAAAACTAAAAAAGAGAGTGAAGCGATTACAAGTGCTTTAAGTGAGTATGTAAAAGTGTATGAAGACGTGTTAAGAGAGTACCCACAACAGTGGTTTAATTTTTATGATTTTTGGGAGAAGAAGTGAAGTTAATAGTAGATGAGAAAAGAGTAAGTTTAGAAGAGATAATAGAAACTAAAAGTTTAGAGATTTCAAAAAATGAAGAGTTCGTAACACACATAAAGCATACGCATGACTTTTTAATGGAGTCTATAAAAAATGGTAAACCTATTTATGGGATTACTACGGGTTATGGTTCTAGTGGAAAGAACTATGTAAGTTACGAAGACGCTGAGAGACTACAAACTAACCTTTTTCGTTTTCATGGTTGTGGAATAGGGGAGAACTTAAGCTATAAAGTTTGTCGCTACGCTGTAATTATGAGAACTATCTCTCTCTCAAAAGCACGATCGGCTGTCTCAATGGAGCTTCTTCATCGTCTTGAAATGTTAATTGAAAAAGATATTATTCCTGTTATACCATCACAAGGATCAGTTGGAGCAAGTGGAGACCTTACTCCTCTCTCGTACATAGCCGCGGTGATCGCAGGTGAGAGAGAGGTTTACTATAAGGGTGAGATTAAAGATGTTATGGAAGTTTATAGCGAGTTAAATATAACACCTTACTCATTTAAGCCAAAAGAAGCATTAGCGATCATGAATGGAACTACGATCATGAGTGCGATCGCTCTGAATGCGATCGAGCAGTTTGAAGTTATTTTAGACTCTATGGAATCGTATGTTTCAGGTATGTTTGAAGTTTTACTAGGAGATGATACTCCAGTTAGTGACTTTGTACATGAGTCTAAACCTTTTAGTGGACAGATCCAAGCTGCTAAAAATATAAAAAGAAAAATAGAGGGTTCAAAACTAACTCACGGTAGAGACGATCGCTATGACAAGTTCTTTGCAGATAACGACTTAAACATTCAAGACACTTACTCTATGAGATGTGCTCCACAAGTTTTAGGCGTAATACGAGACAACCTTAATATTTCAAAGAATTGGGTAGAGACAGAGATCAACTCGGTAAATGACAACCCTTTGATCGATGGAGAAAATAGAGTTATATACACCTCTGGAAACTTCTATGGCGGTTATGTTGCTCACGCTATGGACACACTTAAAATATGTGCTGCTAACTTAGCAGACCTGCTTGACAAAGAGTTTGCACTTTTAGTTGATCATAAGTTTAACCGTGGACTAGGGGAGAATTTAAAACTAACTAATGAGCCATTTTTTCATGGCTTTAAAGCTATGCAGATCTCACTAAGTTCACTAAGTGCAGATGTGATCAAAAACACAACAGCTGCATCGATTCACTCACGCCCAACAGAGTCACTAAACCAAGACAAAGTCTCTATGGGTACAACTGCTGCAAATGACTTCGAAAAGATGATGCCAGACTTACACAACATGCTCTCGATCGCTTTTTTAGGAATGGCACAAGCTGTAGATATTCGAGGAGTTGCTGAGGTGTCACCTCATTTGAAAAATATTCATGATGAAATTAGGACTATAGTTAAACCACTCCTAGAAGATCGCAGAATGGATGGAGATATTAAAGCTATTAAAGTACTTTTAAAAGAGGCTAGGTTTACATAAGCTAGGTACTTCCACACTTCCTTGTTCTCTACTTAAGTGTGTTCTACCTTAATGTATAAACTATCATTAAAGTTTGTTAGCATTTAAGCACAGTTAGTTTTGTAGTCTAAAAAAAGACTTTCGACTGGTATACGAAGTACTTTATTTAAATTTCGTATCATCTCAATAGTAAGCTTTCTTTTACGATTTAATATCTCAGAAACTCTTGATTTACTTCCAACAATAGTAACTAAATCTTTTTGTTTTAAACCTTCTTGTTCCATTCGAAATTTTATTGCCTCTATTGGGTCTGGAGATTCTATTTTGTAAAATTGTTCTTCATATACTTCAACTAAAGTACTAAGAACTTCTAGTTCATCCATTTGAGGAGTGTTTGGTTTTGCACTCATTAAAGCTTCAATTTTAAGAAGTGTATCACTATAATCTTTTTTGGTTTTAATAGGTTTAATGTGCATCTATAAATCCTTTATATCAATTTTATCATACTGTTTGTGCGTCCCAATAAACTTTATGAAAACAATCTTTGCATAATAATTTATAGTGACTATTAATCTATATTTATTTTCAGCAATATTGAAGACAACTTTTTCATCTCCAATAATACTAGCACTTTTGTACATCTCTTTAATCTCATTTGGAGTATTCCAATCAAGTTTTAAAACTTCTTTATGCCAAGCTTCTAAAGCATTCTTGCTATCTGAATATTGAGGGCTCATATAGAAGTCTTTAAGAGTTTTTTTTGATATTATTCTCATGAAGTTATTATAACAAAGTTCCCATTAATAGAACTTAAGTGCTTTTATGAAAACATTTATGTAAGTATCCCCTTAAAGCACACAAGTTTAAACGGAATAAGTTCTATACTTTAAATTAGTTTTGATAAAATACTAGCTACTTTATAAAGAGGATCTACTATTTTTTTAACAATTAATTTACTACTAAAGCATAATGTAAAAGTAGTTCTAAAAGAGGCAAAGTTTGTCTAATATGCCAAAAGTTTTAGTGACTGGAGCAACTGGCTCGATCGGTCAAGAGATCGTTCGTGAATACTCTAAGAATGGTTTTTTTGTCTATATTCACTATAACTCGAATGAAGCTAAAGCACAAGAGCTTTTAGAAGAGGTTGGTAATGCTGAGCTAATATCTTTTAACATGAGCGAAAAAAATTCTATAAAAGATGCGTTAGAAGGCTTAGACATTGATGTACTTGTAAATAATGCAGGTATTATAAAAGACAAACTTTTCTTCTTTATGGAAGATGATGAGTTTGAAGATGTGATCAACATAAACCTAAATGCGAACTTTTATGTAACAAAACTAATAAGTAGAACTATGATCGTAAATAAAAAAGGAAGCATAGTAAACATCGCTTCGATCTCAGGGGTGTGTGGAAATGCTGGACAAGCTAACTACTCCGCTTCAAAAGGTGGTGTGATTGCACTTACTAAAACCTTAGCAATCGAGCTTGGTCGTTACAACATAAGAGTAAATGCACTGGCACCAGGGATCATAGAATCACGAATGATAGAGAACTTACCAAACACTAAAGAGCTAAAAAAGGCTATACCACTTAAGCGTTTTGGGAAAGCTTCTGAAGTTGCTAAATGTGCTTATTTCATAGGTGTAGAAGCAACTTACATAAGTGGTGAAGTTTTAAACATTAGTGGTGGCATGGTTAGGTAGTTTATGAAGTTACTACTCTCTTTACTTTATGTACCAGCAGTATTTATAATATTATGGTACTTTGATATTTCACTCTTAAAAGTACTTCCTCTACTACTTTCACTATTTTTCACTATTTTACTCTTACGATCGTACCTGAAAAGAGAGAGTATGATCTTGTATTTTGCTAGAAAGTTTTCTAAAAAGTCTATTAGCAAAGAAGAGCAACTATACATACATAGTTCAACACTATTTTGGATAGCTGTCGCTCTTGTAAATGTTCTAGTTCACTTTATGATCTTTATAGGTACAGATCAAAACTTATGGCTATTTTATAGCTCAGTAGGGTGGTATTCTATTTTCATAGTAGCTGGACTATTACAGTTCCTACATAGAAAGTTTGTTTTTTTGAAGGTTAGTGTATGAAGTTAAAAATACTTAACGATGATGGAACTAAAACCATATATGACTTTAACTCCAAAAGTGAGTTAGAAAAAGATAGCATAGCTCTAATAAGTTCAACTTCAAAAGAGCAAAATGCAATACGCATTATAAAAAGGTACAACAATAAACAAAAGTCTATTCTTTTTGATGATACTAATAAAGCTTTAGAAAAAAGTGTTAAATATTTAGAACTAGAGAAGTTTGAAAAAGAAGAGTTTAGTATGATGTTCTTCACAAGTGGAAGTACAGGTGCACCAGTTGGAGCACTTAAGAGTGAGAGTAACTTAGAAGAAGAGCTAAAAGTATTTACAAAACTTGTTAAAAAGTACAATATAAAACAAGTGGTGGTAACTGTTCCTTTTGTACATATTTACGGAGCTTTAGTAGGACTTTTATATCCAATATTAAACAATATTGACATTGTATTAAAAGAGCACTTCTTGCCATTTAATTTACTTGAAGCCATAGAGCCTAACTCTTTGGTAGTAACAACACCACTCTACATAAAAGCACTAAACAGAGTTAATGAGAGTAAAGACCTAAGAGATTCACTATTTGTAAGTTCAACAGCTCCACTTGAACTTAGCAGTGCAGAAGAGTTTTTAAGTAAGTTTAACACCAACCTAATTCAACTATTTGGCTCAACAGAGAGTGGTGGAATAGCTTATAAAGAGGGTGCCAAAAAACTATGGACTCCGTTAGAGAGTGTAGAAATTTCACAAAATGAAAGTAATGAGTTAAGAGTTACTTCGCCATTTGTCTCTAGCACTTTATATGAGAGCGGCTTTAAACAAATAGATGGAGTTTTACAAACATTTGACTATATTGAGCGAGAAGGTGAAAAGTTTGCTTTAGTAGGTAGAAGCTCTAAAATTCTAAAAATTTCAGGTAAAAGATATTCTACTGTTCAAATAGAGACTATTTTAGAAGATGTTGAAGGTATAACTAAATCTTTAGTCTTTGTAAAAAAGAGTGACTCAATTGTAAGAGATGAAGTTTTAGAGATAACCATAGAGAGTAAAAAAAAGTTTTCAGCTAAAGAGGTTAAAAAGATTTTAAAAGAGCAGTTGTCTAATTTGAAGTTTAGTATAGAGTTAAGTGTAGTAGATAACATTCCTACCAACTTAGTTGGTAAGAAGTTACACTTAGAGAGTTAACTACTGAGTAAGCTCAGAAATTTGTAGGTTAATATTTCGCTCTAGGTTTTGAACCCAACCGTTGTAGTTACTTTTTATTTCACCATTTTCAGCTTTTAAATTTATACTACTTACATATTTAATGTTATAACTTTTGTCATTATATGTGATCGAAACTACTGCTTGATGATCTCTTATGTTTAAGACACCTCTTGCTTCACCATCTTTAACACTACTTATATCCCAACCAAGTGATGTACCAGCTCTATTAATAGCGTTAAATATTGCACGATCGCTAGTTGCTGGTTTAACAATAACTGGAGCATCTTTTACATTATATATCTGAGCCATACGACAACCTGAAAGCATTAGAACTGCCAAAGTCGCAACTCCTACCATTTTAAACATTCTTTTCATGATGTGATCCTTATGTAAGTTTTATATATTCTACTCAACTTTCGCACATAAAACCTAACTCTTTTTGAGTGTAAGCACTGAGTATAGCGATAATCTGTAGTAAATCTTTATTCTCCTTGACAACATTTTGTATTTCAGAGATTTTTGTTAGTATTT
>WTBY01000041.1 GCA_013138865.1 Helicobacteraceae bacterium | reverse complement strand
TATTGCCTGAAAAACTTGTATCTTGCACAAAAAGTACAAAATTTAATAGTGATGGAGTCAAAAATATGTAAAAAATGATTTGATAGCTTCTAAAGGTGCATCAGGATTAAAAAAAGATGGTTTTTTTTATGAATTTAGGAGTAAGTGAAATATTATGGAATTATTTGGGGTTGAAGATGATAAAGAATCCCGTATTCAAGCTTTAAAAATGTTTGAAAATTATTTTTCGCATATTGATGTGTCAGTCAATGGTATAGACGGACTAAACAAATATGAAAACTATTTTTATGATACAAATAGCTATTATGATTTGGTGATTACAGATATTCAAATGCCACAAATGAATGGTATAGATATGAGTAAAGCTATTTATAAATTAAATATACATCAAAAGATTATTGTTGTCTCTGCATATAATGATAAAAAATATTTTATTGATTTAATAAATCTTGGTGTAGAAGGCTTTATACAAAAACCTCTTTCTTTTAAACAAGTGTCTGATGCTTTAAGTCAACTCTCTCTCAGTATAAAAGATAACAGTACTGTAAGTTTATCACAAAACTGTACATATAATAAGCTCTCAAGAGAGTTACTACATAATCATAAAAAAATAGAAACAACAAATAATGAGTATAAATTTATAGAGTTTTTAATACAAAATCAGAACCTTACATTCACAATTGAAGATATTTTTAACTATATACATTACGATGTACCAGATAAAGAATTCACAGAGAACGCAATTAAAGGTCTTGTAAAAAGACTCAGAAAGAAACTTCCAGATGATTTAATTATACACAGTCGAACAACTGGTTACAGTATAAATATGGACTAAGACTACATTGACACTGGGCTGACACTCACTTATTATATACTTACCAAAATATATATGAGGTCGTTTTATGTTAAATATTTTTAAATTTATTGTCATTGTAAACTTAGTATTTCTAAATCATTTATTTGCGAAAGATTTAGAAAAGGTTTCCCTACAACTACAATGGCTAGATCAATTTCAGTTTGCAGGATATTATGTAGCCAAAGAGAAAGGTTTTTATACGGATGTTGGACTTGATGTTGAAATAAAAAAATTTAATGATAATATCTCCCCAGCAGATGAAGTTGTATCTAAAAAAGCTACATACGGTGTTGGTCGTTCTTCTCTTATTCTTGATAAAAGTAGAGGCAGTGATATCACCATCTTATCTGCTATCTTTCAATCATCACCATCAATTATCTTAGCCTTAAAAGATGCAAACATTCAAAATGTGCAAGATTTTAAAAATAAAAAAATTATGAGTAATCATGATTCGGTTGCTATGGCTTCTATGTATGCAATGATGAACCAAAATGGTGTTTCTACTAAGGATATGATTAAACTAAAAAATAGTTTTGATATATATGATTTAATAAATAAAAAAACAGACTTAATACTTGCATATATCTCAAATGAACCTTATTTATTGAAAGAAAAACAAATAGAATATACTATATTTGATCCAAAAGATTATGGCTTTAGTTTTTATAGTGATATTCTTTTTACACATAGTGATGAGATTAAAAATAATAAACAAAGAACTATAAATTTTAATGATGCTTCTATAAAAGGTTGGGAACATGCTTTTAGTCACATAGATGAAACTGTAGATTTAATCTTAAAAAAATACAACTCTCAAAATAAATCAAGAGAAGCTCTGATTTATGAAGCAAATGAACTAAAAAAATTAGCATACTTAAAAACAAAAGAGTTAGGTCACATAGATAAAACACAAATACAAAAAATATATGATACTTATAATGTAATGGGTGTTACTAAAAATAAGATAGATTTAGATACATTTATCTTTCACAATGATAAAGAAAGATTAAATACCTTCACGCCTGAAGAAATCACATATTTGAATAATAAGAAAAAGCTAACGGTATGTGTAAAAAAAGGTTGGGAACCTTATGAAAATTTACAAAATGGAAAGTTTGTTGGTATTAGTGCTGATTATTTAAATCTTTATTCTAAAAAAATATCAATTCCCCTAGAAATTATTCAGATTAACAATCAAGTTGATAGTTTGAAATACCTAAAAAATGGAAAGTGTGACATAAAGCCACTTATTGCTACGCAAATTAAAACAAATATACCTTACAATCCTACACAGGCTCATTTTAGTGATAATATAGTTTTAGTTACTAAAATTAATACACCTTACATACAAGACCTTAATATACTAAAAGATAAAAAAGTTCTTCTTATAAAAGGGTTTAATAGGTTTAATAAATATTTAAAAAAAAGATACCCAAATTTAATTTTCAAAGAAGTTGATAATATAAATACAGCGTTACAAGCTGTATATTCTGAGAATGCTTTTGGCTATATTACTACAGCATTAACTGCTTCTTACCATATTCAAAATGGCTTTTCTACAAAACTAAAAATTGTAAATAATTTTGAGACTTTTCATTTTGCCATTGGTGTTTTAAAAAGTGAACCATTACTATTAAGTAGTTTAAATAAGGCCATCAATGCAACAACAAAGATAGAAGATAGAAAAATATTAAATACTTGGGTTGCTACAGTAATCGAGAGTAAGAAAGACTATACAGTATTAATAAAATTTTCTGTTCTATTTATATTTATACTTTTAGTTATATTATATTTTTTAGAGAAACAACAAAAATTAAATAAGAAACTTAAGGAGACGCAACAAAGTTTTGATCTAGGAGAAGAGATCTCTGATTTTGGTGTTTGGACTTTAAATCATACTACTAATACTTTAAAATGGACTTCTGGTGTTCATCGTATTTTTAATACCGATTCAAACTCCTTTGAACCATCATTTGAAAACTTCATAGCTATGATTCATGTAGATGATAGAATTTTACTAAAAACTACATACCAAAATTCAGTTCAAAAGAAAGAAGATTATATGCTAGAACATAGAATTGTTGTAGATGGAGAGATTAAGTATGTAGAAGAAAGATGTCAAAACTTTTATAACACTAAGGGGGATATTCTCAAATCAGTTGGTACCGTTTTAGATATAACTCAAAGAAAATTACTTGAAGATAAATTTGCACTTATAAATGTAACTTTAGAAGAAAAAATAGATCAAAAAGTGGAAGAACTTGAAAAATCAAAAATCTTATTTGAAAATATATTTGAAACTGTAAAAGATGGTATAGCAATATTGGATTTAGAATCTAATTTTTTATTAGTTAATAACTCTTATGAAAAAATGACTGGGTTCACAAGAGAAGAACTTTACAAAAAATCTTGTATAGGCTTAACAGTTCCAGAAATGATAGAAACCTCAAAAATAATAGTAGCAAAAGTAATTGAAAATAATTTTTTTACTGGATTTGAAAAACAGTGTATTGCAAAAAATAATACTATTATTGATGTAAGAATGGATCTTGTCCTTATGCCTGATAAAAAAAGTATTTTAATTGTAGTAAAAGATATTACAGAAGAGATTCAGTTTAAAAAAGAAAAAAATCTGCAAAACCAACAACTCTTACACCAAAGCCGTCTAGCCCAGATGGGGGAGATGATAAGTATGATAGCACACCAATGGAGACAACCATTAAATGCTATAAGCCTAACATCTAATAACTTACAATTTAAACTGAT
>WTBY01000074.1 GCA_013138865.1 Helicobacteraceae bacterium | reverse complement strand
TTTAGGCTCCATACAGCTAAAATTATTGCAAATATTTTTATGGTACAATTTAGGCAAAATAGTTGCCTATAATTGAGTGTGAATTAGAAAATTATGAGTTGTGGGGTTTGATTGTTTCACAGTCTCTGTGTTTTGTTATAGCTTTTTAGTACTATTTACTTCTAATAATAGAAAGCTTATACCATTTACAGGGGTTTTCCATGAAAAATCATAATTATAATTTAATGTAATTGGCTCTCCGTGTGGCTTGGTTGTTCCGTATTCTAATTTCGTATGAGCTTTGTATTTTGAATCATTTCGAAAATCGAAGTCAGCTGTATTTTTTGAATATTTATTATGTGAAATATAATGTTCATGATCAGTTGCAACTATTAAATAACCAAAATTTGAAAACTCACCATAGTTTTCTAAGTTTTGTATATCTTTAAATACATCATATCTATTATTTGGCTCTCTATGATTAGATTCTTTAAAAAACTTTAGTTCAATCGCACAATTGGTCTTTTCGTTTGTTTTTATGTTTTCAATTGAGATGAAAATATCTATTCTTGCTTTTAATGAGTTGCTTTTGCTAAATGTACCTTCTGATAAAACTACTGGCTTTTCTAGTTCTATTGAAAATAGTTCATTTTTTCTAAAGATAAATTGTTCCCCGAAACTTTTCATTATTAAAGATAGGTGTAATTGAAGTGAAGCTTCGTTTTCAATAGTGATTAATCCACCATTTATTTTTTCATATAGACAGTTGAAAGATAAGTCAATAATACTATTTAATCGGTCTTTATACAATTTATTCCTTTGTGGATATAACTATTTATTCAAGGAATACTATATCGTAATTAAACCCATTGTAACAAATCAAGGAACATCGAAAATGTCCCTTTAGTATCGCTTAAAGTGAGAATAACTCTAAATTATATGACAGAATAGAATATTTTTATAATATTTGTTTTTTTTGGATTATTATCCTTAAGTGTAAAGTGTCCTTTTATGGTGTAAATATACATTATTTGGACAAAAGTGTTCCTTGATTTATTAAAAAAAGCATTAAAAGGACATTGTGTCCATTAAGTGAAAGGTTTAAATTATGCAAATAAAAAAGAAATTGTTCGTGATAAACTTAGATTTAAATACTATAGTTTATCAATTGAGAGAACTTATTACATTGGATAAGAAACATCAAAAACCTTTTTTACTTCACCTTTAAATGTGATCGTTCTCTCATTTAGTCCTAAATATAAAGTCTCTTTACTAGTTGGATATAGTTTAGCGCTACTACCCACTAGTTTCTCTTGGTTGGCTCTATAAAAAGCTGACGCCATTCCAGTTCCACAAGCTAGTGTTTCATTCTCAACACCACGCTCATAAGTACGAACTAAAATTTCACTCTCATTTTTAACATGAGCGATATTTACATTTGCATTATATTTATTACGAAGCTCTCTTGCCTCTTCTATGTCAAAGTTTTCTATATCTGCGTCAAATGTTATTAGGTGCGGAACACCTGTATCTATAAGCCACCAGCACTTGTTATTAAATGTAATGTTGCGATCGAGAATTTTAGGAGGAGTTAGTTCACTCTCAACCATGTTCCCATCTACACTAGCTTTGATCTCACCTGCGATCGTTAAAAAGCTCATTTTAGATGGTGCTAAGTTATTTGTAAAAGCGTAATGAGCACAAGCACGAGAACCATTACCGCACATCTCTGCACTGCTTCCATCATTGTTATAAAAGTCCCACTCAAAGTCATACTCAGAGTGTGGAGTAAGAACGATCAGACCATCAGCACCGACACCATTTTGACGATCGCAAAGCTCTTTTGCTAGTTTAGTGTTATCTTTTTTATTGAATGTGTGAAAAATAACAAAGTCATTTCCATTTGCACTATATTTTGCTACTTGCATTAGTCGTCCTTTTTTAGCTCTTTGATCTTCTCAACAAACTCTTCACACTCAGCTTGAAGATGTTTTAAGTTTTTTGAGTTGTCTATGACCCATGTTGCTTTTTTCTTTTTGGCTTCTATGTTCATTTGAGACTCTATACGCTTGAGTGCTTCTTCCTCTTCAAAACCATTTCTTTTCATAAAACGTGCAAGTTGAACTTCTTTGGGAGTGTATACAACTGCAACATTTTTTATATCATAGTTTGATTTTTCAAAGAAAAGTGGAATATCTATAAGGTATGGGAATTTAAACTTGTCTTGTTTTTCACTCTGTTCAATTATTTGTGATCGTATAAGTGGGTGTAAAAAATCTTCTAGTTTTTTCTTATTTGTGGGGTTTGAGAAAATTATGCTACCAAGTGAAGCGCGATCTACTTTTGAGTCTTTAACATACTCTTCACCGAAAGTGTCTGCTACAAACTTACAATTTTCGTCTAATATTTTGTGGCTTATTGCATCAGCATCAATATAGCGAAGCCCATGAAGTGCCAAAAGTGAAGCAACTGTACTTTTCCCAGTTGCTATACCTCCGGTGAGTGCGATCGCATACTCGAATGCCATTAGTTTTTAATAATACCTAAGTACTCTTTACGTACGTAGTTACCCATAGCAAAAGCTGCTATGTGTATATCGCAGTTATAATATTTAAGTCCATTTATAAGGTCAGTACGTTGTAAAATAACGTCTGCTGTTGGGTGGTACTCTTTTGAAGCTAAAAGAAGTGTTGAGTTGTTACCAACATTAAAAGGCATAACAATTTTAAAGTAGTTACCTAAAATTTGAATAAGTGACTTATTATCTTCTATGTTGTCTAAAGACGTGTGACCTGTTACTAACATACCATCATCATTTAAAACACGGTTAACATGTGCTAAAAGAGCAGGATCAGCCATTTGTAAGTCTAGTAAAACTAGATCGCAACTATTGTCACTTTTTTCTTTTATAATCTCTAACGCAACTTGAGCTGTTACAACTTCTACTTTTTCTATATTGTGACGATCAAGCTCTGCTTCGATAAGCTCTGAGTTGTCACTTACAAGCAAGACACTTTTTGGGTTTTTATGAGAACAAACACCAATGTGTGTCATCATTTCTGGGTAAATAAATTCATTCATACTTAATAGTTCCTTTATATATTAAAGCGATTTTATCATACTTAGATTAATTTTACTTAACATCGTTATAATTGGTTTCAAATTTATGAAACATAAAGGTCAAAACTATGAACGTAAACAAATTTAAAAAATTCTGTAGAGTTTTTCGTATTATTATTGGAGCAGCTTTAGTTATCGCTGGAATTATCAATCTAGGTGCATTTGATGGAGCTAAATGGTTCTTCTTAGGTCTTCTACCTCTTACAGCTGGTATAGTTAATTTCTGTCCACTTTGTATATTTACTAAAAAGTGTGATCTACCCGCTTAATTCTTCTTATTGCGTCATATGACGCAATAATATTCTAATTTAATTAGACCTATTTTACTATTATTTTATGGCTGTTAATATTTTGTACTCTTCTTGTGCAAAGTCGTCTGTCATACCGCTTATGTAGTCTATTATGAGTCTTACGCGGTAGTACCATTCAAGTATTTGGTACTGTTCTTTGTCTTCTTTATTAATTTTATCTACATCATTTTGATATGCCACTATTTGCTTTGAAGATACTCTTTTAATAAGCCGCTCCGATATGAAGCACCGTACTCTTTCATTTTTTAGTAGTTTTTCCATATTGGTTGAGCTTAATTCTAAAAGAGGTTTGTAAATGTTTAATAACCCATTTACAATCGCATAGCCTTGAAGTTCTAAAGTTTGTACAGTGCTATTTTTATAAATATATTTTATAGATACATTTTGTAAAATTTCTATAGCTTTAAAATATTCACTTGTCTCATCATATTCAAGTAGTGAAGAGTTAAACTCACCATTAAAAATGGCTTCATGATTTTCTAAATAAATATCTACAGCGTAATACACCAATGCTGTTACAAGTTTAGCCCTTGTGAGTGTAAAAAACATATTGAATTGGTAAGGTTCTTCATTTTTAATAGCGTTAGCATATTGTTTTTCTATAATATCTAACAAGTATATTTCATTCTCTTTTTCACACTCTTTTTTAATAATGTCATAAACTTCTTTTAAACTCAAAATACCCTTTTCTACAGAGTCTTCTAAGTCTGCTGTTAAGTAAGAGATATCATCAGCCGCTTCCATTATGTAAGTTAGTGGAAACCTACACCCAGCTTTTACCTCTAAAGTCTCTTGAATTTTAAGTATAAAATCTTTTTCACTATAGTAAAAACCGGGCTTTTTCTTCAAGTAGTTAAGTTTGTCCTCACTAAATGGTTTGGCTTCAAAAGCACCTCTAGTATATTTTAGTACGGACAAAATTTGTGTGTACGAGAGGTTTAGTCTTTGCAACTTAGTTATGACCCTTATAGCTTGAGCATTTCCATCATAGTTACAAATATCTCTTGATAGCATCTCTTTTAACTCTTTACTCTCTTGTGTAGTTGCTGAAAAATCATTTAATATATTTAACGCATTGTTCTCTACCCATTGGTTAATAGTCTCTTCAGCAGAGTGTCCAAAAGGTGGGTTTCCTATGTCGTGTAACAAGCTCGTCATTTCAGCGGTAGAGATAAAAGCATTTTCCATATTTTCTAAACCATAAGTATCAAGTCCACGCTCTTTTAATTTAGCAAGAATACTCATAGCTATAAACCTAGCCGTTTGTGCTACTTCCATAGAGTGTGTAAGCCTTGTACGTATAGATGCATTTAACTCTAATGCAAAAACTTGCGTACGCTTTTGTAGTCTTCGTAAAGCTCCTGAAGATATAATTCTGCCACGATCGCTTTCACATGAACTAGTTATGTCTTTAAATGGATACAGCTCTCTGTTTAGTGTTATTTTTTTTCTATAATCAATCATTTAATATCTCTCTTTAATTTTCTCAAAACTTCAACCATCGCCAAAGTGTCTAGTTTACAATACTCTAAAAGTGCATTTCTCATTTTTCTTTTTTCTTCATCATTTAACTTAGTCATGTTTGCAAATGCACTCATAGCTTGGCTACCATTTTGCACACCATCTAACTCTTTGTACGCTTCTGCCATTTTGGGAACTAGTGCAGGCAAAACATATTTAATAGAGTAGCTTCCATTCATATCAGGCGTTACATAATACTTTTTTTGAAAAGGTACCATTAGATCGTGCATGTTTTCATTAATAGTTAAAAGATGGCTTGCTAAACTTTCAAAACTTGAAGCTAACCTTTTTATAACACCTTTTTCAAAACTCATGTTGTAAGCTAATGTTGTAACATTTTTTGGAATGTCTGCACAGAGTCTTTTAGCGATCGCTTCTCTAGGATCAGTTCCGTCTTGTGCTAAAAACTCTTTATGCTCTAACATTCCATTTTCATGTTCTATGTGTAAAGAGTACTGAAATGGTATCTGCTCGAATGGACTTATGCCTTTAAACTCTGGAACTGCTTGTTGAAATGTCTCAAAGTCAAGATGGTAAATAGGATAAGCTAAAGTTTCTACAAACTCTTCTATTTTTTCTTCATCTATATATGTGGTTTTTGACTTGTAGTTTTGTACTTTTTGTTTTTGAAGAGCTGTCATGTCAAAGTTCTCAGGTATGTCGCCTATATTTATTATACCCTGATCGTAAAGTTCTACTTGCTTTTTACTTCCAAGGTTAAAAATATTAAATACGGAATACGCAGGAACATGTCGTTGTACTCTCCAACAGTACGCTTTAGCATCACACTCATAAGGCTTGTTACAGTGAGAACCTATCTCTATATTAGGTTCATTTACTTTGTCTTCTAAGTACTCTTCAAACTCTTTTAAACGTGTAGAAATACCAGCTTGTAAAGATCCAACTTCCGCACTTACGTCTACAACTGAAAACAACTCATTTAATTCAAGCTCATCACCTCGAACATAAGTGTTGTTTATGTGAACAATGTTTGTACTTTTAACAGAATAGCCAAGACCTTTTAAAACATAGTGCTGTATAGACGCGTCATGTAAATAGATCTCTTTAACAGAAGTAGAACTCTTAACCTCGTAAATACAAACGCTACCATCATCTTCAACGCTCAAAACATCAACCATAACTAAAATACCCTCGAAGTTAAAAGTCGCTTCATAAATAGCTTTTACACCCTCATTTAAATAGCGTTGTGTTTGCGCGATCATGTCGTCATAGTTTTTAGAATACAAAACTTCTTTACCATCAGCAAAAAGTTGACAAGCTAACTCACCAACAACGTTTCCAGTTTCAAAAATAGCTAAAGCTGACGAATCTGGTGGTGTTAGTACTTCTTTTTTGTACTTTTTAAGCCATAACACTTTGGGGCATTGAATGGCTTTTGTGTATAGGGATTTAGATAGGTTCATAATAACTCTTAATGTCTTGAACGATAGGTTTTATATTAGTGCGTTGCACGACTGATAATTAGCAATTAACATTGTGTTGATTTTCAAGCCATTATATTTACGAAATATATCTAGTTTAGATATGTTTTTATTTTCTTCATCGGTATTTAGTATGTTTTCCCCATTCATTTTTTGAATCTAAACTTAAGGTCACAATATGTGACCTTAAGTTGTTGTACTCATCAACTGTTAATTGAAACCTAAAAATTTCAGGAAATCTTTCAATATTTCTTTTTACAGCTTGATTAAAAACTTTTGTTTCAACTTCATAAAGTTCAGCTAAATCTCTATCTAGCATCACTTGAAAACCTCTTATTGTAAAAATATTATTTTTAATATTTTCTTCATCTATTGCTATTAGTTTATTCATATCTTACAACTCCACAACCATCTCAAACATCTCTTTAATATCCATTTCATGGCTTATTAAAAATATTTGGCGGTATTGTTCTTTAATGGTGTGAAAAGCTTCTAGGATCTCCATGCGTCTTGCTTCATCTTGACTTCCGAAGACCTCATCGAAAGCTAGAAACCCTACACTGTTTGTACCATTTAACTCAGCTAGAGTTTTTGAGATCGCTATTCTTAGAACTAAGTTTGCTAAGTCTACTTCTCCACCACTAAAACGCTCTATCGGGTACTTTATGCCCTCGTCATAAATGTAGAAGTCAAAGTCATTGCTTACTTCTATGTGTTGGTATTTTCCTTTTGTGATCGTAGCGTACATTTCTGAGGCAATTGACGATATTCTTGGTGCTACTTTAGAGTTTATTTTTGTTTTGAACTCGCCTAGACTTACTTTTATTTTGTCATAGTCTAAAAGATCGTCTTTTTTTAGTTGAACTTTTTTGAGTTGTTTGTCGTTGTGTTCTAGTGCATTTTGTATAGTTTTTAGTTCACCATCAAGTGAGGCTACTTTTACTTTTAGCTCACCTTCTGCTTTAGTCTGTTCGTCTTTTAGTTTTAAACTCTCTTCATGTAGTTTCACTTTTGCAACATGAAGTGTCTCGTCGTAACTTATAAGCTTCCACGCGCTCTCTTTAGTGTTGTACTGAGTGTTTTGCTCTGCTATGGTTGCAGTTGTAGTTTTTAGCTCTAACTCAATAGTTGAAAACCTTTTTAACATAGTCTCTAGTTGTAGTATATTTTCATACTTTGCTTTTAACTCATTTTGAGTAAGCTTCATTTGTCTGTGTTTTGCTTCATCGTAACTATAAGCTTCTAGCTTTTTGAGTTCTTCTTTGTTTTGTAAACCTTTTTGCTCTACTGTTTTAAAATGCTCTCTTAGTGAAGTTAGATCTTTTTGCTTACTTTGTATAATGTTTATAGACTTAGAAACCTCCAAAAACTTTTTCTCTTCTGTCTGCTTTAGTGCTACAAACTCATTTTTTTGTTTTTCTACTTCGGTTAGTTGTGCTGTGAAGTTATCTATTTTTATTTTATGTCTGTTTTGCACTATTTCATTTAAAGAGTTTAAAACATTGTCGTACTCTTCAAGTAGTGGTCTTGTACATGTTGGGCAGTTAGAGCCTGCTCCTAGGTTTTGTATGTTTGCTATTTTTTTATTAGTTTCGTCTACTAGTTTTTGCTCTCCTGCTACTTGGGCATGAAACTCTTTCTCTATAGTTTGCCTGTTTGAAATACTCTCTTGCAAAATAGCTATGTTTTTCTCTAACTCTTTTGCATCAACTACAAACTTGTCATAATTCTCACACTCTTTTTCAAGTGTTGCTATGTCTGTTTTACTTTTTATGTACTGATCTCTTAGTTGAACCTGCTCTTTTGTAAGTCCCTCTTTTTTTAGGTGGTACTCTTTTAGTTGCTCTTGTTCTTTTAAACTCTCTAACAAAGTTTGGTACTTCTGTTTAATAGGCTCTAACTTTTTCAACTCACTCTGTTTAATCTCTAACTCTTTTAACTCACTTGTTAGCTTTGTTAGTTGCGTGGCATTTGAGTTAATAGAGTTTTTAAGAAGTTGCAGTTCACTCAAAAGTTTCTGTTTACTCTCTTTTGTAGCTTGTAACTTTACTAACTCTTTTTTTATCTCTAGTTCTTTTAACACAGAAGCGGCTAATTCTTTTGACTTTGAGACTATCTCTTGATCATATAAGCCTTTTTGAACTATGTTTTTAGCTTTTAACTCTTGCTTTGTGCCTATCTCTTCGCTACTCATTAAATATTCTACAGAAGCATTTACTTCACGTTTTAGCTCACGACTTTTCTCTACAAGCAAGTTCTCTATAAAGTCTATTTTTTCAAGTCCAAGAAGCTTTCGTATCATCTTCTTTCTATCTTCATTTTTAAGTGAGCTTAAACTTGTTAGTTCTTTTTGTGAAGCGAATAGCGTGTGCATAAAAGCATCTTTAGACATCTTAGTTAGTGCGACTATACATGAGGTTACTTCTCTAGCTCCAGAGGCTTCAAGTTCTCCATTTTTATAAATGTGAGCGTTTGCACTTAAAGCTTTTCCTCTAAACTCTCTTAGAACTCTGTACTCTTTTGCATCAAACTCAAAAACCAACTCGATCGAGACTACATCTTTTGTTGTTGCTTCTGCGTTTCTTATGGTCTCTTTCCAACCACGCCCTTTTAGTTCACCATAAAGTGCAAAGAGTATAGCTTCAAATATGGTTGACTTTCCACTTCCATTTTTTCCTATTATGCCTATTAGACCTTGCCCAAACTCTATGGTTTTAGTTTTGTAGCTTTTGAAGTTTTCTAACTTTAAACTACTAAGTATCACTTGAGACCTCTTCGTAAGTAGTGAACAGCTCTTGAACTTTAGTTTTTAGCCTTGTAAACTCTTTGTCCTCGCTATCTACTTTCATATGCTCTAAAAAAGAGTGTTCTAACGAAACAGCTTCAACATCTGAAAGTTCTTCGCCTGAAGTGCTCTTTTTAAACTCTCTTTTAACTGTTACACTCATAGCCTCACTAAAAAGTTTTTTTATATCGTTTGCTTCTATCTCTATAGACTGCATAGCACTTAGGTTTGTTAGTTTAACTTCTACTATGTTCTCTTTAATATTTTCAATTTCTAAAGACTCAATAGAGTTTTCATACTCATCGCAATTTATTTCAAAAGAGCTAAAGGTGCGTATTTTTATCTCTTTATACTCTAGTTCTAACTTATCGTCTAAAGTTAGCTCTACGAAGCCTTTAGAGTTTCTCTTGTCGTTTAAACTTGTACGCTCAGTTGAGCCACTATAGTAAACATTTTCATGTTTTGCAACTTTGCCAAACCCATGCCAATGCCCAAGAGCAACATAGTCCATTTTCTCAAAAATATACTCTTTCTCGCTAGGGTAGACCCACTCACCAAACTCTTGCATCAAGTACCAAGCACCTACACTACAGTGCAACATCATAATGTTTTTTTTGCTCTTGTCTATACTCTCTTCACAAAGCTCTATTTGACTTAAGGCTTTTGTGTCGTCATTCATGTGTGGTAAGGTGTGAAATATAACATCATCAAACTCTATTTTTTTGTACTCTTGGTTGTACGAGACAAATACATTTTTAAAGTTTTCAAATATTTTTAAAATAGGGCTACTTAAGTTTGTACGAGGTGTTGAGTGGTTACCTGCTATTAAAATGAAAGGTATGTTAAAAGAGTCTATAATTTTGAATTGCTCAAGTGCAAAAGTGATCGCACGGTTACTTGGTCGAGCTCTATGAAACAGATCACCAGTGTGTATAATATAGTCAGGTTTTATAATTTTAATTTGCTCTACAACCTGAGTAAAAGAGTCATAAAAGTCCGCTTCTCTCTGGTTAATATTTTCTTCGTTTAATATGTCTAAGTCATTAAAGCCTAGGTGAGTATCACTAAAATGTATAATTTTCATGAAATTATTATACCTTATAATTTACCTAAGTATATTAATTGACAAAAGGCACACATTGTAATATAATTATTGCATGATATATTATAATTGGAATAAAGAAAAAAATATTTTACTCAAACAAGAGCGTAATATAACCTTTGAACAAGTAGTTATGCATATTGAATCAGGTGACTTATTAGACATTGTAAAGCACCCAAATATGGAAGAATATAATCATCAAAAAATATTAATAGTTAAAATTGAAGATTATGTTTTCGCTATTCCATTTGTTGAAAATGAATATGAAAGGTTTTTAAAAACCATCATGCCAAGTAGAAAACTAACTAAAAAATATTTAAGGAGTAAATAATGCAAACATATAATTTAGATAATGAGGAACTAGAACTTTTAGAATCTGTTGAATCTGGGGAATGGGAATCTGTCGATAACCTAGAAGATGAAATTGCTAAACACAAAGTGATCGCTAGAAATACACTAAAGAAAGATAAACGTGTAAACCTTAGAATTTCTTCAAAAGACTTAGAAGCAATAAAAACTTACGCAGTAGAAGAAGGTCTTCCATACCAAACATTAATGTCAAGTGTTTTACATAAGTTTATTACTGGCAGATTAACAGATAAAAAGGTAGGTTAATCTATTCCTTTCCTCAGTTCCAACCAATATTCTCATTGAATAACTTTTAAAACAAAATTTTAAAAGTTGAACCCTCATTCTCAACACTTTGGATATCAAGTTTAAAATTATGAATATTTAAAATACTATTAACAAGTGATAGTCCAACACCTAAAGAGTTATTCCAACCATTGTTTGAAACTCTGTAAAACTTCTCTGTAATACGAGGTATATCAGTGATCTTCACACCTATACCAGTATCAATAACACTTAGTGCATTATTATCTACAACAACCTCAACACTATCTTGAGAATATTTCAGTGCATTTTCTATGAGGTTTGTAATAGCTATGCTTAACATAGTCTCATCCGCTTCAACGATTAGCTCACTAGCATTTAGTATTATCTCTCTACCTACATAAGATAGTTTTAGATCTTCTATAATAGTTACTGTCATTTTTTTAAGATCACACTTGGTAAATGTAGAGTTATCTTTTTGAGCTTCTAGTTTTATAGACAGACGAAGACGATCGATCATATTTGTCAACTTTTTAGAGTTAGAAAATATTTTTTCCAAGAACTTATTTCGAATATTAGGGTTTATCTCTTTGTCATCAAGTATGGTTTGTGAGTAACCACTTATAACTGCAATCGGGTTTTTAAACTCATGTGAGATCGCAGCTATTATGTCATCTTTTTGTCTATTGGAAAATTTTAACTTAGCTGTATACTTCTGTTTAAGCTTGTCTTTTTTATGAAGAGTTGCTGAAACTTTTGTAAGAATTTTTGTTATTTTATCAAACTCAATAGAGTAATTAGACTGAATCATTGTAGCGCTATCTTGTTTTGTTAAGTTGTTTAAAAACTTCAAAATCTCTTTTGTTTCGTCTTGTAACTGTTTAGAAATTCTCAATGCAACCCAAAAAGAGATCGCCATAAAAATCAAAAACAACAGAGCAACTTTATAACCTATAGATATAAATTGCTCATTAATTTGCTCTAAGTTTCTAGCCATTCTTACATAGTAGATTTTTTTTCCATATATAAATTTTTTAGAGACGTAGAGTAGATCTTTATTTAGTGTGTCTGAGTAACGTATTATCGATCCATACTTTTGATAAGCTGACTCTATAACTTCATTTCTATTTTTATGATTATCCATTTTTTTATAATCATTATCACTCTCTCCAACAACTACACCTTTTCCATTAATAATCGTAACTCTTAAACCAATAAGCTTTTTAACTTCTTTGGCTGTTTTGTCTAAGTTACTATTATGGTTTATTTGAAGAGATAAAATATCTATGTTGTGCAAAAGATCTATTTTTATCTGCTCTAAATAGAAGCTCTTTAACCAAAAATAAAAAATAGCTCCAAGAAGAAGAAATATGCTTAAAAAAATTATTAAAAATTTACGAAAGAAAATGTCATGAAGTTTTAGCAAAATATATACCCCTCTCCACGAACTGCTTTTATGTACTCTTTTTCGCCCGTTGGATCTATTTTTTCTTTAAGTCTTTTGATCGCAACATTTACTGTTTTTAACTTTGTAACTTCTGTGTCATCCCAAACATTTTCTAACAAGTGGTAACGACTAAGGAGTACATCTTTGTTTTTCATAAACTCTAAAAGAAGGTCATGTTCAAGATGTGTTAACTTAACTTCTAAAGCGTTCACAAAGAACTTTTTACTTTGTGAATGGTAAGTAATATCGCTAACTTTCATAACTTCAACTTCACTCGAAGTACGTTTTAGAACAGCTTTAACTCTAGCACGAAGCACATCAAGATCGAATGGTTTAGTTATATAGTCATCACCACCGCGATCAAAGCCCTCTAAAATATCGTCTGCACTATCTTTTGCAGTTAAATATATAACAGGTTGGTTGTAACCCTCTTTTCTGATCTGTTTTATAAAAAGTGAACCCTCGACATTAGGCAAGTTACGATCCATTAAAATTAAGTCAACATTTTCTTCATCTAAAAATTTTTTAACTAGTTTTGTGTCAAGACAACCGATCACATCGTAATTATCTTTACTTAAAGTGTACTCAACAAGCTCTAAAACATCAGCTTCATCTTCAACTATTAAAATTGTATTCATAAGGTATTATACTTTTAACTTATTACAACTTGATTACAAGCTAATTCAAATATTTATATAAAATATTTTCTTTATCTTGTGGAATTAGTTCTAACTCTTTTTCTAATTTCTCTATCTTTTGTTCTATAATTTCTATTTTTGAAACTATCTCTTTTTGATCTTTAATAGATGGCAAAGGTATTTTTATATTTTTTATTATTGTTAATGAAAGTTCTATCTGTCCACTTTGTCCTGTTGCCATAGCTTCAATATTTTTAAAACCAATATTAGCAAGGCTATATAAAATAAAATCAGGTAAAACTATTTTTTTATCTGCTCTTAAAATTGTCACATGACTATCAACAACAAAAACACCCTCTAAATTAAATAGCGTTACTCTTCCAGCAGTACCGACACCTGAAGAATTAATAAGAACATCACCTTTTTGAAGTTGTCGCTCGTCTAAAATAAATTTTTCGTCTACAAAATGTTTATCTGCAAAATCAAATTTTTTATATCCTCTAGCTTGTCCTGATTTTATAATCTGAATTTTACTATTTCCATACTTAGCAGACTTCCCTCTTCTTATCATAGAAACTAAGTTTTCTAATTTTTCATTTTTTTCATTTTTGCAATTATTGATTAAAAATGAAATGTCAGAATTTAACATACTAATGTTATTATTTATATCTTTTTGATTATCTTCTAATTCTTCAATCTCATTTATAATTTTTTCTTGAATATTTTTTGGAGGTAATGGAATTTTTATTTCTTGTAAATTAGATTGGTTTAACTTTTTTACATTTAAACCAGTAATATATTCTGATAAATCATATTTATTTAATATTTCTACTAAGTATTTATCTAATAATTCTTCTCTATTTGGTTTTAATACATGTGCATGATTATTAACCCAATATTTACCTTTTACTATGAAAGATGATTTCTTATTAGCTGTCCATTTTGCACCATCTTCACCAATTAAAACTAATTGTTCATCAAATATATAGTTGTCTACATAATCAATTATCCCTGTAGCACCATAATATGGATAATCTCCCTCATTCCTATCCTTCTGACTTAACGGAATTCTTTTATTATCAAATAACTCAATTTTTGTACCTAATTTTACTAGTTCCCATTTACTTTCTATTTTAATTTTTTTTTTACTATTCAAAGAAATATTTTTTTCAAAATCAACCCTATCAAAAGTCATCATATCTATTAAATTTATGTAAGAGATGTTTTCTTTTAAACTTTCGTCTATATCTTTAAGTTTTCCATTAAAAGCACTATGAATATAGCTGTTAGCTTTTAAACTATTTTCATATGAAAATTCATCATAAAGTGATGTACATTCATCTATAGTTTTCCCTCTTTGCATTGGGTGAATACCTTCACTTCCTCTTCGATTACTAAATTCATAACCTAAAAATCTTTTTTCATCTTTTTTCTCACCAGTTTTTATTAAAGTAATTTTTTGTTTATATGCCATAACAAAATAATAAACTTTTTGTTTTTCTAGTTCAATAATTTCAGATATATCGCTTAGCTTTTTATTATACTCTATATATAGTTCATGAGCTTGAATAGTCTCATTTGGATTATTATCTAATAGTGATAGGTAATCATCTAAGTCCATACCTTCCCATACATGTTCAATATATTTTTCTAATGGTTTTTCAACTCCATTAACAGTTATATCTTTTTTATTTTCAAAAAGTTTGTCTACCGATACTTTTATATTTAGATGATCTGCATTGTTTTTTCTTCTTAAGAATAGAACTACAGTATTAGTTCCAGTTGCCATAAAAGTATTTGAACCAAGCTCAACAATGCTTACAATATCGAAATACTTAAATATTATCTCTCTTGTTTTAGTGTATATGCCCGTATTACTTAATATACTACTAGGTAATATAATACCTGCTATACCGCCATCTTTTAGAAGTTGTTTGGTTCTCTCTATAAAAAGTGTCTCTATTTCACTACTTTGATCTGTTAACCTCTCAAACAGTTCAAAATTATTTTTTGATTTTTCACTATCCATCATGGACTTAAAAGCACTTACTGAGTATGGTGGATTTGATACTATTATGTCAAACTGTTTATTATCTTGTTTGTAAGTTTTATCAATAATTTGAAGCTTATCTTTATACTCTTTTGCTGTTTCAAAGTCAGCTAAACCATCTCCATGAATAACCTTAGCTAAGCCATCTCCATGTAAGTAACAACTAACTTTAGCAGTCTTTACGAGTCTATAATCTTTTTCAATAGCATAAACATAATTTTCTGCCCAATCATATTTTGCAGTTTTCCAATTAATTATGCTATTTTTAGTTGTTGCTTTTAAGTTACTCTCATCAATAGTATCTATGTACTTTTGAACTTCTTCCATAGATTCAGTTATAAAATGTCCGCTACCAGCACTATAATCTATAATAGTTGGTAATAAATCTGTTTTATCACCATCATCTATTTTATTTTGAATAGTTTTAGTAAATGGCATACTCTTAATTATAAATCTTGCAATTGGCACAGGAGTAAAAAATTGTCCTGATTCTTGCTTTAGTCCAGTTGTTAAAAGTTGTTCAAAAAAATCGCTTAAAAATTGTTGTCTGTATGTGTATCTTATTTTATAAGTTTGAAGTAGTTCTACTATCTCCTTTACAACAATTGCATTCTCTTTAAAAGAATCATTGTCAAATACCTCTTTAATAGCAAATTCATTATTTTTTTTCAATCTTATTTCTGTTAATAGTTCTTTAAACTTATCTTTATATTCATCTTCAACTTGCATAAATTGTTTATCAAATTCACTATCACTTACATCTGTCACTTGTTTATCTAGTAGCTCATTCATACCTCTGTTATAAAGGTCTGTTAGCCTTTTTTGAAATGATATATCATCATCAATACCATCTAGCCATTGAAAATGAAGTTCTTCATCATCAAGCCTATCTTCATCAATAATTTTACATAAAAAGAGTGTAAATATTTTATTAAAAGCATTTGGTTTATCAGAAACTACATTGTGTCTAAGAATTTCTAAGAACCTATTAAATATTAAACTACTATCTTCTTGTCTTAATGCTTCTAAGTCTTGAGTTGTAAGGGCTTTACTAATAAATTTGAACGCATTAGTATAGTTTTCAAATACACCATTATTTTTTGTTATTTTATTCCATCGTTCATATAAATCTTTTACATTGCTTGTTGCTCTATATTCATCTTCAATTTTTACTATTTTGTTTACATATACTATTTCATCGTCTATTAATTGTGAAGTATATAGCACTAAAATTTCAGCATTTTTATCTTGTTGGAAATATGTAAAAAGTTGTCCACCATTTTTATTTAAATTATTTAATTCTTTATCAAACTCTCTACCATAAGTTTTACACTCAATCATCATGTAAGCAGATTTGTCATCACGTGTAACTAAAACATCTAATCTTCCACTTGTACCATGTCCGGAGGGATAGACTTTTTCTAAAATAATATTGTTAGCTTTATAACCTTTGGCAAGTAACCTATCAACACATTCTAATACAACTAAATCTTCTGCTTTGGTAATATTTTGAATACAGTTAGGTACATTATTAAAAAATATTTCAGTACCATAGTTAATAGTACTATTTTTCAGATCTATTTCAACAATATAATCTAAGTATTTTTTATAATAAGTAGCAACTACATTATCTTTTAAACTAAACTCTAGTTTAGTTATTAAATTTTTTATATTATTTTCCATAAAACTACCCATCTTTAAACTATTTATCTAGACTATGTCTTTTATTATAACATAACTTTTAAAGCTAAATGGATTATATGAAAATAAGGCAAATATACTTAAAAATATTGCATTTTGTCATATTTTCAATTTAATTACAACCTATACTTGATGGATCTCACCACCAACGTGAGCGAACAGAAGTAATGAAGCTATACTCATAGCACGATCGGCTATTTTTTCGCTTTTTCTCAAAGCACTTAACATTCTATGATACTTATCAAACTCCGAGATTTCATTTGAGTTATTTAGTACACTTGACTCGATCATTTCATAAAGATCATCTGTCTTATTTTCACAAATTAACACATGGTTAAACTGCTCTTGTGCTTCATCAACACAGTCAACACTTATCATATGAGTCATACAAGTTAGTGCTTTAACAGTCTCACGCTGCATAGGGATCGCGTACTCTTTTAAAGTTTTAACATCAACTTCTATACAAATTTCACTAAAACCTTTTATAAAACTTCGTGTGTTTGTTGCTGCGCGTAGTAACTCGTTAGTAATTTTTAAATATGAGATCATAGTTCTCAGATCTCTAGCTTCTGGTGAGTGAAGTGCTAATGTGGTTACGATCATGTTATCAATATCTGCTGTTATTTTAGAGACATTTTTAATATGTTCTTTTGCTTCATTAAACTTTTCAACTTCACAACTAGTTAATGCTTCCACAATGATCTCATTTGCCTTAACTAGACCTTTAGCTATATGTATAATTCTCTCTCTTATTTCGTTAAACTTCTCTTCATAATTTGCTAACATTAACCAAACCTTCCTGTTATATAATCTTCTGTTTTTTTCTCTTTTGGATTTAAAAATATCTGTTCAGTTTCACCATACTCTATGATGTCACCCATATGAAAAAATGCTGTCATATCTGCTATACGTCCAGCTTGTTGCATATTATGTGTAACCGTTACGATCGTAAACTCTTTTTTTAGCTCTAACATTAGTGCCTCGATCTTCTCTGTACTTATAGGATCTAGCGCACTTGTTGGCTCATCCATAAGAATTATGTCAGGTTTAACCGCGATCGTTCTTGCTATACAAAGACGTTGCTGTTGTCCGCCACTAAGTCCAGTCCCAGGGTCCGCTAGTATATCTTTCACTTCGTCCCAAATACCTGCATTTATAAGTGACTTTTCTACTAACTCATCACACTCCTTACCTTTTTTTACGATCCCATGTTTAAGTGGCGCATAGGCTACATTTTCATAGATTGACTTAGGAAAAGGGTTTGGTTGCTGAAACACCATACCAACACGTTTTCTTACGCTTACTTCGTCTACATCTGCATCGTAAATATTTTTACCATCTATAATAACTTTACCCTCTATTTTAACTGAGTCTATTAAGTCATTCATACGGTTTAAACAGCGTAAAAATGTTGATTTACCACAACCAGATGGACCTATAAGAGCGGTTATTTTATTTTTGTGAAGCTCTATATTCAACTTATGAAGTGCATGTTTGCTTCCATAGTAAAGAGAGAGATCTTTTACATTAATTTTAGTTTTATTACTTGCCATACAACTACTTTTTAGTTTTATTTTGAGTGTAGTGTAGTAAGAGTTGGTTACAAGATGGTTTCAAAAAATATGACACTAAACTGTAACTACTATTTGTAAATATTCTTCATCTAAAACTTATGAGGTAATTTATGTTAAGTAAAAAGTGGAGTAAAATAGTTTCAAAGCTAGATTTTGCTTTTCAACCTATAGTAAATGTTAAAAGTGGAAACTTATATGCAGTAGAAGCATTGTTAAGAAATGTTACTGAAGCTGGAGGATTTTACTCCATTTTTAACCTTTTTGATGAAGCTTATAGTGATGGTGTTCTATATCAGTTAGATCTTGAACTTCGCTACATAGCTATAAAAAAGTTCTCTGAATTAAATATTTCAAATATGTTTATAAAAAAGTTAGTAAAATACAAAAAGATTTTCAAAATAGTGCAAAAGAGCTATACTCAAAAGAGGATCAACAAAATGGTTTTATACAGACTCTTGATCGCTTTAAAATAAAAAGAGAGTTTAAGCTTTTAGCAGTTTCAAGCGCGATCGTAGAGTTTAACAAGAGTACAAACAAAGAGAACTTTAACACAATTTTGGGACAAGTTAAAAAAGCTTCAAAACTAATTCATACGCCTGTTGGAATATCCATAATTAAGCGGAATAGCCCAACCAAAGAGACTTTGATTGAGAGTAGTGATTAAGCTACTTTTTTAGCAACTACTTTTTTCTTTACAGCTTTAGCCATACTAACTCCTTCTTATGAGTGCTTTAAAAGCAACTCATCTTCATACTACTGTAATATGGTTACTTTAGAGTTACTATTAAGAGACTCTTTGTAAGTTTACGTACCAGTCGTCTGTTGTGTATGTTGTCTCTTTTGAAAGTTTGATGAGTATGTAGTTGTTAGAGTAGTTTAGTGACTCTATGCACTCTGTTGGAACTTCTAGTTCATCGTAAAGATACTCTTCGATTGTTTCATTAGTTAGCTCATGTGCAAAATCTGTCTCAAACTCATTAGTTTGGATTTTAAATTCTCTTTTTTTCATGATAGTAACTCCAATATTTAAGTATGTTAGTATAATTAATATTAATAACATATCGGTTACTAAATGGTATTTCTAAATAATTAAGTCCCATTTATATATTTTGTAATCTGTTTGTAATTTAGTTTAAATACTATTATTAGTATGAAAACAGAACATGAATATAATGATATATTATCAATGGTAACACATGACTTGAAGTCACCTTTAACTGCCCTTATGTGCTCACTTGAGTACCTCTCATTTGACGATTTAACTAAGAAAGAGAAAGATGAATCTATAAATATCGCCAGAAAAGCTTCAAAAAATATTTTGAAATTAGTTGAAAGTATTTTAGTGATGGCAAAATACGAGGCAGGAAAAGAGCATTTAGAATTAGCAAATGTTGAAAACCTTCAAAGTTACTTTATAGATATGGTAAAAACTTTCAAATATGAGATGAGAGTTAAAAATATAAAATTTAATGGTATAGGTATTCCAAAAGATAAAAGAGCTAAAGTTTTTGAAAAGTATGATACACACAATAACAAAAAAGTGTTTAAAGGTACTGGTCTTGGGTTATATAATGCACATAATTTTGTAAAAAAGCATCAAGGTTCTATAGAGATAATAGATGGATTAAAGAGTAGGGGTATAGGGTTTAAAATAACAATACCAGTTAACTCTAACTAAAGTGCCGTGTCATGGCTCAAAAAATTAATCTAAGTATTAATATGCCTATAATGTAAGAAAATACTTCAGTAGCTCTAATTTATGCAATTTTCACTATTAGAAGTACAACTGCTCATATTATTTAATCTATCTTTTTCAAAGGTGCAACAAGTTTCGAAAAAACTTTTCATAGACTCTTTACCTCTTTTGATCTGAGACTTAACAGTTGAGAGTTTTATATTTTTTTTCTGTGCGTACTCATTTTGAGTAAGCTCATCTAAATATACAGCTTTAAGTGACTCAGAATATTGTTTAGGTAATTTACAAAGAAATGTTTCAATACAACAATTCAATTCATCATAAATCGTTTCACCATCAACTTCTTCACTTAAGAGCATATCATCATTAAGATAAACATAATTTTCTTTTCTTTTTCTGTAGTAGTCAATTATTAGATTTGAGGCAATTTTAAATAACCAACTTTGTACTTTAGTTTTTTCCCTTAATGTTTCAATGGAAGAGGCGGCTTTAAAAAATACGTCGTTAAGAATTTCTTCTGCACGGTGTGCATCTGATACCTTATATGAAATAAATTGAAATAATGGTTTTCTAAAGCTCTTGTAAAGATGCTCTATCTCTTGTTCTTCAGATAAATTCATATGTTATGTTACCTTTTAGTCGGTTATTTCTTTATATGACGGTCTAAGAGTTAAAAAGGTTGCAACCTTTTGTGAATTAATTTCGTCATAGTATTGTAAACATACTAAAAAAAGAGGAAAAAATGATTTCAACAACTAATCAAGAGAGTAACTCATGTAGGTGTGCTACACAAGAAACTGTAGCCGTTACATGTCCACATTGTAATCAAAATGGAAATAATGTTGATTCAGTGACAATAAAAGCACAATTAAAAAAAGAGAAACGATTAAGTATGCATTTAGATCTTAATGAGTTTAACTTCTGTTCTAACCCTAGCTGTGATACAGTTTATTACTCTAATGATAGAAGTGAAACATTTGTGCAAGTAGATATTAAATCAAAAATTACTGTTAAAAATGATGATGTAAAAACTCCTTTATGTTACTGTAGAAAATTATTAAAAGAGCGTGTCATTGGGATGATAGAAAATAATGAATTTAATATAGCTCAAAAAGTTAAAGCTATAATTTCTGATGGAAAATCGTTTTGTGAAAAATCAAATCCTAAAGGCACATGTTGTACAGATGATATAACAAGTTTTTTAGCAGAGTATGGTATCAATTTTAATGAGAATAATAAAGTAAAATTTAGCCTTAAGCCAAATAGTTACCATTTAACTTCAAAACGCTTACGCAGATAGATAGCAAAAGCATTAAGTGAAATAAGAATAGTTAAAAGAGTTAAAATACCTGCTGCTGTCTTTTCTATGTAAGCACGCTCAGGCATTCCTGCCCATGTAAAGATCTGTGCTGGCATAACTGTTGCGGCGTCCATGATCGTAGTTGGTGAGTCGGGAATGAATGCGATCATACCTACTATAATAAGCGGAGCCGTCTCTCCCATGGCTTGTGCTAAACCAAGTATTGTGCCGGTCATAATTCCTGGAAAGGCTAGTGGTAGAACATGATCTTTAACCACTTGAACTTTTGTAAGCCCTAAGCCATAACCCGCTTGTCTGATCGTACTTGGTACACTTCTAAGTGCGGCACGTGAACTTACAACTATGATCGGAAGTGTCATAAGCGCTAGTGTTAAACCACCCACAAGTGCTGAACTACGAGGAAGTCCAAAGAGATTTATAAAAATAGCAAGTCCTAAAAGTCCAAATAAAATAGATGGAATTGCCGCAAGATTGTTAATATTTACTTCTAAAAACTCACTCCACCATGACTCTTTTGAAAACTCTTCAAGATAGATCGCGGTTGCAACACCAAGAGGAAAAGCAACTGCCATAGCTACCAAAATGGTAAAAATAGTCCCTATCATAGCCGAGAGAATTCCCGCAAACTCTGGAGACTTAGAGTCACCATGAGTGAAAAATACTGTATTAAACTTTTGCTCTATACGTCCATTAGCTACCATAGCTTCTAAAGTTTTTAGATCTTTACTTTTTAACTTATAGTAGTAACCCTTCATATACATATCTACTTGGTCATCGGCAATAAGCCACTTTAACTCTTTTGTACCCATAAGAGATGCGTTGTTTTTCATCTGCATAGGAACTTGCCTTAGCTCTGCACGACTTATGAGGTTAACATACTTTCGTTCAACTGCTTTTCTATAACTCTTTTGAGCCTTTTGAGAGTAACTTACCTCTACTTGAATGTAACTCTGCTTGATCGCGGAACTACCTTTTATAATCATGTCACTTAAAAAAATAACTAAGAATATTAAAGATATTGCTAAAGATGCAACAGTAGCGTATTTAAATATTTTGTCTTTAAAATGTCTTTTGCTTAAACTTGGATCGTAAAATATGTTTTTTTTTGTTTTTGCCATTATAAACTACTCATTTTATATTTTATTTTGAACTTTTTGATCATTCTTACCGAGACTATATTTAGTATAAGCGTTAAAACAAACAGCGCTAAACCTAATGCAAAAGCAGAGAGTGTTGCGGGAGAGTTGAATGCTTGATCTCCCACAAGTGAGTCAACTATTCTAACGGTAACTGTTGTCATATCTTCTAAAATATTCCAAGAGAGGTTTGGACGAAGTCCAGCTGCCATAACCACAATCATAGTCTCTCCTAAAGCTTTAGAAACACCAAGCAGTGTCGCTGAAATAATCCCTGGTAATGCAGATGGTAAAACCACATCTTTAATAGTCTCACTCTTTGTCATACCAAGTGCTAAGGCACCTTTTCTAAGTGAATCTGGAACAGCTCTTATAACATCATCGCTAAGTGAAGAGATAACGGGAATAATCATAATTCCCATAACAATACCCGAAGCTAATGCAGAGTTAAAAGAGGCAACAACTCCAAATGATTTACAAACTTCAACTATAAATGGTGCAACTGTGATCGCAGCAAAGAAGCCGTAAACAACAGTAGGAATACCCGCGAGAATTTCTAAAATAGGTTTTAATGTAGTACGTTGTTTATCTGAGGCATATTCACTCATAAATATAGCAGAACCTAGTCCGATCGGAAGTGCAACTGTGATTGCGATCGCGGTTATAAGTAGAGTTCCACTGAAGATCGGAAGTGCTCCAAACTTGCTATCAGAAGTCCCTGGTGACCACTCAGTTCCAGTAAAAAAGTACCAAAAACTTTTTAGTTTAAAAAACTCTATAGCCTCAAATAAAATTGAGAACAAAATACCAAAAGTTGTTAAAATAGAGATCGTAGCTGCTACTATTAAAAAGTAACGTATAGCGTCTTCTTGTAGTTGGACTGATCTATTTTTTCTTTCAAATGTAGCCAAAGTTTTCCTTTAATTTTACAGATTATAAAAAGAATTGGTTACAAGATGGTTTCAGATACAATTACTCTAATATTTAAAAGGCTAAAGCAGATGTTTAAAACTATTTTTATACTACTTCTCATAACTTCACTACAAGCAGATAAACTTTTCTTTCTCCCAGATGAGTCCAAACAAGTTCTCAAACTTTATAAAAAAAGTATTTTAAATGCAAAGAACTCAATAGATATAGCCATGTATAACTTTAGCTATAAACCTATTCAAAGACAGTTACTTAAAGCGAGTAAAAAAGGTGTTAAAATAGATCTAATTTTCGATAAAAAGAATGAAGAAAATAAAAAGTCTGCCTATAATAAACTATGTACAAAAAAGAACTTCTCATGCTACATAGTTGATAGTGCGAAAATGCATATAAAAGCAATTTTAATAGATAACGAAGTAGCTATGTTTGGATCTGCTAACTTTAAAGAAGAGTCATTCGAGAGCAACTATGAACTTATATATACAACGTCAAAGAAAAAAATTATAAATAAAATAGAGAGTGGTTTTAAAAAGTTAAAGTTAGAGAGTAGCGTACGATAGGAGTGAAGAGAGTAGCTATCTCTCTTCTATATGAAATTTAGTTCTATTATATAGGGTGACTTCGTAATTCTTTTAGAATTAGAAGAAAGTAAAGCTCTAACTGTAGCTAACGCTATCAGTTGAATTTACTTTAGTGTTTTTTTAAACTTTCTAAAGTAAGTTTTTTTCTCTTGCTTACTGATTTTCTTATATCAGTTTGCTCTTTAGTCGGTAGTGCTATTAGACCTATTTCGCCTAAAATTCCTTCAGATCCTATCATATCTTCACTCATGAAAAGTTTTACATAATCATTCATAGCTTTCACTTCTTTGGCGTGAGAGTTTTTGATGTAGAAGAAAAGAGATCTTGAAATTGGGTATTTACCATTTGAGATCGTTTCAGGAGTTGGACTAACACCATTAACTTTTGTACCTTGAACTTTGTCATCATTCTCAATTAAGAATGAGTAACCAAAAATACCAAATGATGCAGGATTTTTGTTAAGTTTAGCAACTATAAGGTTATCGTTTTCACCACTTGGAACATAAATGCCATCTGTTCTAATTTTTTTGTATTTTTTATATGCTTTGTATTTTTTCTTATCTTTTTTGTAAAGATCTGTATAAACAGGCATCTTCTTAGTTTGAGCTTTTAGGATCATATCTTCAAATGCATCTCTAGTTCCACTTGACTTTGGAGGACCATAAATTATAATCTCTCTATTTGGAAGAGTTGGATCTATATCTGACCATTTTTTATATGGGTTTTTAACTAAAATATGTCCATCACGAGAAGGAACTTCAGCAGCAACTGCTAAAAGTAGTTGCTCTTTTGTAACACTAAAAGCTTTGTTAGACTTAGCTTGTGCAAAAGCGATACCATCAAAACCGATCACAGCTTCAGTAATATCATTAACACCATTTTTCTCACACATAATAAACTCTTTAGCTTTCATACGACGAGATGCATTTGTAATATCAGGTGTGTTCATACCATTACCAGCACAAAAGAGTTTCATCCCTCCGCCAGAACCAGTTGACTCAACAACAGGTGTAGGAAACGATGTTGTAGCACCTAGCTCTTCAGCAACTGAACTTGAAAATGGGTAAACTGTAGATGAACCAACAATTTTAACTTGGTCTCTAGCTTCAACAGCGATCGCTAAAGCAGAAACAGCTAACAGTGTTAAAGCAGTTTTTTTAAATAACATTATACTTCCTTGATTTTTGATGTTGGAAGTATAAAAAAGTTGGGTTACGCTTTAGTTACACAAAATATGTAAAGCATATTTTGTGTAACTAAAGCGTACTTCTAATTTTGTAAAAAATTAAGAAGTCACCTTATGAAAGAGTTTTAACTCATATAACCTTTAATCATAAAGAAAATAGCAGCACTTAAAAGTGCAGCAGCAGGAACTGTTATGATCCATGCAGCGATAATTTTCTTGATCGCATCACGTTTTACATACTGAACTTTTTTAGCTGCTTTAATATCTTTCTTCTCTTTTTTAACATCATCTTCTTGTTTCTCTATAAGTTTTAGTAGCTTTAACATACGCTCTAGCTCTTCAGCACTTTTACTCTCTTTAGCTTTAAGAACTTTTAACTCATCTTTATATGAGCTAAGCTCTTTTTTCTCAGCACGCAACTTCTCTTTTGTTTCAGCGATAAAAGCACTCTCTCCACGATCTAACCACTCACGTAAAAAGCCAACACCTATAACACCACCAACTGCAATGTGTGTAGACGAAACAGGAAGTCCAAGTTGTGAAGCTATGATAACTGTGATCGAAGCCGCCATTGCAATCGAGAATGCTCTCATCTGATCAAGCTCTGTTATTTCAGATCCAACTGTACGAATTAACTTAGGTCCAAAAAGTGCAAGACCTAAAGAGATACCAAGCGCACCAATAAGCATAACCCATAAAGGAATACCTGCATTAGAGCTTATTTCACCAGTTTGAACCGCGTCAGCGATCGCAGCTAATGGTCCGATCGCGTTTGCAACATCATTTGCACCATGAGCAAAACTTAAAAGTGCTGCAGCAAAAATAAGTGGAATAGTAAACAGTGTATTTACACTAGCTCTTGAATTCTCAAGCTTATTAGCAACTCTTGCTATAAGTGGAGTAACTAAAAAGAAAGTTATAACAGCAATCGCTAAACCAATACTTCCAGCAGCCATAAAGTCAAGCTTAATAATCTTTTTAAGACCTTTTAAAATAATGTAAGTAGAAAAAGACCATGCCATGATCGCTACCAAATAAGGAACAACTTTTTTGGCTGATTCGACCATATTGTCCTTATAGACTATTTTTGTTTTTATGGTGTATAAAAAGCCGGCAGCTATCGCAGCACCCAAAACAGGAGATATAATCCATGAAGCTGCAATCTTAGCCATCGTTCCCCAAGAGACGATAGCAAAACCACTAGCTGCGATACCTGCACCCATAACACCACCAACTATAGAGTGAGTAGTAGAAACTGGAGTTCCAGCGTAAGTTGAAAAGTTTAACCAAACAGCTGCCGCTAAAAGGGCAGAAGTCATAGCCCAAATAAAGATCTCAGGGTTCTCAAACATAGTAGGATCAATGATCCCTTTTTTAATAGTCTTAACAACCTCACCACCAGCTATAATAGCACCAGCGGACTCAAAAATAGCGGCAATTACGATCGCCCAAAATAGTGTCATAGCCTTAGAACCAACAGCAGGTCCTACGTTATTGGCAACATCATTCGCGCCTATATTCATAGCCATGTAAGCACCAAAAACAGCACCTATAATTAAGAAAGTATTATTTGCTACATCTTCATGAAAGAAATAACTCCATATAAAAACTGCAACCATAAAAAGAAATGCAATCGCCATTCTCATAATACTTGTCTCTTTTACACTTGAAGACTTATCAAGTCTCTTTATGATCTGCTCGTTCATTCAGAACTCCACTATTAAATTACGAAATTATAGAAAAATTTTGGTTACGGTTTGGTTACATAAACTCAGCGCAAAGCCAAAGGCTTGTGCTAGAGTTTATGTACTTCTAATTTTGAAAAAATTATGAAGTCACCTTACGAAAAGGCTTGTGCTAGAGTTTATGTACTTCTAATTTTGAAAAAATTACGAAGTCACCTTATGAAAGAGGTTGTGCTAGAGTTTATGTACTTCTAATTTTGAAAAAATTACGAAGTCACATTATGAAAGAGGTTGTGCTAGAGTTTATGTACTTCTATGTTTTAAAATACTTATAAATAAAAATAGTATAATACCTTTATGAATGCACTAATAGTAATTGTAGAAGACGAAGAGGATATTTTAGAGCTTATAGAGTACAACTTAGGTCGTGATGGTTTTGACACTATTGGCTTTTTAAATCATAAACTTTTAGAGAAAATACTTGAAGAAGAGAGTGTTGATCTTATAATAATGGATCGCAATCTCAATGGAGCAGAAGGTAGTGAAGTAATCTCTGGGCTGCGTCAAAAAGGGTTTAACACACCAGTAATATATTTAAGTGCAAAAGATAAAGATAGCGATATAGAAGAGGGTTTTCAACGTGGCGGGGATGACTACATAACAAAACCATTTAATATGAAAGAGCTTATACTTCGTATAAAAGCCATTTTACGACGTACTAAAAAAGAGAGTAGTGACGAGGTACTTACCTATAACGATATAACTCTTCACTTGAGCTCAAGAACTGTTACGATCGAAGGTAAAAATACTATACTTACAAAGCTAGAGTTCGATCTTCTTGCTACATTAATTCAAAATAAAAATATTGTTTTGGATCGTGACTATCTGTTAGTGAATGTTTGGAAAGAAGATGAGTTCTTTCAAGATCGAACGGTAAATGTTGCGATCAAAAGACTTAAAGAGAAGATCGATCCTAACAGAAGCAAAGAGTATATTAAAACAGTTCGTGGAGTTGGTTACACATTATGCTAAAGCTCGATCATTCTTTTTTACTACATAGTGTTGTTTTATCTATTTTAACTTTTGTTATGGCTATGTTAGTTACTTTTTTTACTTTAAAATACTTGCAACTTAATCCTCAAGAGTTTATAGTTTTGTTTGTTGCACTTAGCGGTGTGTTTACTATTTCGTTAATTATTTCACTTTTTATCACTAATAAACTACGCTCTCAAATAAAATATGACACAAAACAAATTATAAACTATCTAAAAGAGATAAGTAATAAAAAATATTCCGCAACTCCAACTACCAAATATTTCAACGAATTCTTGCACATTTCAATTTTACTTATGAACTTAGTAAAAAGACTAAACAAACGTGAGCGTCAAAAGAGTAAACATACAGCTAAACTTCGTCTAATAAATAGACAACGTCAAGATATTCTCTCAGCCATTTCACACGAATTTAAAAACCCTATAGCTGCTATAGTTGGCTATACAGAGACAATTAAAGATGATAAAGATTTAGCTCTGCTTATGAGAGATAAGTTTTTAGAGAAGATCCTATCTAACTCTAATAAAATAACAACAATGCTAGATCGCTTAGCGATCGCTGTTAAACTTGAGAACAATGATCTTAGTATTGAAATAAGTGAATTTAAAATAGATGATCTTCTAAATGATATAGCTGTAAACCTACAAAAAAAGTACAAAGATCGTAAAGTGATCGTAAAAAGTGAACAAGACTGTATTAATGCTGATAAAACAATGATAGACCTAGTTATTACCAACCTTTGTGACAACGCGCTAAAATACTCAGAAGATAACATAGAGTTAACATATAAAGATTCACTTCTTAGTGTAGTAGATAATGGCATAGGTATTGAGGCTAAAGAGCTAAAAAACATCCAAACTAAATTTTACAGAGTTAGTAAAAATAGTTGGGACAACTCTATGGGGTTAGGACTCTCTATTGTAAGTTATATTTTAAAACTTCACAACACAGAGTTAGTTGTTCAAAGCGAGTTAGGTAGCGGGTCTAGTTTCTCTTTTAAGCTACTTTAACTTTTTATACCTCTTTAGATCTTTTTAAAGTTCTTTCTAAAAGTAGCGTGTAAAGGGGACGTCCACCCATTGAACTGACTACTATAGTTGCAACTAGTGAAGTAACTATTAGCGGTAAAATAAGTGTGTAGTTTTGCGTAAGTTCAACAACTAACACTATACCTGTTAGTGGTGCTCGCACAGTTGAGCTAAATAGTGCACCCATGCCAACAACTGCAAATACTGCAGGAGCTATACTTATACTACTAAATAGGTCATTAGCTACATATCCAAATAGAAGACCAAATAGTGTTCCAAGTGCTAACATGGGAGCAAAAACTCCACCAGGTGCTCCAGTTGAGTAAGAGAGCATAGTCATAATAAAACGTACAACTAACAACAGCAATAACATCTCTAACGCTTTTGTAGAATCAAGCATAGTATAAATAACTCTAAAGCCACCATCAACACTATTTGGAGCTAGGTAAACAAGCAAACCAACCAAAGCACCAACTGCAATGATCATTAATTCCTCTTTCCAACCTTTTAAAGCAGAGAAAAGATCCAGTGAAATAAGTAATATTTTGTTAAAAAAGAAACCAAAAATACCAAAGGCTACTCCAAAAACAGCAAAAATCCAAATCTCATAAGCTTCAGGTGAAGGTAAAATATCCATAGGAATATCGAACACATCGCCCATAATTAAGTGCAGAACTATAACACTAGAGACAGAGGCTGTTATAAGGCTTTGAACTGAGATATAGTTATATTTAAACTGCTGTCTCATCTCTTCTAAAACAAATAAAATTCCTGCAAGAGGGGCATTAAAAGCGACTGCCAACCCTGCCCCTGCACCCGCTGCTATAAGCATTTTAAGATCATGATCTTTGAGTTTAGCTAAGTTAGAAACTAAGTTACCTAAAGCTCCACCCATCTGTATAGTTGGACCCTCGCGACCCATAACCATACCACCACCAAGTGAGAGTATTCCTCCAAAAAACTTAACAAGTAAAACTTTCAGAGGGTTCATTTTTCTTTGGTTTACTAAAATGCCTTCTATCTCTTGAATACCACTACCTGCAGCTTCAGGAGCAAACTTTTTAACTAAGTAAATAGAAGTGTAGAGCATAACTGTAGAGCTTAATACATAAGGCACCCAAAGGTGTTCACTTCCCCAATACTCTATAAACCATGTCCCTTTTGAGTCAATTATGTGTGCTATAGCTATATGAAAAAAAGAGCCTACTACACCTATTAAAATACCTACTAATGCAGATAAAAAGAGAAGTTTACTTGTATTCATTAGTGCCAAATTCACCAGTTGCAAATTTTAGATTTGCAATATCACTCAAATAGTCGTAGTACGTTGTTACAAAAGTTGTTTTAGATGAACTAAATTTCACTTTAGCACTATTAAACTCAACTATGTCGCTTAGATCATTTTTATAACGCTCATTTGCTAACTCTAAGTTTTCTGCTGCTAAGTCAATATTTTGGTAAGATATTTTAAGAGCTTGTAAATTTTGTGTTGCACTAACAAAAGCTTTTGAAACATCAGTTGTAACTGATAATATTTGTTCATTTAATGAAGCTGTAGCTTTTAAAATATTACTGTTTGCTTCTTGAACTTTACCCTCTGTATTAAAACCAGAAAAAATATCCCATTGCAGATATACGCCAGCACTCCATGTATTAAAGTGAGAGTCATTAAAAGTTTTTTTCATATCTGCAGATCCTGCAATAGTAGGTAAATATTCACCCTTTGTAGCGCCTAAACTTGAAGATGCAGAGTTTAGTAAAAACTTACTCTCTTTTATAGTAGAACGTTGCTCTCGTGCTTGATCGATCATAGCATCAATACTACTGCTTAGTAGTGGTAGTTGCTCGACGAGAGCGTTATACTTTAAGTTAGCACCCTTGAGTGTAAAACTAGAAACATCACTCATTTTACCCATAACGTTATTTAACTCTATTCTTGAAAGTAGGTAACTATTTGTTGCTTTAAGTAGATCAAGTTGGGCATTAGACTTCTCGATCATGGCATCTGTTACATCTATTTTCGTTCGTACACCTGCTTTAAAATACTCACGTACACGATAGAGTTGCTGATCACTTATAGCTAGCATCTCTTTTTTTACAGCTATTAACTGAAAAGTTTTAAGTGAGTCATAGTAAGCAGTATGAGCATTTAAAATAATTGTTGCTTTTGAGTTGTTTAAAGCCTCTTTTGAAGCATTAAAGTTATCTTTTGTACTTTTAATTACACCTGTTGTTTTACCAAAGTCATAAATAAGCTGTGAAGCACTAGCCCCAACTCCTGCTGAACTTGCATCATTTCTAAAAGAGTAAGCTTCAAGAGTAGTTGGGTTTTCAGTATCAAAACTAAGGTTATTATGAGCATAGTTGCCGTTTAGTGTCACTTGTGGCAAATAAGCAGAGTTACTTTGAGTAATTTTCGAAGATGCTTGTTCACTAGACGCACTAGAGTATTTAATATTTGGGTTATTTTTTAAAGATATATCTATAACTTGCTCTAAAGAGAGTTCACCTGCACTCAAGCTTGTAGTTAAAAGTAGTGCTACTGCTGTTTTATAATTCATGACTTTTCCTCATTTAAAATAGTTTTTTCTTTTAGTTGTCCACACGCGGCACTTATGTCTATGCCCTTAGAATCACGTATAGTACATAGCAATCCATGTTTAACTAAGTACTCTTGAAAATTCACCATATCTTCACGAGATGGTCGTCCATACTCACTTCCCTCATAAGGGTTAAAGTAAATAAGGTTTACTTTTGCTTTTATATCACTCAGTAGTTTAACTAACTTTTTAGCATCTGCGATCGAATCATTTTTATCTTTTATAACTAAGTACTCAAACATTACTCTTTTTCGAGTGTCTATTGGAAAGCGTTTTACTGCTTCTATGATCGAGTTAATGTTATGTGCTTTATTCATAGGAATAAGTTCACTACGAAGCTCATCATCTACCGCGTGAAGTGAGATCGCTATATGAACACCAAGATCCATCTCTCCTAGTTTGTCTATTTTAGAGCTTAACCCACTTGTTGAGACAGTTTGACGCTTGCCTGATATGCATAAACCATCATCTTCTTTAAATATCTCGATCGCTTTAGCTAAAGCGTTTAAGTTGTCTAATGGTTCACCCATACCCATGTAAACAATGTTTAGTCTTCTATTTGAGGCTATTTCGTTATCTTTTTTAACACTCAACACTTGTGCAACGATCTCTCCTGCACTCAAATCTCTTGTAAAGCCACCTTTTGCCGTTAAACAAAAAGTACACCCTACTTTACAACCTACTTGTGTTGAGACACAAACTGTATATTTAGCATGATGAATTAACTTGCCATCTTCATCTAGTTCATCTTGTTTCATTCTTAGTAGAACGGTTTCCATAGTTTTACCATCTTGCATCTCAAAAAGGTACTTTATAGTTCCGTCGCTACTCTGCTCTTTTTTAACAATTTGAAGAGGATTTAAAACATATTTCTCTTCTAACTCTTCTCTCATCTGTTTAGGTAAGTTTTTCATAGCTTCAAAACTATCCGCATATTGAACATAGATCCAGTTATAGATCTGCTTTGCTCTGAATGATGGTTTCACTAACTTCGATAGTTCCTCTTTTGTAAACGATAAAACAGTCTCTTTAGACGTGCTCATATTTTGCCTTTATATATTTAGTAAGTTTCTCTTTTGCTTGGCTATGGTTTGCTACAAAATCTTTATGTGCATTTTCGTTAGTGTAGTTAGTGACACAAAATACTCCACCTGCTGGTATGTCAAACTCCTGAGCTACTCTTAAAAATGCAAAAAATTCCATATTCTCTAACTCTATTCCCATTTTTAAAAACTTTTTTGTTAGTTCAAAGTCTGTACTTATATAGTTAGATGAGTTTACAATCAAATCTTTTTTATTTCCTCTGTGAGTTGAAACGACATTATCGATCGGAGTGTAAGCACTCTGAGTTAAAAAAGAGAGCTCAATGTTTGAGCTTGTTTTAGACTCTACAATGTCTAAAATATTATGGTTACCATAACTGCCAGCACTTCCCACAAAAAGTAAAAACTCTGGTGGATCAAAAAGACAAGCACGAGTTAAATTCATACTCATCTCTACTAAACCAACACCTAATGGCGTTGCAAACTCAAAAGTTTCGTTATTTCCTGCACATACGATCATAGTCTAACTGGTATCCCATTTTTGTCTAAAAAGTGTTTTAGATCCATAATGTCGATCTCTTTGTAGTGAAAGATCGAAGCCGCTAACGCCGCGTCTGCACCATGATCAAAAGCCTCTTTTATGTGCTCCATTGTCCCAGCTCCACCACTTGCGATCACAGGAACATTTACAGCGTTGCTTATCTGCTCTGTTATAGAGATGTCAAAACCAGCTTTTGTTCCATCAGCGTCCATTGAAGTTAAAAGGATCTCTCCTGCACCACGATCAACTACCTCTTTTGCCCACTCTAAAGCATTAAGTCCAGTGTCAACACGTCCACCATTCAAATAAACATTCCAAACATCACCTGTTTTTTTAACATCGATCGCGGTTACTATACATTGAGAACCAAAACGCTTTGAACTCTCATTTACAAGTTCAGGACGTTTGATCGCAGCTGAGTTCAGACTAACTTTGTCGCAACCAACATTTAAAAGTGCGTAAATATCTTCAAGCTTTCTAATGCCACCACCAACAGTAAGTGGTATAAAGACCTCTTCAGCTACTTTTTTCACAACATCTACGATCGTATCACGACCCTCATGCGAAGCACCAATATCTAAAAACGTGATCTCATCTGCACCCTCTTCATTATAACGACGAGCAACCTCGATCGGGTCCCCAGCATCACGAAGCCCTACAAAGTTAACACCCTTAACTACTCGTCCATTATTTACGTCTAAACATGGAATAATTCTTTTTGCAAAATGGTTCATTTATGCTACTTTTAACTTTAATTTATTCTTTGCAGTATACAAAAATATCACTTATAATCTATTTATAAGTAGATTCAACCTATAATAACTCTTATGGATAAAATTGTAGCTAAGAAAAAGTTTGGACAAAACTTTTTAAAAGATGAACATGTGCTACGACAAATTATCGAAGCGATGCCCAACACTAGTAACTCACTAGTAGAAATTGGCCCTGGCTTAGGTGATTTAACTAAGTATTTAGTAGATGTTAGAGGCTTAACTGCTTTTGAGGTCGATACCGATTTATGTAAACATTTAAATGAACGCTTTAAAACACTCATTAAAGAGGATAAGTTGCAACTTCATTGTGGAGATGTACTTAAGTCTTGGGATGACAACTTAGTAGATGAAGACTATGACTTAGTGGCAAACTTGCCCTACTACATAGCAACAAACATCATACTTCGTGCATTAGCAGATGAGAAGTGTAAAAATTTACTTGTAATGGTACAGCTTGAAGTGGCGAAAAAATTCGCTGCTAATGCTGGAGAGAAAAACTTTGGTGCTTTGGGCATCATAACGCAAAGTGTAGGGACTGCTTCCATCGTAATCGATGTACCCCCAACTGCGTTTGACCCAGCTCCTAAAGTAGACTCTGCTGTTTTATTAATACAAAAGAGCAAGTCAAGAAGTGATCGTGAGTTTGAACAAATGCTTTCATATGCATTTACTCAGCCACGCAAAACACTTCTAAAAAATCTCTCATCACATTTTGATAAGGCTTTGATTACTAAAGCTCTTGAAGAGATGGAACTGCCATTGACGTATCGCCCACATCAACTCACTACAGAAGGTTTTCACCAACTCTATAAAAAAATAACATAGGAGTTGTCATGTCAGAGAATACAGAAAACAGTACAAACGTAGAAGCTACTCAAGAGAGTACAGATAAGAAGATTTATAAAAAAGCAGAGCCTTTAAATAAAACTCAAAGTGAAAAAACAACTGCTAAACCTGCTGGTGGTAAGCCAAAAGGCAACAATAACAAAAACCGCAATCGTCGTCGTGATAGTGCACCAATTGATGCTGTACTAAAAGAATCAGTTGCTAAAAATATAGAAATTCATAAAAATAGACTAAACCCTCACTTTAAACTGAACCTTGATACAAATGCTAAGATAAAAATCACTCCACTTGGTGGACTTGGTGAAATTGGTGGAAACATTACAATTTTTGAAACTGAGAATGAAGCTATTATCGTAGATGTAGGTATGAGTTTTCCAGATGAAGATATGCATGGTGTTGATATTTTAATACCTGATTTTACTTATGTAAAAGAGATCAAAAAGAAACTTGTAGCTATCGTAATAACACATGCTCACGAAGACCATATTGGTGCTGTTCCTTACTTCTTTAAAGAGCTACAACTACCTATTTATGGTACTGCACTTCCTCTTGCTATGATCGGAAATAAATTCGATGAGCATAAGATGCGTGAACACCGTAGCTATTTTAACCCAATCGAAAAAAGAAAAGTTTACAAAATAGGTAATGACTTTGAAGTTGAGTGGATGCATATTACTCACTCGATCATTGACTCTTCTGCGTTAGCTATTACAACTGAAGCTGGAACTATTATTCACTCTGGTGACTTTAAAATAGATCACACTCCAGTTGATGGATTTCCTACAGATATTCACCGTTTAGCTCACTATGGTGACAAAGGTGTTTTATGTCTTATGAGTGATTCAACTAACTCACATAACATTGACATTACTCCAAGTGAGTTAACTGTTGCTCCTGCTTTTGACCGTGTTTTTGCAAAAGCTGAAGGTCGAGTTATTATGTCAACATTTAGCTCTAATATTCATAGAGTTTACCAAGCTATTCAGTACGGTATTAAGTATAACCGTAAGGTTTGTGTTATTGGTCGTTCTATGGAGCGTAACCTTGAAAATGCTATTGGATACGAGTACATTAAACTACCAAAAGGCATCTTTGTTGATGCAGATGAAGTTAGTCGCATGAACGATCGTGATGTTCTGATCATAACAACAGGTTCACAAGGTGAGCCAAGTTCTGCACTTTACAGAATGAGTATTGGTGAGCATCGTCATATTAAAATTAAGCCAAGCGACTTAATCATCCTTTCATCTCGCGCCATTCCTGGTAATGAGGGTGGAATTTCTGCTATGTGTAATCACTTACAACGTGCGGGTGCTAAAATAAGTAAAGATCGTGATCTTCATGTTTCTGGACATGCTGGAATAGAAGAGCAAAAGCTTATGTTACGTCTTACTAATCCTAAGTTTTTCTTACCTGTCCATGGTGAATACAACCACATTATGAGACATAAAGAGACTGGTATCGCTTGTGGCGTTCCTGAACGTAATGTTTACCTAATGACTGATGGTGATAGCGTTGAAATATCTCCTAAGTTTATGAGAAAAGCGAAAAGTGTTAGAACTGGTAAAACTTATATAGACAACCAGTACAACAACAGAATTGAGAACGATGTTGTTATCGATCGTCAAAAACTTGCGAATGAGGGTATCGTTATGATCATCGCTCAAGTTGCTGAAACTGATGGTAAGCTAATCTCTAAGCCAGTTGTTACAACATTTGGTCTTGTTCCTGATAGATCTGATCGTGCTTTCGCTAATGAGATTGAAGATGTGTTAGAGCTTTTCTTAACTAACTTAAAACCTAACCATATTGAAAATCAAAAAGGTATGGAAAACGATCTACGTCAAGTTGTTCGTAAACATATCTATCGTAAACATAAAAAATACCCACTTATTGTTCCTAATATTTTTGTTATGTGAGAACCGTAAAGAAAAAGCCACCTGCGTGGCTTTTTTAGGTTCGGAACCAAAGGTGATGGCGAAGCCCACCGACGGAGTCAATCATGGTTCGGAACCAAAGGTGATGGCGAAGCCCACCGACGGAGTCAATCAATGGCGAACTTAGGGGAACTTTCCCTTTTTATTTCTGCTTTTTTAGCAGCAACAATTCTTCCATTTAGCTCTGAAGCCTCTTTAATTATTGCGATCACTGCCGGAATGACTCCGTTTAAAGCACTTATAATAGCCTCTTTTGGTAATGTACTAGCGATCATACTAAACTATTTTATAGGTTACAAACTCTCAAACTATGCCCATAAACAACTTAACTCTAAAATAGGAAAAAAAGCTTTTTACCTAAGTGAAAAATATGGTTACTACTCACTTCTTTTTTCATGGTTACCAATTATTGGGGACCCTATAACACTCATTGCTGGTCTTTCAAAACTAAAATTTTGGTACTTTTTTATAGTTGTAGCTACTCTTAGGGTTGCTAGGTATTACTTAATTATTTTCGCTATTTCTTAAGGTTTATCTCCTATAATAATATTAAATTTAGTAATATTGAGGTGAGGTTCTTAATGCCAGTTAAATTAGATAAACTTAAAAATCGATACATATCTCTAGCTATTTTAATTCTTATTTTAAACTTAATATTGAGACTCTACTTTGACAACCAACATACAGATATGATGTTAAAAAAAGAGATCAATAATTTAAAGTCTGATATAACACTAATTTTTGAAGATGAGCTCAAACATCTGCAAGATAGCTATCAATTTATAAGTATTCCTTATTTAAATAACTCAAAATTAAAAAAATATTTACAAAATAGAGATAGAGAAAAGCTCTTAAAGCATATGCAGCTAAATTATACTTCTTTAAAAAAATCTGATCCATATTTAGAAATTATGCATTTTTTTGACTCCAACAACACAACTATACTAAGAATGCATAGACCAGAACAATTCAATGATAGTATAGTAGGTATTAGACCATTAATAGAAAAGACAACAGCTACAAAAATGAATAAAAATGCTTTTGAAGTTGGTAAAAATGGTGTTTCCTATAGAATTAGTGTACCTTTTGTAGGTGAGAATAACACACTTCTTGGTATTTTAGAGTATGGAATAAAGCCATCATATTTTGCCAGCGAGCTTGCAGAAGAAGCGGGACACATAAATGTTGAGATACTTGTTAAGTCCGATAAGTTAAAATATTTAAATACAAAAACTGACTATGAACAAGTAGATGACTATTCCCTTATACTTAGTGAAACAATTTTTAAAAAAATAAATCCACTACTTGATGTAACTAAAGAGCATCAGATTTTACATATAGAAGATAAATATTTTTTAGTAGTTAATAACTTAGATCTAAAATCAATAGATAAAGAACCTATCGCAAAAATTATTGTTTCTAAAAATATAACAGCTCTTTTTAAAAGTAATGAAGAGTTTTTATTTTATACAAACTTAACAAATGTAGCGTTATTACTTTTTATGAGTATGCTAATGTACTATATATTTAACATGTATACCAAAAAAATCAAAGCACTAGAAGCTATTAATATTGAGAACAATAAAAAACTTTTTCAGCACTCTAAACTAGCACAAATGGGTGAAATGATCAGTATGATCGCACATCAGTGGAGACAACCACTAGCTGGTATTTCCGCTATATCTATTGATTTAAATATGCAGTTAGAACTTGATACCTACAATTTAGATAAAAAAGATGAACAAGAAGAACACAAAGAGTATTTTACTAACTCTTTAAATCAAATTGGTACACTGACTCAAAGTTTGACTTCTACTATTGACGATTTTAGAAATTTTTATAAAATAGATAAACAGATAACTAAAACATTACTAAGTTCTACAATTGAGAAAGCACTACATATTATACAAAGCTCTTTAAAAGTAGATAATATTAAACTTATTCAAGAGTATAACTGTAGCACTGAAATAGATATTATAGAGAACGAAGTTGTTCAAGTTGTGCTAAATATTATTAAAAATGCACAAGATAATATAAATGAGAAAAAATTAAAAAATTCTGAGATCACTATAGAAATAAAAGATATTGGAAATGGTTGTAGTATAGAAATTAGTGACAATGGTGGTGGTATTAGAAATAATATAATGGAGAATATTTTTGATCCTTACTTCTCTACAAAAAGTGAAAAAAATGGAACAGGATTAGGGCTTTATATGTCAAAAATAATTATAGAAGATCACCATAATGCTCACTTAAATGTTAAAAATATAACTTCTCCCCAAGGAGAAACTACTGGTGTATGTTTTAGCTTAGAGTTTTTTAACAATTAAAAAGATATATATCTAAAAGAGCTATAAGCAAAATGTAACCTCTATTTAAAGTTCAAAGATGTATTATACCTTTAATGAACTATCTTACTATAATCGCACTATTTATCACTACTCTACTTGCACAAGATGTAACTCCATTACCTAAAAAGTTTAAGTATGATAAGAGCAGAGCAGCGCTAGGAAAGAAACTATTTTTTGACCCTATTCTTTCAATAGATTCCACTGTAGCTTGTGCCTCTTGTCATTTTTTACCAGGTGGTGGAGCAGATAACAAAGATTTTTCTAAAGGAGTTGACGGAAAAGTAGGAACTATTAACTCACCTACTGTTCTAAATTCTCGCTACAACTTTGTTCAGTTTTGGGACGGCAGAGAAAAAGATCTTAAAGCTCAGGCAATAGTTCCTATAGAAAATCCTATTGAGATGGCTAATACCATGCAAAATGTTGTTAAAACACTCAAAAAAGATCCTAATTATAAAAAAGAGTTTAACAAAGTTTACAAAGATGGTATTACCGCAAAAAATATAGCTGATGCTATAGCAGAGTTTGAGAGTGCTCTAGTCACACCTAACTCACCATTTGATGAGTACCTAAGAGGCAATAACGATGCTATCTCTGCTGAAGCGAAAGAGGGTTATAGACTCTTTAAAGAGTATGGCTGTATTAGCTGTCACAATGGCGTTAACGTCGGTGGCAATATGTACCAAAAAGTTGGTATTATGCTTACATACAAATCAAAGCATGGCAATAAAGGACGCTATAACATTACTAAAGAGTCTAAGGATCTGTTCTATTTTAAAGTGCCAACACTAAGAAATATTGAACTAACAGCTCCTTATTTTCATGATGGACAAATAGCTACACTCTATACAGCAATCAAAGATATGGCAGAACATCAACTAGGAATTCGAATAAGTGACACAAACGTTAAAAAAATAGAACTTTTTTTAAATACTCTTACAGGTGAAACTCCTGAAATTTTAAAAGATAAATAGATGAAATTTGATCTTAGAATATTTGTTCTTCTTTTTATTTTTTTAGGTATCGTTGGTACATATAAATATTTTAATATACAACATAAAAAAGAGGATTTAATCTCAGCAGAGCGTCAATTCTATACCTATCAACTTTTAGAAAAGGATCAACTGATACTATTATCTGAACTATCTTCAAGAAATAACTATGATGCACTTACGCTAACAACTACTGAATTAGACAGTATGGGTAAAGATCTAATAGAGCATTTTAGACGCATTGGCTTAAGTGAAGTAAAAAATGAGTTAAACTCTCTTCAAAATAATATGAGTCTTAGGTCTTCACTTATTGATGATTATAAATCTTATCACTCAGTTGTAAAAAACTCCTTACTTTTTTTAAATAAACTATACACACAAAGACTCAATCAAGATCAAAAAGTTGACTTTATTACTCCTGCTTTAATGGAAGATATAAAAGAACTTTTAATAGGCTATTACTCAAATTCTATGAGCAATTTAAACTTTTCAAATATAGCCACCAAAAATGAAGTAGGTCTATTCCTTACCAAGCTAAGATCACTAAAACATCTTTTTACACCTGAAGCTTATCAGCTTATAGAAGACAAAGAGCTTCTAAAAATAATGCTCTCAGCAAATATGCAGATGGCACATACTTACTATAAAAAATTAGCTGAGCTTTCTATAAAAATGAAAGCGTGCAATAATGCTAAAATTGAGAATGAGATACAAGTTCAAATAGAGAAAAAAATAGAGCTGTACACTACTGATGAAAAGTGGCTTATTGGTTTTTCATTTGCGAGTGCTTTACTATTTTTAATAACTGCGCTAGTCTCTTACTACAAGGAGTACAAAAGTAAAAAGGATGCCATATTTGCACATAATGCGAAAGATGAATTTTTATCAAATATGAGTCATGAACTAAGAACACCACTTAATGCTATTGGTGGTTTTGCTCAAATTATGGCACATAAGATAGGTGATGATAAAATTTTACAAAAATATGTACTAAATATAAAAAATAGTTCAGATCACCTTCTTCACTTAATAAATGATATTTTAGATATTGCAAAAATTCAAAGTGGTAAGTTTAAGATAGAACCACATGAATATGAACTTAAAGAAGAGACTCTCACTGTTATTTCTCGTTTTGATGCACTCTCCCAACAAGCAAAAATAAAAGTTACACTAAACAGAGATAAGCTTCAAGATATAACTCTATATGGTGACTGGATGCGCATAACTCAAGTAATTAACAATCTTGTTTCAAACGCTATAAAATTCACTCAAAAAGATGGTGAAGTAAAAGTAGATATATATTACGAAAACTCTACACTATTTATAATTATTAAGGACAATGGTATAGGAATGTCAAAAGAGACTCAAGAGAAAATATTTGATGCTTTCACTCAAGCTGATAGCACTACAACAAAAAAACATGGTGGTACAGGTTTAGGACTTAGCATAACAAAAGATCTTCTCTTGTTAATGGATGCTAAACTAGAACTTAGCTCAGAACTAGATAGGGGGAGTACCTTTAAAATTACTATTCCTCAAAAATTAATTAATACAGGCGAAAATGAATAAAGTTTTAATAATAGGAGCAGGAGGGGCAGGTTTAAGATCTGCTATTTCAGCTCATAAGAATGGCGCAGAAGTTACAGTTATCTCAAAAAGTTACCCTACAAGGTCACAAACATGCATGGCACAAGGTGGCATTAATGCAGCACGCGGAGAAAATGATTCAGTTGAACACCATATTGCAGATACTCTTCGTTCAGCTCATGGTGTCGCTTCACAAGAGGCAATAGCTATACTTTGTGAAAATGCTTCAACAGAGATCGAATTTTTAGACTCAATAGGTGTTCCTTTTAGTAGAGATAAAAGTGGAGAAATTACTCAAAGAAAACTTGGCGGTGCTTCAGAAGCTCGTGCTTGTTATGCACAAGACTTTAGTGGACTTAAAATTCTTCATACACTCTACGATCACTGCAATAAATTAGGCATAAAGTTTATAAATGAGCACTACCTTATAAACTTAAGTGTTCAAAATAAAAAAGTATTTGGTGGTAACTTTTTAGATATGCAAACAGGAGTGACTAAACATATAGAAGCAGATGCGATCATTTTAGCAACTGGCGGTTACTCTAAAATTTATCAAAAGCACTCAACTAACTCAGCAGGAACTACAGGTGATGGAGTTGCTGTTGCACTTCGTGCAGGTGCCTCGATCTCTAACATGGAGTTTATACAACTACACCCAACAGCTCTTAAAAACTCTTCTGTTTTAATTTCAGAGAGTGCTAGAGGGGCAGGTGGTTACCTTGTAAACTCAAAAGGCGATCGTTTCACAAACGAGTTAGCACCTCGCGATGAAGTTGCTCGAGCAATTCATAACGAGATTGAGAGTGGCTCAGACGTATTTTTAGATATTCGTCATTTAGGTGAAGAGTTTATAGATGAGAACCTGCCACAAGAGAGAAAACTAGCAAAGCTTTATGAAGGAGTTGATCCGATCGTAGATCTACTGCCTATAAAACCAGCTGCTCACTATAGTATGGGTGGTATAGAGGTTAACTTAGAGTGTGAAACAAATGTTAAAAACCTTTTTGCTGTTGGAGAGTGTGCTAACCATAAAGTACATGGTGCTAACAGACTCGGAGGAAACTCACTCTTAGAACTTATGGTATTTGGCTCTATTGCAGGAGAGAGTGCAGCTCACTCTTCATCAGTGTCACCAGAACATAAAACAACAACTCAATTTGAGAGTGATCGTAACTTTATTGAGGGTATTAAACACTTCACAAATCAAATAGATTTTTATGAAAAAAGAGAGTTTATATCAAATATTTTTTATAATAATGTAGGTCTTGTTAGAAATGATGCAGGACTTAAAGCTGTTCTAGCTGCGATCAGACAGATACAAATGGAGATCCCTTTTATGGGTCCAGTCGATAAGTCTATGCACTATAACACTAACCTAGTTGAGTTTATAGAGTTCGGAAATATGGTTGAGTTAGCAGAGGTTATTTTGGTCTCTGCGATCAGTAGACATGAGAGCCGTGGTGCTCACTTTAGAGACGATATACCAGAGTCTAAAGACGAGATGTATGCAACGGATCTAAAAGTATGGCGTGAAGAGGGAATTTTATGTGCAGACTTTGTAGGGAAAACAGATGATAATTAAAGTTTTAAGATACACAAAAGAGGGTGGCGAGAGAGAAGCTTTTATAGAGTATGACGTACAACTTGAAAATCCTACACTTCTTCAAGCACTTGCATTTATAAAAACTAAAATAGACCCAACACTTAGTTTTAGTAGTGGTTGTGCAAGTAGTATTTGTGGTAGTTGTTCAATGCGTGTTAATGAAGTTGAAAAATTAGCATGTTCTTATAAAGTTAAAGATGGCGACAAAATAACAGCACTTAAAAATATGAGTAGAATTCGTGATCTTGTTGTAAACATGGAAGAGTCTCACTCAAAAAATATAAAAGCAAAAGCGTACTCTGAAATTTTCACAAGTTTACAAATTTCGCAAGCAGATGCAAAAATTAATGAACTTCAAAGTGACTGTATTTTGTGTGGATCTTGTTATAGTGCATGTCCTGTTTTTGACACTAATTCTGAGTTCATGGGACCTTTCTCACTTACAAGAGTATTTCGTTATATTTTTGATCCTAGAGAGAACTCAGGTACCAAAAAAATTCAAAATATTCAAAGTCACGGTGTTTGGGACTGTACACTTTGTGGAGAGTGTACTCTTGTTTGTCCTATGGGCATATCTTCAAAAGATGACATCTCAGCTCTACGATCAAAATCTAATATAGCAGGTTTTATGGATCCAAATTTTAGTGCAGGAGCACTTGACTTTGGCGCACCAACTTTTTAAAATAGGTAATTAATGAAAACAGTTAGAAAAGTTCTTATTGTAGATGATAGTGAAGATATTGTAGAGTATTTCGTTCAAGTGTTAAATAGATGTACATCTCCGGTTGAGCCTATTTTTGCACTCACACATAAAGATGCTATAGAGATAATAAATAATCAGACTATTAGCGTCATCTTAGTTGAGCTACTTTTACACGATGCTTGTGCTAAAAGGCTCGTAAACTCTGCAGTAGTTAAAAATATACCTACTATTGTATTGACCTCTATTCAAGATAAAAAAGAGAGTTTTCAAAAACTAAATATTGTAGAGTATATAGTTAAAGAAAATCGCTCATCTTTAGAGTACGCTGCTGATGTTCTAAAAAGAGTTCTAAAAAATTATGATACAACGGTATTAGTTGTTGATGACTCTAAAATTGCCATTGAGAAATACTCAAAAGCACTAAAAAAACTAAACCTAAATGTAGTCTCTTCTAACAATGCTAAGGAGGCTCTAGAGTTACTACAAGACAGTACTACTAAAATTTCTATTGTTATAACAGATTATAACATGCCTAATGTGAATGGTTATGAGTTAACTATTAAAATTCGTGAAAAATATAAAAAAGACAACTTAAGTATTATGATTGTTAGTAGTATGGACTGTAGTGATACCATAGTTTCATGTCTTAAGATGGGTGCAAATGACTATCTTTTAAAACCATATAACGATGAAATGTTAGCAGTTAGGGTAACTAATAACTTAGAACTTTTAGATCTATTTCATCAAACTAAAGAGATCTCTCATCGTGATTTTTTAACTTCACTATTTAACCGACGTTACTTCTTTGAAGCCTCAACAGACATCTTTAACAACATACAAAAATCTGACAAAGCAGTGGCAATAGCGATGATTGACATAGATCATTTTAAAACTATCAATGATACTTATGGACATGATATAGGTGATTTAGCACTAAAAGAGGCAGCTAACATCTTAAAACATAACTTACGCACTTCTGATCTTTTAGCTCGTTTTGGTGGTGAAGAGTTCTGTATTCTACTCGATCGTAGCTCACAAGAGCAAAGCAAAGAAATAGTAGAAAATCTTCGACAAAAAGTAGAAGAAAATGTTGTTAAATCAGGTGATATAACTATTAAATATACTATCTCAATCGGTCTGTGTTATGGAAAATACAAAAATGCAGAAGAGATGATTAAACATGCTGATGATGCCCTATACATAGCAAAACACAATGGACGAAACAGAGTTGTACTTTTTGATGATATTACAAATGCGCACTGCTCAATTTCTAAATAACACTTTTTTATTATATAATATTTTTTAAAATAAATTTAGATAAGGAAAAAAATGAGACTCTATGTTTTAGTTATAGCACTTTTCACAAGCTTACTACAAGCAGATCTGATATCTCCTCTACCAACAGATACCAAATATGACCAGAAAAAAGCTCTTTTAGGCAAAAAACTTTTTAACGATCCTAGACTAAGTGCTGACGATACAATCTCTTGTGCCTCTTGTCATTTACTCGAAGATGGTGGTGACGATAACATAAAGTTCTCTTTTGGTATTAACGCACAAGAGGGAGTTATAAACTCACCAACCGTATTTAACTCAAGATACAATCTATCTCAATTTTGGGATGGAAGAGCACAGGATCTTCAAGCACAAGCCTCACAACCTATTCATAACCCCATAGAGATGGGTTCTAATATGGATGAAGTACTAAGCAAGTTAAAAAAAGACCCTGAGTACTCTGTTGAGTTTAAAAGTATCTACAAAGATGCTATAACAAAAGAGAATATTACAGATGCGATCGCAGAGTTTGAAAAGGCTCTTGTTACCCCAAACTCAAAATTTGACCAATACCTCAGAGGTGATAAAACAGCACTAAATAAAGAAGAGAAAGAGGGCTATAAACTATTTAAAGAAAATGGTTGTATAGCTTGTCATAACGGTATAAATATAGGTGGAAATCTATACCAAAAAGTTGGTATTTTAAAAACATATGTAGACAAAAAAAATACTTTAGGTCGATATAATGTTACAAAGAAAGAGAAAGATAAGTACTTTTTTAAGGTTCCTACACTTAGGAATATAGAGCTAACAGCCCCCTACCTACATGATGGTTCACAAAAAAACTTATTTGATATTGTTAATTTTATGACCCTTTATCAAATAGGTATGGTCCCAGATAAAGAAGAGGTAAAGAAAATAGTTAGTTTTTTAAAAACATTAACTGGCGAAACTCCAAAAATTATGAGCATCAATGAAAAATAAAATATTAGGTGCACTACTTATTATATTTGTTGTTGGTTTACTTTATAACCTATATAATGCAAATACTAAAATAACTAGATCGTTTGAAGCAACAAAAGAGTTAAATAACCTAATGCTTTCAAATAAAGATTTAAACTTTATGATGAGTAGTCTAAAACCTATGAATAATGATCATATTAAAACATTAGTTAAGCGTATGCAAGCAACAATAGACAGACTTTCCTTAGAAATAAAAAATAGAGAAATACTTGATCAACTAAAAGCTTTAGATATTCTATTTTCAAAAAAAATAGCTCTAGCAGAGGAGTTTAAATCAACTAACGCTGTTTTAAACAACTCTCATAAAAATATTTTTAAACTTTTTATTTTTGTGGAAAATATAGTAGAAAAAGAAGATTATAAGCAATTAGTACATAATTTTATTATACCTATGCAACATACTTCTTACACTAATAAATTTTTCTCTAAAAAAGATATAGAGTATCTAGACAATCTACTAGAAAAAAATAATAGTAGCAATATGACTTTAGAACTTTTTGTAGCACACCTAAAAGTTCTCAACACTTATCTGATAAATTTTCCAAATCTACTAGAAGAGAATAAAAAACTTAATTTTGAAAAGAAGACAGAGCGTTTAATAGAGCTTCAAACATTCCATAGTAAAAAAAATATAGCTAGTATTAAAATAGAGATCATTGTATTTCTTGTGTTGCTTATAGTTTTAATGATATTTATTTATACTCTAAGCAACTCTCTTGATAAAGAGATAGTTACTACAAAAGAACAGAAGAAAGACCTCCAAATACTCAGCGATGGCTTAGAGGTAACAGTAAAAGAGAAGACTAAAGATATAAAAGATCAACAACTATTTACACAAGCACTTCTTGATTCACAAGAGCAAATAGTCATAACAACTAATGGCAATAAAATAGTTAGCGCAAATGAAACATTCTTCGATTTTTATGCAGTTAACACTATTGCTGAATTTCTACAAGAGTATAAGAGTGAATGTATCTGTGTAACTTTCAACACTAAAGCTCCAACTGACTATTTACAAGCAAAAGTTGATGGAAGAGAGTGGATCGATTATGTAATAAATAATTTTGGAGTAATTCATAAAGTTATGATTACTAGAGGTAAAAAAGATTTTATATTTTCAGTAACAGGAGCTAGACTCCCTGGTTCTGAAGGAGTTAAATCAGCTATTTTTACAGATATAACAGAGATGGAAAACTCACAGTTGGAGTTAACAGAAGTTCATAAACATACAAAAGAATCTATATCGTATGCAGCATTAATTCAGAGTAGCCTTATTCCTACAAATAAATTATTCAGAAATTATTTTAGTGATTACTTTGCTATCTGGCATCCAAAAGATATAGTTGGTGGAGATATATACCTTTTTGAAGAGTTAAGAGATAAGGATGAGTGTCTTACTTTAGTTATAGACTGTACAGGGCATGGAGTCCCTGGTGCATTTTTAACTATGCTTATAAAAGCAATAGAGAGACAAGTTACCAATAAAATTATAACGGATCCAAGTATAGATGTTAGTCCTGCATGGATTTTATCTTATTTTAATAGAAGTATAAAAAAGCTTCTAAAACAAGATGATAAGTTCTCTTACTCAAATGTAGGTTTTGACGGACAGGTTATGTACTATAATAAAAAAGAGAATATTATAAAAGTTGCATCTGCTAAGAGTGATATTTTTTACTACCAAAACAGTGAACTTTCAGTCATAAAGGGAGATCGCCACTCCGTGGGTTATAGAGACAGTGATATAAACTTTGAATTTACAGATCATATTATAGATACTTCTACCGAGACTACTATTTACCTATCAACTGATGGTTATGTAGATCAAAATGGTGGCACGAAAGAGTTACCATTTGGTAAAAAGCGACTTAAAAAAATGTTAGAAAAGTGCTATAGTGAAACTTTAGCTGATCAACAAGAAATGTTTATATATACACTCGAGGACTATAAAGATGGTTTTGAACAAAATGATGACATTACAGTTGTTGCCCTTAGAACAAAATAGCTTTTAGCTATAATAACAGATATTAAAACTAAGGATTAAGTTATGGCAAAAGAACACTCGTTTGATATTAGTGCAAAGATCGATATGCAACACTTTAAAGATGCTATTAACCTCTCAGAAAAAGAGATTGCTACTCGTTATGACTTTAAAGGTGTAGTTTGTGAAATCAACTATAAAGAGAAAGAGAAACTTCTTGTTTTAACTACAAGTAGTGATAACAAACTTGACGCTTTAAAAGACATTGTAATAGGTAAACTTCTCAAACGTGATCTTAACTCTAAAGCATTAGAAGAGTTAAAAGTTGAAGACAGTAGTGGTGGAAACCGTAAACTTACATACAAAGTAGTTGACTACATAGAGACTAAAGAGGCTAAGAAGATCTGTGCCGACATAAAAAGTATGAAACTTAAAGTAAATGCTCAGATCGAGGGTGAGTATATTCGAGTAAAAGCAAAAAATATAGACGATCTTCAAAAAGTTATGACAGAGATTCGTTCAAAAGAGTATGATGCACCTATCATTTTTGAGAATATGCGATAAATGCCATCTAACAAAAATACTTATTTATCAGTTGATTCTAAGTATCTTCAAGAGGGTGAAACACTCGCTTTTAACATATATGAAACTAATGATGACAAGAAGAGCGATATGGCACTCTATTTACAGAGTGGTACAGTACTAAATAGAGATGATGCTCATCACTTAAGAGAAATTGAGCATCTTTATGTTCTACAAAAAGATAAAATAGAGTATGAAAAGTTCTTAAATGAACACATGAAAGAGATTACTAAAAATTCTAAAACAGCTCTTGAGAAAAAAACAGTAACACTGTATGAGAACGCTACAGAAGCAGTTGGTAATATTTTCAGTGATCCAGATCGCTTGGAAAATACCAAAGAGGTAGAAAAAATAGTTGATAGCTTAGTTATTACCATTTTAGAAGATCGCTTAGCAATTAGCTCTCTTTTAAAAATATTAGCTCATGACTACTATACTCACACTCACTCTATCAATGTAAGTATTTACGCTCTATCACTTGGTTCTCACCTTAACTTATCTCAAAGTGATCTAAAAGATTTAGGTAAATCTGCACTACTTCATGACCTTGGAAAAAGTAGAATTCCTAATGAAATTATTAACAAAGAGGGTAAGCTTAGCAACGAAGAGTTTGAAGAGATAAAAAAGCACCCATTAGCAGGCTATATACTTGCTAAAAAAATAGGTATAACAGATGAAAAAACTCTTTTAGGCATACGCCATCACCATGAGAAGTTAGATGGCACAGGCTACCCAGATGGTATAAAAGGCGATAAAATATCACTTTTTGCTAGAATTATAGGAATATGTGACATATTTGATGCATTAACAACTAAAAGATCATATAAAAAAGCTATGAGTACTTTTGATACGCTGTCTCTTATGCACAAAAGAATGTCAAAACATATAGATCTGAAGATTTTAAATGAGTTTATAAAAATGTTTAAAGCTCAAGAGGGAAAGAATTATGAGTAGAGTGACAATAGCTGAAGCGTCTGAACACTTCAAAGTTTCAAAAGAAGCAATACACAACAGAGTTAGACGTGGTACACTTAAGAGCATAACTGAGAATGGTGTCAAATATATAGTTCTTGAAGAAGAAAAAGTAACTACAACAAACAGTAAACTTCATGAATATTTACAGAGTGATAACACTTCTTTAAAAGAGAAAATAACAGCACTAGAAAATGAAAATAGAGACTTACGTGAGCGAAATATTAAAATGTTAATTGATGATAAAGAAAAAATTGAGAAGATCTATAAAGATAAAGATGAACAGCTCAAAAATATTTTACAAACTATAAGTATTAACCTACTCCCAGAAAATGCACAGGTAACTCAAAGTGTAGAGGCAGAGATAGTAGATCTAAGCGAGAAGAAACAAAAACCTAAAAAGAAAAAGTCTAAGAAAAAAAAATCTAAAAAATCTAAAAAAAAGAGTAAAAAGGAAAAGAAATAATGAAATATGGTGAAAAAATAGTAACAGAGTTTGATGTAGAAAAGGATCTAGAGATCTGGCCTAATGAGCATAAGCGAAACTATGTCATTAAAATGACACTTCCAGAGTTTAGCTGTCTATGTCCTAGAAGTGGCTATCCAGACTATGCAACTATATACCTAGAATACACTCCAGATGAGTTTGTAGTTGAGCTAAAAGCTATAAAACTTTACATAAACTCTTTTCGCGATCGTCATGTATCTCATGAAAATAGTGCAAATGAGATCTATGAAGTTCTTATGAGAAAAATGAAGCCTAAATGGCTAAAAGTGATCGCAGACTATAACCCAAGAGGAAATGTTCACACCGTGATCGAGATTGACTCCAAAGAGGCATAAATTTTGTTTAATTTTATTGTATAATATTAAATGGCTAAAATAGATGAGATAAAAGAATTTTTAACAACATTGAGAGTGTTTTTTACTGTTAGTATCGCTATTATGGTAGCTATAGGTGGTGGATTAATAACCTCTTATCGGCAACAAACTTTTGATGTTGTATTTTATATAGGTATTTTCTCAGAATTTATTTTAATGATAAGTGTCTTGTTTATAATAAAAAAATTAAAATCTAAAACGAAAGAGATAAAGGATTTATAGTGGAAACAATTTTAATTATTTTAGTTAGTGCAGTTATTATAGGGACGATTGTTTATTCAAATTATCAGCTTACTCACGAAACATAGCCATACTTAACGTCGTCTATGGTTCCTTGAGCTTGTACGTCTATTGCTTTTGTGACCTTTTTTGAAACATCTTTCACAAATATTGTATTTGCTATCTTGTGGAAGTATTACAGAACATATTCTACATTTAGATCTAAAGTTTGCACTTTTAAGAGTTTTTTCTATGTACTGGTTCAGTACTCCCCTAGTCTGTTTTGCAAGTCCTACATCTAAAAAATTATCTTCAAAACGGTAACTTAACCACAAGTAGAGTGAGATCACTTTTATACGGTCCTCTATGTCACGTAACTCATCCATTGAACTTGCTACATCACTAAGTAGTTGTGGAGGAGAGTATGGTATTAAAATACCTTTTTGAAGGTCTGAGACATAACGCTCATAAGTTGCAACTACATATGGTGAAGATGTGTAAAGTGGAGCACACGCTAAGTTGTACTTTACTGATAGTTCTAGATCAAATCTATCTACAACCTCACACGCTTCTAACATAGACTCTAAGTTAATCGCACGAAATGGTCCATCAAACTTCATATTTTCAACAAAAAATTGCAATATCGCTGTAAGTGAGGTCTCTTCTAAGATCTCGCCAACAAGTTTTATATGCTCTAAATTTGCAGCAACGTTAAAAGGTATATCTATACTCTCATCTTGATCATAAAAGCGTTGTGTAATATACTTAAACACACTACTCTCTAACGCTCCAACATAACCAACATCTTGTTGACCATAACGACCTGCACGCCCCGAGATCTGATGGATCTCCCACGCTTTAAGATGGCGGTCTTTTTCTCCATCAAACTTTTTGTCTTTATAAAAAAGAATAGTCTCGATCGGCATATTAAGACCCATAGCAATCGCATCTGTTGCAACTAAAACCTCTGTCTCGCCACTTCTAAAACGTCTAGCCTCTTCGCGTCTAACTTCAGGACTAAGTGCTCCATAGATAACACTTACTTTATGGCTAGAAGAGAGCTTTTGTTTTAGTTTTAAGACCTCTTTTCTACTAAAAGCTATGATCGCAGTTGCAGCTTTAACATGCTCGATCGCAGTTGGCTGAGTTAAAAGCTCTAATGGATTTTTTCTCTCAAACTCTACGATCTCCAAAGGCTCACCCAAATACTCAGCAAGTGCTACGATCGCATCTCTTGAGTTTACACTACCTGTCATTATGATAGTTTTAGCAGGTGCTCCTATGATCGCATTTGCCCATGCCCAACCACGATCGCGATCATCAATCATCTGAACCTCATCGATCACACAAATATCAACATCGATCTGTGTACTTAACATCTCGATCGTAGAGCTAATATGAGTTGCCCCATCATCTATAATCTGCTCTTCTCCAGTTACTAAAGAGACATTAATATTAGACTCACGAAGATTTTCATAACCCTCAAGTGCTAACAGACGAAGAGGTGCAAGGTAGTAACCAGTTGAGGCCTTTTTCAACGCTTGCATAGCAGAGTATGTTTTACCACTGTTAGTTGGACCTATGTGCAAAATAAGCTTTCTTCTAAGTTCTCGCGCAAGTGGAAAAAGGTTTTTAAAATCTCTGATCGTTCTTGCAAGAAGTTGTTGACGCTGTTTCTTCATAAGAAGAGTCTGTATATAGTGAGTAAAAGATTTAGATACTTTAGAAGATATTTTTGGTGTAATCTCTAACGTTCCATGTAGTCTAGGTGCTAATATATCAAAAATTATCTCTTCTATTTTAGTATCACTAAACTCTAGTAACTCGGCTCTTTTTTTACAAGTCTCACTTATGTTTGCTAACTCTTCATTAAAAGTGCCCTCGTAAGATCTTTTAGAGTAACGTAACTCATCTGTTATAGATGTTAGCTCTTCAGAAGCCCATATTAGAGAGTATAGTTCACTTGCTAAAACACTAATATGTAGTTCATACTCTAACTGATCGCTTAAGCTTGCATGAGAGTAATAAGCGATAACATTTAAAACAATATGCTCATCAACAACACTTAAAGAGCTAACACCTAACTCTTTTTCTAACACCTCTTTTAAAATATCTGTAGGAATTTCAGGTGATGTTACATTATTCGAAGGTGTTGAAGATTTTAAAATTTTTACTATAACTTCACTGTTTAAATACTTATGACTCCGACTTAGATCTTTTAAAAAACTATTTAGTCTATCTTGTTTTATAACAACTAGTTCCTCTTTTACTTTTTGGATCTCTTCTACTAAAAGATTTTCATCACTATCTTGTAAGTAAGAATAAGAGAATGGTTCGGTTTTTAGAGGCTGAATTTTACTAAAGTTTTGATCGCAGATAGAGTAGTTTAAAGAGGCATTGAACTCAAAACGATCCCTATAATCAAAATGTCCTTCTAACTTTTTTTCAACACTTGCTCTTTTTTTCTCAAAACGAATATGAAGCAGACGTTGCACTATTTTAGACTCTGTTATTTTCTTAGTTCTAACCTCTATAAAAGCATTAGTAATCAGAAGTGACTCTTCAAGAGTAATATTGTACTCACTCATCATCTCTAGGTACATCTCTATCTTATGAGTTTTTTCTAGTGCATCTTGTTGAGGTTTCTCTTTTTTATAAATTTTATTATTGGCTTTAAAAAACGAAGCAAATACTTGACGAGTATCCATATCTGCTTCACTAAACTCTTTACGTAAAAGTTTTATTAGATGATCTTTAGAGTCATCATCAATCACGATCCCTAAAGCAAAAGAGAGTTCTAAAAGAAGTGAATACTCAACTCGCTCAATACCCTCATCGAAACCATCACCACCAAAGTAGTGTGCGATCGTGTGGTTGAGTCGGTGCTGTTTTTTCTTATTTTTTGGCATCTGTGATTATAACAGAATAACTTAATTATCATAATAGAGACTTCTTAAATTAAAGCATAATCTCTTTTGTTATATACTATTAGTAAGATTGAAACCACACGCAAAGGATTAACATGTTAAAAATTGACTTAGATGAGCGTAACGCAATAGTTACATTAGAACCACAAGGTGAGTTGAGTGCTGAGGATTTTATTTCGGTTGCTGAGGTTGTTGATCCATTTATTGAAAAAGTAGGTGCTTTAAATGGACTTATAGTACATGTCGATACATTCCCTGGATGGGACTCATTTGGAGCATTTACTTCTCATATGAACTTTGTTAAAGAACACCATAAAAAAGTAGCAAAGATAGCTTTTGTTACTAACTCAATAGCTGGTGGATTAGCTGAAAATGTAGCCTCTCACTTTGTAAATGCTACGATTAAAACGTTTAAATTTACTGATTTGTTAAAAGCCAAAGAGTGGATTTTAGAAGATGACACAGTAGTTAAAAAACATGGTTTAAGTATTGGGATGAATAGAGTTAATAAAGACTTTTTTATGACATTTAAAGCCGTTGGAACACTAACGCATGAAGACTATAAGCAGATCACACCACTTATAGACTCTGCACTAGAAGGTGTTAAAGATGCAAAAATAAAAGCTATTGCTGATATATCAGAACTTGATGGATGGGAGCTAAGAGCAGCGTGGGACGATATGAAAATAGGCCTGAAACATGGAAGTGAGTTTGAGAAAATTGCTATTATAGGTTCACAAACATGGATCGAGTACAGTGCAAAAGTCTCTTCTTGGTTTATGAGTTCGCAGATAGAGACTTTTTCAAATGAAAAAGAGGCTCTATCGTGGCTAAATAAATAGGTTTAAAAATCTACACTAAAGCCAAGTGAAAGGTTGTAACCCTCTAGACCACTTGAGCGAATAGTGTTAGTCTCTATAAAAAACCTCTGCGCCCACGATATATCGGGGGTGTAAAGGTATGCGACTGCACCTACACTACCATAGTACTTAAACTTAACCGCACGCTCTACATCTCCATACAGATAGTTAGCTCTTGTATATCCCTCGATAGTTAAGTAGTTTTTCTCATAAGCTAAAAGTTTTGGTGTCTCTAAACCTAAAGCAAATGTTGTAACGTTTGAGTGCGTACTAAAAGCACTTGAGAGATCAAAATCAAATGTCGAGGAAGTTTGATAATATTTAAATGATAGTGATGTATATGGTTTATACTTATAGTGTGTTGGTCTGTACTCAATGGAGCTGAAATATTTATAGGTTGTATTATCATTATAATTTTTGTTAAAAATATCTTCTATCTCTCTACCTATATCGCTATCAGGTTCTCTTACACTTGCACCTGATCGTGAATATATAAACTCTACTCCAGCTAAAACATGTAAATCATCACTTATTTCATAACTTAAACCACCACCTAAACCTGCTGTGTATGTTCTCATATAGTTATCATAGTTTAGGGGGCTATCAGGAGGTATAACGATATCATGAGAGACGTAGGTGCTACTGTAGCCAACATTTCCAACAACAAAGTAACTTAGTGAAGTATCGCTTTTAAAATGGTATTTAAAAGGTAAATGATACACATCCATATCTACACCAACTTCACTAAAGTGGTAGTGACCTGAGTTTATACCATCTTGAGAAGTGAAAATAAGAAGAGCATTTATATTTGCTAAGTGAGCCTTTTCAGCTAATGTTACAGTGTCATCAGCTTTAAGAGTAAACGAAAAAATAAAAATAAAAAATAGTTTTAATATCTGCATTTAGAACAGATCGGCGTGTCCAAAAAAAACATTATATTCTTGAGTTTTTCTCATGTTTTCTAAAATTCTTTTAGCCTCTAGTTTTGTCTCTTTATCAAAGTAGATCAACATATTTCTTGAAAATATGAAGTCAAATTTACCTAGACTAGTAAATGAACTCTCAAAAAGGTTGGCAATTTTAAATGTTACATGAGACTTTACACTCTCTTTTAATACATATTTTTGTTCTTGAAGCATAAAATATCTCTTTTTAATATCTTCAGATAAATTTCTAACATTACGTTCACCATAAGTAGCCATTTTAGCTTTTGCGATCGCTTCTGAGTTAATGTCAATTCCTGTTATATTAAAAGAGATACAGCCCTCTTCTATGAGTGCTATAGCTATAGAGTAAGGTTCTTCTCCTGTTGCCGATGGAGCACATAATATGGACACCGTGCCAGAAGAGTTTTTAACCAGTTTTACCAACTCTTTTATTTGAGTTAGCTCTCTATAGAAAAAAGTCTCATTTGTTGTTAAATGATCTATAATTGCTTGTTTTACATCTTTATTTGACTCAATTTGTATAAGAAGATCTTTAAAAGAGAAGATCTCCCTATTTTTACAAAAAGCTACAACTTTATTTTTTAAAATACTCATCTGGCTATCAAAAGTTATACCAGTCTCTTTATGAAAGTAATCAGCAATAAGTTTAATATCATCAAACTCTTCTACTCTATTTAACTCAACTGTTTTCTCTTCAACATTTTTCTTACTTTTAAAAAAACTAAACATTATTCACAAAACTCACTTACTATTTTTATAATTTGATCTATATCATAGACCTCAACATTGGGTACTACTGCGCGAGCTCGTGATGGCATGCCATCGACTATAGCACTTTTACTAGTTTCTGTTAAACACCTTGCTCCATTTTGTGAGAGTGTACAAGTAGCTTTAACTCCATCATCGCCAATACCTGTTAATATAATAACTAATAATTCAACTTTTTTACATAAAGCACTAAATGAGTTAAAAACAGTGTTTATATCAGGGTTATAAGAATTTTTAATTCCATCTTCTTTAGTAAAGGTTAGACTATTTATATTTAAATGTGTTGCTTCTTCACATACATAAATAGTTGCTTTTTTAAACTCTGCATTATTTTTTATTATTTCTACAGAGTTAGGAGTATTATTTTTTAAACTTGCAGCAAAACTCTCTATAAAGCCTTGAACCATATGTTGTGCAATTACTATTGATGTATTTTCAAGGCTAGGAAGTGAAGATATTATTTTTTGAATTTGTCCTGGCCCTCCAGTGGAGGCACCAATAAGAACTATTTTTTTATGTTCTAAATGTTTCAAGTTTACCGTTAAGCTCATCAGTTAATGTATTTAAGTGCTCTGCTGCAGCTGCAATCTCTTCAACACTTCTTGCATTTGTTCCAGAAATTTCATTAATCTCATCGCCTTTATCTACAATAATCTTCACATTTTCACCTGTTTTCTCAAAGTCTGTAACTGTACGATCACTTGCTTGTACAGCTTCATTTACGATCTCAACAGTGTCATTAATTCTATCTTCTACACCTTGAGCTATATTTGCTAACTCTTGGATCTCATCAGAGTTAACACTCATCTTAGTAGAAGCATCACTAATAGATTGAACAACTACGTTAATAGTAGCGTTGATCTCTGCTAGTGACTTTTGAGTTCGCTCTGCTAGTTTACGTACCTCATCAGCAACAACTGCAAAACCACGTCCATGCTCACCTGCACGAGCCGCTTCGATCGCAGCATTAAGTGCTAGTAGGTTTGTCTGATCAGCAATGTCAGCGATTACAGTTAGAACATCTTTAACTTGTGAAGCATCAGTTGAAAGTGCTTCCATGCTGTGAGCTAGTTCTGCTTCAGTCTCTGCTGTCTCTTGAACTTTTGAAGTTAGAGTAATAATGTCGTCTCTTGCAGCACCTAAGTTTTCGTTTGCTTTTATTATGTCCTCTTTTGACTCTTTAGCATCTTCGATCGCACCTACGATCTCAACTTGAATATCTTTAGCTTGTGTAGTTGCCTCTTCTACCATTACTACTGAGTTTTCAACATTGTTACCAACACTCATGGCTGTAGTAGAAAGCTCATGTGAAATAGAGGCATTCTCATTTGATGAGCCTTTAGTACTATTTATAAGCTCTTGCAGTGAGTTCATAAGTGAGTTAAAGCTATTACCCATCTCTAAAATCTCTTGTGGTGCATCAGTATCTACTCTTTGAGTTAAATCACTGTTATCTGAAATACTTAAAATTTTAGCTTTAAACTTATTTAATGGTTTTATAACGCTTGTAGATACAACAATAAACGCTAATACAATTACAATAACTAATATAACAAGTGCCTGTACAATTAAAGAAGTTTTAATTTCATTAGGAGTAATTAAAACTTCTGCTTCATCAATCTCTGAAAGAATAGCCCAGTGAAGATCTTGACCTATCTTGATAGGTCCAAAAGATGATAGAACAGGGTTTCCATTGTAATCAATTACAATTTCCGTGCCAGATTGAGCATTTAGTGCTTTTTTAGAAGCAACTGTTTCAGCTTTAGCATTATTAGCAAAAGAGGCTTTAAGAGAGTGACCTTTTGGATCAAGGAAACTATCACTTCTCATAAGGTAGTCTTGACCAACTAAGTAATCTTCTTGGCTATCGCCATAACCTTTTCTAAATTGCATAATTTTATTAATAGCAGCATCTGAAACTTGGAAAACTACTATTGATTTCATTTCACCATCAGTCATAACAGGTGTACCTAAAAATATAGCTGGTGCACCATTACTTGGTGCATAAGGTTTCATATCAACAAAGACAGGACGCTTGAGCTCTTTTACTTTTCTATAAACCTCACCTAGTCCACTATCTTTAAGACTACCACTACCAACATTTTCACCGTAATCGCTCTCTTTAGCTTGAGAGTACATAACGTGACCATGTTTGGCACAAATTATAAACACATCGTAGTAACCGTACTCTTTAGCATAACTTTGAAAGAACTCTTCATGTGAATCAGTTTTCTCTTTTGCTAAAGGGTTTGTTACTGGGTAAGTCGCATCTGCTTGAACGTTAAGCTCATTATGCACATGGATCAGATCGTGTACTAACTCTTTAACATCTTTACTTTGAGCTATAACATTTATATCGCCAATTCGCTCAGCAAAAAAGTTCTGAATTTGGTTTGCTTTAGAGTCTCTAACAGATGTTAATGTCTCGTAACTTCTATCCATTAAAGCGTCTTTACTCTCACTTACAGCTGAGAGTGTTAATATTGTAGACAATACTATTAAAGAGCCTACAACTAAACCTAAAACCTGAATTTTTATAGATACATTTTTCATCATCAACTCCTACATCGAATAATTTTAATCTATTATAGCAAAAAAATTAGAAATAGAAGTGTTATAAGATATATCTATAATATCTCCACTCGATTTCGACCATTCTCTTTTGCTTTATATAGCGCTCGATCACATCTTTCAAACATACTCTTTTGTGTATCATTTTCAATATATTGAGTTAATCCAAAACTTGAGGTAATTTTTCCTGCTTTATCGTGAGTGTTTTGCTCTATTGTATTTTTTAACTTTTCAGATACACTTTTTGCTACAGCTAAAGTTGTATTAATAAACAGTATTACAAACTCTTCTCCACCCCACCTAGCAAAGGTATCAGTCTCTCTTATGTTATGTTGAACAGTTTGTGCCATAGTTATTAGAACTTCATCTCCAATTAAGTGTCCATAAGTATCGTTAAAGTCTTTAAATTTGTCTATATCTAAGATCGCTATTGTTAGTGGTGTTTTGTACCTTTTAGAGTTTTTGATCTCTTGAGCAAATATTTCATTAAGTTTATTTCTATTGTACACATTTGTAAGACCATCTATGTAGGCTTTTTGCTCAGTTAAAACTTGGTACTCTTTTATTTTAGTTATGTCAGATAAACTAACCAAATAGTCACCACTATTTTCTGAGTTAGTTACACTTATTTGAAAAGCTTTTGGATTAGAGTTATTGTCTAAAATAGATACAACTCTATCTTTTACAGGTGTTCTTTTTATTAGTGACATAAAATCTTCACCCTCTTCAAGTAAGCCAGAGTGTAAATAGCCATGAATATTAATAAATATACTTAATAGGTTATGCCTACTCGTTTGGTTGAATATTTCAGTCTGCTTAACTTTCAACATATTTTTAAACATATTGTTTGAGTACTTTACATCTTTAAAATCTGTAATAAACATTATGTTGTCTGTTGAGTTTAATATTTCGTTTAAGTACTGATGTTGTCTTTGTAATTTCTCTTTTTGCTCTTCAATAGCTTGGTTTTTTTCTTCTAGTTTATGTTGCGAAAAGATCTGTTTTACTAGAAAGTAAGTTATTAAAAGTGTTATTAATAGAGATAATAGCTTTAATATAATACTACTCAGTAGTGTGTCATGTATAATGGGACTATCCACATAAGAGATAGTCCAAGCTACTGCTTTGTCTTGCACATTCATAATTGGTAAAAATGAAACAACAGTTACATTACCTCTGTACTCAACATAGTTACTAAATGGGAGTGACAACTTTAACTTAGTAACTATTTCATCTTTAATAGGTAGAAGTTTTACTCTGTTTTCAGTTACACACTTATTTTTATCATGTGTATTGCCAAGTGTGATCATATGCTCTTTACTTTCAGCACTCTGTTCGTACTTTAAGACTAAGTCATCTCTTTTCCAAGCCTTAGTATTAAAAATACTTTTATCGACTATAAAGTGTGAGTGTATGTTACTAATGTTGTTCATATACCACTGAAAGCGATCGCTAGAAAAAGAGACTTCCACGGCTCCTATATATTTATAATTTTTATCAAAAAGTGGAAATGCATTTCTAAAACCATGTGCTGTCCTACCTTGCACAAAACCTCTAGTAGGCCTATGAGTCTCATTTACATATTTAAAGTCAGATCTGATATTTGTTAAATCGTCTCCAAATTTATCTGGCTTATGTGCTCTGTAGAATGATTCATTATTAGGAAGTACAAAGTGGTACTGAAGAACACCTTTTTGTTTAATAATGTTGTATTTTTTATATAGTAAGTTATGTAACCTAGCTCTTAAGTGAGCTTTTTCATTTTTTGTAGAGCTACTAGCTTCAGACATAATTTCTATAACTTCAGGCATTTGTACTGTAGACTGAAATATCATAGATGCTGTCATTTTTTGAGTCTCTAGTAAAATTCTATAGTGTGTCGAGAGGGACTCTAGTTTCTCTTTTAAAACCATACCTATTTTGTGTTCAGTATTTAACTCAATTATATAATAATTAAACATATTCACTATTATGAACAGTATCGGTAGTAATAAGATTTTGATTTTCATTAATGGTATTATATAAAATTATGACTTAATTAAAAATGGAGCGTAGATATTCAGAGCTTCTAAAGCATAACTCAAAATGAGTTATGCTTTAAAATTGGTTAAATAGGAAGAACTCTAATATTTGTAGCTAGTTTTTCTCTTAGAGTTGACTCTATTGAGTAAAGAGTTCCTGTTGAGCTACTAGCACAACCATTACAAGCACCAAGATAGCGAATATATACATCTATGTACTCGTCACTCTCTTTAATGTCGATAATTTCCATATCTCCACCATCCATAATTAAGAACTGGCGAATACTCTCATCAATTACAGCGTCTATAGCTTTAATTTTTTGAACTATAGTCATAGTTTTAAAGTCACCATCAACAGCGTCAGCAGCATTTTTCATTTTTTCTTCGTCCATTTCACGACGAACATCAGCTAAAATATCTACTAAGTACCACTCTCGATCTTCGTGACCACCTGGTTTAATACAACTCTTACAAAAACCACCAGCTTTCGTATAGTCTGTGATCTCTTCTACACTTTTAAGATCATTTATTTTAATAACTTCTTGAAGAGTTTTAAGAGAAACTCTAGCACACTCACAAACTATGATCTCCTCTTCAAAACTCTCTTCATCAACACCTAGGTATAATGAAGCTGCTTTTTTAATAACATCATACGCCATAACAGAACAGTGCATTTTTTGAGGTGGAACAGCAGGAATTTCTGGATCATCACGTAGTGCTTTTTCAACATCTATGTTTGTGATCTTAACAGCTTGTTTTACAGTTTTTCCTACACAAAGCTCAACCATCATGTCAGAACTTGCGATCGCAGTTCCACAACCAAAACTTTTAAACTTAGCTCGTTTAATCACATCACTACTGTCAACTTCCCAAAAAAGTCTAACTGCGTCTCCACAGCTCTCAGCTCCAAAGTCTGCAACTATAAGTTTAGTTCCATTTTTATTACACTCTTCTTCTGTAATCTCACCTTGATGACGAGGGTTATTCATTCGATCCGCTACAATATCTGAGTACTCATCCCAAAGAGATCCACCCATTAAGTCATTTTTTGCCATAATAGTTCCTTATATTCTAATTAATGTGCTATTGCACATTCAGTAGCTTCGCCACCTTTTGTTGGTTGTACTTTTGCGTAAGAGCTTGATATACTTCTTAGTCTTACAGTCGCTTTGTTAAAAGCTGCTATAACTTGATCTACTTCTTGCTCTGTTGTAAAACGAGAAAGTGAGAGTCTAATCCCTGTATGTGCTAACTCAACATCAGCACCGATCGCGATCATAGCTCCATTTGCTTCAAGGTCTTCACTAGCACAAGCACTACCAGTTGAAGCACCTATTAAGTCATTGTTAAGATCCCATAACATACTCTCACCCTCAACACCTCTAACAGAGATTAAAAAAGTGTTTGGAGTACGCTCATTTTTATCACCAACAACAACTGTGTCTGGAAGTTTTAAAAGTGCATCTTCTAAGCGATCGCGAAGTTTTGCTATTTTACTCATAGTCTCATCTAGGTTAGTAGTAGCAAGCTCAACAGCTTTACCCATACCAACTATAGCAGGAACATTAAGAGTTCCACTACGACGACCACCCATATGCTCACCACCATGTAAAAGTGGAGTTAACTTTTCAGAATTTTTAATGTAAAGAGCACCGATCCCTTTAGGACCATGAAACTTATGTGCACTCATACTAACAAAATCAACATTTACTTGTTGAAGATCAACTGGAATTTTACCAACTGCTTGAACACCATCACTATGAAACAGAACACCTTTGGTTTGACAAACTTCACCAATCTCTTCGATCGGAAAAATCATACCAGTCTCATTGTTAGCCCACATAATACTTACAAGTGCAGTTTTGTCTGTTATAAAATTCTTAACTGTATGAGCCTCAACAATACCTTTCTCATTTACAGGAAGGTAAGTTACTTTAACACCTTGGTCTTCTAAAAACTTACAAGTTGAAAGAATTGATGGGTGTTCTACTTCTGTAGTTACTATGTGGTTTTTATCGCCATTTAGTATTTTATCAACCCAGATAGATTTTAAAACCCAGTTGTTAGACTCAGTTGCACAAGATGTAAAAATAATATCGTCATTATCTCCTGCATTGATCGCACTGTACATTCTGTCTATTGCTTTTGCAATTGCTGGATGTGTTGAAGTTCCAAACTTATGTATAGAGTTTGGGTTTCCGAACTGTTCACTAAAATAAGGCATCATCTCCTCTAAGACTAGAGGATCAACCATCGTTGTAGCGTTATTATCCATATAAATATTGTTCATCTAATACGCCTTTATTTTAAATAGGACAAAATTTGTCTCTTTTATATTTTGAGATAATAGTTTATATGTAGTTACAATTAGCTTAAATTATGTAATTAGCTTCTTTTCGTAACTTTTAGGAGTATGCAGTATGTGAAGTTTACTACCCAAGTATAGGGTAGTTTTATTGCTTAATTAAGTGGGTTTGCTTTACTTCCATTAGTAAAAGCTGGCATATTTACCTGTCTATTTCCAAATGGGTAGTCATTAGCTCCTGCTTTTAACCCTGCTATTCCCCATACACTACAGCCTATAGAGTTATATTTACTGTCTACTACTTTTATACATGTCCCTGCTACACTTTTAATCATACAGCCTTGATATGTACTGTCTTTAGGATTTTGACCTAAAACATAGTAGTAGTTATTTGAGTCTTGGTAAACATTAGGAAAGACTTGATTTTGAGTTGAGTTTAAGTCAGCTGTTGCTGATATTTTACTCAATTTTGTGAATGAAGATACAGCATCTGTAATAGCCGCTACTGAGTAAACACTCATAGTATAAGCTGTACTATTTTTATTAATAAATATGTTAGGTGGTGGTACAGCTATACTATTAGGATTTGTAGATGATGGGTAGTTGCTATTTAACCTACAACTTGCCAATGTAGGAACTGTTATGCCACCCTCAGCTTTTTGATCACATAGAGTAATTTGATAGCTTAGGGTATTTTTATTAGTAACCGCCTCTTTTGATTGGCATGTAAATGTTGAGTATGGATCATCATACTGGTATGAGTAAGCAGTATAACAGCCCTCTTTCATAGGTTTAATAAAACTTTGTACTTTGTTAGTCCAACCACTAGTTGTAACACCAGAGACAGCTTGACTACCATCACTTATCATACCACTCCATGTAGAGTAGCCGCAACAAGTGTCTCCAGATGCTGTTTGATTAGCATTAAAACAACTTCTAGCTGGTCCAGTATCGTTCCCATCAAACTTCATAGAACACAGTGCATAGTTAGTAAAATCTTGTGAGCTTACAGTTTCATTAGAGCATTTTATTCCCTCAGTAGTATCATGATAGCCTGCAGTAGCAGTTGCAATACCACAAAGTTGTGTTAAAGAGTTATAGCCTATGATTTCACCACAACTGTAATTTTGTGCACGATCATAGTTTTTAGTTTGCTTAATATTTATCATATCATCTGCTGCAACACCACAATGTGATCCTGCACTTGAACCTGTACAGTTCTTGTCTTCAGTACATGTCTGTTTTGTTGAAAGTGGTTTTGCTTTTACAAAGGTAAGTCCAGGAGTGTAAGTCGTGTTGTAACTATTTTTACAGCCATAATTACTCTCAAGTGTACTGAGTGGCGAATATCCTGCATTTTTTAACTCTGTATTATGTGCTTTAAATTCACTTGTTGTTCCACCTGCAACTGAACACCAATAAGCATTTTTTGCAAAAGAAGATGTAGTTGAGCTATTGTTTTCAAAAGGTGTTTTAGTTGTGATAATTGGCTTCATAGAAACAGGTATATTTGCACCATTAATATTTGATATATCGTAATAGTCAAGACCTTTATTTGCCAAAGTATACTCTATAAATGTTGTAGGAGATTGTAAGCTTGGGTCTTTGTTGTCTGATATACATTTACCACTTTCACACCCTAACTTAATATACATAGCACCACTTGCTGCAAAAAGTGAATCAGTATCATAACTCAGAGGTACTTTGAGTGTTGTACCTGTTGCAACATGTCCAGCATTTGCTATGTCTAAATCCCACATACACTGATTTTTACCTGCTGATGGTAAACATTTTTGACCTTTAGCACAATTATCATTAAAAGAACAGACACATTGACCATAAATTGTACTGCTTTTATCAGTAATAATACCACCTGGACAACCTGCCGAATTAAGCGTATATTTTGTCTTTTCATCAGCAATGTTAATAGGTGTAGTTGCATTTACATCTATAATTTTTGCATTAACACAATAGTTTGCATTAGCACTAACTGTCAAACATATTTGATCTGTTGGACAGTTTGCTTGATAATTTTTATCGCCACTACTTGGAGTACAACCTATTTGTGCAGCTGAAGCTCCACTTGTTCCCATCCAGACATCAAAACTACACTGATTATTGATCTGAAAAAACCTACTTTGTGTAGAAGCAGGAACATGAGTGATCTTACCTATCACGCGTACATCATCATTGTATGAAGCGGTTATGCTAATACCCTCTTCTAATTGAAAATAAGTCGTATCATTAATATTTGAAGTTATTTTCACTTCACATCTTGGACTCTCTTTTGAGAGTACACACTGATCAGGTGCTATAGTAATTTCACTTGGTTTATTTGAAGATAGATCAACTATATAAGTTTTTGTTGTATCAGCACTATCTTTTAAAACTATGGTTGCAATCTCTGTTTCACCACTAACAAGGTCTTGCTTACTCATGTTAAGACTAACTACTGACTCAGTCCCACTTTTAGATAATTCACAACCACTAAACAGAGCCATAAAAGTTACCAATATAGACAGTGATAAATACTTTTTAATATTTTTCATACTCTTCTCCAAAATATTTTAATACCTTATTTTAGCTAAAGTTTGTCGTAATAGTGTCGCAATTAAAAATATGTTAATTTAAGGTTGTTAAGTTTTACTATATAAGTTATAATATTGTAATGGCAATTATATATAACAAACTAAATAACTATTGGCTCTGGCGTGAAATATCAAGAAAGTTAAATGTCTCTAATCCGGCTTATACTTACTGGAAAGAGAGCACTAACCTCAAACTAAATAACAAATATGTATTTTTACAAAAAGATACTTTACCAGCAAAGTATGACTACATACAAGAGTCTCTTACTGACTTAGGTGGCTACTTACCTACAAAATTTGCTTCTGATAAACTTCACGTTAACGATCATCTATTTAGTTATGACAAAATGAAGCTTCACAGTAGCTTTGAGTACAAGTACGTTGAAAATATAAAATTTGTAAATATAAGACGTTTTTTTAGAGAGCACGGAATAGCTGTTAAGAAAGATAGCTTGTTCCATTTAGGTAAAATAAATGATCTTGAAATTACAGAAGAGTCTACATTTTACAAAATAAAAGACAATTATGGGATCGTAGTTTACGACTAAGTTTTACACGACCCACTACCACAAGTAGAACTACTTCCTACACTAAAAGCATTTTCATACCCACAAAGACCACAAGTTGCGATCATAGTTGAAACACCACCACAACTACCATTTCGTTTATCTAGCTTGAAGTGTTCTTCGCTTATAGACTCTTTACACTTAGGACAGTAGCCCCTTTGTATTTCGTGAAGTTCATTAAAACTACTACTCATTTTATGTTTTATGTAAAAACCAAATGCAACAAAAATCATTATTATAAAAAAAATATCTACAAACAGTTCCATATATATTCCAATAATTTAGAGTTTAAAAAAAGATATAATAACATATAAAAGTTCACTAAAGGCTAAGCATGAGTAGTAATTTTATAAATACTTCAATTTTTGAAATCTTTAAAATAGGTCCCGGTCCATCAAGTTCGCATACTATTGCACCACTTAAAATTGGACATAGTTTTTATGAGTTTAGCTCAACACTAGACTCAAAAATTATTAAAAAATCAGTTAAGATTAGAATAGAGTTATTTGGCTCATTAAGCTTAACTGGTCGTGGACATGGAACGCATAGAGCCATAGTTGGTGGTCTTCTTGGTATGACCCCTGAGAGTTGTGATCCTGACATTCTTTTAGATATTTTTGAAAAAAAAGATACTGTTTATAATATTCAAATAGGTGACAAAACTATTCCTCTTGTTGAGAGTGACCTTATTTTCTCTCGTGAACCAATAGAGTCTGAATACTCAAATACCCTCAGAATTAAACTACTTGATGCTGATGGAAAAACTACAGTTGAAAAAGAGTACTACTCTGTGGGTGGTGGCTTTACGAAGTGCAAAGGCGAAGCCGAAAGTATTAAAAAAGGTAAAGTTATACACAAGTACAGTAACTTTAATGAGTTGCGTACTCTATGCGAAAAAAAAGGTCTGCCTCTTAGTCAGGTTATTCTTGAAAATGAGATGGCAATTAGCTCTTTAAGCAAAAAAGAGATCTTTAAAAAAATGAAAAAAATCATAAATGTTATGCTTGACTCTGTGGACAATGGTCTAAACTCAACTCAACATATTTTGCCAGGTCCTATAAAGTTAGAGAGACGTGCCTCAACTGTTTTTAAGAGTGCAAAAAAGAAAAAGTTTGAAACTACAAAAAGTTTAACTTTTCTGAACTCTTACTCACTCGCAGCCTCTGAAGAGAATGCTGCTGGAAGAATAGTAGTAACAGCACCTACCTCTGGATCATCTGGAATACTTCCTGGTGTTATATATTTTTTAAGAAACAATTTAAAAACTTCCAAAAAGTCGATCATCAATGCTATGTTTAATGCAGCTGCGATCGCCTATATTGCAAGAGAGAATGCTTCTATTGCAGGTGCAGACGTTGGGTGTCAAGGTGAAGTTGGTGTTGCTTCTTCTATGGCAGCAGCTCTTATATCGACCATAGATAAACAGCCTCTTGAAGTTATAGAAAACTCAGCTACGATCGCACTAGAACACTTTTTAGGTTTAACTTGTGATCCTGTTGGTGGATATGTTCAAGTTCCATGTATTGAGAGAAATGCTGTTGGCGCTGTTGCTGGTTATAATGCATATATATTGGCGTTTTCAAAACAGCATGGAAGAATATCTTTTGATGAGGTAGTAAGGACAATGCTTGAAACTGGTCGTGATATGAATGAAAAATACCGTGAAACAGCTAAAGGTGGTTTAGCTATTTTCACATCAATAGGATGTTAAAATGATAAGCAAACAGCAAACTACTCTTTTAGCACTTTTAGTAACAGCCAACTTAATAGGTGCAGGTATTTTAGCTATGCCTATAACATCAGGTCTTACTGGCTTTTATCCATCACTACTAATGATGTTACTTTTTGCTGGTGGTATGTTCTTCTCTGCGATCGTTCTTGCAGATGAAGCAAACATATCAAAAGACTCTACTTTTAACTACCCTAGTTTGTATGAAAAGCACTTAGGTAAAGTTGGTAAATGGGTTGCAGTTGCTGCAAATATACTTATACTTTATGGTCTACTTACTGGTTATTTAGCAGGTGGTTCAAAAGTAATCGTAAATATTTTTGACATTGCACCTGAGTGGAAAAGTTCTATTTTATTAGCACTATTTTTACTATTAACAACGTTAACAAATACTGGTATGAAGTTTATTAAACATTACAGTATGGTGACAATGGTTCTGTTATGGGTAGCATTTTTTACTCTTGTAGCTATTAGTTTTGATGGTATAAAAGAAGATCATATAGGTTACACAGACTGGAACTACTTACCTATGGCTATTCCTATGATCGTAACTGCTTTTCACTTTCACAACCTTATACCAACTCTTTGTCATGATGCTAATTGGAGTAAAGATATTTGGAAACCACTTGCTCTTGGTATGGCTGTTGGTTTTGTTATGAATGCTATTTGGATCTATGTCGGTATTGGTGTTGTCCCTCAGTTTGGAGACATTAGTTTAAATAGTGCAAGACTTGAAGGTGTTCCTGTAACTGTTCAAATGTCACATATTTTAACAACTGCTTCTTTTGCGATCATAGGTATGATATTTTCTATCATAGCCATCTCTAACTCATACATAGCTAATGGTGTTGGACTAAAAGACTTCTCTAAAGACTTCTTAGGAAATAGCTTTAATATTCATAATGAGTGGGTAATTATCTCTATCGCTTTTTTACCGCCATTGGTAATTTCTTACTTCTTTGCTGATATATTTTTAAGTGCTATTAGTGTTGCAGGAGGGATCGGTATAGTCTTCTTATTTGGAATACTTCCAAGTATTATTTCTCTTAAAAAAACTAAGTCTAAAATGATGAAAGCTATCTCTATATTTTTTCTAATAATTTTCTCTATTACGCTTGTTATAACATCTTTACAGACATTTGGAATAATTCACCTTGAACCAAATGCACCTCAAAATATACAACATAGTGTCGCTCATTAAGCGATACTTTTAATCTCCTCACTTCTATATAGAAACCACCAAGACATAAGTGCTACGATCGCAGAACTTAAAAAAAGTAGTGTAGGAAAGTACTGGTAAATATAGCCAGCGCTGATCGCACCAATAAAACCACCTAAACCATAACTAATACCAAAAAAGAACTGTTGAGCTAACTTACGCTGTGAATAGATACTAAAGAGGTAGCTGATCGCAGCTGAGTGAAAAAGTGCAAAACTAAGTGCATGAATAGCTTGTGTAAAAAAGACCATCTCTATATTTGATGGGTATAAGTAGAGCAAAAGCCATCTTATGGCTGTTGCAAAAGTTGTAAGTTGTAAAATAAAAAGAAGGTTATTTCTTAAAAACCTACCTTGAAAGTAGAACATAACTATCTCAATTACAACTCCAAAAGTCCACATATAAATAGTTACATCGAGTGAGACACCATTCGCGGTTTCATAAATGGTAAAGAAGTTGTAAAACGATCCGAAACTAACTTGCATAAGAAGAAGCCCTAACCATAACTTCCAGTGTGAAAAAATATTTAGCTCACTTAGATTGTTACTTTTATTTTCACTACTTTTAATATGTAAATGCTCACTTTTTACTATTAAAAACCCAAAAAGAGCTGTAAAGAAAGTTACTACTATTAAAAAATAGATAGCAACTTCAGCGGAGCTTAAAAACTCTACCAAAACTAAAGCCACTAAAATAAATCCAACTGATCCAAAAAGGCGAATTTTTCCATATCGCTCTTTACCAATCACATCTAGTGCAATCGTCTCTATGTATGGGAGTATAAGACTTAGTCCTATGCCTAATCCTATGTTTACAGCTAAAAGGGCGCTAAAAGAGTTAAGTGATGGTAAAAATGAGACTGCACTTCCTAGTAAAATAACAAGTGCTATATTAAAAGTTTTTGCATCAAGTGTAAAACCTTTTAAAAATAGAAAAGGAACAATAAAGCGAACCAATGGAGCAGAGGCAAAAATAATACCAATCTCAATCGGTAAGTGCCCCAACATATTTAAAACTTTTGGTAAAAATATGATGTGAATAGCTATGATCGAGAAGTAGAAAAAATAAAAAGATGCTATTAAAGTAGCAATCACCCCTCTTCTACCACACAAGTTCTACTAAGTAGATCATGTAAAGCTCTATTATCTTTTCTCATTAGTCCTATAAAAAAGCCAACAATTGTGATCAAAGATACAAAATAACCAACAAAACGTACTATTAACTGAAAATAAGAGGCACTCTTAAATGTTTTAGAGTCAAGAACTTTTAACTTCATCATTTTCTTTCCAGGTGTTTGCATAGTTTTTTTCCAAAAAACAACATATACAACTAAGGAGATCATAATTTGTAAAATAGACTCTATGGGGTTTGGAGCATTTTTTTCAGCGTTAATAGGGTCTACCATTAGGTCCATTCCACTAGCACTATTCATACTGTCATAACCAAAAAAAGCCATCATTAAAATACTGATGGGTATTCCGATCATAAAAAGATCGGTTACAAAAGCAACAAGACGTAGGTGAAAAGGGGCATATTTAATTTTCATAGTTTTCTCTTAAAATATTTTTGAAATTATAGCACTATTGTAAGCAAACTCAATTGATAGCTAAAAGCTACAATTAGAGTTTGCTTACTAGCGTTTCAGACCTATAAGTGTCTCAAGAAGTTGATCTGAAGTTGATACTGTTTTAGAGTTTGCTTGATACCCTTTTTGAATAATAATAAGCTGAGTAAGCGATCGTGAAAGATCAGTATTTGAAGCTTCTAACGCTGATGACTGAATAAAACCACGTCCACCCGTTGCGGCAGTTCCGCGAATAGGATCTCCAGAGTTTGCTGATTGCAGATATACATTACCACCGTCAGTAACCAGTCCCTCATTATTTGCAAATTTTGCCATAGCAACCTGAGCTAGTCCAAAACTTCTACCATTACTAAAAGAGCCTATTAAAGTACCAGTTTGATCAACTCTAATACCATCTAAATCACCGCCAGTGTAACCATCTTGAGAGATACCACTTGTAGTTGATGGTGAAGAGAAAGATGTTAAGCCATCGTACATATTAATAGTACCCATCTTTAGATCTATTTGTTGATCTGGTGAAGATCCATTATTTGCAGAAAAAGTTATAAATTCTGGGTCATGCCCTGCAAATGATCCATTGTTATTAAAGCTAACTGTTCCTGTCATCTGGTTAAATGGAGCCACAGCACTAAGAACTCCAGGTTCAGGAACTGACAAATTCATACTCCACTCAGATCCTGTTGTAAGGTCTAGTATTGTTTTTCTAAATGACATTTCTAAAATATGTTTAGATCCTAAAGAGTCATACACATCTATACTAGCTCCATGTACTGCAGCGTTAAAACTTTGTGAAGTTAATGGTGTTGATTTAGTTACTGCTCCTGTCATAGCAGACATATTTTGAGTAAAAAGTGTATTTGCTCCAGCTCCATCTATTTCAGATGAAGTATAGAGCATTTGAGAAGCCTCACCGGAGAGATTTGTATTTGTAACTTTTATACGTCCACTATAATCAACACTTACTTCATAATCGTCAGCATTCCAAAACTGAGTTTGTGGATTGCCTGAGGCCACTGCAGCGGCTGCAGCAGCATCGTTTCTTGCTGTAACATCAGCTTTTAGCTGGTTTTGTACAGCCTCTCGTAAGTCGTTAATAGTATGAAACTTTTTTGCAATGCCTGCTGTAGTTTCTGCTACATCATCATTATAAGTATATTTATAAGCAGTTATAACTTCTGTATCTACGAAAGATGTTGTATCATTAATACCTTTAGTAAGTATAATATTTTTAGTACTATCTCCAGCAGTTTGGTTAGTATTTACTAAAATTAGTCCTGCTCCACTTGGATCTAAGTCAGCATATATACCGGTATCTGCTGTTTTAGCATTGATCATATTCTGCATCTCTATAGCATTTTGTGAAGCACTATTTCCTGCTGTTGTATTTCCTGCGATTACCGTACCATTTAAATTTATATCTAATCTTTGGGAGGTAGCTGAAGCAGTTTGAATAATTGAAGAAGTTGTTGCACTATAACTAGATAACCAAACACCATTACCTTGAATTAGAGTTAATGAAGCACCAGTAGATGTAAACATAACATTCATGTTTTCTGAAGTTGGTATTACTGTTCCGTTATCATCTCTTGAAACACCATTTGTATCTATGTTGTAAGCATGCTCAAATGCTTGAATAGGGCTCCCAGCATTTAGGTTAGCTTTTAGATCTACTGTTGCTGTTGCCAAAGCTGGTGTTGTAAGGCCTGATGGTATTTTAATTGGTACACTTGGGCCTGTTGAATCTACTTCAAGTGTATTTGCATCTCTTAACCAACCTTGAACAATGAAACCATTGTTATCGACAAAGTTACCCTCTGCATCAAACTTAAAGTCACCATCTCTAGTATATTTTGATGACTTACCACCATCAGAACTAACTACAAAAAAGCCATCACCTTGAATAGCAAGGTCTGTATTTTTGTCTGTATTTTGGACTGAACCTTGCGAGAAGATTCTTGTCATTGAACTAACAGTTACACCAAGACCAACTTGAGTAGCATTTTTACCACCAGAGTCACCTATAGGAGCTGTTGCAACTTGACTAACTTGAGCTAGTAAATCTGAAAAATTTGCACGAGAGTATTTATAACCGACTGTATTAACATTGGCAATGTTGTTTGCCTCAACGTCCATAGCTACTTGATGAGATTGTAGCCCTGAAACACCTGAATACAGTGATTTAATCATATTCTATTTAGCCTTTATATCTATTGTGTAAAACTATAGCAATTGATGTGCCACTTAAGCTTAGTAAATATTAATAATTTTTGATATAATTGCTTCATGGCTAAATTAGATGAAATAAAAGAAGAGATAGGTGCTATTAAAACTTATTTAGGTTTTATTGTTGCATTTATTATTACGATTGGAGCTGGTAGCGCCAAGCTCTATTTAGATAATGACTCTAATCTATTACTATTTTTAGGAATTTCTGGAATTATAATTTTATCTATAATTTTTGCCTTACTTGCAAAAGTTATGCATAAAAAAATAAAATCATTAAAGGATATTACATGACATTAGTAACAATAGGTATTATTATCGCCTTTATATCAGTAATGGCTTCCATTGCATATGGTGCGTATCAATTAAGTTTATAAGAACCTAACTACTACCGTTTAAGCCCAATAAGGGTCTCAAGAAGTTGATCTGAAGTTGAGATGGTTTTTGAGTTGGCTTGATAACCTTTTTGAATAATAATAAGTTGGGTAAGTGATCGTGAAAGATCCACATTTGAGGCTTCAAGAGCTGAGGACTGAATAAAACCACGTCCACCAGTTGCAGCTGTCCCACGGATCGGATCTCCTGAGTTGGCTGATTGTAAGAAAACATTTCCACCATCAGTTAGTAAGCCTTCATTATTAGCAAATTTAGCCATACTAACTTGTCCTAAACCAAAACTTCTACCATTACTAAAAGATCCAATCAGTGTACCACTTTGATCAACTCTAATACCATTTAAGTCTCCACCTGTGTAACCATCTTGTGAAATACCACTTGTTGTTGATGGCGAAGAGAAAGATGTCATACCATCATAAAGACCAGCTGTACCAAAGTTCATATTTACTTTTTGATCTCCTGCTGATCCATTGTTAGCACTAAAAGAGACAAATTGTGGATCTTTTCCTGAGAGAGAACCATCATTATTAAACTTAACGTAACCTGTTCTCTCATTATAAGGAAGAGTTGTATCGATCGTACCTGGATCTGAAACAATTATCTTCATATCCCACTTAGAACCTGTACTAAGATCTAAAACTGTTTTTCTAAAAGCCATTTGAAGAGTATGTTTAGAACCTAAAGAGTCATAAATATCTATACTACTTGCATGAGTAGCCGCATTAAATGCTTGTGAAGTAAGTGGAGTAACTGAGTTTACTATACCTGTCATTGCTGACATATTTTGAGTAAAATAATCATTAGCATTTGAGCCATCAAGTTCTGTGATCGCATAAACCATTGATGTGCCTTGCCCTGAAGCATTGGAGTTAGCTATTTTAATTCTACCACTTACATCTGTTGAAACTGAGTAATCTTCTCTTGCAAGTAGTGCAGCTGCATTTCCTGCTGCAGCTCCTGCTGCATCTCCAGCTACAATTGCTCCAGCTGTATCACCAACATTGGCAACTAACCATGCATTATAGGCAGTAGTATATGCTGGTGAGAAAGCTACGTTGTACGCAATAACAGCAACATCTTCATCCAATTGTGTTTCCATTCCATTTAAAAAACCTTCCATAGTATGAAATGTTTTCGTTGCACCTGAACCTACTGTATCTGAGCTATCATGATATGTATATTTATATGCTGTTGTATTATTAAAACTTGTTGCGGTTGCATTGGCATTTGCACCAGTATATGGATTTGTCACCTGATAAAATGCACTTCTTGAGTCATTGAACATATTATCTACAAGTAAAATATTCTTTTTTGAATCACCTGCTGTTTGATTTGTATTTGTTAGCACAACACCTGTACCAGCAGCATTTAATGATGCTAATACACCTGTATCTGCTGTTTTTGCGTTAATCATATTTTGAAAAGAGACAGCATTTTGTGCAGCTGTTCCACCCGCAGTTGCATTGCCAGCTATAGCAATTCCATTAAGAGTTATATTCATACTTTGGTATGGGTTTGCTTCACTAAAACCATTAAAACCTGTGCCAGAAGTTGTATCAGCCACTAAAGCAGATGTGACAGATGAAGCACCAGTACTTTTTATTTGTAAATTACCTGTTCCGTTAGTACTAGCTGTTATTCCACTTATATTAGCAGCAACAATTGCTGCTGCTATTTTAGTGGCAGCTTGCTCAGCACTATCACCATTCACAAGAGCGACTGAAACTGCAATACTATTTACTGTAATGTCTAATGTACCATTAGCTGTAATTGCTGATATCTGATCACTAACAAAAGGAGCATCACTTTGTGGTGTTGTCCAAGATACTGCACTGCTACTTGACATCCAAACACCTTGCCCTTGTGTTAAACTAAGTGCTCGCCCTTGATCATTAAACATTACATTCATATTTTCTGAGCTTGGTATTATTGTTCCCGCATCATCACGTGTTACATAGTCTGGAACTGTTGTTGTCCCCTCATTCTTAACTGTATAGGCATGAGCCATACTCTCAACAGGACTACCTGAGTTTAAGTTTGCTTTTAGGTTTACTTCTGTTGTAGCTTGTGCTGGAGTTGTAAGTCCGGGTGGAATTATAATAGGTACGATCGGACCTGTTGAGTCAACTTTTAAAGTTGTCTCATCTCTAAGCCAACCTTGAACTACAAAACCATTGTTATCAACAAAGTTACCAGCTGAGTCAAATTTAAAGTCACCTGCTCTTGTGTACTTTAAAGTGTCTCCACCATCTCCACTAACTATGAAGAAACCATCACCTTGAATGGCAAGGTCGGTATTTTTGTCTGAGTTTTGAACTGAACCTTGTGAAAAGATTCTTGTCATTGAACTAACAGTTACACCAAGACCAACTTGAGTAGCATTTTTACCACCAGAGTCACCTTGAGGTGCAGTAGCAATCTGGTTTACTTGAGCTAGAAGATCTGAAAAGTTGGCACGTGAGTATTTAAAACCGACAGTATTAACATTAGCGATATTGTTAGCTTCAACATCCATAGCCACTTGATGTGACTGCAGACCTGAAATACCTGAAAATAGTGATTTTAACATACTATAACACGACCTTTTTTAGATTATTAAAGGTTTACAGCAATAGATGTTCCAAGTTTATTTATTCATATATTCAAAGCATATATGCCGTGATAAGTACCAAGTGGCTATCTCTTGATCGCTATAATGATGCTCTCTCTGCTTGGGTGGAATAGAGCTATTTTGTAGTTTTGAGCTAACTACTCCCATAGCTATAAAAGTAAATGCTAACGTAAAAAAAGCAGTGAAAAAATCATAAAAAACCCAACTACTTATAGTTACAACAACAGCACCATACTGCAATACATAACCTAAAATAGTTGCTAGAAGTTTACATTTTTTACTACGCAATATCGGAGTAGACTCTACTGCTTCTATGTCGTTTAATTCTGTTTGCATTATTCAGCTCCAATTTATGTTAGTTTATTAGCTATAAATAGTCCAATTACTAATACTGGTAAGAAAATATCGAAATATAATATAACACCTGTATTAGAAGGGTGTTGATTATCATTTACTTTTATATCTTTTATATGAACATATGCTGCACCTCAAGTAAATACTGTACTTGCCATAATAGCAGCTAAGCAAAAATCTACATGAAAGAAAATAGAAGATACTCCTAAAATACCGATACTTAAATTAGTAAATGCAATTTCTAATTGAAAAGGGTTGCCTCTTGGCCAACCATACTATCTGCTACTTTATTACTAAAAAAGAAGTGTCCGACAAATGCATAAATACCACTAAGTCCGATATTACTGACTACTATTGAATATAAAAATGACTCTACTATTGGTGCACCAAAAAACAGAATTTGTGTAATTGCTAACAATGATCCGAAAATTAAAAAATATATTGGAAACATTTTATTCCTTGTAAAGTTTGTACTGTTTTATTTACTTAAGCATAATTAAGCTTTATAAATTACTGCATTTTACACTTTCAAATTTAGTAAATTTACTCAACTTTCGCACATAGATTTCAATAAATCCACGAACTAAAATTGAATATTAAAGCCCATAAATAGCCACTTCTCAGTATAATTTCATCACAACAATCAATAATAAAGAAGGTGTTTTTATGGAACTTGCAAATTATATCAATTATGCTATGAAGAGTATATTAAAGAACCCTATACTTGAGGTTTTAAATGAAATCAAAATTACAAAGATACTCAAGGAGAGTAACTTTGTAAAACGAGAAGTAGGCCATCCTCCCTTTCAAATAATATTACATTTTATGTATATGCTTGTTATGCAAAAACGACAATCAACTTTTATAAAAAAGAGTGATAATGCATTTGGCAAGGACGCTTATTACAGATTTATAAAAAATAGTCGCTATAACTGGCGAAAGCTTTTAACACTTAGTTCCGCTGCACTTTTACAAAAAATAAAAACACTTCATAAAAATGGAGAATATAAACTATTAATAATTGATGACACAGTCGAAGCTAAACGAGGAAAATTAATAGAAGGGAGTTGCAAATATATTTGGAGTAATAAAGAACACAGAACTATTAATTGGAGTGGTAACATAAATTCATACTTAGAATTAACGCATTCTAAGTTAAAATAAAAATGAATAAGGGTTACAATGAGAACAAGTAAATATAGTAAAGAGTTTAGGGATTCAACGGTGCAGTTGATA
>WTBY01000077.1 GCA_013138865.1 Helicobacteraceae bacterium | reverse complement strand
AAATATTAAGAGATTATTTTAGTTTAGATACGATAATTGATAAAATGATTAATTAAGCAAAAGGTGCTACTCAAAAATTTGTTTGATTAACTTATTTAAGAAACTTTCCTTTCCCTAATGTCCCAATGATAGAACAAAAAAGAATCGTATCAAAACTAGACACCCTCTTTGAAAAGATAGACAAAGCCATAGCCCTGCATCAAAAAAACATGGATGAAGCTGATGTGTTTATGGGGAGTGTTTTGAATGAAACTTTTACAGAACTAGAAGAAAAATATACAAAAGTACCATTATTTGAAGTAGCAGATGTTAGTAGAGGGAAATCTAAACATAGACCTCGAAATGATAAAAGATTATTTGGTGGAAAATACCCATTTATTCAAACTGGCGATGTTAGAAATTCTGATAAATATATTACTACCTATACAAATACATATAGTGAATTTGGATTAGCTCAAAGTAAATTATGGAAGAAAGGCACAATATGTATGACGATTGCTGCGAATATAGGTGATGTTGCTATATTAGGCATGGATAGTTGCTTCCCTGATAGTGTTGTAGGGTTATACTCAGACAAAAACTCCAATGATTACTTATATTTTTTTCTTCAAACACTAAAACTACATTTAGAATCAAAAGCTACTACAACAGCTCAAATGAACATTAATTTAAAAGTTCTACAAACAATTAATGTACCTATACCATCACTTACTGAGCAAGAAAAAATTGTTAAATATTTAAATGAAATGTTTGAAAAGATAGAAAAAATAAAATCAGTTCAAAAAGAAAAAATGGAAAGTTTAGTAGCATTAAAAGCTTCTATTTTAGACAAGGCATTTCGAGGGAAGTTGTAGAAAACTTCCCTTTAATATTTTTTTAAAAGTTACATCATACCAGGCATACCGCCCATTCCACCACCCATGTCAGGCATAGGAGCAGCAGGAGCGTCTACTGGAATTTCACTTATTATAGCTTCTGTTGTAAGTAACATACTTGAAACTGAAACAGCGTTAGTAAGTGCAACACGTTCAACTTTAAGTGGATCGATGATACCACTCTCAAACATATCAACATACTCACCAGTTGCAGCGTTGAAGCCTATGTTCTCATTTTTAGCTTCTGCAACACCATGAGCTATAACACCAGCGTCAAAACCAGCATTTTGTGCGATCTGTTTTAGTGGAGCTGTTACAGCTCTTAAAATGATCTCACAACCAACAGCTTGATCGCCTTCTAAGTCTATGTTTACTTTTGCAGCAGCGCGAATTAATGCAGCACCACCACCGATTACGATACCTTCTTCAACAGCCGCTTTTGTAGCTGAAAGTGCATCATCAACACGATCTTTTTTCTCTTTCATTTCAGTCTCAGTTGCAGCGCCAACTTTAATAACCGCAACACCACCACTAAGTTTTGCAAGACGTTCTTGAAATTTCTCTTTATCATAGTCACTTGTAGTTGTTTCGATCTGAGTTTTGATCTCAGCTACACGTGCCTCAACCATTTTAGCATCACCACTACCATCTACGATCGTAGTGTTATCTTTGTCGATAACAACACGTGAAGCAGTACCTAAATTAGCAACAGTTGCTTTTTCAAGTGTAAGACCAACTTCTTCAGAAATAACTGTACCACCTGTAAGAATAGCGATGTCTTCTAGCATTGCTTTTCTACGATCACCAAAACCTGGAGCTTTAACAGCAGAGATGTTAAGAACACCACGAAGTTTATTTACAACTAGAGTTGAAAGAGCTTCACCATCAACATCTTCAGCGATAATTAAAAGAGGACGACCTGATTTTTGAACCTCCTCTAAAACTGGAAGTAGATCTTTAAGTGTTGATATTTTTTGATCGTAAAGTAAAATGAATGGGTTTTCAATTTCTGCGATCATCTTTTCAGTATTTGTAATAAAGTAAGGGCTTAGGTAACCACGATCGAATTGCATACCTTCAACTACGTCGAGCTCATCGCTAATACCTTTAGCTTCTTCAACAGTTATAACACCATCACGTCCAACTTTCTCCATCGCATCTGCGATCATATTTCCGATCTCAGCATCTGAGTTAGCAGAAATAGTAGCAACTTGTGCGATCTCATCTTTTCCACCAACAGCTTTAGAAGCATCTTTTAGGTTCGATAAAATTACTTCACAAGCTTTGTCCATACCACGTTTTACTTCAACAGGATTTGCACCAGCAGTAATATTTTTTAGACCCTCTTGGAAAATTGCATTTGCTAAGATTGTTGCTGTTGTTGTACCATCTCCTGCTTCATCAGCAGTATTTGAAGCTACCTCTTTTACAAGTTGAGCACCCATGTTTTCTTGAACGTCTTCAAGCTCTATTTCACGAGCAACTGAAACACCATCTTTAGTGATCGTAGGTGCTCCATAACTTTTTTGAATTAAAACATTACGACCACGTGGTCCCATTGTTACTTTTACTGCATCTGTTAGTTTTTGAATACCAGTTGCTAATGAACTTCTTGCTGAATCTGAAAAATTTATATTTTTTGCCATCTTATTATCTCCTGTTGCTTAAACTCACTCTTTAGCTAAAAGCGATGAGTAGAGTTTTAGTTATTCTATGCTTTTAAATTGCATAGAACACACGACTTCTAATTCTGAAAGAATTATGAAGTCACATTAACCCCGTAGGGAACTTTACTTTATAATTCCAAAAATATCATCTGTATCTACAACTATATACGTGTCTAAGTTTAACTTAACTTCGTTTCCTGAATATTTACCAAAAACTACTGTGTCATTAACTGCTATCTCTTTAACTTCTGAACTAACTGCTACTACTTTTGCAGTTGCAGGTTTCTCTTTAGCGTTATCTGGAATGATGATTCCTGAAGCTGTAGTTGTTGCTTCTTCTTCTCTTTTTACTAAAACTCTTTTACCTAATGGTTGAAAATTCATTGTCTACCTTTTATAATATTTATTTTAAACGAGAGAATATTACTATAGTTTTGTAAACAAGTCAATAGTCTTAGTCTTATTGACTCAATATTGTTTAGTTTGTAGACATAAGTTTTATTTAGTTATATGGTTTCCTACTATGTAACCACTTGCAAATGCAAAGTGTAAATTATAGCCACCACGCTTTCCTAAAACATCTAAAACTTCACCGCTAAAAAATAGGTTTTTAACTAATTTTGATTCAAAGTTATTAGTTACTTCATGAGAACTTACACCACCTCCACTAACTTCTGCATGTTTAAAACCATGTGTTTGAGTAACATCAAAACGCCAATCTTGCAAGTGGTTAATGATCTTTTTAATACTTTTTGAATTAAGAGTAGCTATTTGCTCATTATAATTAATTTCCAAAAAGTCTAAAAGTACTTTCGAAAATTTAACTGAAATAACACCACTAAGAAGTGTTAAAATATTTAAAGTAGGAGTTAGTTTTGTTTGTGAGCTAATATATGAACTTAATTGAGACCTTGTAAAGTTAATAACCATATTTAGTGCAATTTGTACGCGATCATGATTTAAAAGTCCAAGAGAAGCTTTTTGTGAAATGTCTAAAATAGCAAAACCTGAGAGACCATATTTTGTAAAAAGAACATCACCTATTGTGCTATCTGATTCAACACCATTTATAAAAAGTTTTGCTTTAGCATTAACTTTTACACCTGAAAGTTTCGCATGAACTTTAGTGTTTAAATGAAGTCCTACAAGACTAGGGTAGGTCGGCATAATTGTGTGCTTAAAGTATGAAGCAAATTCATAGCCATCAGAACAACTTCCAAGGGTAGGTGCGGCTTGGCTACCTGAACTTATAACTACTTTATCGTAATCAGTAAACTCTTTTTCTTCTGTATGAATAGTAAATTTTTTATTTTTAGTAATTTTTGTTATTGTTGTATTAGTTAATATATTTATATTTTTTAAAGCAGATGTTAGTGCTAAAACAACTGAAGATGCTTCATTAGAGAGAGGGTAGCTTCTTCCATCATCTTTTGTATCAACTAAAAGTGCTAAGTTTTTAAAGTATTTTTCAAATTTTTCAAAATCAAACAGTTCTATTGTTGATCTTATAAGTTCATGGTTTTCACAGATATAACTATCTTCACATAAATTTGAGTTAGAAATATTACAACGACCATTTCCTGATGCTAATATTTTTTTGCCAACTGCACTATTTTTTTCAAAAAGATCTACTACTATATTGGAATGTTTTGAAGCTTCGATCGCCGCGATAATTCCTGAAGCACCTGCTCCTATAATCGCTATTTTTATAGACATTGTTACCCTTTTAAGAATTATAGTTACAATTATAGCTAATAGGGCTCTATTCTTTTAAAAAACTCTATTATTTAATTATATTTAAAATGTAAACAGCTATAATCGCCTATTATTAAAAATTATTATAGAGGTAAAAATGAGTAATAAAGAGAGAGAATTTAAAGAAAATGAAATTTTTATATCTTATACAGATCCAAAAGGAATTTTAACTTATGGAAATGATGTTTTTGTAAGAATTTCTGGCTATACAGAGTCAGAACTTATAGGTCAACCTCATAATATTATTCGTCATGATGATATGCCTCGCCTTATTTTTAAACTACTATGGAACTTCATCTCGTCAGGGAAAGTAATTAGTGCTTATGTTAAAAATAGAGCTAAAGATGGTAGTTACTACTGGGTTTTAGCAACTGTTTATGCTGTTTATAATGCTTCAAATGAGATAGAAAGTTATGTCTCTATTAGAATTAAACCAACTACTCCTCACTTTGAACTTTTAGAAGGTGTTTATGCGGATCTTTTAGAGTGTGAAAAAGAGGCTGGTGAGAACTGGGAAGAAGAGTGTATGGCACTTTTTGTAAAGACTCTTGATAGTTTAGGCATTTCAACTTATGAAGAGTTAATGCAAACAGTACTTAATGACGAATTTAAAGCAAAAGAGGAATACCTTCATCAAGCTATAGGAAAGAATATAGATAACACCTCTACAAGGTCTTGTTTAAAAGATGTTTATAATGTTTCAGAAGTTTTATATAATAACACTAAAGAGTTATCTAACCATATTGACGAGTTAGGTTCTGCCTCAAAAATCATGATAGAAAGTACTAAAAATATCACTTACTCTTTGAGTGATACTACTCTCTCTGCTCAAAATTCTGCGATCATGAGTTCAAAACTTGGAGAACTAGGACGAGCATTTGCAACTATTTCGCAATATATTCAAACACTCTCGGTAGATGGAAAACTGCTTTCAGACACAATAGGTGAAAACGTATATAAAATAAACAACTACTTTGTAGTTCAAGAGCAGTTGTTTGTAAGAGTTACTGTTATTAAAATGGCGTTAGTTATTATGAAAAGTGAGCTTGTAAATTATCTAAGTGGTAAGTCTAAGAGTTTACGCACAGTTGTTGATGCAAAAGATTTCTTATCGTTTAATATGAATGCTAGTGCAATAGAGCCTATTTTAAAAGAGATCAAACTTGTTTTAAAGAAAATGAATAAATTTGCTATAGAGCTAAAAGCTCTTTCAAGTTTTGGAAAAATAGAGTGTACAAGAATAGGAAATAACTCTTTTAATAGTGTTTTAGCAACGCTAGATGAAGTTGTAGAAGGTTTAAACCTCTCTTCAAACAAAATTAACAACTCTTTTTTACAGACACATACAAGTTTAAATGTGACAATAAATATCTTTGATGAGATGTTGACTTATGGAAATGTGATCTCATTAAATGTAATGGCATACCAACACTCACTATTTGTGGATAATGTAAATAACTTAGTAGCTAAAAAAGAGTATGTAACTCTTCCAACACACTACACTTGTGCTTTTGGTAAGTTTTATTATGGTGAACTTGTATACACTGTAGAAAAATTATATAATTCTGATGCAACAGAGTGTTATAGAAATATAGAAGTACATCATAAAGCTGTACATGATTTAGGACAAAGTGCACTTAGTATTGCACATGAGGGAGATAGTGAAAAACTAGAAGAGACACTAAAAAAACTAGAGTATGAAAAAAGAGAAGTTATGCAGTCTATAACAGTTCTAATAGGCTATATAAAGAACTCTTAGGAGTTTTTATTTGTTACTTTATATACAAAACTAAAAACCTCTACAACAGCTCTATAAAGGCTTTGTGGAACTTCTTTATCTAACTCAACTTTTGAGAGTAGTTCAACCAAGTCTTCATCTTTTTTTATAGGTAGTTTGTGTATTTCAGCAATTTTAAGAATATTTTCGGCTACAACACCTTTACCTTTAGCTACAACACGAGGTGCACTCTCTTTGTCACTATCATAACGTAGCGCAATAGCCTTTTTCATACAGTTACCTCAAAGCCCATTTTAAATTCATCTAAATATGGGTTGCTATTTTGTGTAAAACTCTTTTTCTTTAACTCTAGTACCCTTACAACTCTAGGTGTTATTTGGGTATCAATTAAAGCAGAACGAAGAGATGGAAGTGCTTCATTAGCCAACTTTTTAAACTCTTGGCTGTTTGAGTATATATATAGGTTTAGTTGATTTTTATCATATAGAATAAGCTTTAAATTCAACTCTCCATACTCTTTTAGCTTCAAGTTTATGTCACACTCAAAAGTTTCATCACCGCTACCTTTTTTGATCTGTATGTCACCATCTTCTAAGTTATCCCAAGAGAAAGGTAAAAATAGAAGTGATGAGTCAGATATAGATGAGAGAAGTTGATAGTAATCAATTTGAACTAATAGTTTATCTATATGTTTTAATACCTCATTAGCATTTGAACTGTTAAGATCTGTTGAGTTATTGATCTGCTCTTGTGCCATTAAAAGTAAGGCTTTCAGGTCTTCACTAAGTAACTCTTTTATAGTACTACTATTTTCTAATTTTGAGAGAGAATTCATAGTACTTAAGTTATTTAAAATTTGTGTAATCTCTTTTGAAAATATAGGATCATCTTTTTTTATAAGAGTTTTGATCTGTTGGGTTAAGTTAGTTATAGCGACATCGCTCTTAGTATTTTTTAGTTTTTGAAGTGATGCTTTTGTAGATATAGACTCTTTTTGTATATTCCTTAATGTTTTAAACATATTTTTTAAGGACTCAAATATCTCTTTTTCGTAAGGTACGAATAACTTCATCTCTTTTTGTATTATCTGCTCAAATGACTCTTCAAGACTTTCTAATGTAAAAGTAGTAGGTGTTAACGATACTTTTATAAGTTCATTTTTCAAATTTTCAACCATACTTATCAAAATTTTACTATTTTGAGCCTCTTTTTCTATTGTAGTAGCAGTTGTTGGAAGTTCTACTTTTTCTAAACTCTTTTGTAACTCTTTTATAGTTTCTAACTGCTTTGGAGTTATTTCTATTTTAGAACTCTCTTCAATACCTTTTAATGTTGTAAGTATGGCGTTCAAATTTTTAAGTATCTCTTTTGCTTCTGGTTTAAAGCTTTTCATTAGTGGTAGTTGGATCTCTTTTAAAGCATCACTTAAAGAGTTTAGTTTAAAGTTTTCAGGCGTTAAAAGTTTTGAACTAGTTGTATACTCTAACTTTTCAAGTGCCTCATCTAGTTTTGGAGTGTGTATAGTGTCTGCATCGCTGTTTTCACGTTCTAGAACTATTATAAGCTCTTTAAGTGAGGTTTTTAAAGTCTGTAGTGATTGTTGATTCTCTTTTAAGGTTTTATTTGTTGGAGTGTTTGATATCTCTTTTAAACTCTTACTTTTTAAAATTTCAACTGCTTTAGCTACTATTTTTTTAGCTTTAGGTGAGTCACTTTTTTTTAGTTTTTTAACAAGTTTTTCAAGCTCTTTTTTTAAAGACTCTTTTGGACTCTCTAAATTTTTTAATTTTGACTCTAAAAAGACTCCAGAGTTCTCTATTTTAGCTTTTAAATCAGCACTTTTAAGATCTTTTATATCTGTTAAAAACTTATTTAGCTCTTTCTCAATTGGAAGTGGGTTACTCTCTTTTTTTAATGAGGTTAGTAACTCTTTTACATTGTCTGAAACTTTACCTAAACTTTTGAGTGTTGGGTTGTTTTTTAAAAAGTCTAAAAGTGTTTTATTTGCAGTAGGATCAACTCCACTCTGTTTTAGAAGTGTAGTTAAAACTGACTTTAGATCTTTGCCTTGTGAAAGTGTTGCAAACTCTTTTGGAGTAGCACTACTAAGTGCCTTTTCTATTGCCTTATTTGTGCTAGTTGTCATAATGTCAAGCTGAGTTAAAGAAGCAATATTTATCATAAAAAAAGTATATCATTTATAGCTTAGAGAGGCACTTAAGTAAAACTTAGATAAAATCGAGAATTAAAATATAATTTAGGTAAATATATGAATGCAAATAAAAAAGTTTTTTTAATAATAGGTTTAATGCTCTCTCTTCTATCTTTTGTAACGGTAGTAAATGTAGCTGTAAACTTTAGAACATTTTCAAAAGATATGGCTATTGAAAAAGCACACTCAGTTGCAGAAGCTGTAAGAGATGGACTAACAGCACACATGGTTAATGGAACTATGGCAAATAGATCTCTATTTTTAGAGAACATGATCAAACACCAAAAAGTTAAAAATTTACATCTATTTCGTTCTAAAAGTGTTATTGAGATGTTTGGTGAAGGAACTGAGAGCGAGAAGATATACTCAGTTATTGAGGATGATGTTTTAAAAAATGGGAAGAGTAGATTTAATATATTTGAAACATCTGATGAAGCATACGTTAATGTGGCTATTCCATATATAGCAACTAAATACTCTAATCCTAACTGTTTAACTTGTCATGCAAATGCTTTAGAAGGTGAAATACTTGGTGTTATAAGTATGGATGTTAGTTTTAAAGAGATTCGATCAAATGGAATATACTTAATACTGAAAATTATTTTTATAAGTATTATATTTTTAATTCTAGCTATGTTTGTAACACGTCGTTATATAAAACCATATGTAAAACTATTTAATGACTTAGAAGAGGGTATTTCAAAAGCATATAGAGGTGACTTTTCACATGAAGTAAAAACTGAGCTTTCAGGAGAAGCTGGAAGAGTCGCACAGAAGCTAAATGAGTTAAGTGAAATTTTTAAATTTAAAAAGACTATTGAGCTTGATGAAAAAAAAGAGACTATATATGAGCGTTTAGGGTTTATATTAGAAGAACATTTTAATATAAAAATATTTGTTCTTATGGAGATAGACTCAAAACAAAAAATTAGAAAAGTAGTACATAAAACAAGTGCAAAAACTAACTTTCCTGATGGAGTCTTTGGTACATCATCACAAGATTGTCGTGCTTATAGAACCGCTAACGATGTAGTCTCTACTGACTTTCATAACATTTGTGCTACTTGCTATAAAGATGGGTGTGAATTTATATGTATTCCGTTTACTATTAGTGAAGAGTACGCTCTAATTTTACATATACGAACAAGCTCTACTGAAGAGATAGCACGTATTAAAGATCTTGAGCCTATTATTAAAAACTATTTTGAGCTAGCTGAACCTGTTTTGGAGAGTAAATTTTTAATGGAATTGTTAAAAGATACTACACTTAAAGATGCTCCTACTGGTCTATATAATAGACGCTTTTTAGATGAGTTTATGAGTGCTGTTTCTACAAATGGTGAGAGAAAGTTTGCAGTCTTAATGGTCGATATAGATTTTTTTAAAAGTGTAAATGATACTTATGGGCATGATGTTGGAGATAAAGTTATTTTAGGTTTAGCAAAAGTATTTAAACAAGTTATAAAAGGTTCAGACTTAGCTATTCGTTATGGTGGAGAAGAGTTCTTAATTATGCTTTATGATGTAAGTATTGCAAATGCAGAAAAAATAGCAAATGAGATAAGAGTAGCTTTTTCTAAGGAGCAGTTTAGAGCAGAAAATGAAAGTTTTTCTAAAACACTAAGTGTAGGTATTGGTATGTACCCAGATGATAATGATTTAGCATGGGGAGCTATTAAATGTGCAGACACAGCACTTTATAGTGCTAAAAATAGTGGACGTAATAAAGTTATACATTATAGTGAAGATATGCAAGAAAAATAAAAATAAAATAAAAAAATAAAGTTTCAATTTTAAAAGGAGGAAGCAGTTAATGGTTAAAGGTTTTGGAAAAAATTATTTTTCACTTGCAGCGATACAAGCTTATGTATCAGCACAAAAAATTATAGCACTTGTAAGTTCTGTAAATACATGTGATTCTAAACCGCTAAAATTAAAGATTAACTCACCTCCTTCTGCCTAATATATAAACTCATAATAAAAAATTATTATATATTAGGAAAATCATGAAAAAATTAATTACACTAAGTTTAGTTGCTTCTGCACTTGTTGCAAATGAAGTAGAGTTGGCACCACTTGAAGTTACATCTTCATCATACGCTAAAGAGACAGAATTAAGTTCTACAGATAGTGTTGAGATCTATACAGCTAAAGATATAGAAGCTTCACACGCTATTGATATTTATAAGTTTTTAAATACTCAAACTTCTATGAGTACAACACCAAATTATGGCAATACTATTATGCAGAGCATAGATCTAAGAGGTTATGGACTTAGTACAGGATATCAAAATGTTGTGATCAAAGTTGATGGCAGACGTATAAATAATATAGACATGGTTCCACAAATGCTCTCTGCGATCGCAATATCAGACATAGAGCGCATAGAGATTATAAAGGGTGGTGGTGTTGTTGAGAGTGGAGATGGTGCGATGGCAGGAGTTTTAAACATAACAACTAAAAAAGGCTCAAATAACTCTTCACTCTCTATAAGTGGAGGGAGTTTTGGAACGCATAAAGAGAGTGCGATCATAAACCACTCTAACGATGACTACTCTATAAGTACCTACCTGCAAAACCTTCACACAGATGGAACTCGTTATATAAGTGCGGATAAAAAAGATAGTACAAACCTAACAAATGGAAAAATAGCTTTAAGTGTAAATGCGACAGATAAGCTAAAGGTGCGTACAAACTTTGCTTTTGCAAAAGCAAACATAAACTACGCTGCTCCACTTACAAAAGCACAATACGATCAAGCACCTTCACAAGCAGGAAACTACTTTACAAACCAAGAGTATGACACTGTAAATGGTGGCTTTGGTGCTACTTATGAGATAGATAGTACACTTATTTTTAACATTGACGCAGCTCGTGAGAAAAAAAAGTCTAACTACACAGCGTGGAACTCGATCTCAGACTACACATATGACTCTATAAATACAGACTTAGCTTATGAAAATGAGAACTTATTTGTAAAAGGTGGGATAGACCTTTTTAATGGAGAGAGACAAAGCTCTTCAACAACTTCAAAAAATAACTTAGCTGGTTACATTATGTCACGCTTTGATCGTGGATCTAATAACTTTAAAGCAGGGGTTAGAGTAGAGCAGGTAAGTTATAAAAATACAAGTGCTACAACAACTGCAAAAAATGAAGATAAAACTCTTTATGGTGCAGAGTTAGGCTATAACTATGAATTAGATAAAAGTAGTTCACTATTTGTAAACTATGAACACGCTTACCAAGCTCCAGATATTGACAGATTTTATAAAAATGGTGACTTTAACTCTTTTATAGAGCCTTCGATCGCAGATACTATAAATATTGGTTTTAGTAAGTTTGTAAATAACAATACACTAAAAGCAACTATTTTTTATACAAAACTAAAAGATGAGATCTACTACTACAACTTAGGTGGGTTTAGCTCAGCACTTAACACTAACATAGATAATTCTCACAAGTATGGTTTAGAGCTTTACGATCACTACGTTATAAACAGCGAGTTTAACATAGATGCTAACTACAACTATATTAACGCAACTATAGACTCAGAGGATCAAGATGGACGTGACTTAGCCGGAAAAGCACTTCCTGGTGTTTCACCACACAACTTAAAACTAATGTTGAACTACCTACCTACTAATGATATGACTCTAGCTTTATCTCATAACTACCGTTCAGAGGCATACGCGGCAGATGACTTTGAGAATAATTTTGCACAAAAGCAAGATGCTTACAACTCAACAAACTTCTCATTTACATACTCAAAAAAGAGTTATGAGCTTTTTGTAAACATAGACAACATATTTAATCAAAGTAATGGTGTTTGGATCAAAGACGATGCGATCTATCCTGTTAACTTTACTACAAGTGTAACTGCTGGTTTAACTTTAAAGTACTAAGCTATGAGACTACTATTTTTAATACTTCTTAGCTTTACATCACTATTCGCCTATGAGCGAATAGTGACACTTTCACCCTCGATCACAGAGATAGTTTTTGAACTAGGCGTTGGTGCTGAGGTAGTTGGTGTTAGTGACTACTCTTCGTATCCGATCGCAGCAGAGAAGTTAGAAAAAGTTGGTGGTTATGCACAGCCGTCTTTAGAGAGAATTTTAAAACAGCGTCCAACAGTTGTGATCGGACATTTGCAACACAGTGAGCTTCTAAAGCAACTAGAACACTTTCATGTTAAAACCATAAACGTTGAACTCTCTCACATTGAAAATATTAAAGACTCAATAGCGAAGCTAGGTGTTAAACTCAACAAAAGTAAAAAAGCTAAAGCTATGATCGATGAAATAGACAAAAGTATAAAAGAGGCTAAAAAAGTTAAAACTAACAAAGATGTTCTGATCGTTTATGGTGCACGTGAGTCACTTAAACGTCAAAACTTCATAGCAGGTCATGACATGTTCTTTGAAGATATTTTAAAAATTTGTGGTGCTTCAAATGCTTATAAAAGTGAGTTCCAAAACCAGCCTGTTCTAACACTAGAAGGGATCATAGCAACTAACCCTGACAAAGTGCTTATTTTGCACTCATGTGCAAGTAATGGTGGTATAGATGATCAAAAAATAAAAGATATGTGGAATGCGCTACCTATAAACTCTTCTAAAACCAAAAGTGTAGAGATTCTAAAAGATAACTACCTTCTAATTCCAAGTCATCGCATAGCTAAAAGCATCACTAAAATTTGTGAAGAAGTTGCAAAATGATAGAGCTTAAAGATGTATGTTGTGCTTATGAAAAGTCTATTTTAGAAAACGTAACTTTTAAAACTTCAAAACACTTAACAGTTATGGGCGCAAATGGATCAGGAAAGAGTACTTTAGCAAAAAGCATTGCTTCTTTGTTAGAATATAAGGGAGAGATGCTTTTTAACGACATCCCACTTGTTAGTTTAAGCCTACAGAGCAGGGCAAAAACTATTAACTATGTTCCTGCATCTCTTCAAAGTTATGATCAGTTTTTAAACATAAAAGAGTACTTGTTAATGGGACGTTACCCATATAAGAGTGCGCTACAAGATTATAGTGAAGCAGATTATAAAATAGTAGAAGAGATTATTAAATATTTTGATTTTGAGTCTTCAAAATATTTAAACTCTCTTAGTTCTGGACAGTCTCAACTTCTTCTAATCGCACAAGCACTTACACAAAATGCAAAGTTAACTATTTTTGACGAGCCAACAGCTAACTTAGATCCTAAAAACTCTAAAATATTTCTACATGAGTTAAAAAAAATGATGAAAAAAACTCAAACTATTCTTATAACACACGACATAAACTTAGCCTATCAGTTGGAGGGAAACATACTTTTCATAAAAGAGAAAGAGGCTCTCTTTTTTGAGAACAAACATGATTTTTTTAACACCAAAACACTTAAAGAGCTTTACGATGTAGAGTTTAGTATTAGTGAAAAAGGAGTGTTAGCCTCTTATGAATAAACTACTAACTATAAGTATACTTCTTATTTTAACCATTAGCGCGCCATTTGTCGGCATTTTATCTTTAGAGCTCTCTCAACTTTTAGTTAGTGGTAGTTTTGATCAAAATATATTTTTCGAGCTTCGTCTTCCTCGTTTAGTTTTAGCTTTTTTTGCTGGTGGACTTCTAGCGATCAGTGGTTGGCTGTTTCAAACTCTCTTTAGAAACCCACTACTTACACCCTTTACTCTTGGTGTCTCAACTGGAGCCGTATTAGGTGTAGCGATCGTAATAGTCTTTGGTGGTTCTGCTCTTTATATGAGCTCACTATACCTTAGCTTAGGTGGTTTTATAGGGGCTATGAGCTCAACTTCACTACTTATTTACTTCTCTAAATATCTTAAAAGTGCCTCCTCAATTCTGCTCTTAGGTGTAGCACTCTCCTTCTTCTTCAACGCATCGCTAGTTATTCTGTTCTACATGTCAAGTGCAATGCAGACACAAGCGATCGTCTACTTTACTATGGGCTCACTCGCTACCATAGGCTTTTTTGAGCCTCTTTTAGTTACTTTGGCTTCACTACTTCTGTTAGGCTTTTTATACATAAGACGTTTTGAACTCTCACTTCTTAGTGTGAGTGAAGATAGTGCTAAGTTAAAAGGTGTGGACGTCTCATACCTTACAAAAGAGCTTTTAGTAATAGCATCTATAAGTATAGGTATTCTAATTTCGATCACAGGACCGATCGGCTTTATAGGCTTAGTTGTTCCACATATAGTAAGAGTTCTATACAAAAAAAATAGCACTTCACTTTTACTACCTAACTTCTTTATAGGTGCTATGTTCTTAAGTTCATGTGATCTAATATCACGTATTGGTATAGCTCAAAGTGACATTCCGATCGGAATTATTACAGCACTTGTAGGAGCACCATTTTTTGTCTACTTAATATTAAAACGTTAAGAATTTTCCCACAAAGTACCGTTAGCGGTGTCCATGATTGAGACTCCAAGTTCGCTTATTTGATCACGTAGTGAGTCTGAAAGTTCAAAGTTTTTCTCTTTTTTTGCTTCGCTTCTTTGGGCTATTAGTGACTCTATTTCACTCTTTTTATCTTCTGATATGCCAAATTGAAAATACTCATAAGCGTCATACTCACCAAAACCGAGTAACTCTCTTACGTACTCCATGTTTGATAGGCTTTGACGTTTTATTAGTTTGTCTTTTGGGTTAGCGTCTAGTACTTCGTTTGTAGTTGAGATCATCTCATCTATAAGTGCGTAAGCCTTAGAAACATTAAGATCATCATTAAGTGCTTCGAGTAATTCTGCTTTAAAAGTAGTTTTCTCATCGACTATTTTCATTCCGTAGAGGCGTTTTTTAAGGCGGTAAAGTTTGTCAAGTCTCTTTTTTGAAGCTATTAGATCTTCTTCGTTAAAATTAAAGTTTGCTCGGTAGTTTGTACTTAGTAGATAGAAGCGTAGAACCTCTCCACTATAACTTTTAAGGGCATCTTTTATAAAAAAGCTATTCCCAAGTGATTTGCTCATTTTCTCACCATCAATATTTACAAAACCATTATGAACCCAGTATTTAGCTAACTCTTTTTTAGTTGCACAACGGCTCTGAGCAGCTTCATTTTCATGGTGTGGAAAGAGAAGGTCTGCTCCACCTCCATGAATGTCGATCGTGTACTCACTGTTTTCACTCTTTAAGTGCTTCTCAATCATTGCTGAACACTCTAAGTGCCAACCTGGACGACCCTTTCCAAAAGGAGTTTCATAAGCTACTGAGTCATCACTTACACCTTTCCAAAGAGCGAAGTCAGTAGAGTTCTTTTTTTCACTACTACTTTCAACTCTACTCATAGTGTCACTCTCGTCTTGATGACGATTTGATATACTTAGGTATTTGTTGTCACTTGAAGTATCAAAGTAAACGTCATCAGTTGAAGTTATGTATGCATGGTTACTATCTATAAGCTTTTGGATCATATCTATCATAGCCTCTATAGACTCAGTAGCCTTTGGCTCAAGAGTAGGGCGTTTAACTCCAAGAGAGTCCATATCTTTGTTGTAAGCACTCAAATATTTTGAAGTGAGCTCATCTATAGTTATATTTAGCTCAGTAGCTTTTTTAATGATCTTATCATCAATATCTGTTATGTTCTTAGCGTAAGTTACACTATAGCCATTTGCTTCAAGGACTCTGTACAGCAAGTCAAAAACAAGTGAGCTTTTAGCGTGACCTAAGTGCGCGTCATCATAAACAGTGGGACCACAAACATAAAGAGTTACGTTGTTGCCATCAATGGGAGTAAAAAGTAGTTTCTCTTTTTTAACAGAGTCAAAAATATACATGAATAAAGCCTTTTAAATATATAAGTAAATATGTGAACACTACAAAAGAGAGTAGTAGATAAATCGTATTTTTAGAGCGAATTATAGCTTTAAATTTGTCATAACCAAATGCTTTTAGAGTTAAACTAAAAGTTATAAACCCACTTAGTGAACTAGCAAGTGCTAAACCTGCTGTACCTAGTGGGCTTATAAGTGAAAGTGAAAGTATAACATTGAACCCAAGTGCAATCGAAGCTATCTTAGCTGCTTTCATCTGCTCGTGATGTGCGTAGATCCATAAAAGAAATAGTTTTGAAAGACCAAATGGAAGTAGTCCTATAAGGTACATTTTAAGAACAGTTGAGCTACTTAGTGTGTCTTTGGCACTAAAAGCACCTCTCTCAAACAGTAGTGAAATAATCTCTTCACTTAAAACTATACCACCGATCGTACTAAAACCTAAAAGAAAAGTAAGAAACCAAAAGGCTTTTGCCATCATGTTTGAAGCTTCTTCTTCTCTATTGTTATTTATATGACGAGCAACTTTAGGAAAGAGTGCGATCGAGGTTGCGATCGCAAAGAGTGCTAAAGGGAGTTGAAAAATACGGTTAGCATAGTAGAGGTAACTGATCGCACCACTTAGTAAAAAAGAGGCTAAAATAGTGTCTATAAAAGAAGAAATTTGAAGAGCTGAATTACCCCACATAGCAGGTAAAAACTGTTTTGTAAACTTAGTAGTGTCTTTTTTAATAATACGTGATTTAACTCTTAGGTATTTAAAACCACCTACGAGCAGTGGGAGTAAGTTAAGTTTGTAAATAGCAATAAGATGAACAATGAGTTGCAGGGCACCACCTATAACAACACCATAGCTTAAGTAAGTAACAATTTGAGGTTCAGCTAGATCTTGTGAGAGTAAAAGTGCAACTATAAGTGATATATTTAAAAGTCCTGTACTAAAAGCTGTTGTAGCAAAGTGATGTTTATACTGTAGTAGTGCACTTAAAAAGGTAACTGCAAAAATGAGTGGTAAATAGAAGAAGTTTATAGCAACGTAAGGAGCTGCTATTCTTATGTTTTCATCACTAAAACCGTAAGCTATAGCCTCTGTTGCAACTTGAGGAAATAGGTTTACTACAAGTGTTAAAAGTGAAATACTAAATAGAAAAATTAGTAAAATATGAACTGAAAAAACAGCTTTATGTTTAGTAAGTGAGAATGATGGTATAAAGGTTTGTGAAAATGCACCTTCTGCAAAAATTCTTCTAAAGAGGTTAGGAAGTTTAAAGGCAACAAAAAAAATGTCACTATAAATATTTGCCCCTAAAACAGAAGCAGTTAAAAGATCACGCCAAAGTCCCAAGATACGTGAAAAAAGAATACCAAAACTGTTAGTAAATATAGATCTAAACATACTTAAAGAGTAACCTTTTGTTAATTAATTAGGGGATTTTTATTTCTTTACATGATTTTAACTAACTTTTGATTAAAATAAGAAACTATAAATTTAGAGGGTTAGATGCTTATGAGTGAAGAGATGAATCAAGAAACAGAACACGTTATAACTAATCCTATTTTAGTTCATACAAGAAATGTTGCAAAAGATCTACTTAAAATTTCTTCTGATCATGATATAGCAGTAGATAACTTGGACTTTCACCTTTTAGATACAAAAACTTATACAAGAACAGCAGAAGAAAAAAAAGCAAATTCAGAGTGGACAGAACTAATGGGCGAAGATATAGCCTATTACAATGAAGAGAGTGCTATTTTAATAAGAGATATTTTTCTTTACCAAGAGTACGATGTAGAGGTTTTTGATAAAGTTGAATCAACTATATTTGATGACTTTAACTGTAGCATAGGAGCAAACTCAGACGTAACTAGTGTTTATCTAAGTATTCAAAAAGGATCAAAACTATCTTATTGTAAAAACCTATCTGATGAGTTATACCTTCTTATACAAAAGAAAAAGCTTCGTGCAAACATTATGCTTGAGTTATTTGAAAATGAGTTAGACAAAAACATTGAACAGTTAGTTGCAAGAGTTAGAGTTGCTGAAGATATGGTTTTTAGTGAAAATGAGAGAGTACTTGTTTCACATGGTATAGCACCTATAAAAACTATAGATGATTATTTAAATAAGAATGTAGGTAAAGAAGTTATTGCTGAAGATTCTATTCAAAAAATGGATTACTCTAAAAGAGACTTTGTAATAGGTGCCAACAAAGGTGATGTTCTTTTTGAATATATAAAACCAAAAGATGGAACTGCTGGACGTAACTGTAGAGGTGAGCACATATCAGTAGAGCCTGCGATCAAATCAAATGCACCCAAGTTTGAACTTAGTGATAAAATAGAAGCTAAAGAGAGTGACGACAAAATAGAGTATATAGCCGTAGAAGGTGGATATGTTCTTTTAGAAAATAACACTTATGACATACAACACAGTCTAGAGATTGATGAAATTAGTTTTAAAACTACAGGCTCAATTTTAACTCCTCTTGATGCAGATATAACTATTACTGTTAAAAAAGATGATGAATTTGAAGATGCTATTTGTAATGGTATGGAAGTAACTGTTAAAAACTTAGTTGTTGATGGTGGTGTTGGTCCTAGTACTGTTATTAACTCAACTGTTGCAACTATTGCAGGGCAAACACATCAAGACTCACTAATAAATGCAGAAGAGTTAAATATACATGTTCATAAAGGGACAGCTAATGCTAAACATGCAGTTATAGCAAGACTTGAGCATGGAGTTATAAAAGCTGATAGTGTTCATATAGAAAAGGCTATGGGTGGTACTGTTATAGCAAAAACAATTAGTGTTGATATTGTAGCTTCTCATGTGAAATTGATCGCATCTGAGACTATAGAGATACAAAAGCTACAAGGTTCAGAAAACCACTTTATTATTGATCCTGTTTTAAAAGATGAAGAAAAAGAAGAGTTACATCAAGATGAAAATAAAATAGTTCAAGCAACTAGAAAAAAGTCTTCAATTGAGACGGAGCTAGATAAGTTTAGAACTGCAATGAAAAAAAATAAGAATGCTTATAGAAACTTAGTAGCTAAAATAAAAGATTTAAGAGCTCATGAGACGCCTGTTCCTCATGAATTAGTAGTAAAGTACAAAACATTTAAAAATATTATTGAACGTATAAAAGTATTAGAAGTAGAGTTGGTAGAACAAAACAGTAAAATTGAAGACTTAAGCAGTAAAAATGATGTTTATAAAGATGAAATTTTTGAAACAAGAGTTATTAACCATGATCGTTGGTCAGGTCATAATACAATAATATATAAACTTGTAAATCCTGAGATGGAAGTTAGTTTAATACCTGAAGATGGTTTAAAAAACTTAGCTTTTGGTCTTGAAGTAAATGAAGCAGGTGCTTATGTAATAGTACCTATTGTACTTGATACTACTTTAAATAAAGATGTTGAAGAAGAGGAAGAAGATTGATTGTAGGTATAGAAGGAATTGTAAAGTATAAAGAGCCAACATTTGTACATGTTAATGTAGCAGGTATTATTTATGAGATTTTTATATCATTAAATACATATTCAACTATAAATATTTCAACAGTTGAGTTGTTAACAACTCATATAATACGTGAAGATGCTCAACTTCTTTATGGATTTGATCAAATGAGTGAGAAAGTAATGTTCGATCGACTTATTAAAATTAGTGGAGTAGGACCTAAAGTTGGTATGGCTATATGTTCTACATTTACATCTGCTATGTTTGCTGAGGTTATTAACTCTAACGATATTACATCTCTTAAAAAAGTTCCAGGTATTGGACCTAAAAGTGCAGGGCGTATATTAGTTGAGCTTAGTGGTTTTGTTGATACTTTAGTTGAAAGTTCTCAAAACATGAGCAGTGCTACAAGGGAAGCTTCACTTGCATTAGAGTCATTAGGTTTCAAAAAAGAGCATATATCAAAAGTTTTAACAACTTGTAATAGTGATGATACAGCAACACTAGTTAAAGAAGCACTAAAAAAACTTCAAAAATTATAAGGTTATTTAGTGAAAAAATCTTTGGTCATATTTCTTTCATACTTTTTAATATCAATAATTTCTATTGCAATTATTTTACAGTTTATTACATCAGCAAATAGTGCCAAAGAGTTGTCTCTTCAACAAGTAGTTCAAGAGGCTAAAGCACATTTCCAAGGTATGCTTGACACCCGTATATGGAATGCTAAATATGGTGGAGTATATGTTAAAGCAGTTGATGGACTCAAGCCTAATCCATATTTAAAAAACAATACACTTCAAACAGATAAAAATGAGACACTTATAAAGATTAATCCAGCTTGGATGACTAGACAAATATCACAAATTACAAATAAAGAAGGTCTTTATCACTATAAAATAACTAGTTTAATTCCTCTTAATCCATCAAATATAGCTGATGAATTTGAGACTAAAGCTTTAAAATATTTTGAAAAGAATTTAGAAAAGAAATATTTTTATAGCTTTAACAAAGAGAACCAAAGTTTTGATTTTATGGGAGCTTTAGTAACTAAACAGAGTTGTCTTCAGTGTCATGAACATCAAGGTTATAAAATTGGTGACATAAGAGGTGGTATACGAGTCTCTTTACCTCTAACTCTTTATAACGAACAGATACATATAATAGATAAAAAAACTAAATTTGATATAATTATTATAAGTACTCTTGCTATGGTTCTTATGTTAATACTCTCATGGCTTATTAAGATTGTTTATAAACGTAAATATGAGATAGAAAATTATAATGAAATACTAGAAAAGAGAGTTATAAAAAGAACAGAAGACTTGGAAGCTGTTGTTTCACATGAACAATACTTAAAAGATATTTTTAAAATTGCAACAGAAGTTAATGAGATGCTAATTACATCTTATTCAACTAAAACTATTTTAGTAAATGCAACAGAAAAATTATCTCAAAATAGTTTTTATTCATTGGTTTTAAGTGGCTTAATTTCAGATGATATTTTTGAAGTTGTCTCCAAGTCATCAGAATGTAAAAGTTTAATACCAAAAAAACTAATCTCTTTTAAAAGCTCTGTAGATAAAAACTTTTTAATTGAAGCTATAGAGAAAGCTAGAAAGTTAAAACATCCAATAATAGAAAAAATTTCTGATGAAATAGTTAATAAAAATAGTAGAAGAGGGACAGATATAGAGTTTGAATGGATGATTGTACTTCCACTTTTACATGGCTTTGAAAATGATATATATGGAGCTATTACTCTATTTTGTTCACGTGAAGAGGGCTTTGAAGTAGAAGAGATGAAGATATTAGAAAATATAGCTCATGATATCTCTATTGCACTTTATTCACACAAACAACGAGACTCCATGTTAGAAATGGAAAAAGAAAAAATAGCAAATTATGAAGAGACTATTTTAGCTTTTGTAAATATTATAGAACAACGTGATACTTACACTGCTGGTCATACGATCAGAGTTGCTAAGTATTGTACTTTAATTGCTAAAGGCATGGGTATAAATGAAAAAGAGATACATCGTTTAGAAAAAGCTGCTATTTTACATGATATAGGTAAGGTAGCAACTCCTGATACTATCCTTTTAAAACCTGGAAAACTTTCTCATTTAGAATATGAACTTATTAAGCAACACTCAAAAGTTGGTGCTGATATGCTTGAGCGAATATCTATTTATAAAGATTTAGCTACTATTATTCGTTATCATCACTCTCGTTTTGATGGTAAAGGTTATCCTAAAACTACATCTGCTGATGAAATACCTCTTCTTTCACATATTATGATCGTAGCCGATGCTTTTGATGCTATGACAACAAATAGAATCTATAGACCAAGAAAAACTGTAAGTGAAGCTTTAGAAGAGATAGAGCACGAGAGTGGGAGACAGTTTCATCCTGATGTTGTAAAAGTAACTTTAAATGTTTTAAAAGATGTAGACTTAAGTAGTAGTACTCAACTACCTACATCAGAGCTTGAACATAGAAGAATGTCATACTTTTTTAAAGACTCTTTAACCTCTTTGTATAATGAAGACTATTTAGCGACTCTACTTAATACAACTAATTATGAATACCAATCTTTAGATATATTAGAGTTGAAAAATTTTACACAATATAATAAAACTAATAGTTGGGAAAGTGGAGACAAATTTTTAAAAGATTTTGCAAAATTGTTAAAAGAGAGTTTTCTAGATAGCATAATTATTCGTTACCATGGTGATGATTTTATAGTTTTGAGTAAAAATATTTCGAAAGAAAATATTGAAAAAATTATTAATTCCAAGTTAGTTAGTGAAGAAGCTATTAATATTAATGTGCTGCACTATAATATAGATAAAAATTTTACTTATGAGAAGTTTAAAAACATAGTAAATTAGTAGTTTATTTATGGAACTATTTTTGCTAGTTATTCTTACAATAGTAAGGAATAACCATGCGAATTACATCAGATACGTACTATCAGAACTTATTTAATAACAATAACAAAGTAAATTATGAACTACTCAAAGTAAATGAGCAGATCTCGTCTGGAATGATGATTCAGTATGCTAATGAGAGTCCTGATATATACTCTCACACTATGCGTCTTGATGATGAAATAACAACTAAAACTCAAGTTAAAGAAAGTTCTCAAAGTGCCATGTCATTTAGTGAACAAACTGATACAACTTTAGGTGCAATGTCAAAAGAGTTAACTGCATTTAAAGTAAAACTAGTTCAAGCTGCAAATGCAGGTAACTCACAAACTACACTAGATGCTCTTGCAGAAGAGATGGAGGGTATAAGAAACCAGATAGCAATGCTTTCAAATACTTCTATTGATGGTAAATATCTTTTTTCAGGTTCTGCTACTGAAACTAAACCTATAAATACTGATGGAACTTACAATGGTGATGATGACGATATTAAAACTTTTTTTGGTAACGAACTGCAACAAAAATATAACATAAGTGGAGACGAATTATTTTTTGGTGAAGAGAGCAATGTTACAAGAAAAGTAACTACAAACATATCACTTTATGATCAACTTAAAAAATATCCAGATATTATGCAAGACAGTACCATTCCAAGAAATACAGGGACAGATGAGTATATTACGTCTGCTAGTACAATGCGATCTCTTATGGGAGATACTGATAATGTGGTAGATGCTGCGAATGCAAAGCACCACTTCTATATTCAAGGAACAACTCATGATGGAGTTGCTTTTAAAGATACAGTTTCACTAAAAGATACTGAAACTATGCAAGACCTTCTTGATCGTATAGGTGAAAATTATGGTAACTCAGCAGCAAACCAAGTTGTTAGTGTAACTATAAATAATACTGGTCAAATTATGATTGAAGACTTACGTGCTGGTTCATCCAAAATGGAGTTTAATATAGTTGCTAACACTTCACCATATGAAGCAACTATAAGAGGTGGTGAAATAACAGCGATCGCAGGAAGTGGTGCTGAAACAATTACTGCTGCTGATTTTGATCTAAATGGTACGCCTTTTAGCTCTGATTTAGTTATACCTGATCCTTCTACTGCTGAGGAAAAAGCTAACTTAATTATTGGAAAAATTAATGAGCTTAGTGGAACAACAAATGTAGTTGCATCTTTAGTTACTAATAATGCTAAGTCTTATATATCTTTAATTAATACGATAAACCCAGTAGACAGTACTGGTAATGATGCTGAATCTGGTAATATTACTCTTAGTATTGGTGCTAGTGCGGCTGTTACTGGTTTTACTCCAGGAACAACTAGTCATGATAACTTTAGTGCAGTAAGCAATTTGAATGAACTCTCTTATGGAACAAGTGTTATTAAAGAGTTTTCAAATAGTAACTATACAGATAAAGTGGCTACTACTAATATAGAACAAAATATGTATGATCCAAATATTTTTGAACTTAAAAATACATTCGTTACTGATATTGGTGACTTTGCAAATAGCAATACCATTTTAAATGATATTTTTGGAACTAATACACAAACTATTAGCTTTGCTGGAACACAAAGTGATGGAACTACTGCTGTTGCAACAAGTTTAAATATCACAGCAACAACAAATCTAAAAGATTTGATGGACAAAATCAAAACTGACTTTGATAGTGCTAGTGATCTTACAATGAGTTATACTGCAGGAAAAATATCTATAGTTTCAAGCACTGGAAATTTAGAATTTACTATGACATCAAAAGATGCTTTAGGAAATAATATAGATGGTATAAACTCAATGGCAGCACTTACTTATGATGAAGCATCATTTTTAAGAGAGGGTGCAACATTAACTAGCAATATTCCTCAAATTATAAAAGATACAAATGCATATGCAACTGATTCTACAAAAATGGTTGACGTATCTACAAAGACATCATTAACAGACTCCACTAATGATAGCTTATATAATGTAACTGGTACAGATGTTCAAGGAAATGCTTTTACACTGCAAATGGAATTTCCTAAGAGTGCTGATAGTACAGATGGTGTAACATATACGGTAACTAGAAATGGTGTAGCAGATAGTAATACTTATAATGTATTTAATGTAGATGGAACAAATACTACTTCAGATGACCTAACGTACAGACAGTTTATGGATGCTGTTAATATTACTGTAAGTAATACAACAAGAACGGGTACAACACATGCAGATCAAGTTGCTGACCTAGCTACTGCGAATACTACAAGTTCTACGTATTTAGACACTAAAGGAAGGCTTACTTTTAATGATGAGACATCAGCAACAACAAAAGCAGAACTAAACTTTTTTGATGAAAACTCAAATGATATGAGTAAAGCTGGATCTATGTTCTCTTTTCAGTCAAATACAGCATTAACAGTAACTGATCCAAAAAATGATATTTTTGCAGGTCTTGATGCGATTATACAATCTGTAAGAGATGGAAAATATGACTCAAATGGTTTTAGTGGTGATCCAAGAAATGTAGGAATGCAAAATTCAATAGATATGATAGATGGGATTGCAGATCACTTTTCACGTGTACAAACTCACTCAGGTGTTCAAAGTAATGTTCTAATTTCGACAAGAGATAGAATGGAGTTATTGATCGTAAATACAATGCAAATTCGTTCAGAAGTTCTTGACACAGATTTAGCAGAAGCTTCATTACGTCTGAATCAATTGTCATTAAATTATCAAGCAATGCTCTCAACTGTTGGTAAAATAACACAGCTTTCATTAGTTAACTATTTATAATAAAAAGGATTAAAAATTAAAGATATTATATTCATAACATTAGTAGGTATATTTTTATATTTAGGTGTTTCTACGATCGTAAATAGTGCAGAAATAATAGGAACATATGGTGCCCTATTTGCACAAAAAAATCAACTATTTTTTGGCTATACATCTTTTGTTTATCTTTTTGTACTTCTACTTCCTATACATATTTTGTATAGAGATACAAGGGTAACACTTAGAAGAGTAGAAGAATTTATAGCTTATATTTTACTATATTTTTCTGTTTTAGTTTTTCAAGCACTCTTAATAGATGGTGAATTTAGAGGAAAAGTAGGTGCTGATTTTGTTGATTTCTTAGCACCGTTTATTGGATTGTTAGGTATATGGATTTTCTGGGTTATTACTTTTACCACTTCCGTAATAATGATCTTAGACAAGGATATTTCGGAGTTACTAGCATACATAAAATTGAATATTAAGTTACCTAAAAGATCTGTTTCTAAAGTAGAACAAAAAGAGAAAAAAGTACTAAAAGAAGCAAAAACAGAAACTATTGAAGAAAATAAGACTGATTATGATACTCCTTCTTACGAAAGACATGAAATTCAAATAGATATTGATAAAAAGGTTGAAAAACCAAATAATAATATAGAAGAAGAACTAGTAGTAGAAGAAGTTGTTGAAAATGATAAACCAAATAAAATAGAAGAAAATAAAGAAGAAACCAAAGTAGTTGAAAAAGTTGAAGAGAGTGTAGTTGAACTAGAATCTTCGGCTATTATTGTTAATGAATTAGAAGAGAATAAACTTCTTTTGGAACAGATTGATACTGGTAAAGTTGAAAAACCTAAAAACTTTAAACTTCCAGATGTAGCTTTTTTTGAAAAACCAAAAAAAGTAAAAGCTACAGTTAATGAGGCTGAACTAGATACTAAAATAGCAGAACTTATAGATAAACTTGCGCACTTTAACATTAAGGGTGATGTCGTTAGAACATATGCCGGTCCTGTAGTTTCAACTTTTGAGTTTAAGCCAGCAGCAAATGTTAAAGTTTCTAAAATTTTAAACTTGCAAGATGATTTAGCAATGGCATTAAAAGCACAAACGATCAGAATCCAAGCTCCGATCCCTGGAAAAGATGTTGTCGGTATTGAGATTCCTAATAGTACAGTTGAGACTATCTATATGCGTGAAATTTTAGAGAGTGATCTGTTTCAAAATTCTGCTTCAGCACTTACGATCATATTAGGTAAAGACATTGTTGGAAAACCCTTCATAACAGATCTTAAAAAGCTTCCACATCTACTAATCGCAGGAACAACAGGTAGTGGTAAAAGTGTTGGTATAAATGCAATGATACTTTCACTACTTTATAAAAATTCACCAGATAACTTGAAGATGATTATGATCGATCCTAAAATGTTAGAGTTCTCGATCTATAACGATATTCCACATCTTTTAACACCAGTGATCACAAAAGCGAAACAAGCGATCGTAGCTCTTAATAACATGGTAGGTGAGATGGAACGCCGCTATAAACTTATGAGTGAAAATAGAACTAAAAATATAGACAACTATAATATTAGAGTAAAAAAAGAGGGTGGAGAACATTTTCCATATATTGTTGTCATAATAGATGAGTTAGCTGATCTGATGATGGCAGGTGGGAAAGAGGCAGAATATTCGATCGCTAGACTTGCTCAAATGGCAAGAGCAAGTGGTATACATCTGATCGTAGCAACACAAAGACCTTCTGTTGATGTTGTAACTGGACTTATTAAAGCTAACTTGCCATCACGTATAAGTTATAAAGTAGGACAGAAGGTAGACTCTAAAATTATTTTAGATGCTATGGGAGCAGAATCACTTTTAGGACGTGGCGATATGCTTTTCACACCTCCTGGAATGAGCGGACTAGTACGTCTTCATGCACCTTGGAATAGTGAAGATGAAATAGAAAAAGTTGTAGAGTTTATAAAAGCACAACGTGAACCAGAGTATGATCGTAAATTTTTAGAAGAAGAGTTAGAAGGTGGTAGTGGAAGTACTAGTACTGATCTTGCAGGTCAAGTTTTAGATGAAATGTACGAAGATGCAAAAGCCATAGTACTCTCCGATCGTAAAACTTCTATAAGTTATCTTCAAAGAAAACTTCAAATAGGCTATAATCGCTCAGCAAGAATAGTAGAACAACTAGAGTATCAAGGTGTTCTAAGCTCACCTAATGCAAAAGGAAATAGAGAAATACTCTAATAGTTAAATTTCTTTTGTAATTTAAGCTAGTTATTACATATATTTAAATATAATTTCAACCTCTTAAATAAGAGACTTTAAAAAACGGATAGATGGGTGAGTTGGCTGAAACCACATCCCTGCTAAGGATGCGTACTGGTAACGGTACCGAGAGTTCGAATCTCTCTCTGTCCGCCACAAACGCCTATTTTAGGCACTTTCAAAGACTTTTTAGAAACTAAGAAAATCCCTTAACCTACCCATAAATTAACAAAACTACTTATAAATCGAAATTGACCTATCAAAATCTACATAAGCACTATCAATATAATTTACATAAACATCGAACACCATTTGAGTGTTAGCGTGTCCTAAAAGTTGTGCAAGTTGAACAGGTGTTACCAAATCGTTATATAACATATTTGTAGCATAAGTATGTCTAGTATTATAAGGTCGTCTATATGCAATACCTAACTTTTTAAGTGATGGAGTCCAAAACTTTTCTTGAAATACATTTGTATCTCTATAAGGTTTTTTATATTGAGTAATAAATAGATACTCACTATCATCATGAGAGCTATATAACTCTTGTATATATGGTTCAAGAAGTTTAATAATTGGTATATCTCTGATAGAGTATTTTGTTTTAGGTGTACTTTCGCCAAAACGTGAGCGTGAACGTTGAACAGTTATTAACATTGTTTCAAAATTAATATCACTTTTTTTAAGTCCTATTATTTCGCCTGAACGCATACCAGTATAAAATGCTATAGCAAGATAACAGCGATATTTTAAATTATCAGCATTATTCATTATTCTTTGAACTTCATCTGCATTAAATGGTTTTATTGGTTCTGTAGATACTTTAGGAAGTCTTACAGATTTAACGGGGTTTTTTGAAATAACATCATCATATAGAGCTTCTTGAAATATACCACTAAGTACACCTAAGTAACCACGTTTAGACTTTGCACCAACATCATCTATATCATAAAGCCATCTTTTTATATCAGATACTTTAATATCTTGTATATCACTATCTCCAAATACACACAACAAGCGTTGAGAAACTATATTTGTATATTTATCTAGTGTTGATACTTTAAGCTCATGTGCTTTAAATTCAAGATATATAGTTGAGTAGTGAGAGAATGACATTTTAAAACCCACTAGCTCTATAATCAGATAATGGAAGTATCTCATCATCAATAAGACCACGAGATATAAGCTCATTTTTACAGTAGCCAAAGTGTTGCGTGTCCACTCTGTCAATATCTAAGTTTTCATAATATGTCAAGCGATCAGTTAAACCCCAATAATTCCATACCAAATTAGACAACAAGCTTGATTGCTCTATAATTAGGTATCTACAAGCGAAAAAGACACACCTAAAACTTTCACCTATCGGGTGCGACTTTTTCAATTATAACGGT
>WTBY01000029.1 GCA_013138865.1 Helicobacteraceae bacterium | reverse complement strand
CAACCGTTATAATTGAAAAAGTCGCACCCGATAGGTGAAAGTTTTAGGTGTGTCTTTTTCGCTTGTAGATACCTAATTATAGAGCAATCAAGCTTGTTGTCTAATTTGGTATGGAATTATTGGGGATGAAATATGAGTTATTTAAAAAATTGATGAGTTTTAATTTTGAAAGTTGTTTAAGATTTTTTGATTTAGTTGTGCTTAAAGTGAAAGCGAAGTGTACTATAGTACATGAGTTTTAATTTTAAGTGCAAATAAACAAAAAAAAGTGGCGCGGTGGACGAGATTCGAACTCGCGACCCTCTGCGTGACAGGCAGATATTCTAACCAACTGAACTACCACCGCACTTTTTCGTTTATTAATGGTGGGCACTACTGGACTCGAACCAGTGACATCTACCTTGTAAGGGTAGCGCTCTACCAACTGAGCTAAGCGCCCATTAATTTAACGAAACATTTTAAAATAAAATAATTTACTCTAAATGTTCTGGAATTATATCACTAAATACTGAAAATAATATTAGCCTATTCAAATATATAAGAATAAGTAAAATTTAGCTAAACTACTACACTATGAGAAAAATTATACCTAAAAAATCAGATCCTACTTTTAAAGAGAAGTTATTTAATACATTTAGAGAGCTTTTTATTCATCACTACTCATCTTTAGAATTTCGTGCGAAGCTTTTTGCATTAGTTATTGCTGCTTCTGGTAGATACGATGTGAAACTACTAGAGCTAATACAAGTCTTTGGCATGGAGATTTATCAGAATAAAGAGCGTGCTCATTTTTTAGTCTTAACAACACAAGAGTATTGTGATAATGCTATTAATATTCAAAATGGAAACTTAGACTCTCTAATTGAGAGTATAGTAAAAGAAGCAAAGAGAGTACCTCGCTACACTAAAAAAATAGATATAGACCACTTAAGAGCTATAACTAGGTTCAATGCAGATCCGGTAACTTCAATCTATCAAGAGAGAATTTTAGAATTCTTAGAAACTATGAAAAAAGATAATGAAAAATAACTAAAGAGAAAATCTCTCTTTATCAAAAAATGTCTCATCTGAGATATTATGAAAAGCAGCATTAATAGAGACAAAAAGGTTTGGAAACTTCTGCTCCATCTCTGAGAGCATAACTTTCATAGAAGCTCTAGCATGTGGCATTTTAACATCAAACCTCATGCTAGGACAAGCTTCATCACCAACAGTAGGCATATCATTATCAATAGCAGCAGCAGCTAATTGACGCTCTCGCATCTGAATTAAAGGTCTAATTACGATCAGACCATTTCCAGCTCTGTACTTTGGTGCAAGAGCACGCATTTGACCATTATAGATCATATTCATCATATAACTCTCAGCAGCATCGTCTAAGTGGTGACCAAGTGCTACTTTATTACAACCAAATTTCTCAGCTGCACTATAAAGAGCACCTCTCCTCATACGAGAGAAAAAACTACAAAAAGAAGAATTTTTACGAATTTTATCTTTTGCTACTTCATAAGTGTTTGTCTCGTAAACTTCATGTTTTATATCATACTTAGTACAATGTTCTTTTAATTTGTCAAAGTTTTCACCCATACCATACGAAACAGTCACAGCAATAAACTCAAAGTCAAATGGAGCACGTCGTTGCTGTTCACGCATAGCATGAACCATAGTTAGTGAATCTTTTCCGCCACTAAGACCTACAAGAATTTTGTCCCCCTCATCTATAAGAGAGAACTCGGCATTTGTTTTACCAAGTTGTGACATTATTTTTTTAGAAAGTAATATACGATCTTTTTTATTAGCCAAGCTTATTAACCATTTTCATAACAAACTCTGCACTTGTTTTTGCAGAAGAGATCATAAACTCATCAAAACTAAAACTTGCATCCATATCTGCCGCGTCACTAATTGATCTTAAAATAAAAAAAGGAACATCTAAAGAGTCACAAACACAAGCAACTGAAGCACCTTCCATCTCTAGTGCATCAGCTTTAAAAGTTGACTCGATCCAGTTCTTACGATCTAGGTCACAAACAAACTGATCTCCAGTTACGATCACACCCTCTTTTACAGTTACACCCATTTCAGATGCTACACTTTTTGCAACTTCACGTAAACTCTTATCAGTCTCAATAAACTGTTTTCCCTCAGGAACGTAACCATAAGGGTGACCAAAAGCTGTAATATCAAGGTCATGTTGAGCTAAAGAAGAGGCAATAATTAGGTCCCCTACTTTAAGATCAGCACTTACAGCACCAGCAACACCACTAAAAAGTAGTTTTTCACAACCAAACTTCTCGATCATAGTTGTAGCAGTTAAAGTTGAGAAAACTTTACCTATTTTAGAATATGCGATCACAAGCTCTACACCGTTATATGTTGCTTCATAATACTTATTTGAAGCGTACTCTGTTACTTTGTACTCACCTACTTTTTCTAAGATTGGTGCTACTTCTTCTGGCATTGCGCCCATTATTGCTATTTTCATTTTAATATCTCCATTAAGTAAAACATAGAAATTTTAATTTCTACGCTTGCGTGTTTTATTTACTTCTAATTCTACAGGAATTATGAAGTCACATTAACCCCGTAGGGAACTTATATTTACATCTTTAATAATTCGATCAAAGTTATTTAACTTATGTAAAATTTTACCGTTTTCATCTAAAACTCGACTGCCACCCCAAAAGCCTAATCCATCTTCAAAACCAACACGATTTACAAAGATAACCTTAGCTTTTGTAGCTTTTGCTTTTTTTGCTAAAATATTTTGCCACTGATCTTCTATTTCTAAACTTCCATCGCAAAAACCACGAGCTGGTGAAGCTGCTAAAACATAAATTAAGTTTGGGTTTTGAGCTACTAACTTATCTATAAACTCATCATCCCAAACATCTTCACAAACAACTATAAAAGTTTTTCCATAAGATGTATTAAAAGCCTCAACTAAATTACCTTTTGTAAAGTATCTAGCCTCTTCAAACATCCCATAAGTTGGAAGATGGTTCTTTTTATGAATATGCACTATTTTACCTTTAGAGATGTAGATCGCAGAGTTATAAACTTTTTCAACTTCTCTAAAAGCTAACCCTACGACGATATCTACATCTATTGAGGCTTCACAAAGGGAGTCTAACTCATCTTCAGTCCATGCATCAGTAGATGTTCTATCTTGAAGCATATAACCATTTAGTGAAAGCTCAGGAAAGACTACAACATCAGCTGTACTCTCTTTTATAACTTTTAAATGATCTTCTAAATTAGATCTATTTAGTTTTGGAGCTATTTGAGCTAGAGTTACATTCATGATAGTTCAGAAAGTACCTTCTCTAAAGTAGCCATATCTGAAACATTAGCTGTTTTAAGATCTTTTACAATTCTTCTATTAAGACCTTTTAAAACTACACCTTGACCAAACTCGATCGCTAACTCTACATCAGATGCTATAGCTTCTATTGATTGTTTATATTTAACAGGTTTTATTAACTGCTCAGTTAACAACTCCAATGCGTCATCTTTAGTTGAATAAGGAGTTGTTGTTACGTTGGAGATAATAGGTGCCATGAAGTCACCTTTTATCATCTCGCTCATTAGCTCTTTAAGAGGAGCCTTAGCAGAGCTCAGTAGTTCACAATGACTAGCAACTGACATATTAAGTAAAATAGCGCGTTTTGCACCAGCATCTTTAAAAGTCTGCTCCATTGCAATTAAATCATCTTTAATACCTGCAACAACTAACTGACCATTCTGATTATAGTTTGCAGGCCAAACCTTTTTACCTTCATTTTCTGCTGTTGCACATAACTCTTCAACTTTAGCGTCTTCTAAGCCGACAAGAGCCATCATTCCCGCGTTTATTGAAGAACAAGCTTCACTCATTAGAAGACCACGTTTATGAACCAATTCAACTGCATCAATATAATCAATAGCACCACTTGCACATAGTGCTGAGAACTCACCTAAAGAGTGTCCAAGAAAAAATGTTGGTAGAACATTACTTTTTTCTTGAAAAAGCTTGTATGCGATCACAGAAACTAAAAGAATAGCTGGTTGAGTGAACTCTGTTTGGTTAATTTTTTCATTCTCTTCAAAAAGAAGCTCTTTAAAATCAACGTCTATTCTCTCACCAGCTTTATCGAACATATCACGAGCTAGTGCTGAATTTTCATAAAAATCTTTACCCATACCTATTGCTTGTGAACCCTGTCCTGGGAATATCATTGCTATTTTCATCTGTTAAATTTCCTCTATGTATTTTTTATTATCAGCTATTTTTTTACGTAATGTATTTCTATTTAAACCTAAACGATCAGCTAACTGTAACTGAGACTTAAATTTTTTAAGACCACTTTTTATAAGTGGTGCTTCATATAGGTATAAAAATTCTTTATAATCATTCTTACTGCCTAATTTTTCAAATAGATAGCCTTGCGTAAGATGCATTATTTCTTTATCTGAGACACCTTGTAACATTGAATGAAAAAATATTTGCCGGCGAAGTGAAATAGCATTTTGTGAAGTATCCGCAATAAAACTACCTCTATCTATATCTTGAGAAATACCCAAGATTTTTTTAGCTTCATTTTTAAATGATTCTATTAAAAGTTCCACATCTTCTGGTCGTTCTTTTAATGGAGATAAAAAAATCTTGACTCCACACAATTCATCAATACTATCTTGCGAAAAAATATAACTTGCCGTAATTATGATCTTTGCACTACTTAAGTTGATTTGTTCAATTAAAGTAGCAATATTTGGAGAGTGTTCAATATTTGTAATAATAACCTCTGAACTACTTTTTAAAGCAGTTGAGAGTTCATCACTATTTTTTGCTTCTATAATAGAAGCATTTGGGAGTATATAACGTGCTAAAGTAGTCTTACCAACTCCTTTATCACCATAGATAAAACTATTTAAAAAAATAGTTTTTAGTAAGTTAGCACTTTTTAAAGCCTCAGTAGAGGTGGAAGAAGTAGCTAAAAAGCTAGTGACATCCACAGCCGCCGCCATTACCATGACTATGTGTTTCAGCAGGTTTTTCGTGACCACCGCCACCACAACAACCACTATCTTCATCAGATTTATCGTGACCACCACAACATCCACCATCTGCATCTTGTTTGTTTTCTTCAGGGATACCAGTCATTGCTTCTTCAGCAGATGCATCACGAATATTTTTAATTTCACAACTAAACATAAGATCTTTACCAGCTAAAGGGTGGTTAAAGTCAATAATTACATTGTCTTCTTTAAGTTCTTTTACAACAACTTGAACTGTTCCACCATCTTCACCTTGACCATAAAGCATCATACCAACAGCTAAGTCAATACCAGCAAATTGTTCTTTTGGTAACTCTTGTTGAGCCTCTTCATTAATTTCACCATAAGCTTCAGCAGCAGGAATAAAAAGATCAGCTTTTTCACCCATGCTCATATCTGTAATTCTTGACTCAAGACCAGGAATTACTTGACCCTTACCATACATAAATGAAAGTGGTGCACCACCAACATTACTATCAACTACTTCATCACCAGTTTTAACTGTATACTCTATACTTACTATTTGATCTTTTTCAATTGCCATTATATTGCCTTTTTAAAATTTGAGGATTGTAACATATTTACTTTAATAATATATTATTATTTAAGATCTAATAATCTTTTTTGAGCTTTATCAGCAAAATCTGTATCTGGATACTTCGCTAAAATAGCATTAAAAAATGATTCAGCATTTTTATTATCACCTACTCGTTGCATAGCAACTGCAGTATGTAACATAAGAGTAGGCATATATGATGCTTTGTCATAAAGTGTAGCACTCTCTTTAAAGTATGAGATAGCATCTTTATACTTCTTACGATAATAGTGCATTTCACCTAACATATAGTTAGCACGTGCTGGTTGATACTTCTTTTTTAAAAGGTAGTCATAACGTTCTATTGCTTTTGTATAAAATTTTTCATCATAGTAATCTCTAGCTTCAGTAGCAATTTTTGCATTACTTAACGAGCTAAAAGATGGTTTATCAACACTCTTAGTTTTAGAAGGTGCTTTTTTAAACTCTTTAAGAACTAAAGCTTTAAACTCATTAACTTCTTTAACAACTTTATTTAACTCATCTTTTGAAACATACGATATGTTAATAGTATCTATAATAGAAGAGAGTTCAAGTATCATTATTTTTAGTTTAGTAATATTTTCAACATTAGAATTTATAATAGTCTCTAATTTATCTACTCTTTTAACTTCAGTATCAGAAGCAATCTTTAAAACTTTAAGATCAGCTCTTGAGCTATGAAGTTGCTCACCCATACCTTCAAAGATAGACTGAAGTCCATCAAGTCTCTCTGTCAAAGAGTCAACTTTATTACTTTGTAAACGATTTTTTTTTGCTATCTGCTTTAAATCATTTTTATTATTTAAAATATGCTTTTCAGAGGAGGTAAGACCATAAGGATTAGGTTTTGAGATATCTCCTGCCCCAAACACTGAAGGTTCAGCAAAGGCAGAAGAGAGTGATAAGAAAAGAAGAAAAAAGACTAGTTTCATATATTATGGAAGAAGTCTAAAGTCTACACGACGGTTTTTTGACCAACAGTCTTTAGTTTTTTCACTACATACAGGGTTACTTTTACCATAACTCATCATTGTAATACGATCAGCTGAAACACCACTTGCTACAGCATCTTTTTTAGTTGCATTTGCACGTTTAAGACCAAGAGCGTAGTTGTACTCATCACTACCCCACTCATCACAGTTACCTTCTAATTTAAGAGTGTAATCTTTTGCATAACTATCAGCTAATTCAGAGTTGAATTGCATATTTTCTTGCATATCAGCACGTACTACATATTTATCAAAATCAAAATAGATTGATTTCATTTGACGCTCAAGACCTAACATATTCATATCATTAAGATCAACTATTGCTACACCATTTTCATCAAGAGCAAGAACCTCTTCAACTACCTCTGTACCACCTGCAATAGGACCTGAAGCACCATTAATAGATGCATTTTTTGAGCTACAACCACTTAACATTAACAGTGCAACAGTTGCACCTGTAAGAATTACTTTTGTCATTTTTTACCTTTTATTTAGTTTTTACAAACTTTAGTTACTTAGATTATATCGTAGAAATTTAAAAAATTTCTTTATTATCACAACTTACCAGTCCATAGACTGGATTTTACCCACCTTCAAAGGAAAAAGAAAACTCTTATTATAGTTTAACCTTACAATTCCTATTGAACTTTGATTTTTATAGTTTTTTACATATAGAACAACTGTTCCATCACGTGAGAAACGTGGAAACTCATTTACACCAGTTGCTGATAACCTTCTAATAAAGTCAGTTTTAGTTGATATTAGATGAAGATTAAATGTATTTGCTGAGAATCTATGTGAACTTTCACGAGCAGTATATACAATATACTCCTTATTAGCGCTACATGCCATATTGCTCTTGCCATAATAGACCATCTGCTCAACTGCACTAGAACCTATTTTTTTAGAGAAAATATTAGGGTAACCTAAACGGTTAGATACGAAAGCTATCTTAGCACCTTCCATAAACTGACCACTAACATCTATACCATTATATTGAGTTAAACGTGAAAGTTTTTTAGATCTTAACTTGTATAAGTAAATATCTGGTTGTCCATTAGGTGCCATAGTTAGAAGTAGGTCATTTCCATCTTCACTAACATCAGAACAGATCATCATACCATCAGAACTCATAATTTTTGTACGTCTTGAAGTTTTAAGATCAAGTCTATAAAGTGTTGGTTCTAATCCACTTAAAGATGTATAGTAAAATGCTGTTTGCTCTTTATTAGCCCATTTAGGAAAAATAAGTAGCTTTTTACGTAAAATAACTTTCTGATAAGCTAATGAATAATCAGCAATAACAATTTCACTACGACCAGCTTGAGTTAAACGAGATAAAATAACTTTTTTCTTCATCCAACTTACATCTTCAGCTCCCATATATCTGTTTACATCATAAGCAACAGCGTGAGCTAAGAAAACATAATTACTGCTATTTGCAATTTTATAACTTTTCTCATACACCAAAGTATTTTTAGAAAATAGTTTCATATCTACTTCCATAGCATTAGAAAAACCTTTTTCAACTCTAAAACGCACTACATAGTCAAACTCTTTATGCCACTTAGTTACACTATCTTCATTGAACTCAGCAGTTGAGTAGTTTTTCTCAACATTAAATATAGAGAGTACATTTAAATCACTTGAAAGTGATCTAAAAAAATGCTTGTTTAAATTTCCATCTAATTTAGATGCATCTTCAATAACAATAGAAGGAAGAGAATCAATCTCTTTTGTAACTTCAATTGTTGCATCGGCACCATAAAGTGTAATTATCGAAAACAACACCAATAATAAATTTTTCACGACTACTCCTTAGCAGTTAATATAATATCTATAACACTTTTCTCAAGACGAGGATGTCTTGGAAAAGTAAGGCTATTAAGCCTCTCTTTTAACAGTTCAACTTCTTCATTAAATGAGGAGTTGTTAGACTTTGCTAAAATCCTAAAATCACTTAACTTTCCATTTTCATTTAACCAAATACGTATTTTAGCACTACTACCTTCTGTTGAAGCAGGTGGATAGAAGTTATTATATACAAAAACTTGTATTTTCGCTAAATACTCATCAACATGAGTTGCACTAGAACTTGCACTTGCAGAACTAACTTCTACACTTGATTTACTTAGTTTTAACTTTTTAACCTTTTTAGAAATTTTCTCAACATCATTCTTAGTTGAAGTTTTTATTCTTTTAGATAGTGAAGCAAGTCTTTTTAAATCGACTACTTTTTTAGGCTTTTTAGGTTTTTGTTTAACCTTTTGAGTTTTTACAGATGAAAAAAGTGAGGAAATATCTTGTGTTTTTAATTTGGCTATTTTTTCACTGATTTCCTCTTTCTTTCTTTCAGGTTTTACTCTATTTTTACTTTTTTGTGTAAAAGCTTTACTTGTTGATGGAGCAATATTTAAAGATATAGCTATATAGTTATCTTTTTTAAGTGCAAAAGATCTTATTTTGTTACTAGCAATTAACATATAAGCGAAAAGAAAAACAACAAAAAAGATAAATATTAGTGATATAAAACCACTAATATAAAAATATCTATCATTATTAGCCATTTGTAGTTAATGAAACTTCACTAAAACCAGCCTGTTTCACTGCTCCTAATATTTTCATAACAAGTCCATAGTCTAAGTTTTTATCAGCACTAATCATAACAGTTGCTTTTTTATCTAAATTTTGAGAATACATAAAAAAGTTGTCTGAAAAGGTATTGACTTCAAATTTATCTTTATTTACAAGTAACTCTTTTTCAGAGTTAATTTTAATATGAACTGGAGCAATTTTTTCTATCTGTTTTTGAGCTGAACCTTGAGGAAGCTTAATGAGCTCTTCATATACTATATTTGGTGTAATTACCATAAGTATAGCAAGTAACACAAGCATAACATCAACAAGTGGTGTTATATTTAACTCTGGTTTAGCATCAAAGTCATAAAGCATAATCTACTCAGCAGTTATATTGTGTTGTGTAGCTAGAACTGCATCACTTTGCATTGAGATAAGGCCACTAAGCTCATAAGCTGAACGTTTTAACATTTCATGGTAAGTATATGCAAAAATTGCAACAAATATACCTGCAGCAGTTGCTACAAGCGCGTCACTTACACCTGCAGTAATTAGTGCCATTGTACCACCATGACCACCTAATGAGCCAAAAGTGTCTAAAAGTGAAACAACAGTACCAAAGAGTCCAATAAAAGGTGCAGTAGATGCAACAACGGAGAGTGTTGATAGCCCTTTAGTAGCTTCTTTTGTAGCAGAATATTTTCCAAGATCCAAGATCTCACGAGTAAGCTTTTTTGAAGCGTTTATGAAGTTACTTAAATATGAAAATTCTGAAATTTTATTAGAACCCATAAGAAGTGACTCTAAAGATTGATTCTCTTTAGAAATCCACTCACTTAGTGAGAAATAACGATATAAAAATACCCAGTTGATGACAAAAAAATAGATACTTAAAATAAATAGTACAGAGAGCGTAACTACATGACTTTTAAGATAAAAATCTATTAATGCATCAATCATAAGTTATAGTAATCTTTGAGCTGCTGATTCTATTCTAGCTGAAACTGCTGCAATTGCAACATTAGAGTCAGAAATACCATTAATTAGAGTTTTTGCTTCCTCTAAAGATTGTGCAATTTCATTCTCAGTTCCACCGTGAATAGCAACAGCACCATCAACTAAAACAACAGTTTTAGTTTCATCAACTTGTACTAAACCCCAGTTAACTACTATAGATTCAATACTTTTGTCTTCTTTTTCGATATCAATAACACCAGCAGTTAAAAGAGTAGCTAAAGTAGCATGGCGTGGTAAAACACCAAATTCACCCTCTTCACCTGGAAGTGTAACACTTATAACTTGACCATCAAAGATCAAGCCATTAGGTGTGATTATCTCAAGATTTAATGTATCCATTGAAAATTCCTTTTAAATGAAAAATAGCAACTAGCTATTTTTCATCTTTTCAGCTTTAGCGATCACTTCATCAATACCACCTACCATGTAGAAAGCACCTTCAGGAAGGTCATCGTATTCGCCGTTTAAGATACCTTTGAAGCCTTTAATTGTATCAGCAAGATCAACGAATTTACCGTCAGCCCCTGTAAATACTTTAGCAACAAAGAATGGTTGTGATAAGAATTTCTCAATTTTACGAGCTCTTTCAACAACAGATTTATCATCTTCACTTAACTCATCCATACCTAAGATCGCAATAATATCTTGAAGATCTTTATACTTTTGAAGTGTTTGTTGAACACCACGAGCTACTGAATAATGCTCTTCACCTAAAATTTGTGGATCAAGTAATCTTGAAGTTGAATCCAGTGGATCAACAGCAGGATAGATACCTTTTTCAGCAATTTTACGGTTAAGTACTGTAGTTGCATCTAAGTGAGCAAAAACAGAAGCTGGAGCCGGGTCAGTTAAATCATCAGCAGGAACATAAACAGCCTGAACTGAAGTAATTGAACCTTTTTTAGTTGATGTAATACGATCTTGTAAAGCACCCATTTCACGAGCTAGAGTTGGTTGGTAACCAACAGCTGAAGGGATACGACCAAGAAGTGCAGACATCTCTGAACCTGATTGAGCAAAACGGAAAATGTTATCGATGAACATAAGAACATCAAGACCTTTTTCATCTCTAAAGTACTCAGCCATAGTAAGACCTGTAAGAGCAATTCTATTTCTTGCTCCTGGAGGTTCACTCATTTGACCATAACACAGTGCAACTTTGTCAAGTACATTTGACTCTTTCATTTCGTAATAAAGGTCATTACCTTCACGAGTTCTTTCACCAACACCAGCGAATACAGAAAGACCATCATGACCATGAGCAACATTATGAATAAGCTCCATGATAATTACAGTCTTACCAACACCAGCACCACCAAATAGTCCAACTTTACCACCCTTAGCATAAGGAGCAAGTAAATCAACTACTTTAATACCTGTAGTGAACATCTCTGTTGCAGTACTTTGATCAACTAGAGCTGGAGGATCACGGTGAATTGACCATTTTTCACAGTCAGTCACTTGTTCGCCACCATCAATTGTTTCACCAATTACATTAAAAATACGACCTAGAACTTTGTCTCCTACTGGTACTTTAATTGGAGAACCCGTAGCACGAGCTTCCATACCACGTACAAGACCTTCAGTCATATCCATAGCAATAGTACGAACACGACCATTTCCTAAGTGAGCTGCAACTTCTAGTACTAAAAGATATTCACTACCTTCTACGCTAGCATCAACTTCAATCGCTTCATTGATTGCTGGAAGTTTTCCATCAAAATCAACATCAACAACTGGACCAATTACTTGAGCAATTTTACCTATCATCAGTTTCCTTCCTTATTTCATCGACTCAACACCACTAATAATCTCTATTAGTTCTGTTGTTATAGCTTCTTGACGAGCTTTATTAAATTTAACTTTAAGAGCTTTTACCATCTCTTTTGCATTCGTAGTAGCAGCATCCATCGCTTGCATACGAGCACTATGCTCAGCAGCAACAGAATCAATTAATGCATAATACATGTTGTACTCAACATACTTTGTTACAAGTGAGTCAAGCATTTTTTCTTGATCTTCTGCTTCAATTTCTAATAGTGAATCACTAATTTCATCACAATCAGTTGTAACTTCAACAGGTAACAGTTTATTAACATGTAACTCTTGAGTAAGTATGTTTTTATAACCGTTATAGATTACATATAAACCATCAATTTTTCCATCATTATAATCTTCAATAGAAGATGTAATGAATTCAGATGCTTTATCGTAATCAGGTGCAGAACTTAAACCAATAGATGAGTCTAAAAGCTCAATTCCATTAAATTTAAAAAATTCTATACCTTTTTTTCCAATACCTCTTAGACGTACTTTCACTTTTTTATCTTTGTATTCAGCCATAAGCTTTTTAACGGCTTTAATTGTTTGAATATTAAAACCACCACAAAGACCTTTGTCTGCAGTTACAAAAATAATGTCGATCATCTTAGGTTCTTCAATAGTCTCAAAATAACGACTATCAATTCCACCTATTTTATGACAATTAACACGTGAAGAGATCTCTGAGATAACCTGATTAGTTTTTTCAGCAAAAAGACGTGAACGCTTAGCAAGTTCTTCTGCACGACGAAGCTTAGCAGTTGATACTAGCTTCATTGCACGTGTAGTTTTTTGCGTATTGCTTACACTTTTTATCTTTCGTTGAATATCTTTCAAGTTAGCCATAATTAACCCTACTCAGCTACAAAAGTAGCTTTGAATTCTTCTAATGCTTTTTTCATTAATGAGTTAGTTTCATCATCAATTTTTGATGAACTTCTAATATTCTCAAAAATTTGAGGATAAGAAGCTTCAATAAATGGGTATAACTCTGATTCAAATTTAGTTACAAAACTTGGAGCCATATCGTCAAGGAAACCTTCATTACCAGCAAAGATAATAAGAGCTTGTCTCTCAGCAGCAAGTGGAGAGTATGGTGGTTGTTTTAACACTTCTACCATTCTTTGTCCACGCTCAAGCTGTTTTCTACTTAACTCATCAAGATCAGATGCGAACTGAGCAAATGCTTGAAGTTCACGGTATTGAGCAAGATCAAGTCTTAAAGTACCAGCAACTTGCTTAGTAGCTTTAATTTGAGCAGCACCACCAACACGAGAAACAGAAAGACCAACATTAATAGCTGGACGAACACCCGAGTTAAAAAGGTCAGTTTCAAGGAAAATTTGACCATCAGTGATAGAGATTACATTCGTAGGAATATAAGCTGCAACATCACCAGCAAGAGTCTCAACGATTGGTAAAGCAGTTAAACTACCTCCACCTAATTCGTCATTAACTTTTGCAGCACGCTCAAGTAAACGAGAGTGTAGGTAAAAAACATCACCAGGATATGCTTCACGACCCGGAGGACGACGAAGAATTAGTGACATTTCACGGTATGCAACAGCATGTTTTGAAAGATCATCATAAACTATTAGACCATGTCTTGCATTGTCTCGGAAGTACTCTCCCATAGCAACACCAGTATATGGAGCTAAAAATTGTAGTGCAGCAGCTTCAGCAGCAGATGCATTAACAACGATAGTGTATTCCATAGCACCATGATCTTCTAAGCGACGAATAACTTGAGCAACAGTAGACTCTTTTTGCCCTACAGCAACATAAATACAAGAAACGCCATTACCCTTTTGGTTAATGATCGCATCTAGTGCAACTGTTGTTTTACCTGTTTGTCTGTCACCAATGATAAGCTCACGTTGACCACGACCAATAGGTACAAGTGCATCAATAGCCTTAATACCAGTTGCAAGAGGTTCATGAACTGATTTACGAGCCATAATACCAGGTGCTTTATCTTCAACAAGACGAGTTTCACTCGCTTCGATCGGACCTTTACCATCAATTGGCTCACCCAGTGCATTAACAACACGACCTAAAAGAGCATCTCCAACAGGAACTCGTAAAAGTTTACCTAAACGTTTAACGCTCATACCTTCACAGATACCTTCGCTTCCGCCTAAAATAACAATACCAACACTTGCCTCTGCTAAGTTAAGAGCAAGTCCTTGGATACCATTTTCAAACTCAACCATTTCCCCAGCCATAACATTCTTAAGGCCGTAAACTTGAGCAACACCATCTGCATATGAAACAATTTTACCTACTTCATTTACATCTACATTTAGTTCAAAATTATCAATACGTTCTTTGATAATTGAACTAATTTCATCAGCTTTTACTTTCGCTATCACTATAATTCCCCTTTCTTGAATTAAATTGCTTTTAATATGTGTTCAACTAGTTGATCGCTGATACGTGACTTAGATAGACTAACTTCTATACCTAAATCATCAACTTCAACTTTAATACCGTTAAAATCACTATTAAAAAACTCTAGTTTTATCTCTGCACTCATCTTTTTTGAGATACCTTCACTTAAACTTTTAAGTGTTGCATCATCAATAGTAGAATCACTTAAAACTTTTCCTACAAAACTATTGTTTTGGTAAGAGATAGCCTTAGACAACTCAGTTGATATTGCAGGAATAATTCCTATACGACTATTCTCTACTAACAGAGATATGAAGTTATTCAACTTGTCACTTGATGCACTTTTTACAGCATCTAAAAGAATTGACTCTTTTGTAGTTGATTCAACATAAGGGTTTTCCATAATATTAAGAAAACTCTCATTTTGAAATTCAACAGCAAGTGCATTAAACAAAATACTTACATTTTCTATAGAACTTGTATCCATAGTTTCACGAAGTGCTTTTATGTAACGTTGTGCTATTACTTCTTCCATTATGCAACCTTCTTCATAATAATTTTAGCTATTTCATTTTGATCTAGAAGATCACTATCTTTACCTAAAATATTACCAACAATTTGTTCAACATTATCTCTAACCATAGTACGTTGTTCTAACGCCATTAAAGATTCGTGTTGTTTTTGCATAATTTTAAGATCAACTTCACATTGTTGCATAATTTTTTCACTTATAAGTTTGTTCTCTTTTTTAGAAGATTCCATTAACTCACTAGCAAATTTCTCAGCATCTTTGATCTTTTGTTCAGCCATTTTTTTAGCTTCTTTATTCTCTAAAACTTTTTGTTGAACTTTTTCAAGTTCATCTGCAATTCCTTGAGATCTACCATTAAAGTACTCTTTAAGTGGTTCAGCTAAAAGATAGTAAACAATTCCAGCAAAGATTAAAAAATTCACTAAACGTTGTACTATATCTGTAGCACCTATATCCATGTCAGCTTGTCCAATACTAGAAGCAAATGCACTAACTGAGATCATAATTAAAAACGATAATAATTTCATACATACACTCCTATATTTGACTTAGCTTAACTTTCACTGCATCTTCAAATACAGGAACTTGTGCTAATAATGTTTTGTTTAAGCCGTCTTCTTCACTATTTAAAGACTTTTTAAACCCTACATATACTTCTGCCATCTCCGCTTTTTTAGCTTCGATCTTGCCATCTACCAACTCTTTAGCACTAGCAATCACGCTATCTCTTAGTGCAGATGCTTCTAGTTTAGCATTGTTTATAATTCTTTGTGCATCAGCTTCTAACTGAGTAATTTTCTCATCTCCAGTGTTAACCGCGTCTAGATCTTTTTTAATATCTGCGTCACGATCAGCCATGTATTTGAGTAAAGGATTATATAGCCAACTATTAGCAACGGCAATAAGAATAAGGAAGACAATTAATGTGCTACCAAGTAACATCGGTTCAATATCTAACATACCACCTCCTAAAAGTTGCGCAATTATACAACTTTTTAATTGAAAGGTTTGTTAAAGTTAAGAAAGAAGATCTAAAAATGAGATAATTTCATCATCATTTTTAAATTCTATAGTTAATTTATTTGATTTTGTAGTGTGTTTAAGCCCACACTCTTTTAGTTTGTAGTTAATTCTTGAAAAATCATAGCCATAAGATTTTTTTTCTACTTTTTCTATCTTTTCAATAGAAGTATTACGATTTGACTTAATAATAGTCTCGATATCACGAACACTTAATTTTTGTCCTATAATAGAATCAACCATAATACCTTGCTCTTTATCACTTAAAGAGACTATAACTTTTGCATGACCAGCACTAATTTTACCATCAACTAAAGCTTTTTGAGCTTTAGAACAAAGTTGCAAAAGTCTTAAAGAATTTGTTATATGTGTTCTACTTTTATGAACCATATTTGAGAGTTCATCATGAGTTATATCATGAATTTTTAAAAGCTCTTCATAAGCGTAAGCTAGTTCAATCGCATTAAGCTGATCACGTTGAATATTTTCAACAAGTGCATGTTGACGCATCTGATTATCATCAATTTTAGTAACAACTGCTTTTATTGTTTTTAATTTTGCAAGTTTTGAAGCACGAAGGCGTCTTTCACCAGCAACTAAAACATAACCATCAATATCTGAAATAACTACGATCGGTTGAAGAAGTCCATGCTCTTTTATAGAGTCTGCTAGCTCATTGAGTGAAGCTTGGTTAAAAGTTTTTCTTGGTTGATGTGGGTTTGGTTTAATAGAAGATATTTGTACTTCTAAAACAGACTCATTTTGTGGGAGTGCGTTATCATAATCTTCTTCCATCTCACCTAACAGCTCACCTAATCCTCTACCTAATGCCATTATGAAACCAATATTGCTTGTGCTAAATTTTGATAAGCAATAGATCCTGATGATTTTACATCATAAAGTATTGCTGGTTTACCAAAGCTTGGAGCCTCTGCTAATTTTACATTTCTTGGAACTACTATAAATTTTTTCTTATCATCTAAAAAAAGTTTGTCTTTAAAGTGTTGCTTTAAATCAGCAAACACCTGCTTTGAGAGGTTGTTCTGAGCAGTAAACATAGTTGGTAAAAAACCTTTTATTTTCAGCTTAGGGTTAATAGTTTTACGGATTAATTTAATTGTATTTAATAACTGTGCTAAACCCTCTAGTGCAAAAAATTCACACTGTATAGGAATGATTACAGAAGTTGAAGCAGAGAGCGCATTGATAGTCATTGGTCCAAGTGCTGGTGGTGAGTCAATCACAATATAGTCATAATCTTTGGCAACCTTAGCAATCGCTTTTTTCAAAATAAGCTCACGACCTTTTGCATTTCCTTCTTCATAGTACTCTTTTTCAATTCCTACAAGACCTATGTTTGATGGAGCTAAATGTAGAGTTGCGATATTTGTTTTAAGAGTAACATCACGAAGTTTTTTTGTTCCAATTAACACATGATAGATATTAAATTCATAATCATTACGGTGAAAGCCTAAAGATGTAGTTGCATTAGCCTGAGGATCTGCGTCAATTAAAAGAACGCGTTTCTCTGCAACTGCTAAAGATGCTGCTAAATTTACAGCAGTAGTTGTTTTACCAACACCACCTTTTTGATTTGCAACTGCTATTATTTCGCTCATCTTAGACTAAACACCTTTTTGTTATTAACTTCTAATGAACCATCTTCTAATAATTTAGCATTTTTTAAAATTACTAACTCATTTTCTATATGCGTAGAGAAGTTTTTGTTATTGTGAAATTCTATCTCAAATTTACTAAAAATTTGCTTCCATATTGGAAACTTTTTTAATTCATTGAAATATAAGTTTAACAAATACTCTCTATCTATTTGAATATCCAAAGAAGTAAAAGTATCTTTTGAGTTATTTAAATTTAAACCTATTCCACAGACTAGGTTGTCAGCAGAAATATTTGTAATTACTCCACCAACTTTTTTATCATTAATATAAAAATCATTTGGCCATTTTAACCATAATTTGGATCCAAGTTTTTGGAGTATCTCTTTTAAAATATATGCAAAATATATAGATGAAGATTCAAGCTTTAGATCATTTGGCAATGAGTTACGTTTAAGAGCAAAAGATAAAAAAAGATTGCCTTCATTAGAGTCCCAACTGTTTCCACGACTTCCAAGTCCAGAGGTTTGAGAATCACTAACAATAGCAATTGGTGATTCGAGTGTTTTATTTTTTAAATTTTTAAGTAGATAAGTTTGAGTTGAGTCTAAACTCTCAAATGAGAGTATCTGCAACATTTAACCTTTGTCCATTTAAATAGTCCAGTATATTAATCTCTTTTTTTGAAGGAGGCTGAATAGTAAAAAGTTCTAAACTTCCTCTCTTACAACCTACTACTATACTCTTTTCTAAAAATTTTAATATTTTCCCAGCTTCATTTTTAGACTCATCTTCATAAAGCTTCATACTTTTAAGTTTTAAACCGCTGCATAAAAATATTCCTGGCCATGGAGTAAAAGCTCTATATTTATTATAGATAACAGTAGCACTATCGAAGTTAACTTCACCATCTGCTTTGGCAATTTTTTTACAATGTGTCGCTTCTTTATCAACTTGTTTTTGTGGTATTAATTTATTATAGTTATTTAATACGTCAATAGTTAAGTTAGAAGCAATTTTTGTTAACTTATCAAATAGAGTATTAACCATCATATTTTTATCTATTTCAATAGTAGAAATTTTTAAAATATCTCCCGTATCTAAACCTATATCCATAAGCATAGCTGTCACACCACTCTTTTTGTCATCATTTAAAAGTGACTGCTGAATCGGGCTAGCACCTCTGTACTGTGGTAATATAGAAGCATGAAGATTTATACAAGGTGCATGATCTAAAATTTCTTGAGGTAAAATTTGACCATAGGCTGCAACTACAATAAAGTCACACTCTATGTTAATAACCTCTTTAATAACTTCTTCATCTCTAAGACGATTTGGTTGAAAGATAGGTATCTTATTTTCTTGAGCTGTTACTTTTACGATCGGAGGGGTTAAGACTCTTTTACGTCCTACAGGTTTATCTGGTTGTGTAAAGATAGCTACAACTTCCATATTTTCTTGCTTTAAAATCTCTTTTAAGATCTCATCAGCATAATCTGGTGTTCCCATAAAAATTATTTTTACCCCAAGAACACTTCTTTCAGGGCTCATTATTTTTCATCCTTCGTAAAGAGTGTTCCACCCAAATGTTTTCCTTCAAGCAAAAAACTTTTTACATCACTCAAGTCAAAACCACTTGCTAAAAACATACTTTGAGAGTTTTTTAAAAGATAATCTGCTGATTTTAGTTTTGTAACAATCCCACCAGTAGCAAAACAGTTGTTAGGTGTTACATCTTTACATAGTTCACTTTCAGGTATTTCATTTACTACTTTTAAAACTTTTGCATCTGGATTTGTTCTTGGGTCATGGCTATAGTAAGCATCTATATCTGAGAGTATTACTAACATATCTGCATTTGTAGCATAAGCTGTGTAGGCCGATAGTTGATCATTATCGCCTAAGACTAACTCATCTGTTGAAGTAGTGTCATTTTCATTTACTATTACCACTATATTTGAACTTAAAAGTGAGTCTATTGTTTTTTTAATTTTTGAGGATTGTTCCTCTGTTTTAAAATTTTGTGAAGTTACTAAAATTTGAGCACAATGAATGTTGTGTACATCAAATTTTTTTTTATATGAATGCATAAGAAGAGGTTGTCCTAAAGATGCTAAGGCTTGTTTATTCTCAACAATATTACGATCAAGTTGTAAAAGGGAGTAACCGGCCGAAACTGCACCAGAAGATACAAGTATAACTTCATTCTCTTTACTTAACTCAGCTATAAAATCAACTAAGTTTCTCATTCTTTGAATTGCAATAAAGTTATTTTCTGTCAATACAGCACTTCCAACTTTAAGAACTATTCGCTTCAAAGTAATTACCTACTTTGCTCTACCATCTTATAAAGTGCAAACTTTATAGCATCAATATTTGTATGCATAACAGATGAAATTGGAGCAATAAAGAAAGGTTTAGTATCATCATACGACTCACTCTCATTAGCTAATGCCTGTTCATAGAATGGCTTAGTTTTATCAAATTTAAAATTTGAATGAGTAGATGGTTCCAACTCCATAAGTTTTATAAAATCTAATACTTTTTCTTCTATCTCTTCTGGCATAATCGAGTCAACCCTAGTAAGTGCGATCGCAAACTTTCTTCCACTAAGTGGCTCAGAAAATTTTACTAGCTCCTCTTTAAGTGTAAAGTACTGCTCTTCTAAAGTTCTATATGACGCAAGATCTATCATAAATAGAAGAGTTTGAGTTCTCTCTATATGACGTAAAAATTGAAGGCCCAAACCGCGACCTTCATGAGCACCACCAATAATTCCAGGAATATCAGCCATTACAAAAGATGTCCAATCAGTTACATTCACTTGTCCAAGTTTTGGAGTAAGTGTTGTAAACTCATAGTTAGCAACTTCTGGAGTTGCATTTGAAACAGTTGAGATCAGAGTTGATTTTCCAACATTTGGAAAACCTACAAGCCCTACATCAGCTATTAGTTTTAGATCAAGTGTAACAGCTCTTGTTGTTCCTGTTTCACCAGGTTGTGCATAAGTTGGTCTTTGGTTAGTTGAACTTTTAAAGTGAGTATTTCCAAGTCCACCTTTTCCACCTTGTAAAAACTTAACTTCATAGCCATCATCTAGTAGATCAAAAAGAACTTCACCTGTTTCGGTATCTTTAATTTGTGTTCCAGGAGGTACAATTACAAAAAACTTCTCTCCTGACTTACCTGTCATATTTGAGCCAAGTCCAGGTTTTCCATTATCAGCTTTTAGGTGACGTTCACCTTGAAAATGAGAGAGTGTATGAGTGTTATTATCTACTCTAAAGTAAATGTCACCACCTTTTCCACCTGTCCCTCCATTAGGACCACCTTTAACAACAAACTTCTCTGTTCTAAAAGCAACACACCCTTGACCACCTCTACCAGATGAGAGTTTTAAGTCTACGCTATCTTTAAACATAATTATGATCCTTAAACTATTTAAAACTAAATTAGAACTAATTGAATTTACTGTTAAATATTTTGAAAATTAGAGTATTTGAAAGTTATTCAGGCAAAAGCCTGAAAAGAGGTATAAATTAAGAAGCTGCTACAACTGAAACTTGTTGACGTTTTTTATCTTTACGTTCAAATCTCACAACACCATCAATTAATGCATATATAGTATGATCTTTTCCCATACCAACATTATTACCTGGGTGAACTTTAGTACCACGTTGACGAATCATAATGTTACCAGCTCTAACTACTTCACCACCAAATTTCTTAACACCAAGTCTACGACCTGCTGAATCACGGTTATTCTGTGTACTACCCTGACCTTTTTTGTGTGCCATAATGCTCTCCTATATTATTGTATAACTACGTGACTACGCAGCTATTTTAGTAATTCTAACACGAGTAAAACTTCTTCTAAAACCACGTTTTAGTTTAGAATCTTTACGACGACGTTTTTTGTAAATAATTACTTTCTTTTCACGACCTTCATTGATAACTTCTGCTGTTACTACAGCACCATCAACATAAGGAGCACCAGTTTTTAACTCACCGTTGTTTACAGCTAAAACTTCTTTTATCTCAACTGTCTCTTTTGGCTCAAGGCTCATCTTGTCAAGTAGTAAAATATCACCCTCTTGAACTTTGTATTGCTTACCGCCGTTTTTGATTATTGCGTACATATATATTATTCCCTTTACAGAATTAAAGTTCGGTATTGTACCAAAAAACTATTAAGCTTTGTTTAACCCACTATCGCAATAGCATCAATTTCTACTAAAGCGTTCTTTGGAAGTGTCTGAACAGCAACCGTAGCACGAGCAGGTTTATGATTACCAAAGGCTTTTTCATAGATTCCATTTACTATGGCAAAGTCATCCATAGAGTCTAAAAATATATTAGTTTTTATTACTTGACTCATAGAACTACCAGCTTCAAGTAAAACTGCTTCTAAGTTTTTAAGGACTTGTTCTGTTTGAATAACTATATCATTTTCTAACATAACACCATCAAGTGTAAGTGCTATTTGCCCTGAAGTATAAACTAAACCATCATGAGAAACAGCTTGTGAATAGGGCCCTATAGCTTGTGGTGCATTTTTTGTTTGTACATATTCCATTATTATTTTTCCTTATTTTGTATTGATTTTTTATATAGTTCAGCTTGTTGAATTGCTAATTTCATCCATGTAACATATCTATTACCCTCAACATAACCAGATCTAGCACCAAGTATTGCATCTGCATTATCATTTAAAAAGTATGTCATAGGGACACCTCTAACTTCTAAACCAGCTGGATAGTCATCGTTATCACGATCAAGATGAAGAGCAATAAACTTTTCATTCATCATTTTTACAACATCTTCATCTTTTAATGTTGTTGACTCTAATTTTCTACACCATCTACAAGTTTCTGTTGTAAAAACTATTATTATAGGCTTTTTTTCAACTTTAGCTTTAGCTTCTGCATCTTTATAACTTTTTGCCCAATTTATTTCAGTAGCCATAACAGAACTAAACATCAGTGCAATCACGAATATTATTTTTTTCATTACCTCTCCATTTAAAAGTTTAGAATTTTACTATTAAAACCTTTTAATATAACTATGACAGTACGGCACAGATCCTTTTCTTTCATAGTAATCTTGATGATACTCTTCTGCTTCATGAAATTTTTCAGCTTTCAAAAGTTTTGTAGCTATTTTAAAACCTTTTTGTGAAAGAGTTTTAATTAACTCTTCACTTACCTTTTTCTGATCTTCATCTACATAAAAAATAGCAGATATGTATTGAGATCCAATATCTGGTCCTTGTCCATTAGTCTGTTCTGGATTATGTATCTCAAAAAATAGTTTCGCTAATGTTTCAAAACTAACTTTACTAGAATCAAACTCTATTTTTACAACTTCTATATGTCCTGTTGTACCGGTACATATTGCTTGGTAGTTAACAGTAGGTGTGTGTCCACCCATATAACCACTTATTGCAGCTTTTACACCATCTACTTTTTCAAAGTAATATTCAACACCCCAAAAACATCCCCCTGCGAAATAAGCACTTTCTAATTTTTCAGCACTTAATGATGTACTAGTCCCCATAATAACTCCAATAATTAAAATAATTTTTTTTAAAAACATATGAACTTCTTTCTATATGACTTTAGTGAGTAAATTTTAGTATATCACTCTTAAATAAAACAGATTTATTTTTATTAACTATTGGTTATAATTTTAAATCATGAAATTTTTACTCCCTATCCTTATATTTATGCTTTTATATGCTCAAGTTGAACGTGAGCAAATTATAATGGGTACTTTTGCGAAAATAAGTTTAAAAGAAAACAATAAAGAGCTAATTCAAAAAGCATTTACTACTATTAAAAATATAGAAAATTCTCTCTCTTCATATAATAAAAACTCTGACATTAGTAGACTAAATGAAAAAGAAGAAGTTTCTATCTCTTTATACACAAAAGAGATACTAGATCTTTGTGAAAAATACTATAAAGAGACTAATGGTTACTTTAATATTGCTATAGGCTCTATAACTAAAGATCTTTATAGGTTTGGAGAAAATGAAAGAGTACCAACTTCAAAAGAGCTACATAATAGTAATACGGATATTACTAATATTACTCATTTAGTAAATACATATAAATTAAAAAATGGTATAAAAATTGACTTAGGTGGTGTAGGTAAAGGTTTCGGTGTAGACAAAGCCTCTGACTTTTTAAAAGAGAATGGTGTTAAATCAGGAAAAATACAACTTAGTGGAGATATAAGATGTTTTGAAACTTGTAAAGTAAAGATCACATCTCCTTTTAACACCAAGAAAATATTTGCAACCTTCAACACAAAATATGCAAATAGCTCTATTAGTACTAGTGGCACATATAGAAGGTATGTTAAGACACAAAAGAATCATCATCTAATTAACCCAAAAACAAAAAAACAAGAAAATAATTTTCTCTCAGTAACGTTAGTGACTCTTGCGAATAACTCTAAAATAGATGCTTATGCAACAGCAATTTCAGTTATGCCAAAAAATTTGGCAATTAATTTTTTAAAAAAACAAAAAGAGATTGCATACATAGTTATTACACCTGATGGAGAACTATTAAAAGGTAATTTTAAAGATTTAGTTCTTAACTTTCAACTTATTAAGTGACTTTTTAATTATAGAACGTATTGATACGTAGAGTATATAAGTTATAATTAGTTCAAAACTTACAAACCCAAAAAGTTTCAACATAGCAAATGAACTGCCAAAGAGTAAAATTAAATATGGTGATAGAAGATCAATTACAGCACTTACTACTATTATAAATAACAAAACAATTTTTTTAGTTTGAGTTACCTCGTCTATAAAAAAGTATAGATGCATAACACCCATTAAAACAAAACCAAAACCTAATAGGTGTGGTAGTGTTACTTTTACTAATGTTTCCATACTTTTTGCAGGAGTATATTCACTGCCTAAATAGTATGAGGCTATTTCACTTGGTAAAACTCCTACATTTAAACTAAATAGTAGTACTCCACTTATAAGTTGCATAGTTAATAGTAGTAAAAAGATCATTGCTAGTAAATGCAATTTAATACCTTCTCATCCAAAGTAGTGCTATTGAGTGCACACTCATAATAACCATAGATATATTAAATAGTAAAAAAGAGCTGACTAAATAAAACACTAAGCTATCAATTCCATAATATAGTGTAAAAAATGAGAATACTTCAACAAATATAGCTACTGTTGCAACTCCAAGTACTCCCATTTTAACACTCTGTAAAATTGGTGTTCTCATATATAAAGAAGCAATCGTAACTAAAATAAAAAGTTGTGAAAATAGATCTGTATGTACAATAGTTAAAATATCCTCTAAACTCATAGGATCAATAAACTCTTCTTCATTACCTAAAATAGTTGATTTAACACTCTCTAAAGTACTACCAAAATATTCTACTTTCATAAAAATATTTACTGTTATAAAAGTTAATATAAATATAGTATATACACTCAATAGTAATTTCATAGCTCTATTTTCATGTAATTTTTTAGAGATGCTAAACTTCACTTGTAACCTCCAATACAGCTAAAGCTATTCTTGCTCCTCTTGCTACACTTCTAGCAGACATAGTTGCACCACTTATTGTATTAATATCTCTTTTAACTCTTAATTTATTAAGTGTAGTTTTACTTTTATACTGCGACAGATGACTTTTAGATGGTAAGTACTCAGGTGGTTCATTAAATGAAACTACTTCTATAGTATTAATACTTTTATCACTGTCTATCATATATAATATAACAGCTTTTTTACTTCTTACTTTCATACTTAATAGAACACCATAAGCCAATAGTTTGTCTGCTTTATAAACATTATAAACTCTATATATTTTAGAATTTAATTTACTTTTACTTAACTGTTTTACTAACTCATACTTTTTACTATTTAATAAAAAAGTCTTTTTCTCTATTTTTATTCCATTTCCATAGACTTCTTTAAGTGCATTTTGTGGAGTTATTAGAACTTTTGAATAAAGTCCTAATACCATTATAAATAATAAAGCAATTGTTTTCATTAGAAAATAAAACCTAACCCAAAGCTAAGTGTATTTTCACTCTTTTTAGAGTTTGTTACATCATTATCTCTACTTTGATAGTCTAACTTAAGTACCACCTGTTCAGTAGGAAAATAGTTAGCTCCAATAGTTGTTATTTTAATATCATCATAAGATGAGCCATCTACAGCCGTACTTCTAGGATTATACTGCTCATACTGTGCAAATATAGGTAGTCTTTGTGTTGAATTACTAAACATAGGCAAAATATTATACTCTGCATTTATATAACCACCATCAGAACTACTTGAAGCCTTATCTGAATAACTACTAGCATTTGAAAGTGATGTTGAAGCATATAGCGCTTTAAGTGCAAAGTTATTATTTTGATACTGTGCATGAATATCATAAATAGTTACTAAACCTTCAGAACCTACAGTAGTAGAGTCAGCTCCAGCATTTCCAGCATAACCAGAGATACCTACATCAAGACCTTTAATAGCTTTATAATCAACTCTAGCAACAGCTGCCATATTTCTAACATCTTTCGATTTACTTCCTATTCTTGCATCACGGATCCAACTACCGTCATCTACATTAGTTCCGCTATTTATCATATCTAGTGCTACTATACTACCAATTTGGTATTCAAAGTCACTTACACTTCCATAAGCGATTACACCTGTTTCATGCCATGTAGATGGTATAACATAACGCTCTGTTTCTGGACGTTGAACTGTATTAAATAGTGTTGGTTCATGTCTCTCATTTACTAACCCCATAGGTACAAGTTGATTACCTACACGAAGGTTGAAATTCTCATTAATTAGAAAATCAAGATACATAAACTCAATAGCAACAGTATCACCACCATGCTCAAACTCTATCTCAGTATTTAAAATAATATTATCAGTGAACTTGTAACCAAAATATGGAATAAAACGATATGTATCAGTTTTATCACTATCACGGTCGTAACGTTTAGCAAAATACATCTCACCATAACCACCTATTGATAAAGGTGACTTAGAGTAATAAACTTTTGACGCTGCTTCACCTAAACCTATTTGAGTGTTTTCACTATCAACTTTCGTAAAAGATGACTCATTTTGGATATTTGAAAGTTCTTCAGTTAAACTCATAGTTGTTTCACTATTAACTTTTTCTTTTGATTCAAGAGTTGATAAGCGTTTTGTTAATTCACTTAACTGTTGTTTTAATAGATCTACTTCAGATGCACTTATAGGTAATGTCAATAATGTAGCTGTAGCTACCGATAATATAATTTTTTTCATTTCATTTCCTTAATAATGATAGTCAATATCATTTGATGGAGGAAGTATAAACTCTTTATGCTTAATAAATTATTAATAATGATAATCAGTATCACTATTCTTCTACTTTTTTTTTATTCAGACAAGCACTTACTTACTCAACTTTCGCACATAGATTTCAATAAATCCACGAACTAAAATTGAATATTAAAGCCCATAAATAGCCACTTTTCAGTATAATTTCATCACAACAATCAATAATAAAGAAGGTGTTTTTATGG
>WTBY01000052.1 GCA_013138865.1 Helicobacteraceae bacterium | reverse complement strand
CAACCGTTATAATTGAAAAAGTCGCACCCGATAGGTGAAAGTTTTAGGTGTGTCTTTTTCGCTTGTAGATACCTAATTATAGAGCAATCAAGCTTGTTGTCTAATTTGGTATGGAATTATTGGGGTTAAACAATACTTTCTATATAGTCTAATTGCTTTTTATCTAATGGTTGGGAGCTAATACTTTGTACTAATCCAACTTTTTTTCATATAGAGCATATTTTGAAGTTGAAAATTGTTGATGAATATCTTGTTTGTTATAAGAAAAAAGATTATTACGCACCCGATTTTTTTCATTAACTCTTATTTTGCTATAATGTAGTAATACTATAAAATATTTTAGAGGTACATTATGACAAATATTGACAGGATAGATATTCACAAGGATTTATCTACTAATTTAAAATCAAATTTAGATATTCATCTTAAAAAAATAATATCGTTATTTAAAATAATTGTATGTAATTATAAAATAGATGATTTAAATAGTACACTTGAGCAGTATTCATACTCAAATTGTGAAATAACACATATGTTAAATGCTATTTTAAACTCTAAAATAAAAAACATAGACGATAAAAAAGATAAAATTTTAGATTTAGAAGAACATCATAAAAGATTACATAATTTAGTAGAAAATTTACTAACAGAGTATAAAACAAAAGGAGTAGTAAACGAAAAAACATATGAAGATTTTGCAATAGTAGAGTTTGAGTTTATGCAAAAATTAACTACTTTAGTAATAGAAAGTGAAAACTATGATAAAAATTTTGATGGTTTAACGAATATATTCAATAGAAAACATTTTTTTGAAAAAGTTGAATATGACTTTTCAAAGGCTAGGAGAACAAGAACTAGTTTTACAATTGTTATGGCTGATATTGACTATTTTAAGAAAATAAATGATGAATATGGTCATCAAGTAGGTGATGAAGTTCTGATAAAAATCAGTAAGCTTTTTGTTGAGCATGTAAGAGCATATGATATTGTTGCTAGATATGGTGGAGAAGAGTTTATTTTCTTTATATATTCAGATGCAAAAGAGACAGTTTTAATATTTAATAGAATTAAAAAAATGTTAGAAACTACAATATTACAAATTGATAAAAATGAAATACAGGTAAGCTGTTCTTTTGGTGTAGCTCAAGATAGAGATGAACTATCTGTACATGAGTTGGTTTCTTTAGCTGATAAAGCACTTTATAAAGCAAAAAATAATGGCAGAAATCAAATCGTAACTATCTAATTTAAAGTAAAGTTATTGCAGTGTTGTGATAACGAAAAGGGTTACATTTTTTGAGAGTGTAAAATAAACTTTGTAAACCCACCTCTTATCAATTATTTATCTTTTGATATTCTGCCTCTAGAAGTACAATAGCTTCGATATATTTATCTTTTGAGTCTAACTCTATAGTATCAATGAGAGGTTTATATTTTTGGAAAGTTGCCCATACTTTTATAAAAGCAGATTCTCTACCTTTATAAAAAAGAGCAATAGCAGTAGTGCCATTTATAAGCCCTTGAATAAATTTTGCTTTATCCTTTTCTCCTGCTTTTTTTAACTCTTTCCAGTCATCTTCTAATACTTCATGCGCTTCTATAAACTGCTTGTTTCGTACTAAAGATATAAACTCATCTATTTTCATAAAACCTACATACTTACTTTAATTAATTGGTAGCCTATAGACAGCCAAATAGACTAAAAATAAACTTTTTTTAAAATATTAGAAGAAACCAAACTAATTAGATTTAGCTAATTCCTTAAAGTCCACCTTGTCATTTTCACTCTGAGAAGACTTTAAATCTTCCTCAAAACTACCACTACTCACAACATAACCAGCTTTAACAATAACACAACCTTTCATACCTGGTACGCATAATTTACTTAGTAATTTACACTCACCTTTAAAGTCATGTTGACAGCTCCAACCCATACTAAACTCCTATTTTATATATGGTTTTAAAACTTCAGGAATATCAATACTTCCATCTTCATTTTGAAAGTTTTCCATCTTCTTAGAACCTTTTATAAGCATTAGCATGCAATGATTTGACTTATATTTTAAATTTGATAATTTTTGTTTTGCAGTGTACAGACAGTTACTATTGGATTTTAGTTCCATATATTTTGATTAAAAATATCAAGAATTATTATTTTATTTTTCTCTTATATTGTCTAAACCACTATTGAAATTAATAGTTTCAGATTTATTAGTGTTGTACTCTTCAACTCTTTTGTGTATCTCATCACCAAGCAAACTAGTTACTGTTACAGCATCCTTTGGTAATGACTGTATAAAGTCTTCAAAGAGATTAACGTATGAATCATCAATATTTATTTTCATTGTCATATACTATCTTCTTGCTCAGGTTAATATGGTAATTATAGCGTAACTTTTATTTTTATATTTATTAGGATGTTATCCCAAATCAAGCGTTAATATCATAAAAATAGTTGGCACAGTTTTGGGGAGGATTACAAGTCCTATCGGTATTAGTGACTAGTGGTATATAGTGCAAATTGCTTACGAACATTCTCCTCAAATAAAGCAACATTTTCAATTATACTATCTGCTTTTTTTATAACTTCTTCTTGTTGTTCACTCATCTCTTTCATTGCTTCGAGAATAAACTCTTTTCGATTCTCTGGCTTTAATAATGGATTGATTGATTGTGTCATTTTTAATCCTCGTACTTAGGTATTATTTCTTCCTGATTTTTATTATCTCATCAAATAAGAACTGAACACCATAACTTGCAGGCTTTTGAAATATATCACTATTCTTTCCATCGTAGCCGATAGTTCGAAAAAAGTTTCTTATAATATCAATATCTAAATGAACTAAATTTTTTTCAGTTTTTAAAAACTTTTGAATAAATTCAGTCTTTCCTGCACCACTTGGTCCAGCGGTAAAATAAACCACTTTTTCATTTATTGGAGAATAGGCATCAAGATAAGTGTTATATAGTAGCTCTCTGTTTTCCTTCAAGTACTTGATAGCTTCTTTTTCTATGTCTATTTTCATGAAGTGATTATATCTAAAATTAGGATTAATGAAAAAATTGGGTGTATAAAAACCTAAAAAACGTGGCTCCGAATGTTGGATTCAAACCAACGACTAAGTGATTAACAGTCACTTCCAACAATTCCCACCTAAACCCAATATTTACTACTTTATATAAGGCTCTAAAACCTTAGGGATATTAATACTTCCATCTTCATTTTGAAAGTTCTCCATGATCGCTACCATTGTTCTACCAACAGCTAAGCTTGATCCGTTAAGTGTATGAACTAGCTCATTTTTCTTTCCATTTTTGTAACGTATTTTTGCACGTCTAGCTTGAAACTCTCTAGTGTTTGAGATCGAGCTTATTTCTCTGTATGTATTTTGACCTGGTAACCATACCTCAAGATCGATCGTAGTTGCAGCTGAGAAGCCTAAGTCTCCAGTACATAGTTGAACTACTCTGTGTGGTAGTTCTAGTGCAGTTAGTAAGTCACTTGCACATGAAACCATCTCTTCAAAAACTTTCTCACTCTGTTCAGGTGTAGTGATCGAAACTAACTCAACTTTGTGAAATTGGTGTTGTCTGATCATACCGCGTATGTCGCGACCACCACTTCCAGCCTCTTTTCTAAAACATGAAGTGTAGCCACTAAGTTTGATCGGAAGCTCACTTGCTGTTAAGATCTCATCTTGAAAAAGGTTTGTGATCGGAACTTCTGCTGTAGGAATTAAAAATAGCTCTTCACCATCAATTTTAAAAAGGTCATCTTCAAACTTTGGAAGTTGTCCTGTTCCTTCTAGTGAAGTTCTATTCACTATAGAAGGAACACTAACTTCATTAAAGCCACGTTCTCGGTTAAAGTCTAACATGAAGTTAATAAGCGCTCTCTCAACTCTAGCACCCATACCTTGAACTACACAAAAACGACTTTTTGCTAGTTTTACACCTTTTTCAAAGTCGATCCAGTTGTTTTTTTCTGCTAGTTCCCAATGCTCTTTCGCGTCAAAACTAAATGTAGGTGGAGTAAGAACTTTACGAAGTTCTATGTTCTCTTCTTCGTCTGCTCCATCTGGAACATCTGCGTCAGCAATATTTGGCACACCCATAACTAAAGTGTTAAGTGCCTCTTCTGCTTCTCTTTGAGTCTCAACAAGTCCTACAAGCTTCTCTTTGTTAGTATCAACCTTAGCTTTTAGCTCAGCTATGTCTTTACCCTCACGCTTGTAAACACCAAAAAGTTTACTCATCTCATTTTGTGCTGCTTGTGCTTCTTCAAAAGCTCTTTTAGCAACTTTCAGTGCCTCATTCTTAACTTTTAACTGCTCTATAACTTCTAAAGTAACTTTTTTTCTCATAAGTGCTTTAGCTGTACCATCGAAATCTTTTTGCAATAATTTTAAATCTATCATTTTATTTCCTATTATTTTAAAATATCATTAGCTAACGTAAACTGATTAGCTGTCATTAGGTGGATCTTTGGGTGTAGTGCTTTTATGTCTTCAAAAAGTTGTTTGCTCATCTCAAAACCGACTTTTTTCTCCTCTTCTTCACTCTTCTCATTTGCTTTTCGTAACTCTTCGATCCAAACAGGTGGTACATTAATACCTGGGACATGAGCTGATAGAAACTGCGCCGTACGAAGTTTAGTGATCGGAAATAGTCCTAAAATAAGCGTTGAGTTTTTGTTTTCAGAACTTTTTTTAGCATTTTCCATAAGTTCTAAAAGTATTTTCGCATTTTCAACGTCATAAACTGGTTGAGTTATGATCCCCAATGTTCCATGAGAGATCTTTTTAGCCATCTTCTTCTGTAATGTTTTCAAGTTTTTTGCATAAGCATTAACTACACTAAAAGGGTAGATATCTTCTGGTCTATCTTTAAGAGGACGACCAGCAAAGTCATGTCCACTATTAAAACATGAAATAATATCAAGAAGTTGTGTACTGTCAGCTTCAAAAACACCCTTAGTATGAGGTTGATCAGATATGCTTGCTGGATCACCAGTTAGTGTTAAAAATGCTCTTACATCAGCTTCATTTGCACCTAATATGTCAGACTGCAACGCTATACGGTTACGATCGCGCATAGCCATAGTTGCTAAAACTGGTTTATTGAAGCGTTGTTGAAGAAGTTGTGCAGCAAAAAGTGAGTTATATTTCATTTTAGAGAGTGGTGAGTCTGTTGTTGAAAAACCATCAACTCTATGTTGAAGACCAAGAGCTTCGATCTTATCTATGATCGGAGCAAATTTTGCAGAGTGTGCAGGAGTCGTTTCTAAGGTAATATAAGTCTCATTTTGTAATTTTCGTATTAGTTCTTTAAACAATATGTCACACCTTTGGCTATAATGGCGCAATTATAACAAAAAAGAGAAGATAATGAATATTAAATTAGCTGTTTTTGATTTTGATTCTACACTTATGGACGGAGAGACTATTGACTTCTTCGCACAGGAGTTAGGTATAGGTGACCGAGTTGCTAAAATAACGGAGAGAGCAATGGCTGGAGAGCTTGACTTTTTTGAGTCACTTCAAGAGCGTGTTGGACTGTTAAAAGGTTTAGAATACTCTAAAGTTGAGAATATTTGTCAAAATTTACCATATATGAATGGTGCTATTGAGACGATCGCAGAACTTAAAAAAAGTGGTGCTAAAGTTATATGTTTTAGTGGTGGTTTTAGAAATGCGACAGGCTTTGCTAAAGATATCTTGGGTTATGATGCAGACTTTTCAAATGTACTTCATCAAAGAGATGGAAAGCTAAGTGGCTTAGTTGGTGGAGATATGATGTTTGACTTCTCTAAAGGTGACATGATTGTAAGAATGCAGAACCTTCTAGGAGTTGATAGAACTCAAACTATGGTAGTTGGAGACGGTGCTAATGATCGCAGTATGTTTGTTCATGCTGACACTCGCGTTGCGTTTTGTGCAAAAGAGATCCTTCGTAAGGAAGCGAACATTATTATAGAGACAAAAGATTTAACACAAATAATAGATAAGGTTTTATAGATGCTAGAAAATTCAGTTTGGAGAAAATATAATCCAGAGTTAAAAGTACAAGATGCGTTAGCTAAAATATATAAGCTAGATTTAGATGAGGTTGAGGCCGATGAAGTTGAAGTCTACTCAGAATTAAAGAGAAAACTTACAAAAAAAGAGCTAAAACAGTTTGCTATGCAGAGTGCTTTATGTTCAGAAGAAGATATGATGAATATTTTAAAGTTGAGTGCTGAAGAGTTAGAGAGTAGTGCAAGAAGAGTTAATAGAAAAGTAAGGCTTGACTATATACAAAATAGTATAAAAAAGTAACACAGTATTATCGGATTTTAAAAAAATAGTTGTTTCACAATTATTACACAATGTGTATGCTATACTTCTTCCGTAATAAAAAATGATGCTCACCAAGAGGTCATAAATTTAAAGGATACTAAATGAAAAAACTTACTTCAGGTTTATTAGCAGCTGCTGTTGCTACATCGTTATTAAGTACTGCTGTTATGGCAAAAGATTATGCTGATATGAGTAAAACTGAGCGTCTTAAAAAAGCTCAAAAATTACTTCTTAAAAAACTTAAAGGTACTTGTAAAGGTGCAATTAAATCTTACACTGGTGGTAAATTAGCACTACAACATACTGTTGATGAGTGGGAAGAATTTAAAGAAGATGGTACAACTGCAGAAGAAATTAAAAACATCTGTAAAAAAGGAACTCCAGGAAAAGGTGCTTTAAAAGAGAAGTATATTCCTTTCTATGAAGATTTCTTTATCGAATATGGTAAGGGTGGCGCTGTTCCATCTTGTTAATTTAAAGATGCTTTTATAGCATCTTTAAACCATCTTTATATATTAAATTGTTAACTTTCCTTCTGAATGGAGAAACAATGTCTACTAAAATCTTTCAAAAAATATTTATACTTTTACTCACTTCCATACTAACTACTACACTATTTGCAGGTACAATAAAAGGGCAAAAACTATATTTACGTGAGTTAAAAACAACTTGTGGATTTAACAGTGCTATTATGTCTCAAAAACATACACAAGCTGAGTGGAAAAAATTTTTCGATGCTGGAAAATTGTTAGAAGAGATACAAACTTTATGTCCTAAAGTAGAGAAACTAAAAACTAAAGATCTTAAACATTTATACTTTTTCTTTTATGAGTTTGCAAATGACTCAGGAAAAACTCCTAACTGTTAATTAACTTTAAACTCTGCAAATATAGCAAAGTGATCTGAATAACCTTTTCCAGTGTGAAATGGTGGTTTAGTTCTACTTCTTTGCCATCTATATGGCGCTTTTCGCTTTAGTAAATACTTTTTATAATACCTATCAAAACTACCTTTAACATACTCAATACCTTTTGAGTCTTGTAAGCTTTTAGAAATTAAAATATTATCTAGTGCATGTCTATTTTTTTTATATTTATGACTCCAACGTCTACTCTCTTTAGTCTCATACCATAGGTTATAGTAGCTATCTTTTTCATCTTGATATGATGGAGATGTTTTTAAAATATCGTTAATACCTGTTTTTCCATTAGTATCATTTAGTTTTCTTTTACGTATAAAAGTTTTATTTTCTTCATAGTGTGAGTTGAAATCACCTAGTAGAACTATCTCTTCACCCTCTAACTCTTCTACTCTTTTTTTAAGTACTTTTGCAGAGACTATACGTCTACTCTCAGCTCCACTTTTTGCTTTCCAATGGTTTACAAAAAGGTAGAGAGGTTTTGAATTGATATTTAGTTTTGCTTCTAAAATATTTCTATAGCCTCTATGTGAGCTTACTGAGATCTCTTTTGCATATGTGATCGGAAGTTTTGAGAGAAGTGCAACTTTTACTGTCGTATTTTTTGCTTTAGCAATTGCATAATACTTGTAGTAGAGTCCATCACGTGAAAGTTGAGCTTTAAGATCTTTAAGTGCTCTTTCACTCTCGATCTCTTGAAGAGCGATCACGTCAGCATCTATACCTTTAATAACTTGAGATAGGTTCTGTAACTTCTTTTTGTAGTTCTTTTTGTTCCACTGCCATGAAGTGTTTGGTATGTACTCAACATACTCATTTCCACTTCTCTCAAGGTCAAAAAGATTTTCTACATTATAAGTTGCAATTTTTACAGTTTGTGATCCCATTAAAAGTGTACTCATAAGGATAAGTAAAAAACTACGCAATGCCGTTTAAGCGTAAAAGTGCAGAAGTGTCAGCTTCACGTCCTAATAGCTCTTTAAAAAGCTCATCCATACTCTGACTTCCACCACGAGAGAGAACTATATTTAAATAGTCTGTTCCTACTTTTGTATCAAAAATACCTTGATCTACGATCGCAAAATATGCATCAGCACTTAGAACCTCAGCCCACTTGTAACTATAGTAACCTGCTGCGTAACCACCAGCAAAAATATGTGCAAAGCCATTTTGAAACTTGTTGTAAGAAGGTGGTTTTATAAGTGCAGTATTTGCACGAATTGCATCTAATTCCTCTTGTACATTAACCATATCTTTAGAGTGAATAATAAAGTCAAAAAGAGAGAACTCTAACTGTCTAAGCATTCCACTAGCTGAGAGAAAGTTTTTACTCTTTATAAGTTTTTCTATCATTTCGTCACTTATAACATCACCATTTTTGTAGTGAGTTGCAAAGAGTTTTAATACTTTTGGTTCATAAGCAAAGTTCTCTAGAAATTGTGATGGAAACTCAACTGCGTCCCACTCAACTCCATTAACTCCACTAACTTCTACTTCATTTACAGTTGAGAGCATGTGGTGAAGAGCATGACCCATTTCATGAAATAGTGTTACAACGTCATCGTGTCTTAAAAGTGATGGTGACTCTGGCGTTGAACTAGGAAAATTACAGACAACAAAAGCAGAAGCTAACTTCTCATTTGATTCTTCATCTTCACAGTGGCTTTGAAAATTGTGCATCCATGCACCGCCTCTTTTAGACTCTCTTGCTTCAAGATCCATGTACAGACGTGATCGTAATTTTCCGTTTAAATATAGATCATAAGATGTTGCTTTTTCATCCCATAGCTGCTCATTAACTTTTTTAAACTCTAGTCCAAAAAGTCTATTTAAAAACTCAAACATACCATTAACAACACTTTTTTGTTCAAAGTATGGGCGGTACTCTTCTTCATCTATATCATACTTAGCTTTTTTAAGAATCTCTGAGTAAAAAGCAGTATCATAACTTTTTAACTCTGCTACATTAGAAGTACTTTTTAGCTCTTCTATCTCCACTTTAGCTTGTGCAATTGAATTTTCACAAAGCTCGTTTAAAAACTTCTCAACACTTTCAGTGGTTGGAGCCATTTTAGAAGCTAGTGAATACTCAGCATAGTTTTTAAAACCTAATATTTTTGACATCTCTGATCGTAAATATAAAAGCTCATCTATTAGCTCTGCATTTTGTGGCGCTCTTGTTGTGTAAGCTTTGTAGATCTCTTCTCGTATTTCAGAGTTAGGACCATATGTCATATAAGCTATGTATGAAGGCATTTGAAGAGTAAACTTGTACTTTGTAACCCCATCTTCTTCAAAAGAATTTAAATCACTCTCAGGTATGCCTTTAATGTCCTCTTCATTAGTTATAATTTTCTCATACGCATTAGTCGCATTTAGTAAGTTTTGAGAGAAATCATTTGCGATCACACTCTTTCTTAAGTTGATCTCTTGAAGTCTTTTTTTACTCTTTTCATCTAAGTGAGCACCGGAGAGTTCAAAGTGTAAAATATTTAACTCAACTACTCTCTCTTGTTCTACATTTAACTCTTCATTCAAATTTTTAAATACGTTGTAAATATCTATATTTTGTGAAAGTATTGTTGAATACTCAGTTATGATCGGAAGTGCATCAGCATAAACTTCTTGAGATTTTTCAGAGTTATTTACTGAGTTTATATGAGAGAGTGGAATGAAAAACTGATCTAATTTTTCACTCATCATTGCAAACGGTACTACAAAATTTTTATATGTTTTTTCTTCTTGTTTTAGAAGCTCTTCTACTTTTATGTTGTTAGTTTTTAAAATAGCTTTAAGATCATCTATAAAGCTGTCCATATTACACTCAAATTTAATAAAATTCATTTTTTTCCTTGTTTAGTTATGAAGTGGCATTATAGCTAACTCTTTTTTGTTATAATACTTTTTTAATAAAAGGCAGGTTTAGTTTATGTTTACAGGACTTATAAGAGAGATCGCAACAGTAAAAAGCTTTGAGGGCTCAAAACTCTGCATAAAAGCTAAGCATAAAGCTAAACTTGGTGACTCGATCGCTATTAATGGAGCTTGTTTAACTGTGATTGATGTTAATAGTGATGGCTTCTGTGTTGAACTATCGCCTGAGTCGCAAAAACTTTTAGCAATCGATAACTATAAAAATAGTGTACATATAGAACCAGCTATGATGATGGGTGATCGCTTTGAAGGTCATGTTGTTCAAGGTCATGTAGATGCTGTTGGTACCGTTACACTTATAAAAGATAGTGGAAATAGTGTAGATATTTGGATCTCTTTAGAGCCTCAGTTTATGCGCTATGTTGTTCCAAAAGGATCTATTACGATCGATGGTATCTCACTTACAGTAAATGAAGTTACAAAAGATAGCTTCCGTCTTACGATCATACCTCACACTATGAAAGAGACTATTTTTAATAGCTATAAAAAAGGTTCAAAAGTAAATGTTGAGACAGATATGTTTGCTCGTTATTTAGATCACTTAATGAGTCATAAAGATAGTTCAACTACTTGGGCTACTATTGATCATATACATTCACTCTACTAGGTTGGTATCATTATGAAAAGTTTAATACGTTACTTATTTGTTGGAACATTAGCTTTAATGCCTATCTCTTTTGTGGTAATACTAGTGTTGTGGTTAAAAGAGCTTGGTGTAAGTGCTTTTTTATCTATTTATGATGTAACAGACTCTACACTTATTTCAACACTGCTTATAGTTAGTGTTAGTTCAGTCTTAATGATTTTAGGTTATACGATCGAGGTAAAAGGTAAGTCACTATTTATTTCACTTATAGATAAAGTGGTAGAAAAAATACCTGCTATCAGAACTATTTACTCTATAACAAAAAAAGTTGCAGAGTTATTTAGTGGAAAAGATAGTGATTTTAAAAAAGAGGTTGTCTTAGTTGAGTACCCAAAAGATGATCTTTGGTCACCTGCATATATAGTAAATAAACATAAGGATGTAGTGGTGCTTTTTGTACCAACTTCTCCTAACCCTACAAATGGGTACACTGTTATTACTCAAGAGAAAAATATTTTACATACTTCACTAACACTAGAAGAAGCTTCATCATTCATCATAAGTATGGGAAGCGATCTCTCCAAAAAAGAAGAGCTTTATGATAAGCTAGAGCTCTATTACTCAAAAAGAAAGTGACTTTAAATAATATTTAAGCGTGGTAACTACCCTAAGAAAAAATTGTCTTGATTTTAGGGGCGTTATACTATCACCACTGCAATAATATGCTAATTAGTCTTCTTTCGCTAAAATGTAAAACATTAAATAATCAGGGGTAATATTATCAACTTCACTCAATACCACTCAAAATATTATTCTCATTTATTGACACTTCAAAACAGTGCGAACTCTATTGACAGACTGTCTCAGTCAATATTTAATGCTCAGATTGACTTGAACCCTCATCAGGTTGAAGCTGCTCTTTTTGCTTTTAAGTCGCCTTTGTCAAGTGGTGTTATATTAGCTGATGAAGTTGGTCTTGGTAAAACTATTGAAGCTGGTCTTGTTCTTACTCAGTATTGGAGTGAGAGAAAAAGAAAGATTATTATTATAGCTCCAGCCAGTCTTAGAAAACAGTGGTCTATGGAGTTAAAAGAGAAGTTCTTTTTAGACAGTTTTATCTTAGATGGTAAGAGTTATAAAGATGAAGTAGCTAAAGGGAATAGATACCCATTTGAACAAAAAGATAAAATAGTCATTACTTCATATCAATTTGCTTCAAGACATAATGAAGCACTATTTTTAGCAGGGTATCAATTAGCAGTTATTGATGAAGCTCACAAAATGAGAAATTATCATAATGCTAAAGAGAACTCAATGTCATATAATATTGCTAATGTTCTAAGAGATACAAAAAAGATTTTACTTACAGCTACACCACTTCAAAACTCTTTACTTGAAATATTTGGCTTAGTCAGTATTATAGATGATTATGTATTTGGAGATAAAAAGTCTTTTAGAAAGCAATTCTCATCTACTTCTTTAACTAACAGTGATATAAGCGACCTTAAAGATAGACTAAAACCAATAGTAAAAAGAACACTAAGAAAAGATGTTCTTGAATATATCAACTATACTAAGAGAATACCAATAGTTGAAGAATTTACACCATCAAAAGAGGAAGTAGCTCTATATGATTTAATCTCTGATTTTATGCTAAATGAAGATTTATACTCTATACCCTCAGCACAAAGAACATTTATAACTTTAGTTGTTAGAAAACTACTTGCTTCATCTACAACTGCCATAATGGGAACTCTGGCAACACTAATAAAACGACTTAGAAAAATGGTAGTTGAAAAAAGAATAACTCAAGAAGATTTAGAGCTTATAACTGATGATGAAGATGAACTGATAGAAGATTATCTTGAAGAAGAGAATGATACTGAACCAAAAATATCATTTCAAGAAGTAAGACTACTGGAAGAAGATGTTGAAGCTATTGAAAGAGAGGTAGAAGAGCTTGAAGCATTTATAGAGTTAGCGAAAACAATAGAGATAGATACTAAAGCAAAATCGCTTATGAGTGCTTTAACAAAAGGTTTTGAACAACAACTTAAGTTAGGTGTAAAAGACCAAAAGGCTATTATCTTTACAGAAAGTAGAAGAACTCAACAGTTTTTATTTGACTACCTTAGCGATAATGGATTTGAAGATAAAGTTGTATTGTTTAACGGAACAAATACAGACCTTAAATCAAAAGAGATTTACAAGGCTTGGTTAGAAAAGCACAAAAACAGTGATAGAGCAACTGGTGCCAAAAGTGCCGATATGAAACAAGCCATAGTAGATTTTTTCAAAGATGAAGCTTCTATTATGATAGCGACTGAAGCAGGAAGTGAGGGGATAAACTTACAGTTTTGTAATATGCTTATCAACTATGACCTACCTTGGAACCCTCAACGAATAGAGCAAAGAATAGGTAGAGTTCATAGATATGGACAAAAGTTTGATGTAGTGGTTATAAACTTCTTAAATAAGAAAAATGCGGCAGACAGAAGAGTATATGAACTACTCTCAACTAAGTTCAATTTGTTTGAAGGTGTATTTGGGGCTTCTGATGAAGTGCTTGGAAGCATAGAAAGTGGTGTAGATTTTGAGAAACGAATACTTGACATATACCAAACTTGTAGAGATGACAAAGCAATAGAAGAAGCCTTTAATAACCTACAAGAAGAGTTCAGTGAGCAGATAGAAGAAACAACATTAAAAACAAGACAATCACTCTTAGATAACTTTGATGAAGATGTTCATCTTAGACTTAAAGATACAGCACTAAGAAGCAATGAAACAGTAGATAGATTTTCAAGTGTATTCTGGGATATTACAAAAGCAGAGTTAAATGATAAAGCTACATTTGATGATGACAAACAAGAATTTGAGTATCAAGGTAATCACTATCAACTTATATCAGCTTCAAAAACAAACCCAAATCAAAATGCTCACACTTATAGACTAAATAGCTCACTTGGAGAAGAGGTAATTGATAGAGCTAAACAAAGAGAGTTAAAACAAACTAAACTTATCTTTGACCTTACACACAACAAATACAAAATATCTGTTCTTGATGACTACAAAGGTAAAAGAGGTTTTCTAAAAGCTACTAAAGTATCTATCAAGTCTTATGATACAGAAGAGTATGTAATCATTACAGCACTTACAAGCGACTATAAACTGCTAAATGAAGAAGTAGCTACAAAGCTTCTATCTCTTGAAGCAACACTAAACACCAAAGTAAATATTGACACTAACGATACTGAAAAATTAGAGTATGAATACAGTAAACAAAAAGATATAATTCTTAAAGAAAATGAAGCTACAAATCAAACTCACTTCATAAATCAAAGTTCAAAGCTTCATAAATGGGCTGAGGATAAATTAGCAAGTATTGAAAAAGAATTAAAAGATACAAAAGCTAAAATCAAAGAGTTAAATCGCCAAAGTATAACTACTGAAAACATAACAGAACAAACAGATATACAGCTTCAAATAAAAGCACAAGAGAAGAAAAGAAGAAAAATACAAAGAGAGATTTTTGACATTGAAGAAGAGATTGAAGAACAAAGGGATGAGTTGATAGCAGAACTCAAAAAAGCAAAAGAACAAACAATTACAACTAATGAATTATTTACAATACAATGGGAGATTATATAAATGGCACAAACTGAAAATCAAAAGAAACTATTAAAGATACTAAACGAGATATTCCAACTTGACCAAAGTGATTTAGACTTTGGAATTTATCGTATTATGAATACTAAGAGTAAAGAGATAAATGAGTTTTTAGATAATGACCTATTATCAAGTGTAGCAAGTGCCTTTAGCTCAAACGATAACAACTCAATACAAAGAGAGTTAGATGAAGCAATACAACAAGCACAATCACTTGGAGCAGACCCAGAAACACTTCCTAAAGTAATAGCACTAAGAGAACAACTCTCTACAACCTCATCTTCTTCTAACCTTGAAAATGAAGTATTTTCACACTTAGCTAACTTCTTCAAGAGATATTATAAAGATGGTGACTTTGTAAGTCTTAGACGATATAAAAAAGACACTTATGCCATACCATACGAGGGCGAAGAGGTAAAGCTTCACTGGGCTAATAGCGACCAATACTATATAAAAAGTGGCGAATACTTTAGAGATTATACTTTTACTGTAAATGACAAAACTATACACTTAAAACTTAGTGATGCTGAAATAGAGAGTAATAACAACAAAGCGACAAGCGATAAAGAGAGAAGATTTGTAATCTTAGAAGATAATCCTTGTGAAGTTATAGATGATGAGTTATATATAAACTTTGAATATAAAGCCATAGGCAAGGATAAAACAAAAGATTTATTTATAAAGAAAAAAATAAAAAGTAAAGATGTTTATAAATTGAATACAGAACTATTTAGCAATCTATTTTCATTTATAAAAGATTTAGACTTTAATGAAGCATTAAATGTTTTAGCACCAATACCAACTGATGAAAATAGAACTATATTTGAAAAGCACTTAAGGAGCTATACAAGTAGAAACTCTTTTGACTATTTTATCCATAAAGATTTAGGTGGATTTTTAGGTAGAGAGTTAGACTTCTACATTAAAAATGAAATGTTATTTTTAGATGATATTATGGATAACCCTATCAAGTATGAAGAAGTAATGGGTAAAGTTAAAATCTTCAAAGAGGTATCTTCTAAAATTATAGCATTTCTTACACAGTTTGAAGAGCTACAAAAGAAACTATGGGAAAAGAAAAAGTTTATTATAGAAACTAACTACTGTATCACTCTTGATAAAATAGAAGAGAAACATTACAGCCATATATTTGAAAATAAAGAACAATTAAGTGAGTGGAAAGAGCTTTTTGATGTAGATGTTCAAAGTGCTAATGACCTAAAAGAAGAAAAATACCTTGTATTAGACACTAAGTTTTTTGATATGAAATTCAAATATAAACTTCTTAGTGAGTTTGATAATCTTGATGAAGATATAGATGGAGTGCTTATTAATAGTGAAAACTTTGGGGCATTAACTTTACTTCAAAATAGATATAAAGAGCAAGTAAAAACAGTGTATATTGACCCACCTTATAACACTGGAAGTGATGGTTTTTTATATAATGACAGTTATAAACATAGTAGTTGGTTGAGTTTTATTTATGATAGATTATCTTTAGGTAGAGAATTACTATCTAATAGTGGTGCCCAATTTAGTAGTATAGATGATTTTGAAAGTAATAATTTACTTGAAGCATTAAACCTTACTTATAAAGAAGAAAACTATTTATTACCTTTATTTATTCAAGTTAGATATACAAATAAAACACTATCGGAAGATAGTGATTTTCAAAAAGTAATAGAACAAGTTTATTTTCATTCAAAAAGTAATAACTTCAAACCTATTAGAGAACAAGAAGAATATAAAATAGATAAGTTTGAATGGGAAATTACAGAAACAGGTAGTTCAGAAGTATATGAATTAGGTGGTAAAAAAATTGAAATTTTCAAGTCTGGAACATATAAAATAAAGAAGATTAGTGCTAATTATGAAGGTCTAAAAGAAACTTGGGCAACTGGTTCTTTAACAAGACAAAAAGGTAGTTCAGGAGAATTTTTTGAATTAAATTTAGGTCCAAGAAAAAATATTGATGGCTTAAATACTTTATATAAAGTTTATGGTATTGGAGAAGATGGTTTAGGATATAGATATTTTACTGGTCCTAAGAAAGAGACTGCGACAAAAGGTAAGTTCTATTCTGGAATTCCATTACAAACACTTGAAAAACTAAAATTAGGAACGGCAGTAAAAGGAAAACCTATCCCAAGCTTTTTTGATTATTCAGGAGATTTTGGTAATTGTAGGTTAGAAGGTAAAGTTGATATTAGAGGTGGTAAAAAACCAGAAAAATTATTACAGAAGTTAATTCAAACATCTATAAAAGAAGATAGTAAAGAGTATGTTTTAGATTACTTTTCTGGAAGTGGAACTACCCCATCCGTAGCACACAAGATGGATAAAAAATATATAGCAATTGAAATGGGAGAATATTTTGACACCAAAATTATTATAAGAATGAAATATACTCTCTATGGAAATAGTGGTGGAATTGAAAGTAGAGAAAAAGGTGGTTTTTTCAAATACTTTAAACTTGAAAGCTATGAAGACACTCTAAATAACCTTGAATTCCAAAAGACAGAAGAACAACAAAAAACTTTAGATTTTCATCCAGAAGCTAAAGAAGATTATATACTTAACTACTCTTTAGATATAGAGAGCCAAGGTTCATTGCTAAACATAGATACTTTTAGCACGCCATTTGATTATAAACTCAAAATAGCTACTTCAAGTGTTGGAGAAACAAAAGATACAAACATTGACCTTGTAGAAACATTTAACTATCTTTTAGGTCTTGTAGTTAAACGAATAGAGCTACTATACCCCAAGGGCACTTCTTCGCAAGCTCAGGGCGAAGGTTATCTTGTAGTAGAGGGACAAAACCTCAAAAAAGAGAAAATTCTTATCATTTGGAGAGATGGACAAAATAGTGATGAACTAAACGAGTTCTTCAAAAAAATGGATTGGTCAGTATATGACAGAGAGTTTGACACTATCTATGTAAATGGAGATAATAATCTTGATAACCTTAGAAAAGATGAAGACCACCATAAAGTGAAATTGATAGAGCAAGAGTTTAAAGACTTGATGTTTGGAGAATGATATGAAAAAAATAGAAGTGATAGAGAGAATCTCTAATGGTGAAGATAGCTACACACAATTTAAACAACAGATAATATCTTCAAAAGATTTAGCAAAAGAGTTTGTTGCTTTTTCCAATGCTGCTGGCGGAATAATTATTTTTGGTGTAAATGATGATGAAAATATCATTGGTTTGGAAAAGATAGAGATAGAAAAGCTAGGGCAATTAGTGGGAAATGTTGGTCAAGAAAATGTGAAGCCACCTGTCCATCCACTTATTCAAAATATTACTATCGATGGCAAAAGAGTAGTTATAGTAGCCATAGAGAGTGGACTTACTAAACCTTACAAAACAAGTAGTGGTATATACTACACCAAATCAGGTGCAGATAAAAAAATAATGTCAGATGAGGAGTTGAAAAGACTTTTTTCAGAACCTAAAGGATTGTATGCTGATGAAGAGATACTTCCAAAAACAACTATTAATGATTTGAATCAACAATTATACTATTTTTATTTAGAAAAAAAGAATATCAACATCCTTAAACAACTCCAAAAAGGTGTCTTAAATCTTGAAAATATCTTAGAAAATGAGATGATTTCAAGAGATAAACATTTAACTTTAGCAGGAAATCTGATATTTGGTATAAACCCTCAAAGATTTTCTCCTATGTTTTATGTAGATTGCTGTTATTTTGATGGTAATGAAATTTTTGTCAAAAAGTTTATATCAAAGAAAAGAATGGTAGGTACATTTGAAAAACTCTATGAGGATAGTATGGGTTTTATAAAAAGCCATCTAAGACATAGACAAGTAGAAAAAGATTTTAATTCTAGTGGAGTTTTGGAGATAGATGAAAGAGTATTTGGCGAGTTAATAACCAATGCTTTGATTCATAGAGATTACTATATTAACTCGTCTATAAAAGTATTTATATTTCATAATAGAGTAGAGATAATTAGCCCTGGTAAATTAACCAACTCTTTGACCATAGAAAATATAAAAACAGGTAGGTCAATTTGTAGAAATCCCGTATTAAATTCTATTTGTGAACATATCTTAGCTTATACAGGTTATGGAAGTGGAATACAAAGAGTGATAGATATTAACCCAAATGTAGAGTTTGTTAATGATAAAGAGTTAGAACAATTCAAATGTATTATTCCACGAAGTACTACTGATGAAATTTAACGAAAAATTAGTACTAAATAGTTATATGTTTTCGCTTTTTGGAGTCAAAGATTTAGAAGAGCTTAGTCGTTCATTTAAAGAAGAGACTAGAAATGAAAAAGTGGATGAAGAGGGTGTATCTATGTTTTACTATGCAATCTCTAGTAGACTTTTTGATGATACTAAAATAGATAAAATAAAACTACTTGAGTATGATGAAAATATAGTCAGGCATACGAAAAATTTAAAACAAGCTATAAAATGGAAATATTTCCAGTATCTTACACTACTCTTTACCGAGATTTATCTTGATATGTACTGCTCTTCAAAAGAGACTTTACTTAAAAATCTAAATGAATATGTAAAAGAGTTCAACGAAGCACTTCCCAAAAAAGAAAAAATAGCACCTTTTGAATTGAAAAATCTCAATAAACTTGCATTTTGGAATGCAACAGGAAGCGGTAAAACACTATTGATGCACATAAACATCATGCAGTTTAATCACTACAACGAATCTAAAATAAACAAAACTATCTTAATCACTCCAAACGCAGGCTTAAGCTCTCAGCACTTAAAAGAGTTTGAATCAAATGGACTTGAAGCGGAGATGTTTAGTGAAGAGTCAAGGGGTCTGTTTGAAAAAGAGATGATTGAAGTTTTAGAGATTAGTAAACTTAAAGAGTCTAAGGGTGAGACAACATTTGCTGTTGATAGTTTTGGAGATGACAACTTAGTATTTATTGATGAGGGGCATCGTGGAGCTAAAGGCGAAGAGTGGAAGACAAATAGAGATGCACTAAGTGCCAATGGTTTTGCATTTGAGTATAGTGCAACTTTTGGACAAGCCATAGCGAGTGCAACTAAAAAAAGAGGTGAGCTTACACAAGAGTACTCAAAATCCATACTTTTTGATTATAGTTATAAGTACTTTAAAAATGATGGTTTTGGTAAAGACTACACTATTTTGAATCTCAAAGAAGAGCCAAGTAAAGAGTTGGAGTACAACTATTTTGTAGGTGCACTTTTAAGCTTTTACCAGCAAAAAAAGATTTTTAGAGATAATCCTAAAAAGATGCGAACATATAATATAGAAAATCCATTGATGATATTTGTAGGTGGGAAAGTTTCTCAGTCTTTATCCAAGCAAGAGGGATCTGATATTACAAATATCTTAAAATTTTTAGAAAAGTTTATCTCACAAAAAGAGTTGAGTAAACAAAGTATAAGAAAGGTACGAGAGAATAGAAGTGGAATATTAACAGCTAGTAACATAGATATATTTACAGGAAAGTTTGACTACCTAAGTTCTATAAATATTGATGAAAATGCAATATATCAAGATATGTTGGAGCTTATCTTTAACGCGGGTAGTGGCATATTGCATCTTGAAGAGCTAAAAGGTTGTGATGGTGAGATAGGACTCAAAGTAGGAGAAGGTGATTACTTCGGTGTTATAAACATTGGAATAACAAATGATTTTAAAAAGTTGTGTGTAGAACAAAAATTGGACTTAAGAACAAAAGATTTTAATGAGAGTCTCTTTTTAAATATAAATGAGAAAAAATCAAAAATAAGTATGTTGATAGGCTCAAGAAAATTTACCGAGGGTTGGAGCAGTTGGAGAGTTTCTACAATGGGACTTTTAAATATGGGTAAAAGTGAAGGTGCTCAGGTTATACAACTATTTGGTAGAGGTGTGCGACTTAAAGGTTGTGATATGAGTTTAAAAAGAAGTACTTTCTATGGCAAAGGTTTAGAAGCTAAATATTTAAATATGGAGATACTCAATATCTTTGGACTCAAAGCCAACTATATGGAAGAGTTCCGAAAGTATCTTGAAAATGAGGGAGTTCAAAATAGTGAGACATTTGATATAAACTTACCTGTGCTTAGAGATGATAGATATAAAGATAAACATTTAAAAGTATTACGACTCAAAGATGGTAAACAATATAAAGAGAATAAAATTGATGAATTAGAATATACTCAAAACAGTGCTATAACTAAAAAAGTAGTTATAAATCTTTATGCAAAAGCTCAAGTCATAGGCTTGAGTGTAAGTAGTGATTATGCTCAAAATGCAGATACCTATAAGTTTGATACTCGTAAGGAGCTTAGTTTTTTAGATAAAGATAAATTGTTCTTAGATTTGATTGCTTATAAAAATGAAAAATCTTATTTTAATCTCAATATTAATAAAAGAGCCATAGATGCTTTTACACAAAATAGTGACTGGTATGTTTTAGAAGCACCAAAAGATTATTTTTTTATTTCAAAATTTAGTGATTTTGAAAGGATACAAGATGCTTTTAGTGTACTTTTAAAAAAGTATGTAGATGAATTTTATAAGTACCATAAAAATAGTTTCGAGAAAGATTTTATGGAGTACAGAGAGTTGGATGATAATGATGCGAACTTTGTTGAAGAGTATAAAGTCTCTTGCGAAGAAGAGGGAAACAGTGACTTGATAGAAAAGTTGAAAATTCTAAAAGAGAGACTATCTAATAATGATTTAGAATATAAAATAGACTTGAGTTATTTTAAATCATTTGTAAGTAGCAAGCATTTGTACAATCCTTTACTATTTAAAGAGCAAAAAAAGATAAAAATATCACCGATAGAGCTAAACAAAGGTGAAATGAATTTTGTAGAAGATTTAGAATTATATCTTGAAAAAAATAGAGCTACTTATGAAAATGATGAACTGTTTTTATTGAGAAATAAATCAAAAGTTGGTATTGGTTTTTTTGAAGATGGTGGCTTTTATCCAGACTTCATTATGTGGATAAAAAAAGACGATAAGCAATACATAACTTTTATAGACCCAAAAGGTATTAGAAACTCAAACCCAAGAAATGACCCAAAAATGGAATTGGCAACATCAATAAAAGATATTGAAGCAGAGCTTGGAGATACAAACACAGTATTGAACTCATTTATACTTTCAAATACTTCATTATCTACATTGAATGAGCTACACACAAACTTAACACATCAGTTTTTTGAAAATAAAAATGTATTGTTTCAAGTTGGAAGCCATAAGAATAGTTATATTGGTGTTATGTTTGATAAGATATTGAGTTAATGGAACTCATTGGTGTTGGATTAATTGGCAGTCGTATTTTAAATAAATATTGGCTTGTGATTAAACTAAAATAATAAATATAGAAGAGGAGTGATTGTATAATTAAACATGATTATAGTAAATACTGGTGGAACATTTAACAAAGTTTACAATCCTATAAGTGGTGAGTTAGAAGTACCTACAAACTCTAATGCACTTCAAGAGATAGTGAATAAATTTACTTACAACATAGAGCTTAAAGGTCTGATCTATAAAGACTCTTTAGACATAAACAGTAGCGATCGTGAAGAGTTGTTTGAGTTAATTAATAGTGTTCCTCAAACAGAGGTAGTGATCGTTCATGGAACAGACACTATGGATATTACAGCTTCATTTTTAGCTAAAAAAAATATAAATAAAAAAATTATTTTAACAGGTGCTATGGTACCTTACAGCATAGACTCACAAGAAGCAACATCAAACCTCTCTTTAGCGATCGGATATTTAAAAGCCACTTCGCAGAATGGTGTTTATATTGCTATGCAAGGTGTTGTTGGAGATTTTAAAACCATTACTAAGAATAGAGAGCGTGGAGTTTTTGAGTATATATGCAACAACTAAACCCATCAAAACCTAGACTTATAGCTGAGTTTGAGCCTCAAAGCTTTGTACAACTTATTTTCCCACACTCTCAAAGTGACTGGGTTGAGTACTTGGAAGAAGCACGTGAGTGTTTTGTAAATATAGTAATTGCGATCGCAAAGACTCAGACATGTTTAATAGTTTGCGATCACGTAGAAAAAGTTAAAAGTTATTTTAGTGATAGAAAAAACTTAGAGTTTGTACAGTATCAAAGTGATGATACTTGGGCTAGAGACTGCTCTGCGATCACAGTTGAAGTAGGTGGAGTAAAAAGACTTTTAGACTTTACTTTTAATGGTTGGGGAGCTAAGTTTAAGTGCGATCGTGACAATGCATTAACAAGTATAATCGCAACTTCTTATGAGAGTGAAGTTGAAACTATTCCTTTTATTTTAGAGGGTGGCTCAATTGAGTCAAATGGAAATAATATTTTACTTACTACCTCAAAATGTCTTCTAAATCAAAATAGAAATAGTACATTTACAAAAGAAAAAGTTGAGAAAAAACTATATGAAACGCTAGGGGTTACAAAAATACTTTGGCTAGAACATGGTTACTTAGCAGGTGATGATACAGACTCACACATAGACACTTTAGCTCGTTTTATAAGTGAAAATGAGATCATGTACGTTAAGTGTGTAGATGAGAGTGATGAGCATTTTATAGAGCTTCAAAAAATGGAAAATGAATTAAAAGAGTTAAAAGATCATAATAATAAGGCTTTTAAACTTATACCACTTCCTATGTGTGACACTATCTATTTTGAAAACGAGAGACTTCCTGCAACTTATGCTAATTTTTTAATGATTAATAGTGCTGTTTTAGTACCTACTTACAATACATCAAGTGATCAAAAAGCTTTAGAAGTCTTTGAAAGCAGCTTTAGGGATCGAGAAATAGTGCCTATAGACTGTTCAGTTTTGATCAAACAACACGGTTCACTTCACTGTGTTACAATGCAGTTCTAACTCTCACTAAAAAGTATTGTAAAACCACTAAATAAAAAGTAACCTGAAGCCAATGAAAAGAGTGCAATAAGCATATATTTTTTAATTTTATCATTCATAAACACCATTTTAATAATAACGTGCTTTATAACAGCTATAATATAACTATTAAAATTATAAAGAGTTATATATGGGTAGATATTTTTTAACAGTTGACGCAGGAACTGGTAGCATTCGTGCTATTATTTTTGACACTTTAGGTAACCAAGTTGGTATGTCTCAACAGGAGTGGACACATACGCACGAGGTTGGTGTTGAAAATTCTATGACTTTTGAAGCTAAAAAAAACTACTCTTTAGTTGCTGAATGTATAAAAGGTTCTATTGCGAATGCCAATATAGACGCTAGTGAGATCGTAGCTGTTACAGCTACGAGTATGCGTGAGGGTATAGTTCTTTATGATAAAAACCAAGAAGAGTTATGGGGTGTTGCTAATGTTGACGCACGCTCATCGCACGAGGTATCTTTTTTAAACAAAGAGTTTCCAAACTTAGAGAAAGAGTTTTATAACATAAGCGGTCAAACTTTTGCTCTTGGTGCACTTCCTCGTCTTTTATGGCTTAAAAATAATAAACCTGATATTTACGAAAAAGTTGCACACTTTTCTATGATCAGTGATTGGGTTTTAGCTCGACTTAGTGGTGTGATTGCAAGTGATCCATCAAATGCAGGAACAAGTGGAGTTTTTTCTCTTAAAGATCGAAAATATGACACTACTATGGCAAAAGTTGTAGGTATAAAAGATGATATTTTCCCACCTGTTTATGAGAGTGGAGAGATCATAGGCGAAGTAACTCAAAAAGCTTCAAAAGAGACTGGCTTGTGCGTTGGAACACCTGTTGTTATGGGTGGTGGAGATGTTCAGTTAGGTTCAGCTGGTTTAGGTGTTGTAAAAGCGGGAGAGTCTGCTATTTTAGGTGGATCTTTTTGGCAACAGATCGTAAATATGGATCAGCCTTTAGTTCACCCAAATATGGACATAAGAGTAAACCCTCATGTTATAAAAGGCTTAACGCAGGCAGAAGCTATCACGTTTTTTCCAGGCTTAGTTATGAAGTGGTTTAGAGACACTTTTTGTGAGCATGAAGTAGCGATCGCAAAAAAAAGAGGGGTTAGTCCATACTCAGTTTTAGAAGAGTTAAGTGCTAATGTCCCAGCTGGTTCATACGGTGTACTACCTATCTTTTCTGATGCAATGCACTATGGAAAGTGGCAACATGCTGCACCATCTTTTTTAAACTTATCGCTTGATCCTGCTAGAAGTTCTAAAGCTGTTATGTTTCGTGCTTTAGAAGAAAATGCTGCAATCGTGTCTATGTTAAATTTAAAAAATATTTTTGAGTTTACTAAGAGCGATAGTGACACTTTAACGTTTGCAGGTGGTGCCTCTAAAGGTGCTTTATGGTCACAAATATTAGCAGATGTTACTCAACGCCAAATAAAAATACCTCGTGTTACTGAAGCTACTGCACTGGGTGGTGCTTTTCTTTGTGGAGTTGCAGTTGGAGAGTACTCAAGTGTTGAGGAGTCTGCTAAGACACTTGTGACATGGGGTAAAACTTATGAGCTAAATGTTGAAAATAGAGAGTTGTATGAAGATCTAGCTTCAAAGTGGCAAAGAGCATACTCCGCTCAGTTAGAGTTAATGAAAATGGGTGTAACAGAGTCTATGTGGAAAGCCCCAGGACTTTAGGAGAATATATGTACTTAACAAATGAGAATGAACATGAATATCGCTTTGGTGACAAAGGTCCAAAGTACTTAACAAAAGGTCCTAATATCGACATGGGTTTAGTTGTAATTACACCAGGTGAAAACCACCCTTGTCATAAACATGTAAAACAAGAAGAGTCTTTTTTAGTTATAGAGGGTGAGTGTGCGGTTTATGTTGATGGCATTAGAGTTTTGATTAAACAAGGTGACTACTTACGTTGTGATCCTGGTGAAGCACATATGTTTTGTAACGAGAGTGAGAAAGATTTTAAATCTGTTTTCATAAAAGCACCATATTTTGAGATTAAAGACAGTGTTTATATCGACTGGGAACCTGGTCAAATTTTTAACAAAGAGGAGTAAAAAATGGCAGCTACGGAGTTCGCATTTTGTGATTTTACATCACTTATAAAATATAGTATAGGTATGTTTAAAAGACTTGATGAGAGTAAAAATGAGCAGTTCACGATTCTTTTTTCTGACTTTAGTAGTTATAACAGTAGTGATATCACAGAGTGTGTAAAGCAGATTCCTAGAGATTCTGATGCAATTTTTCATTATGGTAAATATTATTTTTTTATTTTAACGTCAACAAATCATTCTGGTGCAGCAGTAATAAATGAAATTTTTGAATCTTTTTTCAATACAGAAGTGAAAAGTTCAAATGTATGTTTTCCACTAGATGGAAACGATGAAGAAGAACTTTTAGAAGAACTACGAGTTAAAACAAAAAAAATATTAAATATCGATCTAGAGTGTTTAGACCGTAAAATATTAAATAAAATACACGATTAGGAAAAAAATGCAAGTATTTGGTAAATTTGAAACAAATTATGATGAAGAGTATTTAACAGAGCAATACCTCTATATGCAAGAAGAAGATGAAACTATAACAGTTGAAGATCTTAATGCAAAGCTAAAAAAGAAACGTAAACATGTTATAGGAACTATTTATTTGTATAACCCTTTAATGTCACCTAAAGGGTTTAATAATAAAACACCTCTTAGAGCTCAAGGTTATGAATTTGATGGAGAGTTTAAAGAGCTTAATTTTGACAACGCTTGTAACCTTTTTGGCTCAGCTATAAAAGATGGTTACAGAGGTAAGCTAATAGAGGTTAAATACCTATTTAGACTAAACAAAGCAGACATACAACCAACTTCAGCACTAGAGTATTTTGACGCTGATCTTGATAGATTATACAGTGAACAGTTCACAATGTTTGATAAAGAGCTATGTTATCAAGATTACAAAAATTTAAGTATAAGCGGTAAGTTTGTGTTTTTTGGATGGGGTCATAAGTTCGATCGCCATCATCATAAAATATATGCCTATGCGCAACATATAACTGCTAAAGTTGAAGAATTAGGCAAAGAGATTGCTTATATTCATGATCGTAACTTTGAAAAAGATGATGCTAAAAGAGTAGCTTATTTTATGGAACCTTTAGCTCTAGGAAAAAATAAAACTGTTCTAAGCGGAGCATTTAAAAATGCTTTTAAAACTTGTCCACCAACTACACAAAGGCTTATGTAATGAAACTACTTCTACTATTTTTACTTATCGTAAATCTTAATGCACTTGAAATTATAAAGAGTAAAACATTTACTATTTCTAGTGTTGCAAAAAATAAAACTGCCTCTTTTTCTATAAGTATGAAAGATAATGAGTCTTATAAAATAGAGAAAGCTTTTAAAAAAGCTACTGCATTCGCTAAGAATAGTAATATTTGTGTAGGTGGAAAATACTCTATTTTTACAACTTTAAAAGTTACAAAAAAAGAAAAATTTCCACAAGAGCTATATAAAGGAAATATGAATTTTAACTGTGAGTTTAAAGACAACATAAAATATGAAAATCTACTTACTCAAATGAAAAGTTTAAATAGCTTCCGTATAAATCAGCAACCTCTGAATTTTGTTCTAAGTGAAAATGAAAAAGAGAATATAGCTGACTCACTAGAAGATGAAGCATATAAGTATGCAAAAACTTATACTAAAAAGTTAAACACTTTTTATGAGTACTGTCATACTAAAAAAATAACACTAAACTCAAATGCTCACTATCCACAACCTATTATGATGAAGTCAATGGCTATGAATTCAGCTGTTAGTTCGCCTATTGAGAATAAAACTACTCAATCACTAAATGTTAATTACATTTTTAAGTGTGATTAAGCCTTTATAAAAAATTCTATATTAGCTCTTTTAAGAGTTTTTATAGATCCACTACATTTTAACTCTTCAACTCTTTTTTGGCTATCATCATCAAAAAGTAACTCTATATCTTCTTGACTTAATGGACGTTTATCTAGCGTGTTTAAGATCTCTTCATTAGAGTAGTATGACTTGCAGGACTCAGCATGCTGACGTGAGGCTATATGTACAGGTAGAGAGCTATCAAACTTCATGGATATAGAGTGAAGTTCACTATATGAAATACCTGTAACATTATAAGCAGGAGGACGATCTATTGTACCTAGGTCTATGCGATCGCATTTAACTTCTAATAACACTTCGTTAAGTTTTTTGATCTCTTCATCACTGTCGTTTAGAGTATGAACAAAAAGAATCTCAATAAAGAGCTTTCCTTTAAACTTGTTAGAGAACTCTATAACTTTTTGAGAAATCTTCTCTATTTTAATTGATTCATGTGGTCTATCTATTTTTTTAAAAACTTCAGGTGTGATCGCATCAAGTGAAAGTTTTACTTGATCAAGGAGCAACAGGGTATTAAATACTTGTTCATCCATAAGAGTTGCACTATTAGTTAAAATAAGCGTTTGAGTATCACCTTTAATAGTATCAACTTTTTCTATTAACTCATTTAAGTAAGGGTAGAGAGTAGGTTCACCATTTGCAGTGAATGTTATTACATCTATATTCTTGTGTGTTTTTAGTGCTGAGTGGATATCGAAGAAGATAGTTTCACTATCAACTGTATACTCTTGAAGCTCAGTAGTTTTAGCAGGAGCTAACTCACAATACAAACAATCAAAGTTACACTGTTTAGTTTTAGAAGAGAGATCAACCCCTAAACTCACGCCAAAACGGCGTGAATTTATAGGACCAAAAATATTTTTACTATTTTCCACTTACGCGGTGACACTCATCGATAAAATGCTTAGCATTTTCAACTGGAACATCAGGTAGTATTCCATGACCTAAGTTAAATATATGACGATTAGTTCCCATAGTGTCTTGAATAGCTTCTACACACTTAGTTGTAGCTTCTTTAGAGTAGAGACGACATGGCTCCATATTTCCTTGAAGTACATACTTTTCGCCTAGTTTTTCTTTTGCTAGTGACATTGGTGTTGACCAGTCAACTCCAAATACATCAAAGTTTCCATATACTTTGTCTAAAAATGATGGAATCCCTTTAGGGAATAAAATAATCGGGGTATTTGGATATTTTGCTTTTAAGTGATCAGCAATTTCTACCATATATTTCCAAGAAAATTCATCATATTTTCCAGGCTCGATCGCAGCTGCCCAGCTATCAAAAACTTGAACAACATCAATTCCAGCTTCGATCTGTTTTTCCATATAAATTTTTATAACATCAGTTACTTTTCTAAGAATTTTATGAAGTAGTTCAGGGTTAGAGTACATCATTTTTTTACATATGTTGTATGTTTTTGTACCTTGTCCTTCGATCATATAAGTTGCAAGTGTCCAAGGTGCACCTGTAAAACCTATAAGCGCTTTATCTTCTGATAATTTTGTTTTTATAAGCTCAATTGTTTCATAAACATAAGTAAGTTTAGATGCTGCTTCTTCGCCACCTATCAATCTGTCTAAGTCAGCCTCAGTTGCGATCGGATCAGAGAACTTAGGTCCCTCACCTTTAATGAACGATAGGTCCATACCCATCTCATCAGGAATAACTAAAATATCACTAAATAAAATAGCAGCATCAACATCTAAAATATCAATAGGCTGTAGTGTAACCTCACACGCCATCTCAGGTGCGTGACATAGGTTTAAAAAGTTACCAGCTTTTGCTCTAACTTCCATATATTCTGGCAAGTAACGACCTGCCTGTCTCATCATCCAAACTGGTGTATAAGGTGTTTTTTTTCCAAGACACGCATCAACAAATATTTTACTCATAATTTAATATCCTTATTATTTTTTCCGACTTTACCTAAAAAGTAAAGTCCAATTGAGATCGCAGCAATCGAGAGTGCAAAGTAGAGCATATCAAGTGAATTTTCATACTTCATATGTGCTGCTTGTTGGAAAAATCCAACAACTAAAACCATAACGATAACTTTTGAAATTTTGTCTTTTAACTGATCTAGTGAGTGAATAGCTAGAATTTTATTATCACTTCCATCTTTATCTTTAGCTTGATCAATCTCAGAGATAAAAAGCTCATACAGACCAAAAGAAAAGAGTAACATTACAACACCGATCAAGTAAAGATCAACTGCTCCTATTATGCCACTAACAACTTCACCATGAAAGTTTTCAGGGTGTGCTCCAGTAAAATATGTGTTTAAAACATAACCTGCTGTAGTAAAAATATCAACACTAGCAACAGTAAAAAGTATTACTGCTCCTATAAGTCCAAAAACCACAGCTAATACAACTATAAACCTTGAACTCCAAAGAGTACTCTCAAATAATTTTTCCACTAGTTATACTCTTCCATTTCAATCCACTTTTGTGCAATTCTAACAGCATTTGTAGCAGCACCAACACGTAAGTTGTCAGCAACAACAAACATATGAAGCATATTTTCTCTATAAGTATCATTTCTTATGCGACCAACAAAAGTCTCATTCTTGTCTATACATGCAGCTGGCATTGGGTATTCATTCTTTTCTAAGTCGTCAACTATAACTATGTTTGGAGCTTTGCTTAAAAGCTCTCTAGCTTTATGTGCATCAACATCTGAGTCAAAAGTAAGTGTAAGTGCTTCAGCATGACCACGAAGTGTAGGTACGCGTACACAAGTTGCAGAGAGTTCAATATCTTTGTGCATGATTTTTTTAGTCTCATTCACCATTTTCATCTCTTCTTTTGTGTAACCATTATCTGTAAAATCATCAATTTGTGGAATAACATTAAGAGCTATTTGATGATTAAAAGCTTCGTGCTTAGACTCATCTAGTTTAAAACTAAAAAAGTCTTGCATTTGAGTTACTAACTCTTCCATAGCACTTTTTCCAGCTCCAGAAGTTGCTTGGTAAGTACTTACGTCAACTCTAACTAAGTCATAAGCATCATCTAGTGGCTTAATAGCTTGGATCATTTGAATAGTTGAACAGTTAGGGTTAGCAATTACACCAGTTGTTTTCCACTCTTTAATATCTTCAGGATTTACTTCAGGAACAACCAGTGGAACATCAGCATTCATTCTAAAGTGACTTGTATTATCGATCACAACAGCTCCTGCATCAGCAGCACTTTGTGCAAACTCAGCAGAGATAGATCCACCTGCACTAAAAAGAGCAATTTCAACTTTTTCAGCTTCAAAAATATCTTTAGTAAGCTCTTTTATAACAACATCTTTTTCATTAAATGTGATTTTATTACCCGCACTTTTTGCACTTGCAAGGGGAACTAATTTAGCTACAGGAAAATTCTCTTCTTCTAAAATTCTAAGTATCTCTTCGCCAACTGCACCAGTTGCACCTACGATCGCTACATTAAACTCTCTACTCATCTATAATTCCTTATAAGTTATATTTTGTTATTTTCTTTTTTAAATTTGCTTGGCTCATTCCTAGCATTTTTGCACTATCTTCTAAATTATTTTCACAATTTTCTAAAATTTCGATAATTAGATCTTTTTCCATATCTGCAATAGTTTTTTTCTCATTTGATGGCTTTAGACCTCTTGACTCTAAAAATAGTGATTCAGGTGTAATTAAATCACCATCACTTAAAATGGTTGCTCTCTCTACAACAGAGATAAGCTCACGAATATTTCCAGGCCATGAGTATTTTAAGAGTTGTGCTTTTGAATCCTCACAAAACTCTTTTTGATCAAAACTGTATTTTTCACAATTTTGTTTCAGACTTATTGTTGCAATATCCAAGATCTCTTCTACTCGATCGCGAAGGGGTGGAATAGATAGAGGGATCGTATTTAAACGATAAAAAAGATCTTCACGGAACTCTCCATCTGATATTTTTTGTTCTAAAGAGGCATTTGTAGCTGAGACTATTCGTATGTCTATTTTAACAACTTTTTTAGATCCAAGTGGTCTTATTTCTCTCTCTTGAATAGCACGAAGAAGTTTTGCTTGAACATTAAAAGGCATTTCACCTATCTCATCTAAAAATAGTGTTCCACCATTTGCAGCTTCAAACTGTCCAATTTTTGCTTCAGTTGCATCAGTAAAAGCACCTTTTTCAAAACCAAAAAGTTCACTCTCTATTAAGTTGTCTGGAATTGCCGCCATGTTAATCGCAACAAATGGTTTTGAATTTCTAGGGGAATTTTTGTGTATATGTGTAGCAAAGACTTCTTTACCAACACCACTCTCACCTAAAAGTAAAATACTTGCATCTGTTTTAGAAGCGCGTTCTGTCATATTTAATAATTTTTCTAATGCAGGTGATGTTGCTAGAAATGATGATGAAGAAGCTTTTTTAGAAGTTGTGCTTTTAGCTTTTTTAACAACCTCTTTTACTTTTACTGATCTTTTTATTGCAGAGACTAAAGTCTCGATTTCAAATGGTTTAAGCAAAAAATCTTTCACACCTAGCTGAATGGAGTCTATGGCTTTTTGAAGAGTAGCATTACCTGTCATCATGATGATTTCGTACTTACCATTTAAAGTTTTTGCAAACTCAATACCATCCATTCCAGGCATATTAATGTCAGTAATTACAAGGTCATAACTATCATCAAGTTTTTTTAGAGCATCTTTAGGATTTTTAAAAGAGTTTATGTTAAATTCACTATAGTCACTAAATGCTATTTCAAGCGATTTACGCATATTAATATCATCTTCAACGATAGCTATTTTCATTATTTTCCTTACTCTTGTTTTATGTGCGTGATTTTAACAAAACCATCATTAAAATCGACTGTAAAACATTGTGCTTTTAGTGTCATTATAGTACGAGCTGAGTATATGAAATTTTTTGTCTCTTCAGAGTGCTCTATTTGAACACCAATTTTCTCTAAATAGGTTATGAATTTTTCTCTGTTTTGTTCAATAGTTTTTATTAAATTTTTGTTATCTGTTGAAGATAAAATAGTTGAAGAAGATTGAGTACCACTACATGCTTGCATAGCAGCTGAGATATTTAACTTTTCATTGAGAACTATCGTGTCAGCTACCACAAGGCGGTAGCTGATGATATACTCACGAGCATTTAAAGAAGTATAAAAAAATATTAACGCATAAATTGCGATTGAGAAATAACGATTTCCATCTCGACTTCGCATAGACCATCTTTAAAAGTTGTCTCTATAATAGTTGCATTTCTTACAAGAGCATTCACTTGAGAACGAACTGTAGTACTTTTAACCATCATATTTTTGATGTAGTCTTGACCCTCTATGTGAATACCTTTAACTTTTTCAGCTATTAGTCTGTAAGCTTCAGCAATAGCTGCACGCTTCGCAAGTGCATAAGCTTGAGCAGGTGAAGCAGTATTTACAGGAGCAACACCCTCACCAGTAACACTAACATGTATATTGTTATACGCTGTTGTTGGTTCTGGCGTAGCTTTTTGTTTTTTATCACTCTCTACATCGTAGTTATAGTTGTAGTTATAAACAGCTTGTGGCTTAGCCGTTGGAGCTGAAACTACAATAACTTGTTCGTTACTACCAGCAGATGTAGTAGCACTCCCTTGTGCAAGAGAAATAGTTGTAAGGCTCGCTAAAGCCAGTAAAACAACTGAATATTTCATGAGTATATCCTTAAGATTTAATAATTAAGAGTTAAGAGCAAATTATGTTCCAAGTTTACTCAACACTATCTAATGTTGCTTCAGAGTCGCTATTTTCTTCGTCTTCATCAACTTCATTTTTTGGACATCTTGATATGCTTACAACATCGTCACCTTTAACAATATAGACACCACTTGTATTTCTACTAGACTTAGAGATGCTTTGCATATCTACTCTAATCATTTTACCAGTAGCTGTTAATGCCATCATATCCATAGACTCTTCAACCATCAAGCAGCCAACAACATTACTTCCAGTTTTTTGGTTAAGTTTTATTGCTATAACACCACTACCACCACGGTTAGTTAATCTATATTCACCAGCAGTTGTACGTTTACCAATACCTTTATCACTTACTGTTAAGATCTCTTGTTCATCACTACTAATAACATTAGCATCAACTACAACATCACCCTCTTTTTTAAATTTAATACCTCTAACACCACGTGTACTTCTACCTTGATCACGAGTTTTTTCTATATCAAACTTAATACATTGTGCGAATTTTGTAACTATGAAAAGGTATTTTGTACTTTGATCAGTTATTTTAGCTGTAATAAGAGCGTCATCTTCATCAAGATTAATTGCTCTTACACCATTACTTCTAACGTTGCTAAATTCACTTAGTTTAGTTCTCTTTACAACACCATTTTCTGTAAAGAATGCTAATGATTTCTCATCACTGAAGTCAGTTGTAGGAATAATAGCTCTTATTTTCTCACCAGCTACAAGGTTAATAAGGTTAACAACTGCTTTACCTTTAGCTATACGGCTTCCCTCAGGAATTCTGTAAACTTTTAACCAGTGAAGTTGACCACGATCTGTTACGAACATTAGTGTATCATGCGTATTACATGTAAAGAAGTTCTCTATAAAGTCATCATCATAAGTAGTTACAGCTGTTTTACCTTTACCACCACGACGTTGTTTCTCATAAGAAGCTAATGGTACACGCTTAATGTAACCACGGTGTGTAATAGTTACAACCATTGGCTCATTTGGTATAAGGTCTTCTATATCTATATCATCATAATCATCTTCGATTTCAGTACGGCGTTCATCTGTATATAAAGCTTGAACTTCCTCTAACTCGTCTTTTATAATACCTTTTAAAATATCTTCACTTTTTAAGATACTCTCTAAATATTCAATATGAGATAATATTTCACGTAACTCATTTTCAATTTTTTCACGCTCTAAACCAGTAAGTTTTCCAAGACGCATATCAACGATATTTTGTGCTTGAATTTCACTAAAATCAAATTCACTCATTAGGTTTTCACGAGCATCAACTACATTTGCACTAGCTCTAATAAGTTTAATGATCTCATCAATATGATCAAGTGCTTTTTTAAGACCTTCTAAAATATGTGCACGAGCTTTTGCTTTTTCAAGTTCAAAAATAGTACGACGAATTATTACAGTTTTTCTATGGTTTAGAAAGTGGTTTAGCATAGTAATAAGTGAGTAAATATGAGGCTCTTGGTTAAAGATAGAGAGCATAATAATACCAAAAGTAGTCTGCATATTTGTAGACTTATAGAGGTTGTTTAAAACTATTTCACTCATAGCGTCACGCTTAAGTTCGATCACGGTTCTCATACCATCACGATCAGATTCATCACGAATTTCTGAAATACCCTCTATTTGTTTGTCACGAACAAGGTTTGCAATGTTCTCTATAAGACGAGCTTTATTAACCATATATGGAAGCTCATCAATTACGATAACCTCTTTTTTAGCTTTTTGCTCAATATGAATTTTAGCACGAACTTTTATACGTCCACGTCCAGTTTCATAAGCATCTAAAATACCTTTTTTACCAAAAATAATTCCACCTGTAGGAAAGTCAGGTGCTTTTACGAACTCCATAATGTCCATCAAAGAAGCATTTGGATTAGCAAGTAAATGCTGAAGTGCATTCATTATCTCTTTTGGATTATGAGGGGGAATATTAGTAGCCATACCAACCGCGATCCCTGAACTACCATTTATAAGTAAGTTTGGAACACGAGTCGGAAGAACTGATGGCTCTTTTGTAGTACCATCATAATTTTCGATCATGTTAACAGTATCTTTATCAAGATCTTTTAAAAGTTCACCTGCATACTTAGTCATACGTGCTTCTGTATAACGCATTGCAGCCGCGTTGTCACCATCAACAGAACCGAAGTTACCTTGACCATCAACTAAAGGAGCACGCATTGCAAAAGGTTGTGCCATACGAACTAATGCATCATAAACAGCTGTATCACCATGAGGATGGTACTGACCGATTACATCACCAACGATACGAGCTGATTTTTTGTATTTAGCCCCAGCAGAGAGATTTAGTTTTTCCATTGCATAAAGAATTCTTCTATGAACTGGCTTTAGTCCATCACGTACATCTGGAAGTGCACGACCTATAATTACACTCATTGAATAGTCTAAATAGCTAGACTTAAGTGTGTCCTCTATGTTGATATTTTGAATATCACTGTTGTCAAACAAATCGCTCATTAATGCTCACTTTCTTTTATAAAAAATAGTGAGTTATAATAGCTAAAAAACGCTTAAAAAATTATAGGTTTATTAAAAAAGAGGGTTATTTTTTTGTAACTGCGTAAGCTTTTTCGATTGCATTAATACAAGAGGCTCTTACTCCACCATCTTCAAGAGCTGAATAACCCGCGGCAGTAGTTCCACCTGGACTCATAACACCATCTTTCAATAGTGCAGGGTGTGTATCTTGAATAACTGATCCAAAACCAGCAAATAGACCTCTCATAAGTGTCATAGCATCAACACGTTTTAGACCTTGCTTTACTGCACCATCTGTTAGTGCTTCTGCTATTAGTGATAAATATGCTGGACCACTTCCTGCTAATGCAGTAGCTATATCTAGCTCTTTTTCAGAGCCTACCCATAGAGTAGTTCCGATCGCATTAAAGAGGCTGATCGCGCTATCTTTTGAGTTTTCATCTCCACATAATGTAGTCATTGAGTTGAGTGTTGTTGCTGCTAAATTTGGCATTGCTCTAACATAAGAGTGAGCATCAAAGTGTAGTGATAAAGTTTCTAATGAAGTTCCTGCTAAAACAGAGTAAAGTGTAGAAGCTTGTCCACCAAGTAGTTTTCCTACTTCTTGAGTATTTGCAGGTTTTACACAAAGAAAAATATTTTTTCCTTCGATATTAAAACCTTTTAATAAAGATTTTTTTATACTTTTACCTAACTTTTTTTCAAAATTATCAAGTTTTTCATTTGAGCGACCAACAACTTCGATATTAAAACTGTCTTTTAACCCTAGAGCTAAAGATAGAGCCATATTCCCGTTACCTATAAAAGTTATAGTATTGTTATTATTAGGCATAAAATTATTCTTGATTTAAAAAAGTGTTTATAGGTTCTGCTATACCATAATGCTCTTGTTCTGAAAGAAGCACTTGTGCCATAGTCATGTTATCTGCATTAAAAACAAATGGTGCACCAAAGTTAACTGTTGAGTTTTCTATAGGTGTTGTTACGATCACAGTATTGAAAATAAGTATATTTGACTCTGGTGTTACCTCAAGAGCATTTTGAATACTATCAGGAATATCAAAAGCATACTCTCTTAGTATAAAAGGGTTTATAAGTGTAAATGAAGGTGACTCAGTATTGGGAACTTCCATCCGCATAAAGATATCATCAACTTTAGTTAGTTCTAGTTTGGTCACATTAGGAAAACCTAACAGTGGCGCTTTCAACTCAAATAACATCTAATACCCTCTTAAAAAATTTCATAATTGTAGCATAGTAGACTACTAAAAACAACTATATTGATTAAAATATAACTATTTCTATTTAATGTAAACATATATCGTACATCTAGTGTAAAACTTTACCACATTATACGTCTATTTGTTTTAGTAGATGCATTAGCATCAACTGCTGTATTTACATTAGCCTCAGCATTCCACTGTGTATTCTCTTTGTTGAACTCTAACTCAAAATAGTTTGCTGTTGTTGCAGAATTAAAAGGATGAAACAGTAACCAACTATTTGTTTCAACTTGCATAGTACTTTTATAAGGGTAACCTTTTGTTTCATTATAGGTATAAATAATTTTTGCATTGTTATTATCTATAACTGATGTTACAAGTGTCTCGCCTGAACGCTGAGTTGATGCTGTAATATTTCCATCAGCACTAGTATGGTTCTCATTTTTGTACCATTTAATGTCATCTAAGCTCTGCATTTTAGTAGGAGAAAAACTTACATAATCATTTAATGTACAACCATCACCACAATAAAACTCATAATAGAGTGTAGCATTTGCTTCATCTGATGACGTTCTCATTCTTGGTATATGTGCTCTTGCATATATAAATGTAGCACCATTAGTGAATAGTTTTTCACCTTGAATAGTGCTGTTTTCACTCTCTTGAGCTAATGCAGTTATATCTGGCTGTATAGGATTTTTAACTATGCTATTGTCTTTTGAAAAATTCACATAAACTCTTAGTGTCGCATTAGCATCACTAAAATTACCTTCACCAAGAACTATTGGAACTACTGGAGTCTCATCTGCTCCATATATTACTCCACTCTCAACTGAGCTAATAGTAACATTCACATCTTTTGCAAAACAGAGTGCAGTATAGTTTGTAGTTGGCTCATTACTTTTATTTACTGCACTTATATTTAGATCTAATAGTGCCCCTTGCGTTAAATCATTTGAGTAATATGTAAACCCATTTGCACTGTTATTATAATCACCTAGAATATTAAATTTATATGGAGTAAATACCACTTGCTTAACTGACTCTATATTACAACCGACTGGAGTTATTGAAGTAGAACTAGAGTTAAGTGTACAGCCACTGTTAACTTGGTCTACCATAGTCCAATCACTATCGAGTAGGGTTATGTTAATATCTCCTACATTATTATATGTAAAAGCACTACTGCTTGCTACTCCATTGGTAAAAATAGCATCAAAATTTTCTTCATCTGACAACGTACATAATGGATCACTTGGAGCTAATATATTAGAAGCATTCTTATCACTAAATGCACCTAATGTTTGAATATATCCGATCACGTTAGTACTATTAAGGTCATACGTTGCATTAACATCTATTTTATAATTTTCATCTGATTTTAGAGTCAAAATATCACTTGCATTTAACTCTATGTTGAAAAGCTTTGGTCTTATTGAAAACTTGTCATGTGATGAACTTTCATTAGCATCTTCATTTTTTGTTATGTAGACATTGTCTCCACCCACAACGTAACAGTCCCTCCAACTTGGAGATGAGTTACAAAAATAAAATTGAATCCAAGCCTCTTTGGTTGCAAAGATATTGGATACTTCACTCCAACTATTTACACTATCACTATGCTCAATTGTAAATGTAGTAATACCACCCTCATCAGTCGCATTAACTTCACCAATATATTTATATGAAATTGTCTCATCATCTAAGTACGCGAGAGCTGTACCAAAGAGCATGTTTGAAGATGTATTAACATCTAATATATTTAGATCATACGATCGACCTGAGACTTTTGTTGTTATGTTATTTTCTGCACATCCAGCTAATGTATCTGCTGTGCCATTAATACAATCAGTGTCAACAGCATCTAAAACACCAGGAATATAAAGGTTACCTGCAGTTCCTAGTTGGCACTCTTCTACTATAGTGTGGTAAAATTTTCCATCGGCTTGAGTATCATAATAATCAGCAATAAAGAGTGCTCCAACATCTATCTTGCTATTAACTGTTATTGATGTATCGTACTCTGTTAAGTTAAAAATATGTGTATTGTTATCTTCAATAGTAGTAAATTGAAAAACATCATAATCACCAATATTGTACTGATAGCCACTGTAACTATTACCATTAACAAAGTTATCTAAATTATCAAAATCTACGCTAACACTACTTTGTGCACATGAACCATCTGTACTAGAACATCCACTTCTTATATTTGTTCCTGTGTAAGTTTTATAAACATTGAGATCATAAATAGTGCTACCCTTTAAATTAACAAAAGAGTTTGAAACATTATACGGTGATGTTGCCGTACCAACTACATCTTTAAAACAGAGTGAACAAGCACCATAACCTAAATCTCCTGATTCGTCTGATTGAATAAAGTCTGGGTTATTACCTGCTATTGTGATCGTACCCTCAGCAGTTATACCCCCTTCTATAATCCAGTTGTTGGAGTTGTTATTTAAAAGAACGTCACCTTCAACGTAAAAGTAAGCATTCATATGTGTATTACCACCACCACTTCCTGGGTTGTTAAAATCGCCACCTACATAGATTAATAGATCACTAGGTGTCCCTGAATGGTTTAAATATAAGTTATTAAGCTCAAAAGAGAGGTTGTTTTTTATAAAAATACGAACAGGACCATTTGTTGAATCAATTGCAAAGTTGTTAACATCATTTTTATTTTTTGTGATAGAAAAGCTTTCAAAATAGTAGTCACCGCTTGTGAAGGAAATGAGAGTTTGATCAAAAGTAGCGTCACCTATATACATATAGTTATTCCCATTATTTGGGTTTAGTGTAGATGCATTAAAAACTGCACTTCCAGAACTATAAGCTATATTCCCATAAGACATATCTGTTAGAGGAGTAGGGTTAATTGGTGATTCATCTAAAATTGGGCTATTAGGATGTGTCCAAGTGTATGTTAACTGATTTGCAGGCGGATCAATCCTTTCACACTCAGTACCATCCCCACCACAAGCAATGTCTGAGAGACAATCAATAGAACCTGTAATTTGACCACTAGGGTATGAAATATTTTCAGTACCACAAGCTTGTGCATTAGCAGTTCCTGAAACATCTAAATAGTCATAGGTTACAATAACACTACCGAACATATCACAACCATAAGTATTACTATCAACAGGTGCTAGTATATGTGTTACATTAATGGTGATATTTTTCTCATCACTACCATCATCATTTGAAGCGAAAATACCTAAAGTATAACTTGGTGTTACATCTACATCTAATTCACTTGAATTTAGAACTGTGATAACTCCTAAGTTGCTTATGCTAAAGTTGCCATCGCTACTATCGTTTGTAATGCTAAAAGCTGTTGGTGAGTTTGTCGTTTCAATTGTACCTACTATAAAACCATCTGTTGTGCCATCATCTACACTAAAAATTTGTGAGGCTGTAACAGTTGGTTGTGCACCTTCTATGATAGAAATATCAAAATTCTTATCATATGTTCCACCTGCACCATCATCCGTTCTAACTAAAATAGAGTAAAGACTTTTAGTTGCATAGTTAAAAGTAGTATTTGAAACTAAGTTGGATCCTGAAATACTAAAACTAGCATCATCAGCACCACCGACTAAAGAGTAGCTAAAAGTGTTTGCAATATCAACATCAGTAGTGCTAAAAGTACCTACTGTAGTACCAATAACAGCATTTTCACTTATAGATGCATTGCTTAATGTTATGTCTGTAGGTGCACTATTTTCTGATGAAAGTGTAAAAGTGATAGAATAAGATATATCTTCTTTATCTAATGTTGGAGCATGAACACTTGCATATATTACAGTACCACTAACAAAATCAGTTGGTCCATATGATGTTAAAGTTCCGTCATTACTCTGAGTTGTGGGCATAGAGGTACTGCTAAATGCAAATTTCACTTTATCAGACGAATCACCACTTATATTTAGACTTAATGCACCATCTTCAATTAAAGTAATAGTAAACTGATCATGATCATTATTTTTATTGATATTTATAGTATAAATTACAGGATCAGATAAGTCTATATTTGAACTATATTGAGTAAAAGTATCTGCCAATAAATTATTTATAAAAAAAGATAGAGTAAGTAAAATTAATTTTAAAATTTTCATAATAAACCTCCAAAAGTTTATGTACTTTTGGATAGTTTTGGAAGCAATAAAATATACACAAATGTATATTTGAAATATTGCAACCCAACCACCCAACCTTGTTGCTTGGTTAAATAATAGTCCTATTTATTTTAAAAATAGCTTTAAAATAACAATAAGTATGAAAGTTTGAATATTTTTAAAAATTAGAAGATGTAGAGAGTGAGGGGTTAAAGGCTTAGAAAGGTTACTTTCTAAGTTCTTTAATACGAGCTTTTTTACCTGCAAGATCACGTAGGTAAAATAGTTTTGCACGACGAATGCGTCCACAACGAACTACTGTAATACTTTCGATACTGTCACTGTAAAGTGGAAAAATTCTTTCAATACCAACACTGTTAGCACCAATTTTTCGAACTGTAATAGTTTTAGAAGTACCTTGACCACGTTTCGCAATACACATACCTTCATAACTTTGAACACGACTTTTGTCACCCTCTTTAATAATTACAGCTAAACGTAGTGTATCACCCGCACGAAAATCAGGAACAGTTTTTCCAGCGATTTGTGCATTTTCAAAATTTTCTATGTACTTATTTCTCATAAGAGATCCTTTTTTTATGCTTCATTAATAACTCAGGTCTAAAAAATTTAGTTTTAGACTCAGACAAAGCATTTTTTAATTCGCGTATATTAGCGTGATTTCCCTTTAAATATTCTGATGGTACACTTTTTGTTTCGTACTCGGTAGGTTTAGAAAAAGATGGAGCTTCTAATATACTCGACTCAAAGCTCTCAATATCTAGACTTTCACTATTACCAAGGACACCATCTATATTTCTAGAAATTGCATCACAAATGACTAAAGATGGTAATTCACCACCAGTTAAAATGTAGTCACCAATGCAAAAGACTTCATCTGCAAACTCTTCGATTACTCTCTCATCAATACCCTCATATCTACCACTTACAAAAGCTATATGCTCTTTTGTAGCTAAACGAACAGCATCATTTTGTGTAAACTGTGGAGCAACTGGTGTCATGAAAATAATGTGTACTTCAGGAGAACTATTTTTTAACTCTTGAAGTGTGTCGTAAAGAGGCTGAGGAGTCATAACCATACCTGCACCACCACCAACACAAGGTGCATCTACTTTTTTGTGCTTATTAGTACTAAACTCTCTAGGGTCTATATACTCAACTTCAAAAAGTTTTTTCTCAATTGCTCGAGAGAGTATAGAGTCTTTAAAATAACCATCAATAAGATTTGAAAAAAGTGTTACGAAACTAAATTTCATTTACGAACTTTGAAGAATATCTTTAGCATTTTTAACGTTTATAGTTTTGTTCTCTAATTCAGTTTTAACTATAAAGTGAGGTAAATAAGGAAGAAGAAAAGATTTAGCTTCACCTTTTTGAACCTGCTTTTCATCTGTTGTAATACTTAGGTAGTCATTTATACTTATGCGTTCTACCTCTTTAACAGATCCTAAAAGCTCACCATCTTCTACGACACTACATCCTATTAGATCAAACCAAAAAAACTCACCCTCTTTTAGAGGACAATTTTTTCTCGTATCATCATAGGTTGTAAATAGTTTAACATTAGTTAGAGGTTTTGCATTATTCATGCCATCGTAACCAACAAAGCGAATAGTCATGTTGCTTAGGTTTATATGTGAGATTGTAAGAGTTCTTCCTTTTCCAGCCATAAAAGTAGCACCTACTTTAAATTGCTCGTCGAAATCACTTTTTATATGAAATTTCATATCACCATGCAGACCGACAGTGCGACCTACTGTAGCAATATGAAGTAGTGAGGGCTTATGCTGACTCAACGTTGATACGGTAGCTTTTACCGTCTTTCGCTTTACAGCCAGAGATCAGAGTTTTAATAGCTCCAATCATCTTACCTTCTTTACCGATTAGCTTACCAATGTCAGCTTGATTTGCAAATAAAGCGATCTCTACAAAGTCTTCACTATCTTTAGTTTCAACTCTGATATCTTCAGGATGAGAAGCGATCATTTTTGCAAAGTCTGCGACAAAGTTACCAATCATTACTATCTACCAGTAATTTTTTTAACGCGATCACTCATTTTAGCACCAACACTTAACCAGTAGTCAAGTCTTTCGTCATCTACTTTAAGAGTTTTCTCTTCAACCATTGGGTTGTAGTAACCTATTAGTTCTATCCAACCACCATCTCTTCTCTTACGAGAATCTGTTACTGCGATACGGTAGAAAGGTTGTTTCTTTCTTCCCATTCTTGTTAATCTTATTACTGTTGCCATTATATGGTCCTTCTCTGCACAAGTTTTATTTCAACTTGCTGAATATATTTATTTACACCTAAGTGCAAATTAGTTCACTTCTAAAAGTAGACTAATTTGTACTTAGTTATGAGTTTAACGAGGTATTGCTCCTGCTCCACCCATTTGACCCATCATCGACTGAAGATCTTTCATTCCATTTTTACCTGAAAACTTTTTCGCCATTTTAGCAGCATTTTTAAATTGTTTCAACATTTTGTTTACTTCCATTTGAGAAGCTCCACATCCTGCTGCAATTCTCTGTTTTCTACTGTTGTTTAAAAGTTCTGGATCTTCACGCTCTTTTTTAGTCATAGAACCTATGATAGCTTTGATAAGTTTCATCTCTTTAGAGTTGTCCATATCAAAGTCTTTTAAAGCAGTCGCCATTTTACCCATACCAGGAATCATTCCCATTAATGACTTCATTGAACCCATCTTTTTCATCTGTTCCATCTGCTCTAAAAAGTCATTAAAGTTAAACTTTCCTTTTTTGATCTTTTTAGCAATCTCTTTAGCTTTTTTCTCATCAATAATACCTGCAGTTTTCTCAGCAAGTCCTTCAATGTCTCCAAAACCCATAAGACGGTTAACTATGCGTTCAGGTAAGAAAACTTCTAAGTCTTCCATTTTTTCACCAGCACCGATAAAACGAAGTGGTACATTAACTTGATGAGATATACCTAAGGCAACACCGCCTTTAGAATCACCATCATATTTACTTAAAATAACACCATCAATGCCAATTTTTTCTTTAAAAGTAGTAGCAGTTCTAACCGCATCTTGACCAGTCATAGAATCAGCAACATAGAAAATTTCATGTGGATTAGCAGCTTTTTTAACAGCTTCAAGCTCACCCATAAGTTCATCATCAATAGCTAAACGACCTGCTGTATCTATAAGAACAACATCATAAAGTTTACTGTTTGCATAGTTCAGTGCGGAAGTTACAACTTCAACAGGGTTTTTAGTCTCATCGTCTGCAAAAAGTTCTACTTCGATCGAAGAACATATTTGACGAAGTTGCTCAACTGCCGCTAAACGTTGTAAGTCAGCTGCAACTACTAAAACTTTTTTCTTTTTAAGTGTTAAATAGTTAGCAAGTTTACCAGTAGTTGTTGTTTTACCACTACCTTGTAGACCTGTCATTAAAATAACAGTTGGAGGGTTTGGTGCAAAAACAAACCCTTTATTTCCTTTTACATCTAAAATATCATTAAGAGCAGAACGCATTGCGTCAAGAAACTGATCTTTTCCGATCACAGTTGCTTTAGTTTTAAGTTCGATTGTAGCGATTAAGTCTTTTACAACTTTATGGTTTACATCAGACTTTAAAAGTGACTTCTTAAGCTCATTAAGAGCCTTTGTAAGAGCCTTTTCATCGTCACGAAAACGAATCTTTTTTAGTGCTGATGTAAACGAATCGGTTAGTGTATCAAACAAACTATCTCCTAGATTTTTTAGTAAAAGTCGTGAATTATAGCTAAGTTTTACTTTATTTAAATTAAGTTGAGTTATAATCGCGTTTATATTCATAAAAGGAGAAATTATGAAAAATGTAAAACACGGGAAGTATGTAGCTTACCCTCAAGTTAACTTGCCAAATAGAACTTGGCCTACTAAAACTATTACAAAAGCACCGGTATGGTGTAGTGTTGACCTTCGTGATGGAAATCAAGCACTTGTGACACCTATGAACCTTGATCAAAAACTAGAACTTTTTTCTCTCCTTTTAAAGTTAGGTTTTAAGACTATTGAGGTTGGTTTTCCATCCGCAAGCGAGGTTGAGTTTAATTTCTTACGTAAACTTGTTGATGACAACTTAATACCTGATGATGTAACTGTTCAAGTTTTAGTTCAAGCAAGAGAGCACTTAATAGCAAAAACTTTTGAGTCATTAAAAGGGACAAAAAAAGCTATTGTTCACCTTTATAACTCAACTTCAACAGCTCAAAGAAAAATAGTTTTTCAAAAAGATCAAAATGAGATCATAGCTCTTGCACTAGAGGGTGTTGAGCTTGTTAAAAAATATGAAAAAACTCATGATGGTGCGATCGAGTTAGAGTATTCACCTGAGAGTTTTACAGGAACTGAGTTAGAGTTTTCTGCTCGAATTTGTAACGCTGTAACTGCTTGTTGGGGAATAAGTGAGAATAGGAAAGTGATCTTAAATTTACCTGCAACGGTTGAGATGGCAACACCTAACGTGTATGCCGATCAGATCGAGTGGATGTCACAGAATTTAGAAAACCGTGAAAATGTGCTTATTTCTACTCATACACACAACGATCGTGGAACTTCGATCGCAGCCACTGAGTTAGCACTTTTAGCTGGTGCTGATCGAGTTGAGGGAACACTTTTAAGCAATGGCGAGAGAACTGGTAATGTTGACATGATCACACTTGCACTTAACATGACAACTCAAGGTGTTGACTCTACGTTAGACTTTAGTAACTTAGACGAAGTGTTAGATATTGTTGAACGTTGTACACAGATAGATACTCATGTTCGTCATCCATACGTTGGAGAGTTGGTTTATACTGCTTTTTCAGGATCTCATCAAGACGCTATTAAAAAAGGGTTGAGTTTTCAAAAAGCTAAAAATGATAACTTTTGGGAAGTTCCATACTTACCAATTGATCCTAACGATGTAGGTCGTAACTATGAGTCTATTATTCGCATAAATTCTCAGTCTGGTAAAGGTGGTGTTGCTTATATTTTAGAAGATAGTTATGGTTATGCTCTTCCTAAAAAAATGCACCCAGAATTTGGAAAAATAGTTCAAGCTATAACTGAAAAAGAGAGTAGAGAGTTAGAGACTAAAGAGATTAAAGATCTTTTTGAGACTACCTATTTTGGTCTGAATAATCATATAGAACTTATAAGTTTTGCTACAAATAGAAATAAAAGTGATCAAGAGATTATAGAGTGTAAATTAAGCTATAAGTATGATGGAAAAATAGTTACAAGCCAAGGTAGCGGAAATGGTCCGATCGATGCTTGTAAACATGCACTTGTAAAAGAGTATGAACATCCATTTACTATTCACTCATACTCTCAACACTCTTTTGGTGAAAAAAGCTCAGCAGAAGCGATCGCTTATATAGAAATTGAGCTAGAAGACAAAAGTATGTATTTTGGTGTAGGACGTGATACTAACACAACTATGGCTTCTATTAAAGCACTATTCAGTTCTATTAATAGAGCTTTTTCTAACTAATTTTAACCTCTATGCCATCTGGCATAGTTAGTTTTAATACTTGTTCTTTTATTAGATGAGTATTTAAATTTTCAAAACCTACTTCTAAAATATCGTTATTAAAAGATATATTCATTTTAGAGTGTTTAGAACTATTTATACTTAACATACTAGAAAGTGTTACTATAAATGTAAGAAGCTTTAAAACTCTCTCGTTTGGTAAAAGAGTTTCAAACTTGTTTATAAACTCATCGTTAGGGTATTTCTTTTTTTGAAAACGAGCGAGCATAGAGATTAAAACTACTTCTTCATGTGTAAAACCATACTCTAAAGCACTCTGAATCATATAAAAACTATGTTTATGATAAGAGTAGTAGTGGATAGATGAACCTACTTTAGAGAGTTTAGATGCAATTACAACTACTCTTTTATATTTTTCATGTAACTCTGTGCTATTAATTGCTTCAAAAATAGCTTTAGAAATTTTAGCCATAGAGTTTGTTCTCTCGTCTTGTATGTTATGAACATCAAGTAGATAACGAACAGATGGATTATAGTTAGCAGGAAATTTATGTTTAGAGTTACGAAGTAAGTCTGCGAGGTAAACACCTTCTCTAACTCCAACACCACTTGTAACTAAATCTTTGGTATTAAAGTATTTTAAAAGTTCTAGTAAAATTAATGTACCTGATTGAATAACATCTAAACGATCTTTTTTAACACCTAGTGTTTTTAATTTAGATTTGTTAGCATCTAAAATATCTTTTGCTAAAAGTTTAAACTCATCTATATTAAAACTAAAACCATGTAGCTTATCGAGAGGGTATTTTGAATTTTGCATAATTATCTGTGCTAAGGCTCTAAAAGTACCACCAACACCTATAACTTTTAAATCTTTTGGTATTTCTAATGATTCTAAACTAGATCGTATATATTTTTTTGCACCATCAATATCACCACTGTCTAAAAATAGCTCTTTTAGTCGAACTGTTCCTAACTTAAGTGAGAGTGTATGATCTATACTGCTATCTTTAATAAGTGCAATTTCACAAGATCCACCACCTATATCTATACTTATAGCATCTTTATGAGGCAATAAAAGTGCACAAGAGAGAGCACCAAAGTAAGCCTCTTTTTCACCAGAGATAACTTTAATATTTATACCAGAAGATTCTTTTACACGTGCTATAAAGTCATTTTTATTTGGAGCATCACGAAGAGCAGAAGTTGCAACACATAAAACTTTTCTAGCTTTATATGAGTTAATGATATCACTAAAGCAAGTTAGTGCATCAACAGTACGTTGCATAGCTTCTTCTTGAAGTGATAAGTCATTTTGATAAGCATTTTCACTAAGTCTCACACGACTTTTAACTTCATGAAGAAGTCGAAAAGCAAAACGAGAGCTTTTTTCGTAAACAACCAAGCGAATAGAGTTAGACCCTATATCTATAATGGCTGTACGTTTTGCCATGTTACTCTTCTTCTTCTTGAGCTATTAGTTTGTCATACTTGTATTTAAGTTCTGCTACTGTTTCAGAGTTATCTTTATCAGAAATAATACAATCAACTGGACAAACAGCTATACAGTTTGGCTCATCATAAGAACCTACACATTCAGTACAAAGTTCTGGTTCTATTATATAGATCGGATCGCCCTCTTCAATAGCTTCAGTTGGACACTCTTCTCTACAAGCATCACACGCAATACATTCATTATTTATTAAAAGTGGCATAGTTTTTTTACCTATTATTTAAATTGTTGAAAGGTTTATAGCAGAAGTAACATTAATTAAAAATTAGAGGAAGAAAAAGGCTCAAAAAAGAGCCTTAATATTTATGAAGATTAAAGTTTGTCAGCGTTTTTGTCTAAGTATTCAGCAACACCTTCAGTAGAGGCTTTCATACCCTCGTCACCTTTAACCCAACCAGCAGGACAAACTTCGCCAAACTCGTTAGTATAAAGCATAGTATCAACCATACGTAGCATCTCATCGATGTTACGACCTAATGGAAGATCATTTACAACAGCGTGACGAACAGTTCCATCAGAATCAATTAAAAATGAACCACGAAGTGCAACTTTGTCACCTAAAAGAACATCATACTCACGAGCAATGTTTTTAGTTAAATCAGCAACTAGTGGGTATTTAACACGTCCTATACCACCATTGTTAACAGCTGTTTCTCTCCAAGCAAAGTGAGAAAATTGGCTATCAACAGATACACCAATTACATTAATACCACGTTCTTTGAAGTCTTCAACTCTATGAGAAAAAGCGATAAGTTCTGAAGGACATACAAAAGTAAAATCTAGTGGATAGAAAAATAGTACAGTACCTTTTTCACCAAAGTTTTCGTATAGGTTGAAATTATCAACGATTGTACCATCCGCTAATACTGCGTCTGCTGTGAAGTCTGGAGCTTTGTTTGTTACTAACATATAAATGCCTTTTATTTAAAATTTTGAGAGTATAACACATATTGTTTAAAGGATATTTTATATTTTTAGTTACTTTAGTTTTTAAATTTATGGACTGAAGTGGTAACATATATTCATACTCACAATTAAGTAATTCTAAGTTAAAATAAATAAGGGTTACAAATTAGAGTATTTCAAAAGTTGCAATAGATTTAGACATAAATCTTATGAATTTAAGTTAGCACTTCAGAAAAAGGTGCTAACTTTAGCACAAATTTACAAGGTGACAAAGTTTGACAAACTCTTTAGGCATACTTGTAGTGTAATACGAGGATTCAAAATGAATAAAAAACTAATGTCATTAAGTGTTACAGTTGCGATCGTACTAAGTGGTTGTGGAAACTCTGCTGCACCTACTGAAAACACTGCTTATTACATTGATAGTGCGGTAAGTGGTTTAAAGTGCACCTCTGGTAATACAACAACCACGACAGACTCAAGCGGAACTTTTACTTATGAAGATGGTAAAACTACTATTTGTAAAGTTGGTGGTATCACTCTTCCAACAATCCCAGTTATGAGTTCTTCCGCACCTTATCATCAACTAACAGATATAAAAAGTGCAATGTTGCTACATTCATTAGATCATGACAACGACTCTAGCAATGGAATTCAAATAGATCCTAAAGTTGTTGCTGCAATTAACACAAAAGGAACTATATCAGTACCTCAAAACAGTAGTGATCTAGCTGACTTAGTACAACATGTTGGTATTCAAATAGGTTCAGATTTTCAAGGTCAAGTTAAAGATGAAGCAACTATAAATAAACATTTGAGCTCACAATCAGTAACAACAGCAAAATTAAATGATAACACTAAAGCGAAACTTGATGCCTTAGGAGATGATCTATTTAACCAACCAGATAATGATGATACTTGTGGTATTAGACAACTTCTTTTTTGTAAAGAAATATTACATCAAAACTACTCGTATAGAGGTGATATTATTCCAGTATGGAGTGCCATGAGAACTGCTCAACTAAGTAACTATACTGCTGATAGCCTACCTGCAAACTTCTCTTATGACGTGCCAACTCTTTATACTCATGCAGCTGTTCTTTCTGTAAATGGTGGACCAGAATCACTTCCAAGTAGTGTTGTAGAAATAGCACCAACACAAGGTGTAAAACTAGTTAATATGTATGTTGATAAAAGTGCTGTTGAAACAATGTTTCCTATGGTAAATAATGAGATATTGCTTATAGATAAATTTGCTTCAATTAAGAGTACAACCTATAGTATTAAGAGTAATATTAGTGATATAATTACTAATCCAAACAGCTATTATATGATCGTAATTAATGGTGGAACACACTGGATCGGTGCAACCACAACAACAATTTACAACAGTCTTGATGCACATAAAAAACCTTACGATGAAAATTACTTGAATAGTGTTGAGTTTGGTGTTATTATGGAATTTGTAAAAAAGATATAGAAGGTAAAAATAATGCTAAAATTAAATTATAAAATTTGTCTATTCATAGCTTTTAGCGCAATGTTTCTAATGGGTTGTTCTGAGAGTAGTTCTAGTAGTGATATTAAAGTTGGTGGTATTGCTTACTCTTCCGCTAGTTACAGTGGGATAACATCAAGTAATGGTGAATTTCATCATGTAAAGGGTGAAACAACAACATTTAAAGTAGGTAGTGTAACAATAGGTAGTATGACTATTGGACCAACAAGTGGCAAGGTTTCACCTCAATACATCGCTGGACTAACTTCAAATATACATGATGCTACATCTATAGCTATTAAGCAGTTTTACCACTCTTTAGATGAAGATGAAAATAGTACAAATGGCATTATGATTACACCGGAGACTCACGCATATTTTATAACTGAACAAATACTAACTTCAGGTAATTTAGGTGCATTAGTTGTTCAAGCAGGAAAAACAGTTATTTCAGCTTCTACGCTTCTTAGTATAGAAACATCAAAGTCTACTACTGAGAATAATGTTGTAGCATCAGGCGGTGGAGCAGGAATTTTTACAATAATCTCAAATGATGGATGAGTCTGAAAATAGAGCAAAAATCAAGATTGCCCTTAGTGTATTAAAACTGCTATAATTGTTCAGAGGGTTCAATTAAATTAAATAGGGTAAATAATGAAAAGTTTATGGAATGAGAGTGAAGCGAGTAAATGTAAGAGTGATTTAGACTTAAGAGTTTATACATCACGTCTTTTAGGACAAGATAGCTCTTTAGTACTTCATGGTGGTGGAAATACTTCTGTAAAGTCAACAGCGACAAATCTTTTTGGAGATGTTGAAGACATTTTATATGTTAAAGGTAGTGGTTGGGATCTAGCTACGATCGAAGGCGCTGGTTTTGCTCCTGTTAAGATGGAAATGTTACTTAAAATGGCAGAACTTAATGAGTTAGACGATCCAAATATGGTTAAATACCAACGTCTTGCTATGACTAATCCATCGGCTCCAAACCCTTCTGTTGAAGCTATTTTGCATGCGATCATACCTTTTAAATTTGTTGATCATACTCATACAGACGCAGTTGTAACGATCACAAATACTGAGAATGGTGAGAAAAAAATTAATGAACTTTATGGAGATAGTGTTTTAGTTATACCTTACATTATGCCAGGATTTGTTCTTGCTAAACTAATTTACGATATGACTAGAGATGTTGACTGGACAAAACTAGAGGGAATGGTTCTTATGAATCATGGTCTATTTACTTTTAATGATGACGCTAAAGCATCATATGAAAAAACTATAGAGTTAGTTGATAAAGCTGAGAAATATTTAGAAACTAAGGGAGCTACCTCTACAGCTTCAGAGCAAAACTCAACTATAAAGTTATTAAAATTGGCTCAAATAAGAGCAGAAGTTTCACGTCTTAAGGGACATGCAACGATCTCTATTTTAAATGACTCAAATGAAGCGATCGAGTTTTCAAAACAGAACATAGAAAAGATTGCAACTCAAGGACCTTTAACTCCAGATCATGTTATTCGTACAAAAAGAACTCCTACTATTTTGGGTGATAATTTTGTAGCAGATCTTAAAAATTACACAAATGAGTATGTAGAGTATTTTAATACAAATAAAAAAGATGAAACTATTTTAAACTCAGCTCCAAACTTTGCAATTTTAAAAAATGAGGGAACTCTCTCTTTTGGTAAAAATGCTAAAGAGGCAAATATCATAAAAGATATTAACGATCATACTTTTGAGGCTATCTTAAGAGCTGAAAAGCTAGGTGGTTATAGAGCTTTAAGTGCAGCAAATATTTTTGAAGTTGAGTACTGGTCACTAGAACAAGCAAAACTCAAAAAAAGCTCAAGTTCTCCAGAGTTCAGTGGACAGGTTGCAATCGTAACAGGCGCTGCTAGTGGAATAGGTGAAGCGATCGCAAATGAGCTTAGCTCACGTGGTTGCGCTGTTGTAGCACTTGACATAAATCCAGATGTTGAGAGTAAGTTTAACAGAGCTGACTTTATAGGTGTTAAATGTGATCTTACTAAGAGCGAAGATATTAAAAATGCGATCGAAGTTTGTGTTAAAGCATTTGGTGGCTTAGACATAGTAGTAAGTAATGCAGGGATCTTTACACCAAGTGAAAACTTAGACTCTTTAAGTGATGAGAACTGGGAGAAAAGTTTAGCAGTAAACTTAACTTCACACCAAAAACTTATAAAAGAGAGCGCACCGCTCTTAAAGTTAGGAGTTAAACCTTCGATCGTAATGGTAGCTTCTAAAAACTTTCCAGCTCCAGGAAAAGGTGCTGCTGCATATTCAGTAGCAAAAGCAGGGCAGACTCAACTTGCTCGTATCGCTGCATTAGAGCTTGGAGAGTTTGGCGTTAGAGTCAATACACTTCACCCTCACGCAGTTTTTGACACAGCGATCTGGACGGAAGAAGTTTTACAAGCGAGAGCTTCACACTATGGAATGAGTGTTCAAGAGTACAAAACAAACAATGTTTTAAAAACTGAAATTAAATCAAGTGATGTTGCAGAGTTGGTTTGTGCAATGGCATCAAAACCATTTGCAAAAACGACAGGAAGCCAAGTTGCGATCGATGGTGGAAGCGATCGAATAATTTAAGTCTAAGTAGTGTAAAATACTTTTCATTAAAGGTAAGCTAATGAACTATTTTGAGGATCTTAAACACTTAGTTGAAGTAAATTCTTATACAAAAAATAGTGCTGGTGTTAATGAGGTTAACTCTCTTATGACATCTTGGCTTGTTTCACTAGGTTTTAGTGAGAACTCTCATGAACGCGGACATATAGGCAACCACACTCTCTACACATCACCAAAAACTTCATTACAAAAAATACTTTTTTTAGGACATAACGATACTGTTTTTGCAGAAGGTGTTTTTGAAAGTTATAGTGAAGATGAAGAGTGGGTTTATGGTGCGGGTGTTTGTGACATGAAAGGTGGAAACCTAGTCGCTTTAGAAGCTCTACGTAGAGTTTTCTCACAAACTAAAAAAATAGAAAATATAGATTTTTTACTTGTAAGTGATGAAGAGACAGGGAGTGATGACTCTAAACTTTTAACTTCTAAAATTGCATCAAACTATGACTACTGTTTTGTTTTTGAAGCAGCTGGAAAAAATCTAGAAGTTGTAACAGGACGTAAAGGTGTTGGAACTTACACAATTACGATCGATGGCAAAGCTTCTCACGCAGGAACAAGCTATGACAAAGGTATCAATTCAAACCTTGAAGCATCTTACAAACTTCAAGAGTTAACAAAACTAACAGATCTAAAGATCGGTACAACTGTAAATGTAGGAAAAATAGAGGGTGGCATAGGTGCTAACACAATAAGCCCAAAATGCACAATGCTTTTAGAGATCCGTTACACAAAAAACTCAGAAAGAGATCGCCTTTTAAAAGCACTTAATGACATTACCAAGAACTCCTATGTTGATGGTACAGTCTCAACACTAAGTGGTCTTATCCAAAGAGATGTTATGGAACCAAATGAGAAACAGACAGCTCTTATTAAATCTTTAGAGAAGATCATCGGTGAGTCTATACAAACAGAGAGTCGAGGCGGTGTTAGTGATGCTAATATAGTTGCTTCAAGTGGGGTTGTAACGCTAGATGGTTTTGGACCTTTTGGAGATGGTGATCACACTACTAATGAGAGAGCTTTGAAGAGTAGTTTTGCTCAAAGAATTAATATGATGGAAAAAATTCTTTTACATCATCAAAAACATGGGGGTCTATAATGGGTAGTAAAAGAACGATTGGAATGTGGCTTTATGAGAATGGCGGTGGTAAGAAGATTGGTAAAAAAATTATCAAAAAACTTAAAGAGCGTAACATTGAGACAGTTAATAATGTAAACTTGAGAAATGCAATCGCTAAAAATAATCATATTTTACATAATGATGTGAAGTTAGATGAGTTAGATCTCTTCTTTTCTTACAATGCAGGTGAGCAAACTCAGTACCAAATGTACTTGTATCAAGCACTTAACCGTGTTGTTCCAATGATCAACTCTTATGAATCTTTTATGTTAACTGAAGATAAATTTCAAACTTCATTTTTGCTTCGTCAAAATGGGTTAAATACTGCTGATTATGAACTTTGCCATAGAGATGACGGGCATCATTTGAAGAAAATCATAAAACAGTGGGATAAAATGGTCTATAAACCAACTGATGGTTGGGGTGGTGTCGGACTAACACTTATAGAGAATGAGGCTAACCTTGATATGTTAATGCCATTTTTAAATCAGATGGATTTACGTTTTTTCTATGTAGAAAAATTTATAAAATATGACAATACAGACTTTAGAATTGACATAGTTGATGGTGAATTTGTTAGTTGTTATGGAAGAAAAGCGAGTGGAACTGACTGGCGTACAAATGTTACAAGTGGAGGAAGTGTATTCCTACGAGAAGCTGACGATGAAGCAATAGCGTTAGCAAAAAAAGCTACTAAAGTTTGTGGACTTGATATTGCTGGGGTTGACATTATTTATGATCTTGAAAAAGAGAAATATATTGCTTTAGAGGTGAATGGTATTCCAGCTTTTGCAACACCAGAACAAGAGAAACAGGGGCTCAATTTTAATAAGAAAAAAATTGAGCTAATCGTAAACATGATAGATAGAAAAACAAAAAAAGGGAGAAAATAAGATGGGACTAAATAACAGCGAATTACCAAAGTTAGGTTTTTTATACCTAGATCACGTACTTAGATTTTTTGATCACTCAAATTTTAGAGGATGGCCAAATAAAATTGAGACAGTAACTTACCACTGGAAAAATGATAAGACTCGCTTTATTAACGAAGTTAAGAGAAAAAAAATTGATGTGCTTATAGGTAATATTCCTGCAACTGCATATGAAACTTTTAGAGAGATCGCTCGCGCTCTTCCTAATGTTCGTTTTGTTCCATCTATGGATACTCAATTCTCTAACAAGTCAAAAGAGAATGTAACACGTTTTTCATGGAAGTACAACCTTCCTATTCCTAAAACTTATGTTTACTACAACAGAGAGAATGCAGATGCATTTTTAAAGAAGACAGCTTTTCCTAAGATAGTTAAAAAATCTTATGGACCATCTAACTATGGCGGTTACTTTGTACATAAAGTTGACTCCTACAAAGAAGCAAAAGATCTATACCAAGAGAAAAAATACCACCCTATGTATTTTCAAGATTTTGTTCCTATGGAAGCAGATATACGTGTAATGCTTATTGGGCATAAACCAGTTTGTGCTTTTTGGAGACGTGCACCTGAGGGTGAGTGGTTAACTAACACTTCTCAGGGTGGAAGTATGGACTACATGGATGTTCCTAAGCATGTTTTAGACCTTGCAGTTAAAGTAAGTAAAGCTGCTAAAGCTGAATATTGGGCTTGTGATATTGCATATGGAAAAGATGGAAAAGTACGTATATTAGAGTGTGCCACTGCATTCGCTGCGTTCCCATACATAAGAGATTGGATCGGTCAGTACTTAATGTGGAGTTTAAGTGAAGGACGTTTTAGAAAACCTCATATGCCAATGTTTAACTGGGAAGAGTTAGGGAAAATTGATAGTTCACTTCTTCGAACCATGCGACATGTAGCTTTTGGAAAATATAGTGAAAGCTATGATGGTGAGTTTTATGGAAATAAGAAAAAAATGTATGGTAAAGAGAAAGTTTACCTTCATAAACTAGACGAGGTTTACAAAGTACATGATATAAAAGCTAGAACTGAAGAAGAGTGGCCAAGTGAGAAGTGGAACTACCAAGATCGCTTCCCTTTAAAAAGTATAAAGTCTATGAAAGTTCTTAATAGCTCAAGTATTGATGCTGAAGTTACAGCTGAAATTAGCGGTGATGAAGCATCTGGAAAAATAGAAATTTCAAAAAAAGAGTTAAAAGAAGTTTTAACTTCTGTTGATGGAATAGGAAAGAAAAAAGTTAATAAAATTTTTGATGAATATAATAAAAAAGAGATTATAGGAATTTTAGATCAAGAACCAAAAATTCTTACTCAGATCAAAGGTATTACAAAAAAAGCTACAGATCAATTATCAAAAATCTGGAGTGATTTTATAAAAAGTAAAGAGGGTTAATGAAACAACAGTACAAGTCTTATGAACAAACGTGTCAATTTTTAAACCAATGTGCTCAAGATTATCCTAATCTTGTAGCAGTTGAGAGTATAGGTCAAACTTGTGAAAATAGAGAAATTCTTTTAGCTAAAATAACTATTAATGTTGAGAGTGCAGATACTAAGCCTGCTATGCTTTTTACTGGAACTGTTCACGCACGTGAGTGGATCGGAAATGAGTTGGCTGTCTCTTTTATAGAGTACCTTCTAAAAAACTATGATGATGATCCAAAAGTTTTAAGAACATTGGAAAATAATACTCTATATATAGTTCCATGTCTTAATCCTGATGGTTTTGAGTACAGTATGAAACATTTTTCTTTTTGGAGAAAAAATAGAAGAGATAATGGTGATGGAACATTTGGAGTAGATCTAAATAGAAACTTCAGTATAGGCTATGTAAAAAGTAAAGATACAAATTCAAATGTTTATAGTGGTAAAAACCCATTTAGTGAACCTGAAACATTAGCTATGAAAAATTTTGTAGACTCTCATGAAAACATAACGGTTGCCCTTGATTACCACTCACAAGGTAATGTGTTTTTTCCTGCACATAACTTTACTCATGAGGGTGAAATTAATGGAACGGATCTAAATACTTTATGTGCAAATATGAACTACGCGATCGCAAAAGTAACTGGTAGAAAATATGGTATTCATAGAGGAAAGCCACCAACTAAACTTATTAGTGGAAGTGGTAGGGAATATTACTACTCTAAAGGTATTATTGCGGCTGTTGTTGAGGTCGGAACTAGAAATATACCTGACTTTATGCAGAACATGAAAGAGAGTATTGATGAGAATATTCCAGCACTTATACTAAGTCTTGGTGAAGCTCAAAACTACTCTGAAAATGCACCTACCCGTCCTCAAAACTTTTTAATTAAAGAGTTTAATTTTAGTGAAGTAACTTTGACTTGGGACTCTACCAATGTAGACAAAGATGTTTATTTTCAGATCTTTAGAAACTCTGAAAATAAAGAGGCTTGTAATGAGTCAACTCTTGTAGGAAGAACATATAAAAATGAGTTTACAGATATTGAGTTACTTAGTGATACTAGGTACTACTACTACATTAGAGCTGTAAATGATAAAACAAAAGTAAAGTCTCCTTACGCTCCAAAAGTAAGAGTTAAAACTCTTTTAGAGAGTGATGAATTTTCAAGAATATTATTTACTAGTCCTAATGATATAGGTTATGTAGCTGAAAAAACTTTAGAAAAAAATAGAGAACACTTTGGTGTTAACTCACTATTTATTGGTGTGAATGAAAATAGAGGTATAAGTTATGGTGTGATGAAATTCAACCTTGATAAAATACCTAAAGACGCGATTATAAAAGAGGTTAAGTTCTCTATATATCCACTAAATAGAGTGAATGCTAAAATAGAGAAGTATGGTGAGTGGTCAGTCTCTTTTATAGACCAAAATAGTGTCTCAGAGATCACAGATTTTGATCAAATACATAATGCAAAAATTATTCAAACACTTGGTGAAACTATACCATCAGAGCAGTTAACTCAAGGTATTTGGAGTCATTGGTCTTTTCATGAAAAAGAGAGACTGATTTTTCAAAAACATTTAGAAAATAGAAGTGTACTATTTAAATTAGAGGGACCAATAGAGCTTCCTGTTGGACGTGACTCACAGATGATGATGTTTGATATGGGTTATGGTAAGTTTGGTGGAGGTATTCACTATAGACCTAACCTAGAAGTTAAATATACTATGCCATCAACTTGTATCACTATTGAAGCAAAAACAACAGCTACCGTCTCAAAAGAGAAACTTGATGAGACAAAAATGGCTTGTGGTTTTGACAAAAATAATGATAAAATTTATGGAGTAATGGAGTTCGACTTACGTGAGCTTCCTAATCCTGATCAGACTGTTATTACTGAATGCTATATAGAGATAAATAATAAAAATTCAACAAAAACAAAACAAGATATTCGCTATAACGTTGAGTTTGTAGACCTTGATGAGATCACTTATGAAGGCATACAAATAAGAGAGCGTATAGAGTTTATTGGTTATGAGGTTAGTAAAGATGACCTTCAAAGTAAGAGTAACCATAACTTTATTTTTGACACTTTTTCAATTGATGCTTTAGAAGATAAACATAATGAGAATAGAGATGTTAAGTTTGTTATAAAACCAACTTCAGAAATGAGTAAAAACCATCTAGTTGACTGGTATGGTAAAAATGAAAAAAATAGTGTTAAGTTAGTTGTTAAATATATTAAAAAAAGAAAGTATGCAGTTGCTAAAGTAACGAACTTAAAAACTTCAGTAGACTCTGCAAAAGTAAGACTAACTTGGGATAACCCAAAAGATAAAGATTTTGTAGGGGTTTATGTAGTTAGAAACTCTTTTCATCCTCCGCTCTCACCCTATGATGGTGCAAAAATTTATGCAGGAAGTGACTCATTTACGTATGATGATTTTGGAACACCAGATAAAAGTAAGTACTATTCTGTATTTACATATGATGATGTTCCAAACTTTAGTGAAGCAGAGACAATTTTTTTTAACAAATGATGAAAAATATTACAGATGTAGAGTTGGTCGAGTGTGAAGAGTCGCGTTTTGTAAAGTTAAAACAGATGAATTATGTTCAAGATGGAGTAGCAAAAAGATGGGAATTAGCTCAAGTTCATGATAGTGTTGCTATTCTTATCTATCATAAGGATCGTGACTCTTTTGTAGTAGTTAAACAGTTTCGTCCTCCGATCTATTTGAAAAATAGAGATGGCTATACTTATGAGTTATGTGCAGGTATTATAGACAAAGAGTGCTCTTTAGAACAGATAGCTATAGAAGAGGTTGAAGAGGAGTGTGGTTTTAGAGTTAGCTCACTTGAGCGTATTACTTCATTTTTTTCAGCAGTAGGTTTTGCAGGTGCACAGCAGACACTATATTATGTAGAAGTTAGCGATAAAAATAAAGTAAGTAATGGTGGTGGTATAGAGAACGAAAGTATAGAAGTAATTTATTTACCTACTTCAAAAGCGAAAGAGTTTATTTTTGATGAGACAAAAGGTAAAACACCAGGCATAATGTTTGGTTTTTCGTGGTGGTTCGAATATAAATCATGAGAGCTAAGTACTACCTACGAGTTTTAATAGCGCTTATTTTTATAGTGCCAGTTTTTTTATCTATAAAATTTCATTTAGGCTTTAGTGAGTTAGTCATGCTTAGTATAGGAATAATAATAGGGTTATTTATTATTTTAGACCTTATTCTTAGTATAATAGGAATATATATATTTTTTAAAGCAATAAGGGAGGATAAAAAATCATGAACAAGATAAGAGCAAAAATAGCAATATTTGTTGCATCAATTTTTATTCTTGCTAATGTATTTGTAACACTTATTACAGAAAGAAATATGAATGAGATAATTAAAGCAGAGTTGAAAAGTAATATCAATAACCTTAAAATACATTTTGAAGTTTTACAACACCATCAAAGAGCAACCGCAAAAACTGTCATGCTCTCGACATTAGCAATGCCAAAAGTAAAACAAATTTTACAAAAAGCTAAGAGTGCAACTCCTCAAAGAAGAGTTGTATTGAGAGAACAGTTATATAATATTTTAAAAAATAAATATAAAATTATGAAAATTAAAGATGTTCTTCAATATCAATTTGTGCTACCTACTAATGAATCATTTTTGAGAATGCACAAACCTAGTAAATTTGGAGATAACTTAGAAAATATTAGAGAAGACATTAAGTTGACAAATGAGACTAAAGAAGCTGTAAGTGGCTTTGTTCAGGGAAGAGTTGCTCATGGTTTTAGAAATGTATTTCCAGTATTTAATGATGATAAAGAATATTTAGGTGCCATGGAAGTCTCTTATTCAAGTGATAGTTTACAAAATAACTTAAGTGATATTAGTAAAATTCATACACATTTTTTAGTAGATAAGAGTATTTTTGATAAAAAAACTTGGGATGAAAAAGATTTAGTAGTTAAGTATGCTAAAAGCTTGGAAAATGTAAATTTACTATTAACTATAAATAGTAGTGATGTAGTTATGCACCATCATGAAGAAGAAAAAAATAACTTAAAAAGTTTAGAATTAAAAATAGCAGAATCAATTAAAAAAAATAAGGAATTTGCACTTTACAAAGATGAGTCAGATGAAGTAACTGTATTGACATTTTTACCAATTAAAGATTTAACTAATACAAAAGTTTTAGCTTGGCTAGTAGCATATCAAAATAGTGATGAAATCTCTAGAATTATTAATATTCGTTTTATTGTTAGAGCTGTATCTTTCATGATACTATTGATACTATTTATATTCTTATTTATTGTATTAGACCAACGAGCACTTTTAAATAGGCGCGTAGCAGAGAAGACTAAGGAAAATGTTGATCAAATGAAAATGCTTCAACAACAGAAAAAAATGGCTACAATGGGAGAGATGATGGATGCAGTTGCACATCAGTGGAAGCAACCATTAAATATAATAAATATAAAAGTTGATATGTTAGGTTATGACTTTGAAGATAATCTTATAGATCAAGAATATGTTGATAAGTTTAAAGCAGAAATCTTTTTTCAATCTGAGCATATGACTAATACTTTAGATGAGTTCAGAAGTTTTTTTAGACCAAATCAAGAAGTTGTAAAATTTGATGTAAAGAACATGATTCAAAAAACTATTCATTTAGTAAAAGATGAGTTTATGTATCATCAGGTAAACATAACAGTAGAGGTAGAAAAAAACTTCCATATTGTTGGTATTGAAAATGAGATAAAACATATCATTTTAAACATAATAAATAATGCAAAAGACGCATTCAATGAAAAAAATGTGCAAAACAGAGAGATCAGAATAGATATATTAGCTAATAAAAGTATAGAAATTACAGATAATGCAGGTGGAATTCCTAAAAATATTATTAATGATATTTTTAAGCCGAACTTTACTACAAAATCAAAAAGTAATGGTACTGGCATAGGACTTTTTATGTCCTTACAAATAGCTGAAAAATACAATGCTACATTAGAAGTAGAAAATGTAGAAAATGGTGCAAAGTTTACTTTTAAACTTTGTTAACATAGTTGGATATAATGTTTTTAATTGTTTATAAAGGAAACGAGCAAATATGATTTTAATGATCGATAATCATTACAACCATAGAATTCACAAAACTACATAAACTTATTCAAGCCCTTTGTTTAAGGGCATTCAAACAACTTATGCGATATCATAAACTCTACAAAATAATACAAAAATAGCAAAAAGGGTAGCTATAGGGTAGCACGGAGAATGAAATGGCAAAGAGAATAAAGTCTAAAAAATATACTGGAATCTATTATAGAGAGTTAGAAGATGGTGATCGTGTATTTGAATTTACATATAAAGATTTAGAAGGAAAGAAAAAGTGGATTAAAGTTGGTTTAAAATCACACAACATTAATGAAGCTTTTGCAAACCGTAAAAGAATTAAAACAATTAGTAAAATTAAATTAGATGGTGACGAACCAGACTTTATTAAAAAGAGAAAGCTTGTTCAAGAAATATCTCTAAATGCTGTAGCAAATAGAACAGTGGGCGGAGTACAAGGCAAACTACCTACGTATAATATTGAATCACTGAAAATAATATGTCCAAAGAAAAATATTATGGATGCATTTACTAATTTAATAGATGCAATTAATAATAATCAAAAAAGATATTTATTAGAGTTGATGAATCTTCTTCAAATAAAAGAAGTGTTACTTTTAAAGATGGCAACAATCAAATAGAGAACTGGAGAAATAAATGGACTTAAAGAATATAAACACTGAACTTATTTTTAATAAACTTACAGAAAAAGGAATATGCAAATTTGTAAGCTTATATGATATTGATGGTGAAATAGCATGTAGCAAAGAAGCAATTAAAACCTTAGTAAGAGAGTCTATGGGAGAAGGTACACTTTTTAAATCTATTCCTGTAGAAAAATTTATTAAGTATTACCAGAATACAGAGGAAGCAGGACAAAAACATTTTTATTTTTATAATTTAGAAATTAATGAAAGTATTCTTGATAGCATTAAACATTTTAAGAGTTTACATAAAAATGAAAATGACAGAGAATTTGACACTGCTGTAGATGAAGAGTGGTTTTATAAAGAAGATAATGATGAAATTACTTGTAAACTTATTAGCATAAAAGAAGTGTATCAATATGACAATACATTGAATAAGCCTATTAAGGATGGTATCTTTTACAAAGCATATCATGTTAAGACAATACAAAATGTATTATTTTTTAGATTTTATTTAAAAGAGAATAAAGTAGTTATAGGCATTGATAAATATAGTGATTTAGATACTCCAAGTGATATCAAGAAAAAAATCATTAATAGTTTTGAGTATATTTGTGGTAAGAATAGCCATTTAAAATTAGAAAATCTTTTAAATAATGATTCTATAGAAAATTTATTAACAGTTCCAAATGCCATAAGTACAAATATTAAAAATGAGATCAATCAACATAAAAAATCTGCAATGTTTGCCAAGAATGCAGACTTAAGTAAGATACTAAGTGATTTAGATAATAATCTGTATACTCTAGAACAAGTAAAAGCTAAAAATCCAGATTTTGATATTAAAACTCATCCTACCTATATTGCAGAACAATCCAAAATGTACGAAGATGATTTACAAGTAGATATTGAAAATACTCAAATTTACTGGTTCACTCATCAGTATAAAAAATCCGATTATTTTAGAATCAAGATAAATACAATTGATAGTAGTGTTACTACATATTCACCAAGTATTTCTAAAGAGGAGTTTGAAGATGTCATATTACAAATTATTTGATTTAAAAGATATTGGTTTAAATTCACCAAGTATTGGTTCATTATTGGAAAAGTTGAACTCATTAGGAAATAAAGCTTTAATTTCTTATGATGACATTCAAAAAAGTATCAAACAAAAATTATTAGTAGATAAAGTAATAGAGTTTCTCCTTGAGAATAAGCTAATTGCACTTAATAATGAAGATGAAGAAGCTATATATAAAATTCTTGTTGAATTACCTCAAACAAGTTTAGAAAAGGAATCTAAAGAGTACTTAGATAATAAATTATTCTCATCTCTAAAAGAGTTGCTTATAAAAAAATTAGAATCCTATAAAAGAAATCATAAAGAAGCATATATTTTATTTTTAGATTTAGCTAATTCTACAGAAAAGTACAATGGTAATGTAATTATGAAAAACAAAATCATTAACAAAGATTTTCCAAAAGTAATTAATGAGTGTATAGAACCTTATTTTAATAAAACAAAAGGTTATTTAATTAGTCAAAAAGGTGATGAAGCACATCTTTTATTTTTTAATAAAAAAGATTTAGATAACTTTATTCAAGATTTTATTCTTCACTACAAAAATGAACTTTTTGATGGAATAGAAGAGTTTAATACTACAAGAGATATTGAAAATGACTTTTTAAATAAAATATATTTAAAAATATTTACTGCTCATTCTGAAGTTGATGCACCTATTTATTCTGTAAATACTATGCCTAATTTTAATGATATGGATGCTTTTACTATCATAAACAGAATTGAAAAAGTTTTTAAAGTCACTTTAAATAAAAAAGGTCAAAAAGAGGTTGATATGTATTTTATTGTATCTACAGATGAATTTAAAGGTAGTAGTACAATATTATTAGAAACTTCTGATTTCGATATTAATATTTATTATAAAATAATTTAAGAGAAAATATGAAAAACAACTCCAACATCATAATCTACCAAAACGACAACGGCAACATAAAAGTTGATGTAAAATTTGAAAATGAAACTTTGTGGCTCTCTCAAACTCAAATCTGTGAAGTGTTTGGTAAAGCAAAATCAACTATTAGTGAGCATATTAAGGCAATATTTGAAGAAAATGAACTTGATGAAAATGTGGTTGTTCGGAAATTCCGAACAACCACTAAGCATGGAGCAATTGAGGGCAAGACACAAAGTAAAGAGGTTAATTTTTATAGCCTTGATATGATTATAGCCATAGGTTTTAGAGTACGGTCATCTACTGGTACAAAGTTTAGAATATGGGCGAAGGATAGGCTTAAAGAGTATATAACTAAAGGTTTTATATTAAATGATGACAGATTTAAAACAGGTTCTTCTATGAACTATTTTGATGAGCTTCAAAAACGACTTAGAGATATACGAATATCTGAAAAATTCTTTTATCAAAAAATAAAAGATATCTATATGACAAGTAAAGACTACGATGCTAAAGATGAAAAAACAGTAGCATTTTTTAAACTAGTGCAAAACAAACTATTATGGGCTATCTCATCTAAAACAGCTGCTGAACTTGTATATAGTAGAGTAGATATAACTAAACCTCTTTTAGGAATGAGTTCTTTTGATAAAGACGGTAAAAATATCACTAAAAAAGATGTAAGTATTGCTAAAAACTATCTAAATGAAAATGAGATAAAACTCTTGGGTCTTCTAGTAGAGCAATACCTTGCATTCGCAGAAACTATGGCGATGCAACAAACACCAATGTACATGAAAGATTGGGCTACACGATTGGATATGGTTATCTCTATGAATGCTAGAGAGCTGTTAAATCATGCAGGCAAAGTTAGTCATGACAAAGCAAAAGAAAAAAGTGACCAAGAATATTTAAAATATAAAGAAAATAAAAAACAACTACAAAAGGTAGAGAGTTTAAAAGAGTTAGAAGAAGATATAAAGAGGTTAAAATAATATGCCTTGCGAATATGTATCTTTATAATATTAGAATATTGATTAAACAACATTCTAATTTCAATTCGCTATAATAGAAAAGTTTTTTTGCTACCCTCTATCGTGCTACCCAAAATAGTATAAAAATGTATAAAAAATATGAAAATGGGTAGCAACAGGGAAGCATGATTTATAATATCGTTAAAATAAAATTAGTAAAAGCCTTTAAAATAGGGCTTTGTAGAGGATAGAAATAATATGATATTAATGATAGATAATTATGATAGCTTCACTTATAATATAGTGCAGTACTGCTTAGAGTTAGGTGCTGATCTTAAAGTTGTACGAAATGATGAGTTAAGTGTTGAAGAGATTGAAGCTTTAGCACCTGAGAAGATCATTATATCTCCTGGTCCAGCTACTCCCGATGAAGCAGGGGTTAGCTTAGCTGTTATTGAACATTTTAAAGATAAGCTGCCTCTTCTTGGTATCTGTCTGGGTCATCAAAGTATTGCTCAAAGTTTTGGAGCTGATATTGTTCGTGCTAAAAATATGATGCATGGAAAAACTTCTCAAGTTGAACAAGTAAACGAGTGTGCTATATTTTCTAAACTTCCTGAAAATTTTAGAGCTACACGTTATCACTCTTTAGTGGTTGATCCTAATACTATTAATGAAAATATAATTCCTACAGCATACTCACAAGATGACAACGAGATCATGGCTATTAAAATTAAAGATAGAGATATTTATGGAGTACAGTTTCATCCAGAATCAATTATGAGTGAACATGGACATGAAATATTAAATAACTTTTTAAAGTTATGAAAACTAAACTTCTTTTTTTACTTTTTCTTTTTATAGATCTGCTGATGCTCTCATATGAAGCATCAACTCTCTCTATTAGCTATCATGAAGCTAAACTTCTTTACTCCCAAACAACATTTACACACTACTTTATAACTTTTTTTCTTGATAATTATGGTTATAGCGATCAAGTATTTAGAAATATTATGATAGTACTTCATATACTAACAGTGTTACTCTTTTATAAAATTTCAAAACCTTATGTAAGTAGAGGTAAAGATAGACTATGGCTTATAGTTATTTTTATGTTACTACCGGGGACTATTAGTTCTGCTTTACTTGTAGATGTTACTGGTATAGTTATGTTACTACTATTTTTGTATATATATGTGTTTCAAAATTTTAGAAAATACCATTTTTTACTTTTAGTAACTTTTGTTCTAGTAGATATTAGTTTTGCTTTTTTATATTTAGGAATTTTCTTTTTTGCACTTTCGAGAAAATCTATAAAATTACTACTAGGTTCAACACTACTATTTGCTTTAACACTTTACATACATGGGTTTAACACTTCTGGTACACCTGAAGGTCATTTCCTTGATACCTTAGGTATATATATAGGAATATTTTCACCTATTGTTTTCATATATATTTTTTATATACTCTACAAACAACTTTTTACAAAAAATAGGGACTTGCTGTGGTACATAGCTGTTACAGCTCTAACTTTTTCACTTTTACTCTCCTTTAGACAACGCATTGAAGTACAAATGTTTGCTCCTTTTGTTATGTTAGCTATTCCACTTGCTACAAAAAGCTTTTTTAACTCCTATAGAGTAAGGTTAAAAGAGTTTAGAAAAAAGTATAAAACCATTTTCTTTATATCTTTTTTACTGCTCATAATAAATGCTTTAGTATTAATGTTTAACCAGCAGTTATATGGATATACAGTGCCTCAAAAACATTTTGCATATAGAGTTCATGTGGCTAAGGAGTTGGCAGGTGAACTGCAAAAAAGAAAAATAGAGTGTATAGATATGAATAGTAATCAAATGCAGATTCGTCTAAAGTTTTATGATATAGAGTTATGTGATCGTTATATAATGTTAAATAAAGAAATTGCTAAAAGCGATAGTGTTACTATTCGTTACAATGATAAGATTGTATATCAAAAATATGTTTCAAAAGTACACAAATAAGCTTTTTTGGCGACACCAAAATAATTAAATTAACTACAACTTATTGCAACAATGATATAATCTGCGAAATTAAAATTTTTATAAGGGGTTTTTATGGCTCAAAAAGCGATACGCGAATATGATGCTAAGTCGATCTTAGCAAAACATTGGGACAAATACTTTCCAGATTTTACTTATGCATATGAAACTGTTATGGTTCAAAATGGATCAGAATTAACTGAAGTTGCAAAGAGTAAATCTTGGTTAAAAGAGAAAAAACTAGTTGCTAAACCAGATATGTTATTTGGTAAGCGTGGTATGAATGACTTAGTTCTTTTTAAAGATGCTAAGCCAGGTGATGTATCTTTAGCTAAAGCTGCTTCTTGGATAGATGAAAAATCTACTGGCGATCAGAAAGTTTATTTCTCATTTGATGGTGATACTCCCGCTGGTGAGCCTAGTGTAGATAAACTAACTAACTTTATTGTTGAGCCATTTACTCCTCACGAACAATCTGAAGAGTACTATGTTTCTGCTACAGTTGTTGGAGATAACGATGTTATCTATATGTCTGCAGAGGGTGGTATAGCAATTGAAGAGAATTGGGATGCTAAAGTTACTGAAGTAGCATTTCCAATTACTGCAACTGAAGATGAAATTGCTACTAAAATAAGAGCTAATGTTCCTAAAGATGTAGCTGAAAAAGATAAAGCACAATTTGCTGAATTTTGTATCGGGTTCTTTAGAGCTTACCGTGAATTAAACTTCGCATACCTAGAAATCAATCCTTTCGTAATGCAAGGTAACAAAATTGAACTACTAGATATGGTTGCTAAACTTGATGATACTGCTGGTTTTATGATGGTAGAAGAGTGGGGAAATGTTGAGTATCCTACTGCATTTGGTATGGAAGCTAAATCACCAGAAGTAGAAGCTATAGAAGAAGCTGACGCTAAAACTGGTGCTTCACTAAAACTTACTCTACTTAAACCTGAAGCTAGAATATGGACGATGGTTGCTGGTGGTGGTGCTTCTGTTGTTTATGCTGATACTATTGCTGACATGGCTGGAATCGATGATTTAGCTAACTATGGTGAGTACTCTGGTGGTCCAACTACTGGTGAAACTAAGTTTTATGCAGAAACACTACTTGACTTAATGACTAGAGAGAAAGATCCTCAAGGTCGTGGTAAAGTTATGATTATTGGTGGAGCTATCGCTAACTTTACTGACGTTGCTAAAACTTTTACAGGTATTATTCAAGCATTTGAAGTGTATGCTGATAAAATGAAAGCTGTTGATCTTAAAATCTACGTACGCCGTGGAGGACCAAACTATGAAAAAGGTCTAAAAGATATTAAAGAAGCTGCTGATAGATTAGGTTTATATATTGAAGTTTATGGTCCAGAAACACACGTTACAGACATCGTGCGTATGGCACTAGAGAAGTAAGGAGAGATAATGGAACAACTATATACAAAAGAGACACAAGCTATTTTTTGGAATAACAACAAAACTGCTATTCAAAGAATGCTAGATTATGACTATACAATTCAAAGAAAAACTCCTTCAGTAGCTGCAATTGTTGCGCCTACAAGTGGTAATAAATTTGAAAAGTTCTTTTTTGGACCAGATGAGATCATGATCCCACTATTCAAAAATACTGCTGATGCTAAAGCTGCTCAGCCTCAAGCTGATGTGCTTTTAAACTTTGCATCTTTTAGAACAGCTTATGATGTAACTATGGAAGCACTAGAAATTGGTGGTTTCAGTTCAATGATGATCACAGCTGAAGGTATTCCTGAGCGTCTTGCTCGTGGGATGAACCAAACTGCTCGTGAAAAAAATGTAATTATTATAGGACCTGCAACTGTTGGTGCAATAACTCCGGGTGCATTTAAAGTTGCTAATATTGGTGGTACTATTACTAATATCGTTAGCTCTAAACTACACCGTGCAGGTTCTTGTGGACTTGTAACTCGTTCAGGTGGACTTTTCAATGAGCTTTCTAACATAATCTCAATCAATGCTGATGGTATTGCTGAAGGTGTTGCTATCGGTGGAGATAGATTTGTTGGGTCTGTATTTATTGATAATATGCTTAGAATGGAAAAAAATCCTGCTGTTAAGTATATGATCCTCTTAGGTGAAGTTGGTGGTACTGAAGAGTACAAAGTAATTGAAGCTATTAAAAATGGAACAATTACTAAGCCAGTTATTGCATGGTGTATCGGTACGATCGCTAAGTATTATGATTCTGGTGTTCAGTTCGGTCACGCAGGTGCTTCGGCAAATGGCGAAATGGAAACTGCTGATTATAAAAACAGTGCTATGAGAGAAGCTGGTATACATGTACCAACATCATTCAATGAACTTCCAAGTATGATTAAATCAGTATTTGAAGGTATGAATTTAGCTGAAATTCCTGAACCTGAGATGAGTGTTTGTCCTACAGTAAGAAGAAGTAAAGAGTTTATCTGTACTATTTCTGACGATCGTGGAGAAGAGTGTACTTATGCTGGATTCCCAATTTCTAGTGTTGCAACTCCTGATACTGGTAAAGGTATTGGTGATGTTATTTCACTTCTATGGTTCAAAAAACAGTATCCAAAATGGGCTACAGACTTTATAGAAACAGTTCTTAAAACTGTTGCTGATCACGGTCCTGCTGTTTCTGGCGCACATAATGCAAAAGTAACTGCACGTGCTGGTAAAAGTGTTGTTGAGTCACTTGTAACTGGTCTATTAACAATTGGTCCAAGATTTGGTGGTGCTATTGATGGTGCTGCTAAATATTTCAAATATGCACATGACAACAATCTTGATCCTAAAGGTTTCTTAAAATATATGAAAGGTGAGGGTGTGCCAATTCCAGGAATTGGACATAGAATTAAATCACTTAAAAATCCTGACTTAAGAGTTACTGGACTTATGAATTTTGCTGCTGCAAACTTCCCTTCTACACCTCTTCTTGACTATGCAAGAACTGTTGAAGCACTGACTACATCTAAAAAAGAGAATTTAATTCTTAATGTTGATGGTACGATCGGTATTTTAATGGTTGATATGTGGAGAGCATTAGGTTATGAAGAATCTGAAATTAATGAGTTTATTGAGTCTGGTACTCTAAACGCATTCTTTATCGTTGGACGCTCAATAGGTTTCATCGGTCATGTACTTGATGAAAAACGCCTTGCAATGCCAATGTATAGACATCCAATGGACGACATTCTTTATGATGTTCCAGAAGCTGAAGAGATATAGTAAAAACTATATTTAATTTCTAGTTTCAACTTCCTATGGTAGAATATCTACCATAGGAAAAATAATGAAAAAAGTATTTCAAAAGCACTCATTACGCAGAGCTTTCTCACTTATTGAACTTGTTTTTGTAATTGTTATAATTGCAATTATCTCAACACTTATGCTTCAAAGAACAGACTCTAATTCACTTCAACTAGCAACTTCTCAAGTAATTTCTCACTTACGCTATACAAAACACTTAGCTATGGTTAATAATAAATTTGACGCTTATAGCAGTGACTGGATGCAAACTCGGTGGCAATTAAAATTTTTTCAAACAGTTGAATCTGATAATCAATGGGCATATGCAGTTTATGATGATAGCTATGGTGTACACTCGGGGAATCCTAATGAAACAGAAATAGCACGAGACCCATTAACTAATCTTTTAATAAGTGGTGGCTATCAGCCTATATCTTATGGTGATGAAAGGCTTTACAATAAAGCAAATTTAGGTAATTCTTACAATATCTCAAACATATCTTTTGGTTGCGGACAAAAAATAGGTTTTGATTATATGGGTCGCCCACTTCAAGGTGATTTTTCAGATGATACAACATCTTATGATAGTGGTATTTTACTAAGTAGTAGGTGTGAAATTACTATTTCAGATGACACTGAAAGTAAAACAATATGTATAGAACCAGAAACAGGTTATATACATCAGTGTGATTAGTAGTTAAAACTCTCTCTCATATATTTCTCAATAGTTTTAAGATCGAAGGTAGAAGCTGTAAAGTAGTTATTTGCAAGTACACCTTGCCCTAAAAGCATATCGGCACCATCTTTGTACTCTTTGTTTAACTCTTTAGCTAGTGCTAAAAATGGTGTAACTTTACCATATATTGCATCAGCTACGTAAGAACTTTGTTGTAATAATGGTTTGATTATCTCTTTAGGTGCTGGAAGATTACTATCTTGCAGACCAGCAGAAGTAGTGTTTATTACGAGGTCATATTTTTTAATTTCAAAACTTTCCCACGTAAAGGTTTTAAAACCACTCTCTGTGTAACTTTGAAGCCTATTTTCACTTCTATTTAATATAGTAACTTCGAAACCCTCGTCACTAAATTTTTGAGATAGTGCTTTTGCAGTTCCACCAGCTCCTAATATAAGTATAGTTTTTATATTTTTAAATTCACTTATAGAGAATAAAAAACCATCTGCATCAGTGTTGTAGCCGATCAGTTTCCCATTCTCTTTTACAATCGTATTTACAACACCAATTTTTGTTGCAAAGCCTCTTACTTCATCACAAGCTTTAAAAGCTTCCTCTTTATGAGGTACTGTGATATTTGCACCTGATAATTTTAAATTTAAAAAAGTTTCACGAAGTTTTGATCCATCCGTAAGATGAACTCTTGTGTAGCAAGCATTATAGTTTAGTTGTTTAAATACACTGTTGTGCATGAGTGGTGATCTTGAATGTGAAACAGGATCCCCAAAAATAGCAAATAGTTGTTTACTCATCTATTTTACTTAAGTCCTCAATAGAGCTTATAAGTGCACCTAGCTTGTTGTTTACTTCTAAGTACTCTAACTCATTAACACTATCAGCAACTATACCAGCACCCGCTTGAAGGATGATCTTATTTTTTGTTAGCAGTGCTGTACGAATTGTGATCGCAGAGTCCATGTTACCATCGAAACCAAAATAACCTATTGCCCCACTATAAAAGTTTCTTTTAATACCTTCATATTCACAAATAAGCTCCATCGCTCGTACTTTTGGTGCTCCTGTCATAGTTCCAGCTGTAAATGTAGCAGCAAATAGATCAAACATATCTTTACCATCTGCTAGAGTTGCGGTAACATCGCTTACCATATGCATAACATGAGAGTAACGCTCAATATGCATCATATCATCTACTTTTACAGTTCCAACTTTTGCTACTCGTCCAACATCATTACGACCAAGGTCTATAAGCATAAGATGTTCAGATCTCTCTTTAGGATCAGCTAAAAGCTCATCTTCCATCTCTCTATCTTTCTCTTTTGTTGAGCCTCGTTTACGAGTCCCAGCAATTGGACGTAGAAGTAATTCGCCTTCATTTAGTCTAACCATAACTTCAGGAGAACTTCCTGCAATCGTAAAATCTTCATACTCCATAAAATACATATATGGAGATGGGTTTTTAGTTCTCAAAACTCTGTAAAAACTAAAAGGATCTATGTTTGCTTCTCTTGTGTACCTGTTTGCCATAAGTATTTGAAAAACATCGCCACTTTTGATCATCTCTTTTGAGTCTTCGATCATACTAAAAAACTTCTCTTTATTGAAAGTGAAGCTTCCTTCATTATTTAAGATAGCTTTTTTCAGTGGAGTATACTCGTATGATGATTGAAGTTTCTCAGTAATTTCCTTGAACTCTTTGTTCATGCTTTTCATAGTTGAAAGGAGGGTGACTTGATGATTTTTATGTGAGTATATAAGAACTAGTTTTGGTAAGATAAGATCCATATCAGGAATATCTAACTCATCTACAAGTGCATCCATAGCCTCTTTTAGAGTTGGTTCAAATACTTTAACCATGTCATAACCCATAAAACCTATAAAACCATCAACATAACCTACTTTTAGCTCTTTAGTAGCTTCTTTATAAGGAGTAGTATCTATATTTTTATAGTACTCTTTTAAAAATTCAAAAGGTGAAGAGTCTGTTATGGAAGTGTGACCTATGGAGTCGACATATGTAGTTACACTATTTTTGTATGTTAAACGCTCACGTGCTCCTATCATAATAATAGAGTAGTTACCGTCAGAGTTGTCAGCACTCTCAAATAAAAAGCTAATCTCATCCTCAAAATGAGATTTTAGTTTTTGATAGACCGCGATCGGAGCAAATTGATCTAGTATAAACTGCTTAGAGTATATCAATACTACACCTTAGTTAAAAAAGCACCAGGAATGATTTTCTTCTTAACACCTAGTAGTGCTTTACGTGCCTCTTTTTCACTGCTATATGGTCCTATAAGAACTTTATTTACTATCTTCCCATTAACGGTAGCTTTATGGTACATAAATTTGTAACCAGCAGTAGTTATTTTTCCAAGAAATCTAGCATCAGGCTCATATTTAGTAAATGAACCAACTTGAACATAGTAGTTAACTGTAATTGAAGAAGACTTAGGTGCAAAACCTTTTTCTTTTGCTCTTTCGATAGGTTTAACAATTGCAGGTTCAACTATTACAACATCTTCTTCTACTACAATTACTGGAGCAGTTTTTTTCTCTAAACTTTCACGTTTAAGTTTTTGAGCAATAATAGCTAAGTTATTATCATCTTCATCTATAACATCTACTGGCTCAAAAAGTGGGTCATCATCTAAAACAGTCTCTTTTGGTTGAGGAGGAAGAGTAGCTTTTTGATCTTGAGTATCATCACTAAGTTGGCGAGTAATTACGATCACTACAATTGCTACTATTAATAGCACTGCAACCGCAAGAACCATTTTTTTAGTATTGTTATTTGAAGCGCTTTTATCTAATAAAATATCATTTAATCCGTTATCTTCTTGCATAATATCTCCTGTTTCTTTAAATTTTGTTTTAATATAATTGGACTCCGTCGGTGGGCTACGCCAACACCTTTGGTTTCAACCCTAAAAAAGCCAAGCAGTTGGCTCTCTTTGGACTCCGTCGGTGGGCTACGCCAACACCTTTGGTTCCAACCCTAAAAAAGCCAAGCAGTTGGCTTTTTCTTAACGGGTCTCACATATGTTTTGCCCAAGAAGCACCACGCTCCTTAGCATATACCTCATATGGAAGGTTTAAGATGTTGTATTCCAAAGGCATATCGGCATTTGGAAACATTCTCCACTGTTTTGGCTGTTTTTGAGCGAGTTTCATACTGATCATTTTACCAAGTTGTATACCCTCTTGAAGAGTTGTATGACCCTTATGTATGTAAAGGTGTAAATGACCTGTTGTTTTTGTCTCATAAGCTGTAAAGTTTATATAACCCTCTTCACGTAAAAGAAGCTGAGCTTTATGGTAAAAACGTTGAGGATCACGACCGTTATAGTCTATAACAATATTTTCAACTTTATCACCTTTGCGAATAAGTGAATGAGCTACTGTGATTTTTTTAGCAAAGTGATCGTTCATAATTTGATTAGTTAACTTTTTTTGAACTTTTTCATATTTGTTATAAAACATTCGACCTTTGAAGTCTAGTTTGTCAATAACTTTATCACTCTTTTGCCAATAATGATCATCAACAATTTTGATAAGTTTTAAATCCATAGTAGTCATTCAGGTACCCTTAGTAAGTTGATTGTTTATAAATTATGAAGTCTTGAGCAAGTACCTTCATATTAGCTTTAATTTCTTCATGGTTAGCTTCATCATTAATGTTGTCTAATACATCCGCGATCGCGTTTGCTATTACTTCAAACTCTTTCTCTTTCATACCGCGTGAAGTAAGTGCAGGAGAACCTATGCGTACACCACTTGTTACAAATGGACTTCTTGTCTCACCTGGAACAGTATTCTTATTTACAGTAATACCAGCACGAGTAAGTGCAGCATCAGCATCTTTACCACTAAAATCTTTGTCTAAAAATGATACTAAAACTAAATGGTTGTCAGTTCCATCACTCACAACGTCATAACCACGCTCTATTAGTACATTAGCTAAAACAGAAGCGTTAGCTTTTACTTGAGCTGCGTAAACTTTCCACTCAGGTGATAAGTTATATTTAAAACCTACAGCTTTTGCTGCGATCACATGAACTAATGGTCCACCTTGAAGACCAGGGAAAATAGCAGAGTTTATTTTTTTAGCTATATCTTCATCATTTGTCATGATCATACCACCACGAGGTCCTGCAAGAGTTTTGTGAGTTGTTGTTGTTACTACATCAGCATAAGGGAATGGAGAAGGGTGCTCACCTGCACAAACTAAACCAGCAATATGTGCAATGTCAGCAAAAAGGATAGCACCAACAGCGTCAGCAATTTCTCTAAATTTTTTAAAGTCAATTTCGCGAGCATAGGCAGAAGCTCCACAAACAATAATTTTAGGTTGAACTATCTTAGCAATGTCCATAACACGATCATAGTTTATACGACCATCTAGCTCAACACCATAAGTAAATGAAGAGTAGTTTTTTCCAGAAAAACTTGGTTTTGAACCATGAGTTAGGTGACCACCATGGCTTAAGTCCATTCCTAAAAGTTTCTCACCAGCTTTAAGTAGTGCTGCATAAACTGCACCATTTGCTTGGCTTCCAGAGTGAGGTTGAACGTTTGCAAACTTACAATTAAATAGTTCACAAGCACGATCGATCGCTAACTGCTCAACACCATCAGCATACTCACAGCCACCATAATAACGTTTAGCAGGGTAACCCTCAGCATATTTGTTAGTAAAAACACTACCCATAGCTTCCATAACCGCTGGAAGTGTAAAGTTTTCACTAGCAATCATCTCAAGGTGGTCACTTTGACGCTCTAGCTCTTGCTCACATAATTCAAAAATTTCATTATCAAACTCTTTTAAAAAACTCATAATTGCAGATATCCTCTATTAAATTGAGCTTATTATACTTAATTTTTTTAATAGACTACTTAAGTATCTAATACATCAGCTTCTATTTAGTTTACCACTTAGATTAAGCTTAATTGAAGAAGAAGAGTTTTTATTATGGAAGTTTACAAATTGTTACAACGTCTTTTATTGCTTTTAAATTATCATCTAAAATATGAAGAATGGCTATATCTTTTTCATGTCCTTCAATGGTTTGATATTCTTTAAGATGTTTATGTTTAGTATATGAGCGTTCTAATGCTTCTATCATTTTTATTTTATCATCTTCTAATATTTTAATACGTTCATTTTTTAATTTTAGTCTATCTTCAATATTATCAATCTTTGTAAAACACTCTTTTCTTATATTGTCTATAGAAAGAGCGTTATTGTTAGACTGATGTTTAGTTTGATAATAAGCACCAATTAATGCAAAGGCAACACCCGAAAGAGTAATTAAACTACTTAGTTCTAGTTCAAAAACCATTATAATGAGTTTCTCAATGCAGAAGTAAAAATATCATTTTGAGGTATTGTCTGCGTAAGTGGTTTATTGATTTCAAAAACACAAGTTTCTAGTTCATAATAAACTTGACAAGCTAAAGAGTATATGCGAATAAGTGAGTTATTTCGTGAGTCGAACAAATCACAAAAATATAATTTATCGTGTGATAAGTCCTCAAGGTTCTTAGAAAAATTTAAACAGTAGTCAATCGCTTCATCATTTGTTATAGAACTAGACTGTTTAATTAATATTTCTCTTTTTAATAAAACCATTTTTATACCTTGTTATTTTTTATTTTTTATTTATTTATTTTTATTTAACTTATTAATGAGCTAGGTGCGAAACTAGCTCAATATAAATCAAAGTTAAAAGGAAGTAATTTTAATTAGATTACAGCACTTTCAAGATGAAAAGGCGATAAACCTAAAGCACTTCTAAAAGTTGCATTAACAGCGTTTACGTCAATTGCTTCAATTTCAGCAGAACCTAAAAAGTTAGCATCAATATAGTCACGAGTTTCTTTTTGACTAACAGTTAAAGCAACATCTGTATCAGCAAAAAGCTTAACGATTGCTGTTTCAGCATCACTCATACGAGTTTCTAAACCTTTGTCAACCTCACCAGTATCAGGGTTGACAATATCGCCAACAGAATTTTCAAGAGATTTAATCATATCACGAGTTATAACGTCTTGCTCATCACTATATTGATTTGACTCAGCAATTGCATCAGATAAAACTTTAACTTCTGAATATTTAGCACGAGAAATTTCAGCATCAAGCTTTTCGCCAAGAGTACCGCTCATATCTGTTACTTTAATATCTAGTACATTAATTGAAGCTTGATTAGTATCTACATATTTATGTAAAACACCCATTTGTGTTTCAGTCCAAACCTTATGATTATCTAATGATAATTTATTATTAGCAATTAAACTATCTTGCTTAAGGTTCCACTCTTTATAGATACCGTAATTTTCAGCAACTACAGTGTTAAGAGATTGAATAGCACTTTTATTTCCATTAACTAGAGAAAGAATATTTTCTATAGTTCCATCTGTAGAAAGAACAGCGTTAATTTGTGCAACTTTTTCAGCTAGTGAAATTTCGCCATTATCTTCTAATTCTGTAATAGCATGAATACGATCATCAAGTTCTTTTACAGCTAATTCAACATCGCCAACAGTTGCATAACCTAAACCAGTAACATACTCTGTTACGCTCATACCCATTAAACCTGCTAATTCGTGTAACTTAGCTTCCATTTGTTCTTTTGTCATGTTCATAATAAACCTCTTTTTTTGTTTTTTTTTGAGCTATATTTTCATAGACTCATTAATAATTTTAGTGTTAATAAAATCAATATGAATCTATTTAATCAATATTTTTTTTGACTTTTTTCTTTTTAAATTTATTTATTTTTTTATTATCTTTTTTTTCTAAAATTTCAAATAAATCGTTTATTTTATTATCAATTTTTTCATCTATGCTCTTAGCAAATAAATCAGCTATTTCTATAAGCTTTTTATGTAAAATTAACTCATCTTCTTTTGACATTTAAAAAACCTCTTCTATAATTAAATCAGATTGTGAGATAGAGAAAGAGCCATCATACATATATAGAGATAATGAGATTTCTGTATCTTCTGTTAGTTCTAAATATGCGTAACAAGTGCTTTTAAAAGTAGAATTACTTTGAAGAGAACTAGAGCCATTAAAACCATCGCTACCTATATGTTTTTCAGTAGTATGATTGTATAGACTATAAAGAGCGTATATAGGCTCATTTGAAGTTAATGCAACAGAAGCACTTAGTTTATACTTTTTGTTCTTTAAGAGCTTTATACGACCATTATTATTAAGTATGTTTGATGAAGTGTTATAAGTTTTAGAAAAAGGTATATAATCAGAGTTGAATATATCCTTAGAACTGTAATGAAAATGTGAATAATCAGTATTTTTAAGAGTATATGAAAGAGTATCAATACTATCTTTTAAAGCTATTATTGAATTTTGAATTTCAGACTGTTTATAAACTATAGTAGTAATAAGTAGAGAGAGGTTGTCAGAAGAACCCTCTTGTAATGTTTTAATAAATGGAGTTATTTCATTATTAACTAGACTTAGTAAAGCATTAAATGCGTCATCAATATTATTATCTAACATATTTGTAACACTCGCTCTATGCGAATGTTAAAGGCGAAAATGTAAATACTGAAACAGTATCTATTGTTACACCATCAATAGTAAGACCTTTTAGAGTATTACCAATTTGTTCAGTATCTAAAGTTTCTTTAGCGATAAAATCTAAATAACCTTTTCTACCAGTTGTACTATCTGAAAATTGAAGATTTACTTGGTAAGCAGTAGTAACTGCGTTATCAGTACCAACCTTGTTTAAACTTTCATAAACCTTGTAAGTTCCATCAAGAAATTCACTAGCGAATGTTTCAGCATTTACTGCGTCACATGGAACATAAATATTTTTTGTTGTGTTGCCTAAAGCATTTTTTATCATTGATTTCATGATTAAATCACCTTATTGTATCTACAAGCGATTTTAGTTGCTTTTAGAGTTGAATTATAATCAGCATCAAATAGTGCGATTTGAGCGAAAATATCTTTTTCATTTTTAGTTGGCTTAAGGTGTGGTATAGATACCATAGCACTTAATTTATCAGCAGGGCGAGAAACAGAGATTTTAACTAAATTCATAGTTGATGGTGTTGTAATATCTGTACCACCTGATGCTTTCTCATCATAAGTCTCTATGATACCTTCCATCATTCCAACAACTATTGCTAAATCAGCATCAGAAGCTACAATATCATTTGTTTTATACTTTGACTTTACAGTTTGGCGTATTAACGGCATATTATTTCCTTTGTGTTTTTTTGTTCAAAAATAATAAGTGTTTTGAATTTAAAACATTTAATATTTTTTGATGTTGAAAGTATGACTTTTTATAAAAATAATCGGAATAAGACGAATAAAGAAATTTTAAGTACCTGAATTAGGGAGTTTAGAAAGTGTACAAATGTCTTAATAAGACGAGTACAATTAAAATTAAATACTAAAAGAGGGGTATTCTGATGTGTGCAACGTGCAAAGGACAAAGACTTTTTGGTGTATATCTGCACCGCAGAGAAACTTTTAAGACGTTGTTACTTTTTATTTTGGCGATATATAGGGTCGGATTTCATCCTAGCAAAAGCCAGTAGGCACCTGTCAATATATTGATAAATTGATACTAGGGTGCTGTTTATTCGAACCGCTAGGCTCTCTCATCTGAGGGTTGTAAGTGACACTACGTTATGAACTGTACTGTATGCAGTTATATTTTTTACAAAAAGGCTTTTTGGAGCCATAGGCTCACGTACAGCCTTTTAGTTTTTTGGAGTTTTTAGGGAGTTTAACCAAACCTTGGATAATATGACAATAAGTTGTTAGTGTCATTTTTGAGTAATTCACTCCGTTAAGGAGTCGGCAAAGCCACTAAGTAATTTAACTGTCATTAAAAAATGTCAATACTGATTAATTTTCAACTACTTGGTTCGCTTTGCTCTTATTTTTAAAGTTGATATTTACAATAATCTTTTAGCTTTTAATAGACAAGAGAGAAGATGTCTCTTGGCTATAGCTCAAATGTTTAAATATGAAAAGAAGTGTTTTAACTTATTAATAATAACTGGTGTAATAATATTAAATTTAGAAGTAACATAGTGAGAAATATTATAAAAAAAACTAAAATGTTTTTTTGGAATAAATTTAACATTGATGCTTCCTATCAAAGAATGAGAAAAAGAATAAATTTTGTCAAAGACAAAGTAAAAAAGTGATGGACGTAAAATGTTTTTTTTAATTATCTGCATGATTAAAACCTCTTCTTTCTAATATAGTATATTATATCACAAAGTACCTAAAATAGGGATTATATAGAGGTTTTAGGAATAGGTAAAATTATCAAATATTTTGATTTTTAAATACTGAAATAGATAAACTATCAATGACCAAATTATCAATTTCTAAATGAGAAATACACATATCCTTTAAGTCCTTAGAGTCTTTTGTTAGCTTTAAATTATGGACTATAATTTGCATACTTTTTTTAGAAGTATCATTAGTGATAAATGCTTTAACGTGTGGGTAATATTGCATATCATCTACTGGTGGTAGAGAGTCATTTTCATATTCTATTTTTAATACCTCTGTAACTTTCATAGTGCTAAGAGTTTCAAAGAACGATATAACAGACTGTACGCTCTTAGCTTCTATTCTGTTTACTATTGTGCGTGAACCTTGTTTTAATTGAACTTTATATTTTGGCATTATGATATTTCCTCACAGTTACAGAATTTAGATAAAATTAAACTACCAGTAAAGCGAAATTCAAAACCGCTATTTTTGTAAATATCAGAAATCAAAGAAGTTTCATTAGTTATATAATTATCAGAAGAAGAAGAAAGCAACTCAGATTTATAAAGTTCCCCAACATCATAAGCCTTTTGTCTAACATAATCTTTATAAAACAAATAATAATCTGACTCATTACCATTAATATTAAATGTTTCTAGAATAGTTGAGTCCATAAGAGAACCTATACCACCAAAAAATCTATCTAAATGAAGTATAACTTTTGTAGTAGAAGAGTCAACAAATTCTAAAACAGAGTACAAATGAAAATAACAATAGTGTGAATTATAATAAATTTTATTACCACAATTAAACATAGTACCAATCACTATAAAACCTCTTCTAAATTAACACTATCTAAGTTACCTAATATTGCAATAACTAAAGCTTGTAGTAATCTCTGATTATCTCTTAATAATTTTAGCTCTTCTAAAGCAATTTCTTCACAACTCATATTAATCCTTTTTTCTTCTTTTATTAAGTTTTGAAAGTTCATCAAAATAATCAAAACCATTCTGTGCAAAGGCAATAGTAATAAAACCATTTTCAAGATATTCATCTTTAAATTCTAAAGTATTAAAAGTTGGATCTAAAACAGATTTATGTTTGCAAAGAGAAATCATATAATCAGTAGTAGGAACAACAAAACATGTATCACCGAAAAGATGATCCATATATTCACCAAAATTCATTTCATCAACAGACTTTAAAAATGCAAAAGGATGAGAATATTCTTTTTTCGCTGAATACACAGGAATAAGAAACCCATCGGAATTTTCTTTGTAAGTAATCATAATAATCCTTATTTATTCATATAGCCAAGACCGCTCAACATTTGCATGAAAGCAGTTGATAGTCCAGTCATTTTTCCATTAGAGTCTGTTGTAATCATAAACTCTCTAATACTATTAAGTTCATCAACATCTAGTGGAACAGTAGCGAAGTTTGTACGTCCTATGACTCTTTGAAGCATAGTTTTGTCCGCGACTGTAAAGTTTGCAGTAGCCATCTTTATAGTCATAGAATTATTAAAATTCTCATTTTGAGCTTGAGCCATTTTAAAATTCATATCTTCACGATTTAAAGCGGTGTCCATAGAACCATTCGAAGCACCAATAGTTTGAGTTACATTTTGTGATGCAGTTCTACCATTCATTATTGTTTGCATAGCTTGGTATACTTGAGTAATAAAAGTGTTTTGGTGGTCTTGTTGAGAGTTAAAAATTTTCATCTTTGAAATAGCCTTAACACCTTTTAAACCACTAACTTTATTCATCATCTTTTTAAGATAACCCTCATTACGAGCATAGAGAACAGCTATCAATGCTTCCCCACCTGCAAAAAGGTATTCTATAAACTTCTCTTCACGTCTGATAATTTCCATCATAGCCGACATAAATAAGTAAGAAGCTCCACCGCTTAAAACTTCTAAAGCTACGTTCATTTTTGGTTTTCCGTCCTCGTCAACTTCATCGGGGAAGAACTCTTTTAGCTGTTCATGTAGAAATGTATTTACTACGCTGTAACCAACCATCATGGTTAAATCTTCTGCCATATTTGTAACTGTATTAGTTCCTATACCGCCCATCTAGTTACCGCCTACATTTTTAATTTGAGTAAATGGGTCTTTATCATCTAAATTATCATAATTTGGATCGAAAGTATCAGAAATATTTGAAGTAAACCCAATTATAGGCAATCCAATAGCTAGACTAACAGCACCCTTAAAGTCATCCTCGTCAAAAGTAAGCTCGTTAGTATCTGTTTTTTCTCTTGCTACAGTAGCATTTTTTGTTGCGTGTAAGTCCATAGGTGTGATATTTGCTTGAATATTTCCGTCCATGTCTTTAACATCTATAGGTGTTGACATGAAATCATTAACGACTTTTGAACTATCAGCACTTTGTGCCATACGCTCGTAATATGGAGAATAGTCTTTAACAGTAGAAGAAGATGGTTTAGTAACCCCTGCACTAGCAACAGCAAGTCCACTCATTTTTGAAGCGGATATAGTAGATTTCCTAAGAGTCATAACATTAGCTTTAATATCTGAAAAAGGTATGTTTTGAGATTGCATAGCATCAATAGCTGTTAATTCTTGAAGTCTTAACATTTCACTTTCATCAATACTCATACCATTATCACGCATTAAGTTATAGAAAGTTTCTGTATCTTGATAAGGAATATCTTTTGAATGTTCTATAGTTTCAGAATAACCTGAACTGATTTCTTGTAATACTTTAGCGATACCCATAACTGAAACAGTTAAAGAGTTTAAATTAGTGTTTAGTATTTCAGCAGTTGCTACAGAAATATTAGCACTAATAGCTAAAGAAGATGAAATGTCATTTAATGTTTTTTGAAGTAAAACTTGATTTTGAAGCATGGACGGAGTATTAAAGTTGGATAGTAATTCATCTGTTTTAACTTTATTAGCATCTGTATAGTCTTTAACATTTTGTGCAGAAGTTTTAAAAGTTTCAGAAGTTTGAGTATTAGAACTAAAATTAGATTTTAAAGTTTCGCCATAAACTTGAGGGATAACACTTTGTTTAATGCTCTCTTTAGTTTTAGAAGTTGGAAGAGCAGAATAAACTGGTTCAGTTCCTAAAGTTGGAGTTTCTGAGCTTGTATATGCTTCATAGCCAAAATAACCAAGTATAGGAGCAGAAAAGCCAATAATACCATTAGCAAACGGAGTAAAAGCAGGTATAGCTAATGCAGGTATCATTTTAAAAGAACCTCATAAAAAATAAGAGTCATAACACCTAAGATAAATCCAAAGATAAGAGGTTGTTTTTTAAATAATTTAATCATAATAAAGCCTTTTTTTTCTTTATTATACAACATCATCAACAATAACATATTTAGTTAATAAAGCTTCTGGTACATTAGAGAAAGCACCGTTTTTTTCAAGCTTGTAGAAAACTGTATATGCGTTATCTGATGTTAGAATAGTATCTGATGAAACAACAGTAAAAGGTTCAGTTCTACCTACAACTAAAACTTCATCGCCATCATAAAACTCTGTATTATTTCCGTTTAGTGTTTTAATAGGTGCAGGTATTTCAACCTCATTGATAACCTCTTTTACTACTTCATAATCTTGTAAAACAGTATTCAAAGTTATGGCAATGTCATCAAGATTAATAGAAACGAAAGAGGAATCAACAACACCATCGCACGATATATATTGAGAAAAATCTACGAAATCAACTGTATTAAGACTTTTAACAGCACGACCATAACAAACACAATCACAATAATATGTGTTTGAATATTCAATATACATAAATTTACTACCAGACTCATGTACGTCACTAAATAAAGTATCATTACTAAATACACTACTCATATCAGGGAACGCGTCAAAAAATAAATCAAAATTAACTACAAATTCAGAATTATTCCAATTTGAAACTTCAATATAATCGTTTGGAAAAGTAATAGGAGTGATAATATAACCGAACTCTTCTGTATAGTAGCGTATTGCCAACTCTTCTACATTAATATCAGGAACATATAGTTGATAAGAATTATTACGTGGATGTTCTAATAAAGTATAACTCACTATAAACTCCTCATTTTTTTCATGTAGTTATAAACCTTATCAGTTCTAGCACCCATTTTTAATGCAATTTGATAACCGCTAATATGTTCTTGGTTACTAACCATTAAACAGACTGTTTTTAAAAATTCTGCTTCAAATGGCATCTCTTGCTTTTTATAAGACATACTTAAAAATCCTCTTCTTTAACGTCAAGAAAATTAATCATATTAGACATTTCAGGAGTTAAATTATTATTATTTGAATGAGCTAAATAATCAGCACCTATTTTAACAGCTTCAAGTACTTCATCATCTGCTTTTGTATCTGATGATTTAACATAAGTTTTAATAGTTGATACAACGAGAGGTAAAAGAGTATTATCATCAAGAACACTTTTGTCACTATTTATATATTTAGAACCTTGTATAACAATGTCAAGAATTTTATCATCGTTTTTAGTATCAGATGAAGCTATATATTTTTTAACTGTAGATACAGCAAGAGGAAGAATGAAGTTAGTTAGTAGTAGTGAAAACATTTTGTCTAATCCTTTTATATTTGTCTACCGAATTTAATAATATTCGATAATCTAATAGCACGTGTGCCGACTTGTTTCGCCCAACGAGAGTTAAGCATTTCTATCGAAGCAGTTTTATAATCCATCCACTCTAAAGCATGTATCATTTTCTTAAACTGTTTAAATCTTGGAAAACCTAAATTAAAGCACATATCAATCAATGCACTAGCTCTCAAATGGTCTCTATCATAAGCGGAGTTGCAAAGGTCATCAAACCAAGTAAAAGACTTTAACTCTTCTATAGTTCTTTCAACGTCACTTAAAAGCATAGAGTTAGCTTCATCCTGCGTTATGCCTAAATCATCCAAGTTTCTACCATATCCAATAGTGTGCTTATCAGAAGGACATTTATATACAGTTAAAGCACAACCCTCATGTATTTTTAGCATTTTTATAGCATCATTTTTAATTACTAGCATTTTTTTATTTTCCTTTTTTAAGTTTTAATTTTTCATTACATTCATGAATAGCGTTAATAGTTGCTAAACTAAGTTTTAAACCTTTATTATTTGCTTTAAGTTCAATCAATTTATTTTCCTTTCTTTTTAAATTTATTATTCAAAATTAAGCTTGTTTTTCTAATGAAAAATAACTCATCAATTCATCATAGTTTGAGACATATTTTAAATTATTTGAAATTATTGAGAGGTCGTCAAATCTGTTTAAGAGTTTATGATGAGCTTCAACAGCTAGGTTAGTATAGTCGAAGTTAATAGTGCAGTTTACACCGTACTTTTCTTTCATTTTTGACTGATGAACAAAGCTATCAACAGTTCTTAATAAACCATAATCATATAATGAGATATTTTCAAATTCATACAAAGAGTTATCAACTTCATTTATAAGTTCTCGAAATACTTTTGGATTATTACCACAAGCTTTCATAGTTGAGGCGATAAAACCCTTTAATTGTCTTTTAGCAGTTGCTTTAATAGGCTCATTGATTTCTTTATATTCAATCAGTTGAAGAGAATATTTATTATCCCATACGTCTAAGTACTCTTGAAATTGAAACCTATCTTTGTTATCTCTTGCACGTTTAAAAACTTGACGTTTAGAGTCAGCTTTTAATCCACCATCAACAATTTTTATACATTCATCATTAGTAAGTGGAGCATACTTTATTTTTTGTAATGCTTTTTTCCAAAATGAACCCAAGTTAGCAAAAACATAGCTAATCTCATTAACACCTTTTGGAATATGTTTTTTTAGTGCTTCTCTTCTAAATTGAGCTTCATATCTAGTAACACTTAAATTATCATCTTCACGATAACCATTTAATGCCCATTTTTGCTTAACATAGTGGCGAGAGTAATTAGATCTTATCTCTTCTAATTTATCATAAACACGAAACATAAACGAACCACCACCAAACGAAAGACCAGTATTTTTTGAACCTTGACGATAAACAGAATTTTTATATGAGTTTTGATAACGTATAGAGTCTAAATACTCAATTTTAACACCTTGAATATCAGTTGCTAAGTCAATTCTTTGTATAGAACTTTCAAAGGCAGTACCAAGCAATTGCGAGATTAATTGCAATACATAGTTATAAGCTTTGTTTTCGCCCACAGCAAATAAATAATGTGCAGAAAACTGAACTTTTATAAGTGGAGCATCTGAGTCAAATTTTGCAGATGATAATGACATGAATATGTCTTGATTTTCGATTAAATAGCGATATTGTCCGCTACCTTGTGCAAATATCTTAAAAGAACCGAATTTACCACCGAATAAATTAGATTTTACAAACCTATTTTTATTATTGAAACCCTCAATATTTTGAGCTTCTGTTTTGAAATCTTCTAATTTAGATAATTCTTTATTTATATATCTATTATAATCAGCTTCATTTTCAGTCTTGAAAGTAGCGTAAAGAGTGTCAACATGTTGAGATAAGATTTTAGGACGTTCGAGTTCTAATAGCATTAGTAAGTTTCCTTTAAGTTAAGAGTGTCACGGGTAAACCCCTTGTTAAACAGGAACGGATAAAGATGTTTTTCGTCCAATTTAAAAAGAAGTATAGAGAATCCAAGCATTATGCTTGAACCTCCACAGAGACAAGGCAAGTGTATAAAGTGCCGAAGTTCTCATCATTAATACAAAAATAATTAAAAGAATATTTAAAGCGTACACCATCTAGTGATGAAGTCAAATAGCTATTAATATCTTTTTCTAGAAGTTCTGTAGAAGTAGATTTAAAAATCTTAACAATAGCGTTATACACTATGCTTGACTCTTTCTATCTGTTACGAACAATGCTTGAAACTCTGTATATTCAATATGTTCAATATTTTTAGGACTTGTAGAGAAACGAGGAGGAGCAAGTTTAACATAACCGATACCCATGTACCACTTGCCTTTGACGAAGTAACCCTTTTCAACATTTTGCGGATAATCCATAATAACCTCGCCAAATTCTGAACGTGTATGAATTAAAGTTTTTGCTTTCCAAAGTATCGGACTACCGTCATCATTAAATTGTGCTTCTTGTTGCTTAGTTTCACTATTATATTTAGTTGCTGGACGTTCAGGCACGTTCTCTATAAATGAAACTTTAAAAGCTCTACTTACCGAGTTAGTAGCTTGTAAGAACTCTCTATGCTCTATAATTTCATCAATAGTGGGCTTATGCTCTTCCACATATTCTTTATGTGTTGCATCAACTTTTGGTGCTTTATTAGGATCTGTTTGAGTAGCGTTAGCTTCATTTTGAGCGTTTAACGCTTCTTGTTCTTTTTTTGTGAGTGCCATTTTTGGACTTCCTTTTTTTTTGTTTGATTTAGAGTGTTTTAAACTCCTAATAAAATGCACTACGTTACCAATGCACTCTATAAGAATTACGTCAATCCTTTAAAGAACTATTAACTAAGTAGGAGTTAGCAATAGCTCTTTAGAAGATTTATTTTTACTCTTTTTAATCATTCCAATAATTGCTAATAAAAGCTTTCTCATGACAGCAACAATAATAACCTTTTGAGGTTTACCTAAAGCAACTAATCTTTCAGAATATGTTTTCAAAATAGGGTTATGTTGTCTAGCAACCATCGCACACATATATAATTGTTTTTTTATATGTCCGAAACCAAACTTATTAAGCTTTTCTTTGTATTTAATAGTTCCACTTTCAAATTTAACTGGATTAAGACCTATAAAGGCGATAATTTGCTTATCTTTATAATTACCTACAGAGCTGTAAATGCGTGGAATTAAACTTAATAATAGTTTTTCGCCTACACCTTGAATATCTTTTTTAATATCTTTAGTAACTGGATAAATTTTTACCAAGAAGACGAGAGAGTCTTTTTGTAATTGTTTTTCTAATTTTTCAATATGCTTTCTAAGAGAAGTTAGAAGAATAGAAATATCATCATCTTCTTCAAGTCCGAAGTTAATAGATTTATAAAAATTCTTTAATTGTTGTTTTAAGCCTACTAAGTGGCGAAGAGTTGAGTTATAGCGGTGTAATTTTTCATTATCTAAAGAGTAAAAATCTAAAAATGAATTATCATCAATATTCTTCAAATAAGAAGATATAACTAAAGAGTCAGTTTTATCGGTTTTACCTTGTATAACCATTGAATTTTTAAGACCTTTAATACGCAAAGGATTGATTAAAAGTTGAGGAAGTGAATTATCACTAAGAAATTTTTGAAAAGGTCTACAATAAGTAGAGGTACTTTCAAAGCCTATATATGGAACATAATCAATGTGATTAACATTGAAATATTTTAAAAAGCGTTTAAAACCTTTTAAGTTATTTTCAAATTGTTCATAGTGAACAGCTACATTTTCTTTTAGTACACAAATATCAAACTTATCTTTTGCAAAGTCGATACCAACATTTAATCTTTTCATTTCCATATTAAAAATCTCCTACAATTTATAAATAGTTACGAACAACGCTTATACTCATATACGAGCTAAATAACAGTTGTTAAATGCCCTCGTTTACCAAAAAGCTTGTTATTCGTTGGCTCTTGACTCTCTAACTAAATAAGATGATAAGACTAATACTAAAAAAAAGCAAAAGTAATTCATAAGTTATAATACGAGATATTCAAAAGCAACGAATTTTAATGAAACATAAGAAGAAAACACATCAAAAGGACGATTAACTTCTCAAAAATCATTATATGAGTTATAATAGTTGTTAAATATTTATAATTGAGCCCTCTGAACAATTAAGCTAAATATTTTAAATCAACTTAACCTCTTTAAAACCAACAATTAGCTAAAATAAATATACTAAGAAGCCAAGTTTGAGGGATAAATATGCAGTTAAGT
>WTBY01000019.1 GCA_013138865.1 Helicobacteraceae bacterium | reverse complement strand
ACACTTAACTCCCTCTTTTTATCTAAAAAGAGAGTTTAACAAACTAATTTGTTTTTTTAAGGTCTAAGATTTTTTTATGAAGTTTTTTTTACTTCCTACCTGCTTATTTTAACTGATCGCTTGACAGATACTGAAGAAGCTATTAAAGAAGATGAAAAAGAAGAGGAAAGTACGCTGAATAGGGTTGTAGAGACTGTTGAAGATGTAGAAGAACTTAATAGAAGTTTGAAACAAGGTCACAGTGATTTAGAGCGTATGAACGCTGAGTATGCTGCGGCTGATGAGTTAAAATTGGAGTTAAGAAAACTGAGTGAGCAGTTCAAACATGAGTACATATCGTATGAAGACGTTATTGATCTTATTGATGGTGGCTCAATTGAGATGGTTAATCAAGGTTTTGTTTTTATTAATCAGCAAATGGATAGGCTTGATAAGCCACACCGAAGGAAAACGCACACTCAGGACGAGCTTCTTAAAGATGCCGTTAATAAATTCAAAAATGATGTTTTAAAAGAGGTGATCGACGTTGACGCAGCAGAAGAGTTTGAGCTAAAACTCGGCTAAATGGGTGTCAATTTGACACCTAAACCCCTATATGTAACGAATACTGTAACACCCTTTTTAACTACGCTGACTTTTTTTCACTCTCTCTAATATACTTATGTTTCTCTTTCAAATATTCATCAAATAGCTCTTTAGCACCATAATGACACGCTTTTAGATACATGTTCAATACTTTCAATTTGTAGTCATCATGAGGCATATCGTATATAAAGTCCATCTCTTCTTTGTTTGTGATATTCCATGCTACCTGCTCGCAATGTCTCTTGATTGTACTTAATGATAAATTGGTAATCTTTGCAATTGCAACAGGTGTTACTTTTATTTTGTTTTCATCTAGATATTGTATAGCTTTTGTTAGTTTTTCTTCGGTGTCAACTTTAATTTTTTAACCCCTTTTAAATGCCCTTATTATAGCGTTTTATAGCATTTTTTAATCTTAAATTGACACTCCTTTTGACACTCTAATTATGATATTTTGACACTATATTGAGCTTTTTAAGTTTAAAATTGACGAGAGTGTCAATTTAGAGTGTCAACTTTTTTCTCATATCCCTATATATAGGGTTTTCTCATTTTATAAGGGAGCTATTGACACTCCTTTTGACACCCCTTTGTTTAAGGTTCAAATTGATTGTTTTAGCTAATTTAAGTTTAGTGGTAAAAATAGAAACCTTAAATTAAGTATTGATTTATTTTGTGCAATAATATTAAGTTTTATATTTGTTTGATTGGTGTTTATAGAACAATAATGAGTATTAAAGTAACCTTTTGGCATTATATAAATAAATAATTACGTATCTTAATTATTTAGTTTATTTAATATATAGTAATTGTATTATTATTCTTAATAAATAGAATTAGTTAGTTTTTAAAAGTAAAGATTTATATTTGGTTTCTTCAGTCAATATTTTATCAAAATATACTCTTTTTTAGAAGTGGTTGGTCTTAGTAACAGTTGATATTTGTATATATCCCCATGTATAGGCTCTTATGAAAGGGTGTTACAGTGTCTTCGCACCAAGCGAAACACGCTTTTATTGGCTGAGCGCCCAGCGGAATGAACTTAAGCCTAAGGTTGATGTTAAAGTGCAACTAACCTTAAAGCTCAAACCCCTATTTTATGGACTTATTAAAACTGATTAAGTTTCAAAGCTTTTTTTCAATTCTTAAAAAAAGAGTGAAGCCCTATTTATAGGTTTATCGTGATTAACATAATGCAAGTTCTGTTTAAAAGTTTTTTTTGTTTCTTAAGTAATTTTTTGAGATACCTGTAATGAAAGCTAATGATGTTGGAGATCAGATACGAGAGGTTATTCAGAGCAAGCAAGAGCAACAGAGTATGAAAGGATTGTAGTAAATATTACTAAGGTGAGTTGTAACAACTTACCTTAGAAAGATTTTTCAATAATTTTATCAATAAATTCCATAAAAGTATTATAACCTCTACCTTCACCTAATGTGTAGAAAAAATAGACACAACAGACATACAAGATCCACATTCCTAACGCACTGAAAAAACCTGCTTTTGGTTTGTGGACTATTGGCATTGCGACAATGAAAGAAATTATTGCTCCTATCCCAAATTGTACGCTTCCACCATCGTTAGCTACAGCAAACATCATTATTAGATACCCAAATAAGAACAATACCAGTACTGAAAAAATTCCGTTCTTATCTTTGGAATTTTTCGATTTATCTCGTTGTGACATTTTGTGTCCTTTCTGTCTCGATGCAAGTTCTATTTAAATTTTATTTTTGTTTCTTATTATGATAGATTTTGTGTTATAATTTGCATACAAGAGAAGCAAAAATGCTTCCCTTTGACGTTTAGTCATCATTGAGATACTTAAGTATCTCTCTGACAACCTCTAGGATTAGTTGTATAATCCTTAACATGTAAATCATCACCTTTCACGGTTTTAATTTACTAAACTATATGCAGCAGTTGCAACTGTCGCATATAGCTACAGCAGAACCGCATTAGAATTATATCTTATTTTTTAACTATCCTTAAATATATATCAACCGCTTCTTTAGCCATCTGCTCTTTTTGATTACTATACATTTGTGTTGTTGTTATTTTTGAGTGTCCTAAAGCTCTTGACACTAGCTCTATCGGTACATTATTATTCACGAGTGTAAAGCCTAATAGGTGCCTAAAATCATGAAGCTTCATATCTGTAATACCTGCATTGTCTTTTATTTTTAGCCAGACACTCCTTGAAAACTCTTTTGGAACTACACCGCGATTGTTGATAAATAATAGACCTGTTTTTTTTGGTTGTAGATATTGTAAGTGTTCTATAATCTCATCATCAAGTGTAAAAGTAAGTGTTTGCCTAATTTTTGACTGACTATCTTTAATTGTGTATACCTTGCGATCTAAATCTATATTAGACCAGTCGAGAGACAACACTTCGCCAGCTCTTCTCCCTCTGAGTAAAAACATAAACATAATACGCTGTTGGTTATCTGCTAAGTTCATAATTTCTATCACTAAAGCTTTTGCTTTATCCTCTGATAGGCTAAAGTATCTATTAGCATCATATTTTGGGAACTGTAAAGAGGAAATAAAATTAACAGTTAATAATCCATTACTTATTGCATGATTGAAAAGTGGCGAAAAGCAGGTCTTAACAGTTGCAATATAACTTGGCTTATATTCAGTACTTACAAGAGTATCTATAATCTTTTGAAAATCTATTTTAGTAAGCTGCTTAAGTTTTTTTTGTTGCACTTGCATAGGAATATGTTTATTATAAAAATGTTTGTATGTATATGCTTTCTTTTTAGATAGTGTTCTAGCTTTTTCTTTAGCATTTATGTACTCATTAAAATAAGTATCAAGAGTAGGGTTATCGTTGGCTCGTATAGACTCACCATTTTTTAACTTATTAACAAGTTCTGTTCTCTTTTGATAAGCAATAGTAGGATTAGTTCTAATTGAGTCATTTGAATAACCTACAATTTGATTAGTAT
>WTBY01000018.1 GCA_013138865.1 Helicobacteraceae bacterium | reverse complement strand
CCATAAAAACACCTTCTTTATTATTGATTGTTGTGATGAAATTATACTGAAAAGTGGCTATTTATGGGCTTTAATATTCAATTTTAGTTCGTGGATTTATTGAAATCTATGTGCGAAAGTTGAGAATATAAATTAAATATGGAGAATTATAGTGACTTGTAGTGAAGTAGCACGGCAAATAAGACTTTATCAATTAGATCTTGCTTCAAAGAATAATGGTTACAATAAAAAAGCAGTTGAAAAAATGTTTACTGTTCTTAAAACTTACTCTTTAGATGAGTCTACGCTTCAAAAGTTAAAGCAGGTTGAGCACTTGTACGCTTATTCAAAAGGTTCTAATTCTAAATTAACTCTACAACTAACTCACATGTGGAGTGAACTTGACTATGCTAAGAGGCTTGATACATTAAACACTATGCAAAGCGAGCCTTTATCATTAGTTTTAAAAATATTCACTAAAGAGCTTAAAGAGAGTGGCACAATTTGGAGTGATGATCGAATTTTAAAAGTGATCGATACTCAGATTGATAGTGATGGACGATCTGCTGATTGGACTATTGAATCTATAAGTGGTAAAATAGCTACAGCACGTGGAGACAGTGCTTTTAGTGGTTGTATGATCAAAGATCCTCTAGGTTTTCCAGACCTTGGTATAATTATTTGGAAACAGGCTAACAGTGAACTTACTCGTTTTAACATATATGTGACACTTTTGGCTAATACTTTAAGAAAATATACAACTCAAGAACTATCTTTAGAGGCATTAAGTATAAAAAATGATAAAGATGCTTCTACAACAAACTTTATAAATAGTTGTGCTAAGTTGGTTAATAAAGCTATTGAAAGTGATAGAAAATGATAAATATAACATTACCAACTGATTTAGCTGAAGAGAGTAATAACAACTGGTTAGAAAGAGCAAATATAGCACTATCTTCTAATGACTTTACTGCCTTGGGTGAGTTGGCTTTTGAACTTGAGAATATAAGCACTACTACAGTAGAGTATAGCGATGAAAAGTTATGGAAAAATACACTTGCTAGAGCTAAAGGGTGTATAACCAATACAGAAGAGATAGCAATATATAAAAGTTACATAAATAGCTCTACTTCACGTGAGTTTGCAGATGAAGCAACAACATTAATACAACAACTATTATATATGGATAAAGCACCTGAACTTGTTATAATTAATGAGGGTATTTTAATGATGGGTAACGAAAATTTATCACATGATGAACCTTTGATAAAAGTTAGGTTAGATTATAAATTTTTGATCTCTAAATATGCAGTTACTTTTGATGAATATGACTTTTTTTGTGAGCAGACAAATAGAATAAAAGTGCCTGATGAAGGGCATGGTAGAGGTAGAAATCCAGTTATAAATGTTAATTGGACTGATGCTGTTGAGTATTGTAAATGGATACGTAAAAAAACTGGTAAAAAGTTTAAACTTCCAAGTGAGGCAGAGTGGGAATACGCTTGTAAAGCAGGAACTACAACTGACTTTAGTTTTGGAGATGACTCTAGTAAGCTAGGTGAATATGCTTGGTATGATGAAAATGCTTTTAAAATTGAGACAGATATGCGTCAATATGGAGTAAACCATGTTGGAAAGAAAAAACCAAACCCGTGGGGACTTTATGATATGCATGGTAATGTTTGGGAGTGGTGTGAAGACTGGCATATAGACCATAACTTGGATCACTATGCTAAAAAAGGCGCAAAAGGAGACTATGATGCAAACTATGATGGTCTATCGGAAATAGTTAAAGAAAAAAAATATAAAGTACTTCGTGGTGGTTCTTGGGACTTTGATGCAAATTACTGTTTTTCATCTTTTCATAACCAAAGCATACCAACTCAAAAGTCAGTTAATATAGGCTTTAGAGTTGTTATTCAGTTAGCAAATGAGGATATTTAAGACTTTTTAAGAAAGCATGTTTTTAGAACTATTTTAGTTCCATTAACACGACCTTCTATATGTTCAGAGTCTGAGATCGATATATTTCTAACAGCAGTTCCACGTTTTGCTGTAAAGCCAGCACCTTTAACATCTAGATCTTTGATCACAACTACTGTGTCACCATGTTTAAGTTCAACACCATTGCTATCACGAGGTAGAACTGTTACCTCATTTGAGATACCTGCATCTGCCCAAATTTGTACTTCTGGCTCTAAGTATAGTTGATCTAAAAGATCGCTTTGTGCAGTTTTGCTTAAAATTCTGTACGCCATAACTTGAACAGCAGCTTCACCTGACCACATACTGTCACTTAGACAACGCCAGTCATTTTCATCAAGCTCATCTTTTTTAAGGTTAGCCAAACAAGTTGCACATAATAAAATAGACTGTTCGGCAGTTGAGTCTGAAGGAGATACTTCATAAACACTTAACTTATCTTCACTTGCACATAGTTCACACTTTGAATCACTTCTTCTTTTTAGTTGTTCTTCTACACTCATTATATATCCTTATAAGTAAATTCAGTGCAAAGCCAAAGGCTTGTGCTAGAGTTTGCTTACTTCTAATTCTAAAAGAATTATGAAGTCACATTAGCCCCGCAGGGAAACAGTTGCTACTACTTAAATAAAATACTACCAAGGCGAACCATATTAGATCCACATCTTATAGCTTCTTCAAAGTCACCACTCATACCCATCGAACATATAGTAGCTTGATCTAAACTATCATATATTTTATAAGTATCTTGAAAACTTTTACGTATTAGTTTCTCGTCTTCACTATGAGCACCTATGCTCATAACACCTTTTAGGTTTATATTTTTACAACTTTCACTTATTTGCTGATAAATATCTTTCGCCTCTTCTTTACTTACACCCGACTTTGTAGTTTCATTTGCACTGTTTATTTGAAGTAGTGCATTCATAGTAGTCGAAGAAGCTTCTAGTCTTTGGTCAAGTGCTAGTGCCAACTCTAATGAGTCTAGTGAGTGACATAGATAAGGGTCTAGTGCTATTAGCTTATTTATTTTATTTTTCTGTAGTGAGCCTACAAAGTGCCACTCAAGTGGTAACTCTTCTAACTCTTTGCTTTTAGTCTCTAGGTCTTGTACCTTATTTTCGCCAAATGCACGGACACCGATCTCATAAAGATCTTTTATATCTTCACTTTTACTATATTTACTGATCGCAACAGTTTTAACTATATGGTGTTGATTCACGCAAACTCTAGCAAACTCTATTCGCTCTATAACTTTGTCTAAATGTAGTTTTCTATCTATTAAGTCCATTTTTATCCATTAACTTGTTTATGTGTACACAAAATCTTTTTAAGTATGTAATTGTATCAAAAATTTAGCTTCCAAAGATAACCTTGTTTCTACCTGTACCTTTCGCTTCATACAGTGCATCATCTGCATGTTTTAAAAGTTCATCTAAACTTTCAGTATTTTCATTAATCTTTGAGATACCATTACTAATAGTAAATTTTATAACCTCGCCATCATCTGATAAAACTTCTAAATCTTGAATGAGTACTCGTATACTTTCTATATCTTGCATAACTTCATCATCTGTTTTATTGGTACAAACAATAGCAAACTCCTCTCCACCCAATCTACCAAATACTGTACCTGTAGTAATGTACTCACTTATTGTTTTTGCAACCATCTTTATAACTTTGTCACCTGTTGGATGTCCATATTGATCATTAATAGATTTAAATTTGTCTATATCTATCATAACGGTATATAAGTTGTTTTTTTGAGTTTCAAATATATATGTAGATAGCTCAAAGAATTTTCTTCTATTATAAATTCCGGTCATTACATCTCTTGATGAGATATATTCTAAATGTTTAATCATAGATTGTAGTTTAAGCTCTTTGTTTACCCTCGCCAACAGCTCCCTAGGTCTAAAAGGTTTTGTTACAAAATCTGATCCACCTGTTTCATATGCTTTTTCTATAGAATCTTCATCTGTTTTTGCGGTTAAAAAGATTATAGGTATATTACTGTTTGCTGGATTTTGCTTAAGTCTTCTACAAACTTCAAATCCATCTATCTCAGGCATCATAATATCAAGTAAAATTAGATCTATATTTTCATCATTTACAATTTCAATAGCACTCATACCATCAAGTGCTACACGAATATCGTAATCATCCAACAAGTCAACTAGGATGTCAATATTTGTTTCCGTATCATCAACTATTAATATAGTTTTTTGTTCACTCATAATCTATCCTCTAATAGTTCTAAAATCTCTTTAAATTTATATTTTTTTACATACTCTTTTACCTGTTTTAACAACTCGCAGTATTTATATGAGAGTGCATAAGTTTCAAGCTCCTCAATAATTACCTTAGTGTCTTTAGGTGCTTTTTTCTCAACAGCAGCTTGTAATTTTAAAAATAATTTAGCTGTTTGATCTATATCTATCACATTCTTTTCAATTTCTATATGTTCTTTAGCAGTTGTTACAAGTTTATCTTCTATATCTTTTATCACTATATTTAAACTTTCATACAGTTTTGAAAGTATAGATTTATCTCCAGTTTCATCAATTTTACTTACCAAAATATTTAGAGCCATAGCACCTATATTTGCACTTAGCCCTTTTAATGTATGAGTAGCTCTTTTAAACTCGTCTTCTGTCACATTATCTATATTGAAATCTTTATAGTCTTCCACAAAGTTATTTAATATTTTTGAATATAGCTTGTTAGAGCCACCCATATGTGATAAACCTAACTTTTTGTCAATAGTATCAAAATCTGGAATTAAATTATTACTTGTGCTACTGTGCTTGGTATCACTTATGTCACTTTTTTTACTAATATATTTTAAAAGTGTTTTATATAGTTTTTGAACATCTATAGGTTTGTTTAGATGTTCATTCATACCTGCTTTTCTTGTTTTTTCTACATCTTCTAACATGGCATTCGCAGTTAATGCTACTATTGGTATCTCTTTGTTAATAGATCTTATTATTTTAGTAGCTTCAAAACCATCCATTATAGGCATTTGTAAGTCCATAAGTAGTAGTTCATATTCATTGTCTGTAGTAAATTTATCTACTACCTCTTTTCCATTATTAGCTATATCTACGTCTATTCCAGTATCTTCTAGTAGTCCTATAATTATCTCTTGGTTTATACTATTATCTTCAGCTAAAAGAATCTTACTACCATTTAGAGTTTTAAGATTTTCTTTCAATTCTAGCTCTTTACTTTGATGAGTATAGTTTACATCTTTTATATAATCTAAAAAGACTCCACTTAAAACATCATTTAGCATGGATGGATTTATAGGTTTTTGTAAAAAGGCTTCTATACCGATCTCTTCTGCTAACTTTACTATACTCTCTTGTCTGAAACTACTAACCATTACAACGGTAGGTGGTAGTTTTGTATCACAACTATTTTGTTTACTACAAGTCATACACTCATTTTTTATTATTCTTGAAGTCTCTATACCATCAAGCCCTGGCATATTCCAATCCATTAACACCAAATCGTATACATTATTACACTCTTTGATCTTATCAATTGCTTCTTGACCACTAAATGCAGTTTCTACAGTAATATCAAACATTTTTAAAATATTTTTTAATATTTCATGCCAAGTTTCATGATCATCAACTATAAGTACTTTTTTACCTTTAAATGATGTTAACTCTTTTTTCTTTGTCTCATTTTGAGGTAGTTCAATCTCGAAAATAAAATTACTACCTTTATTTACTTCGCTTTCTACCCATATCTTTCCATCCATAAGCTCAACTAACTGTTTAGAAATAGTAAGTCCTAAACCTGTTCCGCCATACTTTCTTGTTGTACTCCCATCAGCTTGAGAAAAGGATTTGAATAGTTTTGTTTGTTGTTCTTGTGTTAACCCTATACCGGTATCTTTTACTTCGAACCTAATTTTATTTTTTTCAATTTTACTTATATAGATTCCGATTTCACCGCTAGATGTAAATTTAATCGCATTACCAAGCAAGTTAGTTAAAATTTGACTAATTCTTAAACTATCCCCATAAAAATATTTTCCCAAATTAGTTGCATAGCTTATTATAAGTTCTAGATTTTTTTCATGTGCCTTAATTTCTACTAAGTTTATAACACTGTCCATAACTTTAAATAGATTAAAGTCAAGCTTTTCAATATTTAACTTACCAGCTTCTATTTTTGAAAAATCTAAAATATCATTAATAATACCAAGAAGAGATTTAGCAGAGCTATCTATTTTTTGTATATAGTTTCTTTGTTTATTATTTAGCTCAGTCCCAAGTGCTAAATGACTCATTCCTATTATTCCATTCATAGGAGTTCTTATCTCATGAGACATATTCGCTAAAAATTCACTTTTTGCTTTTGTTGCATCTTCAGCTTTAATTTTAGATTCTATTAACTTTTGCTCTAACTCTTTTTGTTTAGTTATATCTTTTACACTTGCAAGTATAGTTTTTTTATCACTCATAAGTGTTAGAGACATATTTGTTAAAATTCTTACACCATCTTTTATGATACAAGTTTTTATAAAATCTTTTACAAAACCTTTTTTTATAACCTCTTGAATAATCTCTTGACTTCTGATTTTATCTTCTTGAGAGGTTAGCTTTATGCAGCTTGTTCTTAAGAGTTCCTCTTTTGTAAAACCTGTAATATCTGCAAACGCTTGATTAACATCTAAAAATGCACTTGTTTCACTATCTAAAATTGAAATACCATCATTTGATATTTTAAATATTGCTTCAAAAGTCTTTTTTTGTTCGTTTATCTTTTTAGTTCTTTGAATAATATTTTCTTCTAAGCTTTGTTTTTCATTGTGCCATGCTTCATAAAAAATTACGCTTTTTATTGTATTTGAAAATTGTGTTATAAAAGTACCAAGTGCAAGAGTAACCATCTTATCAATCTGAATACTAGAATACTTTTCTATATCTTTAGTACCATTTCCAACTACAATAAGACCAAATGGAATTTCAATATCTCCACCAAATAGTTCAAAATATGCTTCATTTAAAAATAGTGATTTAACAAGCTTTTCAACAATTTTATTTGGATTATTTTGAGTATGTAAAATAGGCTTCGCATTAATACGTAAGTAGTCAATCACTTCACCAGATAATAGTAGGTTTATAATCCCTAATACTTTTTTCTCAATTGGATTATCATAACCAACTGATTTAACTACTTTAAACCATCCATTTTCATCGTCATGTTCAAAGATTAAACATTTTTGAAAATTTAACTCATTTTGAGCAAATTGTGTAGCTGTTTCATAAAGCTCATCTATACCAAGAGTTTCATTAAAACTTTTTCCAATTTCATATAGTCTGTTATAAATTTTTGTTTGTCTATCATTTTGAGCTTGAAGCTCATTTAATGAAAGCAAACTTGTACTGTTATTATTCATTTTAACCTAATTATAAATAAACTATTACTTCTAAGTAGTCATCTCCACAAGAGATACTCTTCGTCATATCTGTCTTGTATCCAACCTTAGCTCTTCTCATCTCTCTAAAGCCTTCTTCTGTCTCTATTCTCTCACCATTTACAATATCTGTATTATAAACCAATTGCATTAGACCAGTAAAACCACCGCTGTTAGCCCAATGTATAGGGTATTCTGATTTTCCATACATTCTTACATAACTTAAATCTTCAAAGTCATTATAGTTTCTAAAAACTGCTTTTTGCTCTGAAAGTTCAACTGCTGTATGATAACCCCAACCCATCGTATTGACTAATGCAGCAAGACCTTTGATCCAGTCCTCTTTAGTTTTAAGGTAAGGTTTAACAGCACCTTCCCACTCTGCAGATGTCATGATTCCACCATAAGTGAAAAATCCACAAGCATGACCAGCTTCAAGAAGAAGTTCTCCACCTAAAGTTACACCATATTCACCTGCAACTTCAGTCATAGCCTTAATAAATTCAAACTGTAGTCTATTTACAAAATCACTTTGGTTTCTAACAAGGTAAACACCAAAAGCATTAATAAATCCCTCTTCGTTTCCAACCATAGTCGCGTGAGCACCTAAAAATGCATTTGTCACTGCCTCTTCATGTTCCCAATTTAAAGATACCTTTTCTACCTCATTAAAAACTGTTGGTTGTTTTTTTGGATATGTGGAAAAATTTCCATTTTCAAAAGTTATAACATGTGTATTTATATCATCGTCACACGCCATACAAGTAGTTTGCACTGCATTTACATCTTTGAGTTCTTTTTTATAAATTACTGCGTAAGCAGCAGCTAAAAAACCTGTTGTGTAGTAATCAACAGGTTTTTCACTTTTACCAAATTTCAGCTGCCATGTTTTAGAAAAAATAGACTTTGTTGATGTTAAAGTTATACCATTTTCATCCATACTCGATAAGTTTATAAGCCCATAACCAAAGACTTTATAAATATCTTGTGCCATCTCTTTTGACTCATCAACATCAAGTCCAGTACACAAGTTTGAGAGCTGGTTATAGATAGCATCAGCAGCACTACCTATAATAAAAGGTCGACTATCTATGTATTCAGCGTCTAAAATTGTTCTTTGAAGGTTTGTAAGGTAATGATGACAATGAAATATCATTGCTTCACCAGCTATCTCTAGGTAATTATGTTTTGTATCATATTCGTAATCATTTATATTAAACATAATAAACTCCTAATTGTCAAAAGAGCTGCCAACAAGCTCTTCACTTTTAGTTTTTATAATGTTATATAATTCATCTGATACATCAATAGTTTTAGAATTTTCTATATCTTTACTTGTTGATTTCATATTGTTTTTTAAAAGTTCTGGAAGTAAACCAACTAAAATTCTATCAATAATTTTAGCATCTCCATTTACTTTAGCCCACTCAAATACTTTCTTAATATCTTTCATAAATAATAGTCCTTAAATAATATAATTTAGATGATTATATCTAATTAAGTTAAAATAATTATTTTACTAACTTGCACTATTATATAATGCTCTTTTAGGTATAATTAGAGATGTTAATACGTGCATTAAGTAAGGGAAATATGTGATTCAATGGAATGATGGCTTAAGTTTAGGAGTAAAAGTACTAGATGATGATCATAAAAAACTTTTAAAAATTATAAATCATTTATCAGAAGCAATAGATAATGATGCCAAATCTGATGAATTTGAAATTATTTTTGCAGATTTAGAAGATTACACAATAAAACATTTTCAAAGAGAAGAATCTTTTATTAAACAATGTAGCTATGAAAGCTATGATGAACATTGTAAACAGCATCAATCATTTGCTAATAAAATTCCAGATTTAAAAGAGAAGTTTTTTGCAACAAAGAGTTATATTAATGCAAAAGAGATAACTACCTTTTTAACGGATTGGTTAATCAATCACATAATTACTGAAGATATGCCACTTGTAGAGTCTTTTAAAAAGTGTGGTATTTGTGAGAATAAAAAACAGAAGGAATCATGGTTCATTAGATTGATAAAAAAAATAAACTCTAGAATTACCTTTACACGTAGATTGGTTTTTTCTGCAGTAATTCCACTAATTGGGATGATCATTTTTGCTTCTTTTATTATTATAGATGAGTATAATAAATATACAAGAATAGAAAAAATGTCAAATATTACATATACTATTTTTGGACTAAATGAACTCTCTCATTCACTTCAAATTGAGAGAGGCCTATCAAGTGGGCATATCTCTTCTAAAAATAATAAATTTATAGCTAAGTTAAACAAACAGCGTAAAATTTCTAATAAAAATATAGAAATGCTTATCAATAATATTGAAGCACTTAATTTAGAGAAAAACAATTCTATAATTAAATCTTTAAATACACTTGAAATAGATGTAGCAACGCTTAAGAATATTCGAAAAAAAGTAGATAATAAAACAGTAGCAAAAATTGAAGAGATCAATTTTTATAAAAAAATGATTAAAAATATAATTTTTATTACATCAAAAATTATGTTAATGAATACAGATAAGGAGATATCTAACTCTCTATCAACACTATCTTCTATTCTTAATATGAAAGAGATAATGGGTCTACAAAGAGCACAAGGCATAATAATTATTGAGCAAAAAGCTTCTACTAATGATGAGCATACAGCATTCGTTGAACTCTCTGGTGCTAAAAGAACTTATCGAAGTATACTTGAACAAACTGCTACACTAAAGTATAAAAAAACAATAAATAACCTATTAACTACACCCTTAGTTAATCAAATTTTGGATTATAAACTCAAAATAATTGATAAAAAATATGAAAACTTAGATTCAAAAGTTTGGTTTGAACTAACAACAGAGCATATTAATAATATAAATAAATTTATAAACTATTATATATACGATATATACACTCTTGTTGAAAATAATTTAAATAATACTAAAGAAAATATCAGGTTGTGGATTGCATATATATTTATTATTTTATTTGCTACTACATTGATAATTTTTATATTTGTGAAAGCTACAAAGAAACAGATAGATAAGATAACTGAAGCTATTGAGGATTTGGCTAATGGTGGTAGATCTTTAAGGCTAGAGTGTAATGTCAACCAAGATGTAATACATAAAATTTATTGTTCTTATGAAGTAACACGTCAAAATCTTCTTAAAGGTGATATTATTAATCAGTTATTTAAGAGTCAAGAAAATGTTAAATTGAATTATGAAAAAAGAGTAAATATAAAATTAGAAAAAGAAGTTATACATGATGGACTAACAGATCTTTTCAATCGCCGTTATTATGATGAAATAGTTGAAAAAGAGTTAAATCGTGCTAAAAGAGATAAGTTACAATTTACATTCGTTATGTTGGATATAGACTTTTTTAAACCATATAATGATACTTATGGTCATCAAGAAGGGGACAATACCCTAAAAGCAGTAGCTAAACTATTAAAGAGTAAGTTAAGTAGAAGTGGTGACTTCTGTTTTAGGTTGGGTGGTGAAGAGTTTGGATTTTTCTTTGCAGGAGAGTCTCTTGAAGAATCTATTAGATATACAAATGAGATTTGTATGGAAGTGGAGAAACTACATATTCCTCACTCGAAAAATTCTGTAAGTGATTATGTTACAGCATCTTTTGGTCTTCTAAGTATTGATACGCAAAGTTCTACTTTTGACACACATGCTATTTATATAGCAGCAGATAAGGCACTTTATAGAGCAAAAGAAGAAGGTCGAAATCGTGTAATTATTTACGAAGGTAATTAAACTAAAATAGTGCTAATATAACGCATTTTCTATAAAGTCAATATCTACATGTTTATTTATGTGTTTTGCAAACTTTTTAATAGCTTTAGCTTTGTACTTTTTAAAGTTATAACCTTTGTAGTTTGGGTCTATTTTTGAAAATAGGTACTTACGTATTTCATCGCTATCAAATAGACCATGAACAAATGTTCCATATAAGTTTTTGCTCTTTTGATTTCTATTTTTAGTAGTACCGTTATGTATCTCATAACCATCAACCATAAACCCAAAAATATTGTAACTTCCCTTTTTTACAATTTTCTGCTTAGCAAATAAGACTTCACCTTTTATGCGCCCAAAACCAGAGAATTTTTTTAAGTCTGACTCTACGGCTTGAGGGTCTAAAATAGTTTCATGCATCATTTCATAACCACCACAAATAGCTACTACTTTTTGTTTTTTTGAGCTTAAAATTTTCTCGAAATTTCTCTTTTTTAACCACTTTAAATCTTCTAACACCATTTTGCTACCTGGTACTATTATTAAATCACAAGTAGCGGTATCACTTGCATTAGAGATAAAACTAAGATCAACTTCTTTATCGACAATAAGAGGTTCAAAATCTGTAAAGTTACTAATGTGAGGAAGTTTAATAACACCGACTTTTATACTAGCTTTTGATGTGTCTTGAACATAGTTCATAATGGAAGCACTATCTTCAAAGCCAAGGTTAAAAGGTCTAAATGGTACAACACCTAGAACTTTTAAACCGAACTTCTTCTCTATAATCTCTACACCTTCATCAAAAAGTGTTATGTCACCTTGAAATTTATTGACAATAACACCTATAACATTTTCTCTAAGTTTTTTAGGTAGTAGCTTATAAACACCATAAATAGAAGCAAAAACCCCACCTCTTTGTATATCTGCTACAAGAACTATTTTAGTTTTGAACTCATTGGCTATATAGATATTTGACAAGTCCTTACTCATTAAGTTTAACTCAACAGGACTACCAGCACCTTCTGCAACAATACAATCATACTCTTTGCAAAGTTTTTTGAAGGCTTTTTTTACATGAGGTTTTAGCATATTTATATCTCTATAGTACTCTCGAACATCTTTATTACCGACACTTTTACCATTTAAAATCATGTGAGCAGTAGACCTTCCGCCAGATTTTAAAAGAACAGGATTCATATCAGTGCTAGTTTTGAGTCCTATAGCTTCTGCTGCAAAATGTTGAGCAATTGCAATCTCACCACCTTCGTCAGTTACTTGAGAGTTGTTAGAAACATTTTGAGCTTTAAATGGTGCAACTTTTACACCACGATGGTGTAGCAAGTAAGTTATAGCAAAAGATAGAGTAGACTTTCCAGCGTCAGAGCTTGTACCGAATATGCTAAGTGAGTTCATTAAATGTCTACATCATCCCAAAATTCATCAAAATCAAGGCTAGTCATAGCATTTTCATCAGAAATATTTTTTTCAAGTAGGTTTTTTTGCTTTTTTTCAAAGTACTCTTCTAAAGCTTCATTTATTATAGTACTAAAGTCTTTTTTCAGTATTTCACTAAAGTTTTCTAAATTTTCTATGTTATCACTATTAAGTATAAAGTTTCGTTTTTTCATAGTAAAATTGTACCTAAATCAATCTGATTAACTCTTTTACTTTTTAATGGTTTTTATACTTTTTTATTAATTAATCTTTGAAATAATATATCCTCTAAATTTCTACTTGAGTCTATTACCAATAAAATATAAACTTTTGTATTGTCAATTTTGTATATTATTCTCCATCTCTTATGGATAATTTCTCGGTATTTTAAAATACCAATTTGTTGTAATTCAGGTACAATTTTTTTTCTTTGGGGGAAACAATATAAACTCTTACATTCTTCTTTTAAAGCAAAAAATATTTTTTTTGCTGTATCAAAACTATTTGTTTTAATATATTCAATAATTAACTCTAAGTCAAACTCAGCATTTTTAGTCCATATAACTTCAAATTGTTTCATTTGATTTTATCTAAATAATTTTTGTTCGAGAGTTTTAAACATTTCTTCTTGTTCTGTGATATTATTATTTTCAATATCATTTTCACTTTGAACAATTAATTTTAATAAATTTAAGGAATTTTGTAAATTCTCATAACTTTTAATATCTTGCACAACTGCTTTTGCTTCACCATTTTGTGTTATGATTATTGCTCTTTGATTTTGATTTACATTGTTTATTACATCAGCTGTTTTTGCTTTTAAGTAACTAATTGGTTTTATATCTTGACTTAAATACATGTAATTCACCTTTTTAATTAAAACAATATATAGTATCAAATTTAGATTTAATTTGGTATTAAAGTGAAAATTAAATTTTTATTATAACGGTTGAGTTGAAAACAAGGTTTATTTTATAATGCCCCTAAAAATCAAAACAATTTTTTCAGAAATCTAATTTATAAATATATTAGCCCATCAACCTATTAATATTTGCTATAAAATCTCTATATTTACTTGTATAAGGGCTTTTTATAGATTTATAAATCCCTACTTTTTTGGTATTTTTTAGTAGTTGGTAGGGATTTTTTTAATTTTACATAATCTTTATAAAATATTAGCAAAATAAACTTAGGCTGTTTTCAGAGCATTAGTTAAAAATATTTTAATTAATGATTGATAAGGTACATCCATAGCATTTGCTTTTACTTTTAACTCTTCTATCATATCAACAGGTAAACGTAACGATATACTTTTTGTTGTTTTCTTTAGATTAGAGAATCTAACTGGTTTGGCTTTTTGCATATCAAAATAATCTGTTACATCATGCTCATCCCAAAATGTAGCTTCTTCTGATTCATTTTTAAATTCAGGCAGTTGTTTAAGATCTTTCATAAATCATCCTTTCCTTTTTACTCATAGCTCTTGCTGATATAACTCTAATGTGTTTATCTCTTATTGTAAAAACTACAGTGACTAAATCATCAAAATCATTTTTACCTAAAGCTACACATCTGCACTCATTCACAGAGTGCTTAAAGTCCTCTACAATTAGTAATGGTTCATTAAAAAAAACTTCTTCAATTGCCGTCCACTTTAGACCATGTTTGTTTTCATTTTTATGGATATTTCCCTCATCCCATTCAAATCCAACAATAGTTTCTATATCTAAACAATCAAATTTCATTTATTTCCTTGTATATTGATATTATATACAATATGCTATTTATTGTCAATTGAATGTATATTTTCCAATATAGGTTATTGTAACTTTTCTAGGAAACTATTAAGTTTGTCAACTTTATAATCAGTGTTATTCTGCCACACTTCTAGTGGTTTTTGATTTGCAGGCATTTCAGAAGTTTCTCTAACATATGTATAGGCATATTTGATACCATGATGAGTTTTAACTTTTATTTTTTTTCGCTGGTAGTATTCAGGGGTACCTTCAAACTCATCTATTCTTTCTAAGAGTTCTTTTCTATTGATTTGATAGAGTTCACCTTCAACTTTAGTAATTGGTTTTAGTATTAAATAAGGATAGTTTCCAAATGTATCTTCAAACATAGCAAACTTACTAACTGTTTTAGCCTTTCCAAGTCTTTTTGTTGATTTTTCTAAGAGTTTATGATTATCAAAACCTTTTTTAAGTGAACCATATACAAATAAAAGTTCATGAAAAGGTTCTATTTTCTCAAAATAGCCTCTTTCGACTATAGAAATTATCCCACGTTCATGTAATCTGTGTAAATATTTTCTTACAGTGTCTTTTGAAACATCTTTTAAATCAATATATGAAAAAGGGACTATTCTGCCGATAGGTAAAGCATTAATCTTACGTCCTATCTTATCAATTGTTTGCATAATAGTTTCTCCTTTTTATATCGTGACTATATTATAGCATATTTCTATAAAACTGTCACGTTTATTTATACCCAAATAATTCCATAACATCTTCCACATCTCCAAATGCATAATAAACTCATCTTTTTTAAATCCAAAAGTACATAATAAGGTTCCAGAATCACACTTTATAATGCACCTAAAAATCAAGACAGCTTAACAGCTTAATTTATTTTCACCTCTAAGTACTTATTATTCTGTCACTCCAAGTGCAAGCACAACTATTTTTGAATTTTCTTTTACTGTTTTGCTATTTATTATAAATTTTTTATCTTCAATTGTACCTATGAAAATCATATTATTTTGTTTTAATGCATATTTAATTTTTTGTTTCTCTAAACCTATTAGTGTTTTATATTTATTAGATTCTAGTAGGTAAAACTCATTTCCTTTAGACTCTGAAAGCTCATCAAAAATATCTACAACATCTTTATTAAACATAACTACTGACATATAAACACTAACTAGTTTTTCTGATAGTATAATATTGTCATAATTATTTTTATTTTCTAATAGTTTGTAAATAGTAGGGTCATGTATGATATTGACAATTGAATTTAAAAAAGATTGATTATCTTTGTAAATATTTCTTAGATACATTGTTAATAAAAACTCATCATTATCTTCAAGGTTTAAAATAATAGTATCATAGTTTTTTTCGATTATCTTATCCCAAATTGCTATATCCATATACTCATTATTTTTTAAAACTATAGTATCTAAGTTTTGAGAACTTTTTTTATCCAAAAAGTGAGTAATACTTTTTTTATTAATAGTATCATAGTTACCCACTATACATACATTTCTTGAAGTTTGTAAATATAGCTTCTCAATATCGACAGATATATTCAAATCTATCTGATTGTTGTCAATTGTATATGTCACTTCATTTTTAAGAATTACTACAAGTGTATCTTCCGGATATATTATAGTATTATCATCAGGGTTTAAAAGTAATTTTTTCTTTTTTCTTATTCCTATTAATATTCCATTATTAAGTTGCATATAGGCTTCTTTAAAACTTAAACTATCTTTGTATATTTTATTAGCTTGAATTTTGTACAATCCATACCCATTGAACGATAAGATACTAGAATATATTTTAAAATAATTTGGTTCTATAATTGATCGATTTAAAAATTTTTGTATAATAATGTTATGTTCTACTAAAGTATATTTATTATCAACATCACTAAATATTTGCTCATAGATGTATTTAATATTTTTTCCTTCTTGAGCTTCTATAATAAACTCCAAGTCTGGATTATTAAAATTATTATTTGTTAATATGTACCTTGATGTTTTTGCATTTAAATTTTGTGTGTCAGTATCATTATTCTTAAGAATAAGAACTTTTTTAGCTCCATTAATATTTACTCTCGTATAAGAATTAAAATTTAAAATATCTCCAGAAATTAGTTTAATATCAAGATTAGAATAACTTTTAATATTTTGTTTAATACTATCTATATCTTTAACAAACGGCAAAAATATAACAACATCTTGCATCTGTTCTGCACTAAGGTAATAGCTATTAATTTCTTCTAAAATATATTTTAACTTAATATTTTGGTTTATAATAAGTATATGCCCAGTTCCCTTAAAAGGGTAATACCCATTTTTAACAGTTTGCGTAATATTAACTAGTGCTTCAGTTATAATTGAGATAAAAGCACCACCTATCAACAAGCCAATTAATAATTCCAAAATACCAAAAAGAAGCTCTGATGAGTTATCAGATTCTGCTATTGCAGATGGTTCTAAAAAGATCATTATACTAGTATCTTGCGATTTGTAAGCAAATCCAAAAATAAAGATAAATACTATACCAAGAACAAATAAAATCATTATTTGAGTAAAAATATTTGATGTAGCAAATGACCCTAAATTAAAAAACTTTTCGAGTACTTTTTTCATTCTCACAAGCTTTAAAATTCTTAAAAACCGAAGAAATCTAACAATTCTTAATAGTAAAGTACCTGAAGAAGTACCTACTATAAAATATGGAATAATGGATAAAATATCAATAATTGTATAAAATGTAAAAGTAAATTTTATTCTGCCTTTTAAACCTTTATACTGTTCATTGTAGCCAATAACTATATACCTAGTAAATAACTCTACCATAAAGATAAGTACTGTAAAATTTTCGACTAAAATAAAAATATTTAATATATTGTTCGTTAGTGTAAAAGATTCTGTAATAAGTACAACAAAAATATTTATTAGGATATTTATTAGGATAATTTTTTGAACTAAAGCACCAAACTTTGATGCTTCTGGTCTCTCTAGTATCTTATATAGTTCGTAGGTCATAAATTGTCTTAATAAACTATGAGCTTATTGGTTGTCTCAGTGGAATCAACATCTGTTCAATATTCTCAACTTTTTCATCAGTTTGAGTCATTAATAATTGTATAGCATCTTTATCATTTTTATTTTTTTCAATATAATAAACTACCATTGTAATTGATAGACCAGTGATAGCACCAACAAATACAGCTGTAATAACATCAGCAAAAGGTTCTAAAATAACAGTGCTTCTTATTAGCTTATCTATATACTCTTCGGCGATTACACCTAAGGTAACAATTAATCCACTAGCAATTAATTTTTTAGCCTCATGCATAGCATCTTCATAGCTCATACCTTCAGGTGGAAATGTAAGTAATTTCACCGCTTTAAATAATGAGAACACTCCTTCTCTTATAATCCTAACAACTCTTTTTCCAGTTGTTATAAACATATTAATAACAGTAGTTGCTAAATTTGATATAAATCCTGATATAAAGCCATCTTTAAAAGCTATAGCGGCATCTTTCCACTTAGCACTTACCCTTTTTGAGATTTTATTTAACCTATCTTTTAAGACACTAAAAAATCTATCATCATCAAAACCATGTGTAAAACCATTTTTGTATATATCTAAAATTTCATCAAATATAGCAGTGAAAAACTCAGTTATAATAAGTCCTAGTGCTTGTTGCATACCCATTTTAGCACCTTCTTTTCCACCTGTTGCTATAGTATTTTTTACAAATTTTTTGCTGGTATAATATGCCTTATTTATTTCTTTATTGTATTCATTTCTAGCTTTTTTATCTAACTTTTTTACTTCATCTTCATCAACTTGTGTTACTCTTTTTAATCTGGCTAGTCCTTTTTCTTCTTCAGGAGTTAAGTTTTGTTTGGCTTCAAGGTTTTGTATTTTTTCTTTATTTTTTGCAACTCTTTTTAAAAAATTAGGAGCAGAATCCTCTTGCTTTGAGCCATTGACACTTTGTGATGTTGCCGTAAGATTACTACCTCTATTAGCTAACTCACTACCATCTACATTAGCAAGTACTCTACCTGTATCATCATCAACTTCTTTTGCTGCTATTATATGTTCTACTTGATCTTTGGTGCCTTCATCAAAAGTTTGACCTGTATAGCCATCGATAAGTACACTATCTTCTTTAAGCTTTGTATTAGCTTCTCTTGTTTTTGAGTATTCTGGATTATTGTCATGATAATCTTTAGAACTATACTCTTCTTTATTCTCATGGTTTTGTTTAGCTTCTTCTGTAGCATATATGCCCATCCCATTTTGCAAGGATTCCTCTTCGCTCATACCAATTCCAGTTTTGTCTACATTTCTAACATTATGAATAGTATCAACATTCCCACCTGTTTTATCATAAGCTGCGACAACTTGACCTAGTCCAAATGGAGTTACAATAGAACTTATAACTTCTTTTTTACAATCATTTACAAGCTTATTAAATCTTTCATCGTTGAACTCTTTTTTAAATTGTATTAGGAAGTCTTTTGCCTCTTCAGGAGTTACTGTAAAGTCATAATCATATGTATCATTTTGTATCATTTTGTTGATATATTCAGTGTCTTCATCATTGTTTGGTATTTTTCTTGATATGTAAATATTATCAGCCACAATTTTTTTCCTATTCTTATATTTTGCTATTTTATCGTTCATATCTCTCTCCAGTAAACATAATAACTTAATACTCAAAACCATATTTTTAGTATTAAATTATTCGTAGCACAAAGGCTACAAAATAATTTATGACATTCTTTTAAGCTGTTCCCAGTCTTGTTTAAATTCTTTTTCTTTTTCATGCTCTACATTATCTGAACTAATAGTAATATCAACTATTTGATCAAAAAAATCAAATGATTCTGATGGTACTTTTTTAACCATATCAAATGCTAATCTTAATCTTGGAGGATTTGCGTACATGTACTCAATATCTTTTTTAACATAATCTGGTAAATTAGCACCAGAAAGACCACTAATAAATTCATCTATGTCTGCTCTTTCTGCTTCAACTATTTCACCATCACAATTTGCACAAGCTATTCCTACTGCCGTCATAGCTTTTACTAAGTTAAAATAATCCTCTTGAGATGTGAACTTAGGAATCATATCATTTAAAGCTTGTTCTGCCTGTTTAGTTTGTGCTGCTTGTTTTGCTATAGCATCTTCTAGTTTTTGCTTTTCTTGTTCTTCATCATGAGAAAGTTTTGCTCCTATACCTGCTCCTACTGCACCTACACCAACAGCCGCAGCAACAGTACCAGCACCTGCTAAAGAAGCTAATACTGTAGATCCTGCTAGAAGTGAACCACCTCCTGTAAATGGTGCTGCTGCAACAGCACCTACACCTACCGCTACTCCACCTAACATTTTCCATGGACTTATCATTTTTTATTTCCTTTTATTATTAATTTAATCAATCTATTAATTCTTATACTCTATTATAGTACATTGTATTTATACAGATTGATAAAGCATTGTACAGCAGATAAACTTAGCCAACTATAATCTATAACAATAGGGCGTTTATCTTATGAACAAAATTTCACCAGAACATTTTTATGTACTCATTGGGAAGAATGTAGCTAAGTTTAGAAAAGAAAAAAACTTGTCTCAACTCGACCTATCTCTGCAAATGGGCTATAAATCTGTTTCTGTTATCTCTGGTGCCGAAATTTACTATAACGGCACGCATTTCAACCTTGAACATCTATTAAAAATATCACAAATCCTTGAAATAGAACTTTGTGAATTTTTAAAAGAGTAAACTTTATATCAGTTTGTTAAAATAATATCGTTAAGCTCATAAGTACTTGTCCTATCTATATTAATAGGCTCTTTGTATTTTTTTTCATCAACATTATCTTCTGAACCAAAATTTTCATAAATAAGATTCATGTTATGTATCTCTTTTATAATGTTTGAATTTATAGCACCATCTAAATTGAGTATTTGTGTTGAACTAAGTGTCATAATGTTGTTTGCAAGCTCATAAGCTTTTATAACAGCTCTTTTATTTTTCTCGTCATAGCTGTTAAAGTCTCTATTTTCAACAACTATGTTCCTTACCTCTGTTATGTAGATATTCAACATAATTTCTGCTTTTGCTAACATTTCATCTACGCTTTTTGCTATTTCAGTTGCTAACTTTTTTGTAACTATATTGTTAATTTTAGCTTCATTTTTAAATGTTACTACACCACTATCTATATTTTCTAGTGTCTGATAAAAAACCGCTTCATGAAATATCTCTATACGAAGAGCTTTCGCTTCTTCTTTACTAATAACTCCATTAGATTGCTTGGCATCTACTGCCATTTGCTTCGTTGGTATTGAGTCAAGTCCTGAGTTTTTTATATCAGAAATTACTCCATCAAGCTTTTTAACACCATTTGAAAAGAGTTCTTTTTTTCTCTTATGAAGAGTATCAAAAATATTACTATTTTCTTCTGCTTCACTTTTAGCAGTTGTGTGAAAATACTCTTTGATATTTATATCTCTTAACTCATCTTTTAACTTAACCTTCTCTTTATGCTTTTGACATGATTTACTCATGCTATAGCCAATTGCAGTTAATGCAACTCCACCTACTATTAATGGTATCATTTTACTTCTCCTTAATTACTATAAACATCGTTGATGCTTATAGGTACTAATTGTGCTACAGAATTATCAAATTGCTTAGTATTGCTTATCAAGTTTTTTGTACTTAATACAACTTCATCTTCTAACTCTTGAACATGGCTATATGTTACAGTATCATATACACTTAATAGTGATACATTTGTGTTAATAAGAGCTAATTTAGAATTTATTTTTGTTAAACTAAAATAGATAGGCTCACTCTTTTTTAATACATTTTCTATATGTTCTATCTCATTCTTTAAATTAGAAAGAGTTGTATAGTAACATTCATATTTTTTTTCATCTTCTATTTTTTTAAGTGATATAGATATATCTTTTGTAACATCAATTGTCTCTGATAAAGGATACCTCGCACTAAACCTTTTTATAAATTGATCCATTTCTGAAAATGCTTGCTCTTCAATCTCTATATATTGCTTAATACCTAATCCATCTTCTTTAATAATAGAGCCTATATCTTTAACACCAGAAGATATTATTGATCCCATATCTTTAACACCAGAAGATATTATTGATCCCATATCTTTAACACTTGCTATTAGCATACACGCAATACTACTATTTTCATCGTCTAGCCTATTCTTAGCATTATCAAGCCTGTTAGCATTGCTTTTATACTTCACTTCAAAGTTTTGTAAAAACTCTAATCCTGATGTACAAAGCTGATGCATACTTTTAGATTTGGTTTGTGTGATTTTTGTATTTATAGTCTCTATATAAGCACTTATTTCACTATGTTGTTCTTGTGTAAGTTTACTCATTAGTTACTCCTATTAAGTTATAAGAGTATTGTAGCACTTAAAAACGAAATAATATTTCGTTTTTAAGTTAATTGTTGTTTTTAGAGTAAGTTAGAAAAGTTTCTTCTAGTTTTTGCTGTAAAGGTTCATTATTAACTATATATATAAAAGGGAGCCATTTTTTAACAAAGCTTAAAACTTCAACATCATTATAGTACTTCATATTAATAAATATTGCAAAAGAGTCTTCATCATTAATAATTTCAAACACATCACTATTTTGTCGTTGGATATAAAGTATAGCATCTCCTGTTACTTTTAACTCTACATTTTTTATATTATCACAGTACCATGGGGATTTCATTTGAGAAGACTCTAGTTGTAACTTTTTCATCTTTTTTTCATCAAGATAACTTTCATCTAGTGTTGATAAGTTAGTAATGGTATTTAAATAAAATGTTTTTACCTTTTCATCTTCTAAGTCATAGCTCATAAGATACCAATAGCCTAGTAGGTTAGTAATTTTAATTGGGTATACATTTTTTATTGAAACTATATCTCTTTTATTTTTGTACTCAAATTTAATTGCTACATTATTTATAATTGCATTTGCTATTTGGTTAAAAAAAGTCTCATTTTTAATCTCTTCAAAGTTTATATCAAATATAAAAATATCTGTCTCTTTGGGTAGTTCTTTAAAATTTTCTTGCACACTAATTTGTGGGTTTGGTATGGCATGTTTATATAAAGAGAGCATTAATGAAGTACTCATGTGTACTCTTTCATATATTTCTAAATTACGAAATTTATCAGGTATGTAGTAACTTGTACCCTCTTTTTCTAAACCAGCTTTTGCTTGTAACTCTTTTATAATATATTGTATATTTCTTGTAGTCTTGTTAAACCTTATAGCTAGAGCTTTTGTTGTATATTTACCACCTTTAAAAAATAACTTAGTTACTTTTTCTATTGTTGTATCATCATACATTAAGCATCTCTAAATATCTTAAAATTTTCAATTTCATTATGTAGCGTACTTGTTGCCAAGCCTAAAATAAATATATCATCTAGCCATCCAACAATAGGTATGAAGTCAGGAATTACATCCATTGGAAGAACTACATAAGTGAGCGTTCCTGCAATAATGAGTTTTGTTTTAGTTGTTATTTCATAATCTTTTGATGTAATCATCTCGTATAAAAGCATAAAATCATCATACCATCGTTTACTTTGATGTATTGAAGCAAACTCTTCAGCTTCTTTTTCATTAAAATCTTTTGCTAATGAGTCTCGTAATGCTTTTGACTTATCTTGTTGCTCATTATTTATTTCACTCATTAGTTTTTATCCACACAGTTCATTTGTTAGATGTATTGTATCATGATAGCATAGAGTTTATATGCTTATAGCCCTCAATTGTAAGAAGCTTTAAACTTAATATGTATAAATAATATCCACTACATATTAAACAAATACCTATAAGAGATATTGACATAGCTTCAAGGTTGTAAATATATGCAATAAAAATAATTATGAAACTAACCAATATCATCAACTTAAAATAAATCATCAATTCTTTCATAATTTTTTTATCCAAAAGATTTTCAAGAGAGTTTCTATATTTTTTCGATATATGAATTATAATTAAAAATGCAATTATGAAATTAATAAAAGATAAGCATTGAAAAATAAAACCATAACCAACTGCTACATCTAAGATTATCTCTATACTTTTGTTAAGACTATGCTCATATTGAAATATTCCTATAAAAGTTCCTACTATAATATATATTAATATAAAAGCAATATTAAAAAATGTATCATATTTTAAAAAATTGGATAACCCATCAATTGTCTCATAAAGTTCTGTATCTTTATTTATTTTTTTACGACGCTCTTGAGATTCTACATTATTTAACACCCCTGCATTTAGTTCAGAATCAATAGCCATATGTTCATCAGGTGATATATTTACTAGAAATCTAGTCTTTTTCCAAGAAAAAAGTGTAGAACCTTGTGTAATAATTCTATGGCTTAGAAGAATAAAAGTTGCAAATACTATTAAAGCGATGGGAAGTTTGTCTCCTATAATAAAATCTCCAAAACCTATAATAGTATTACCAGTTTTTGCACTTTCAAATAAATTTATTAGTAAAATCTTTGTCACAGCAAGATTGAGCATGGTTTTAAAAAGAGTAAATATTAAAAGGATCTCCAAAATGATTTCAAGATGCTTATTTTTCATATTTGAATTTATAGCTACTATTAAAGTTATTATTAATAATAAAGCTATAAAAATTAGCACTAGCAAATTTACTATATTTTCTGGAATTAAGAGCGTTACAATTGAAAGTAACCCTATATATACAAATTCTTTCTTTTCTATATTTTTTATTGACATCAGCAATTCCTTTTATTTTAAAGAAACTATACAATAATATTACGAAATATTATTTCGTTTATCTTGTTTTAAATAAGCTCTGTTGTAAATTACATCAAAAATAGTTTAAAGTGATAACGCTATCACACTAGTAGAAAATATCTACTAGTGTGATTATCTCTGATTTATGGGATAGGTGTAAGTTTTGTTTACTCATAGTTTTCACCCTTGTTGCTACATATTAATGCACCTATAGCGAAGCACATAATTAAGCAAAGAGATAAACTATCTTTATTTAAAGGTTGTTTATACATCTTATGCTGCTTGTTGCTGTTGAATTGGCTTGTACCACATCTTACTAACACCATCCCACTTAAAACCAAAAGCTTTAACACTATCTTTCTTACTAAAGATATCATCACCAATGACTACAAGGTTTTTACCTTGTTCCATTACTGTTAGTCCAATATTGTATAGACTAGAATAATCTTGTGGTGTACTATTTTGTACTTGGTTATTCGATGTCTGGTTATATTGTTGTGGCTGTTGTAGTTGTGCAGAATGTTGATAGTTATGTTGTTGATGTTGATTTGTATTGGGTGCTTTTGAGTATAGATTATTGCCAAACTGCCCACCACATGATCTTAAAGATCGCTTTAACGAATCACTTACTGCACTTTTACTAGCGTTATCAATTGCATCACCTATCATTTTTGCAGTACCAGTTCCTACTCCTGTATCTTCTCTTGTGATAAAATTTCGTTGGTTATCATAAATTTTCACTTTGACTATTGCACTAAAAGTAATTACATGATTTCCATTTTGGTTAGTCTCACGTGCCACTTCATCAAGTCTTGTTATAGTGTAGTCCCACATATAGTTAAATATAGTGTTTGCTACATTTATTACATCATAAGTTTCTAGGTATTTAAAACTCATATTAGCTTTTTCTATAGTTTTTACCCTACTGTCGTCTAAGTTGTGTGATAGGGCTTTTAACTGATTTTCTGAAAACATATTATTCCTCCATTATTTATGCAGCTTCTTGAGAATTTACTAACTTTAGTAGTTCTGTAGCTTGATTATTTGTACTAGAGCGTCTAGCATTAACTTTAATACGAGCAGGTACTTCTTCATTTACAATCCCTACTTCTACAAACTTATCTATCTTATTCATACCCTCTACTGTAAGCATTGCATCTTTTACACTTTGCTCATCTACAACTACTCTATAAAAACCTAATTTTATAAGTGCATCTGCATTTATCACTTTGAAAGTATCTTGATGTTTTGTCTTTTGAGGTGTAATTGTTATAGAAGATATTGAAGTACCATCTAAACGATCAATTCCATACTCTGCTAGAACTGATGCTGTAGCTTCTAGTGCTGTAGCTTTTGCACTAGTTAGACTCTTTTTAAGTACTGTCATCTCTTTAATATCATCAGATAGATAATCTATTTTATTTTGTATCTCTTGAATACTTAAGCCCAAATAGTCAGCTTTAGCATGATAAGGTTTGTTAGATTCAAGTACTTGTCGTACATAATCTTTAAACCACTCTTGTTTGTTCTCTTTTATGTTCTCTATCTCTGTCTGTAAGCGATAATTTGTCATTTTCATAGTTGTACTCCTCCTATGCTGCTAATGCCATCTCAGGCTCTTTGATTGAAGCTATACGCTCTGCTATATCCCATAGCCCTTGATTCACTTCTACATCTTTACTTATAGATTTAATCTCTTTACTTGTAAATCTACGCCCAGTGATATTATTTACACCAGATATGTTTCCACGAAGTAAGTTCTCTTGGATAACATTGAGTACTGTATATAGATCATTTTTGTTGTCTTCATCACGATGTGGTGTAAGTACATCTTTGTAGTTCACCTTTAAATGCTTATCAAATCTTAATGGCAAGCTACTACGTGCAAATGACTCTTGTTCAAGGTGTGATAGTTCAATTGTCTCTAACGTATGGATTTTTTGCATAAGCTTAGGTTTGATAGCTGTGATATTTGCTACTGCATTAGCTACATCATTGTCTCTCTCGCCAAGATGTTTTATCTTGTAAGACTCAAATACACTATCTGCTACAACTAAGCCATTGCTACAAACAAAACGATATATACCTGCACTTATACTAAAGCTCTTAGTTCTATCATGAGAGTTAAATAGTAATAGTTCTACTGCATTGTCTTGTGGGTGCAGTAAATCGTCAAAGTGACGAAAACGAACTAAATGCTGTTGGTAACCATTTTTATCTTCATCTCTTACTGAAGCTTCAGATACACTTACTGGGTACCAATTATTGGCTTTGATTTCATCTACTACATTTATAGTTGGTATGAAGTGATATTTTTCACTTACATCGCTGTGAGGTTCCTCTGTAAAGAGTGCTGGAGCTTGTTGTTTTAATTGCTCATTTGTTAATGGTATTTTTGACATATTTTTTCCTTTAATAGTGTTAAGAGTTTAAATCAAATGGATTTTTATTCTTAGAATTTAGATTATTAACTACAATAGTAGCAACTGTAATTACGATGCTTAGACATTTTGATATGGCTATCACATAGTCTCCTTTTGTTAGACTTATTTATTTTCACTAGAGCAGTTATTATTAATGACTGTTCTACCTATCTTCATAATATGTGATTATAATCCTTTAGAGATCTCTGTAATTTAACAAAAGCCATAACACTCTCTAAGCATAGCTATCTACTATGCTTAGAGTACTTTTCATCAGAAGCTTTTTAATATAATATTTTAACTTTATTCCTAGCTCTTGTTACTGCCACATATGCTAGTCGATATTTTTGATCATTAGTAAGCATATCATTATTAACTAGCGATGAGAAATCTGTATATGCTACATCAAACGTACTTCCTTGAAGTTTGTGTATCGTGGATGCGAATACATACTGAACATTCGCAAAAGCATTTTTAAACTGGTAATAATCTTTCCAGAATTGAGCACGATAATGATGATTAGCACTTTTTGCAATATTTGCCATTCCTTCAAGTTTTTCATTGTATAGCAGTATGCTATCTGGATCAATTATCCTTATAAAATCCGAGTGCTTTCTCCCGACAACGGTACACTTCCAAAATTTCAATCCAGTATCTTTATGGTCTATTAACTCTACACTATTGAGCATCACTTCATCATTGTTATTATAAATTGTACGATTATTGTCTTTAAACAAGCCATTCTCGATTAAAGCACTTTTGAATCGCACCATATCACTAGGTAAAAAATGAGTAGGGTTAACGATACCTCTTTCCTTCCAAAACTCCACTCTTATATCTGTATTAAATGTATCAACTTGCTTGTTAGCAAAAGAGCTGATTATTTTGTCATCTTTATACCACTGGTCTTTTTTATAGAAATCTTCTAAAAACTCTTCCCTATTATCAAACAGTTCAATATCTTCCGATTTACTCTCTTCTAACAAATCATTTAAACTTGTAAATTCTTGACTTTCAATCATATTACGAATTTTTGTAGCGAGCTTTATAATTGGACTGTTTTCAGCCTGTCTAACAATCTGAGTAAGTTGGAACTGTTTCTCTAACTTAAATACATCATTCTCTTTATTATTGCTACCGACGGGTAAAAGCTGAAAAGGGTCACCAATAAATAGTACAGTATTTACTCTACCTGTTGTTACAGTTTCAAGAATAAACTTATATATTTCATGTGAAATCATAGAAGATTCATCAACAATAAGTAAAGATGCAGTTGCTGGAGCTTGCTTACCTCTAACTACAGTATATTTTTCCTCACCTGTCATAAAATTATAAATTGGTTCTATGCCGAGGAAGGAATGAATTGTTTTACATTCAGCTTCCACATCTTCCGTTAAAATCATATCCCGTAACACTTTAGTTGCCTTATGAGTCGGAGCACTTAGCACTATACTGTCGTTGCTGTAGCAGTTGTTTTCTTTTAGTTTAGCTATGATATATTTTGCGATATGCGTTGTCAAAACTGATTTTCCAGTACCAGCTTGACCAGTTAGAGACAATATCCGATCTTTTATATCTTTACTTTTGTAAAATGTGAATAAACTTCCTTCTATAATAGTTACAATTTCTTCAAATACCCCGCGTTGATGTTGTGTTAATGTTATTTTCATTTTGTAATTTCCTATGTTAATTTATGTACATCTTTCTCTGCATTAAACTATTTCATTTAAAAAAATTATCTATTTGAAAAGTGATATAGAAGAAGCTAATTAAGTCGATGTGAGCCTTTTTATATTAGTTCTGTCAATAGAGCTGTTAAGTATATTTTGATAGATTAAGAGAGCATATAACACTCTCTAAGCATGTAGCTATTTGCTACATGCTTAGAGTACTTCTTCTGTTAGTTATTTTTCAGAAAATGATGGTTAAGTTTTGTTTATCTGGAAAGTTTGATTAAATAGTTCAGAATGTGTCTTGTATAGTAGCTTTATTGTGAATGTTTTTCTATTTGTTAATTTATGGTTGTACTTTTTAATTAATGTATATTTACTTCAGCAGGTACAGTATTAGCTTGTAAGTAAGCGATTAAAGCTGTTCTTGATATAAAATTCTTAGAACCAATCTTAACGACCTCTATCTCCCTCTTATATATAAGTTTTTTGAGCATATCACTCTTGATTATCTTCATTTCATCTATGTCTTTTATCGACATAAGTACAAAATGTTTAATCAGTTCTTCAAAATCAGTAGTCATCTTTTATTCCTTATTATATATTTTTCTTGTGCGATATTTCTATCTCATATCAAGGTATGGTTTAAAACTTTTATTGGGAATTTCACTTAAGTCAATGCTAACGTGGGTAACTATGCGATATAAAGAAAGTCAAATGTCATATTTATCTACATGCAACAAGGACTCATCAAGATTAAACAAAGTGATTAAGAAGTGCTCCACATATGTTATATCCGCATATACTCTATATTTTTCAAGATTAAGTGTATCGATTTTCTTTTGTCTGTCTAACGTAGACCTAGAGTACTCTTCAACTATAGAGTTCTTTACAGCTATATCTTTAAAATACATTACATGATAACGATTAAGTGCGTTCTCTATAGCATCCATCTTAACACCATGCGTCTTGAGGAACTTTGAGTTTAATTTCAATTCAAACCTAGTTAGTGGGTAATCAAGTTTATCTTTTTGCGTTTTATAGTAGAAGTACGACCTTAGCGCAGCTCTCTTTAGCTTAGGTATAGATATTCTTTCAATATTATTAGTCGTAATATACGCCTGCTTCTCGGTTAACTCGTAATATTCAGACCTAGATGCATGTTTCGTACAAATTACCGCCATCTTATCAAATTTACATTCTAAATCTATGCATATATCTATAGCTGTTAAAGTATACTCAATACTCTCATGAGAGTTCATATAAGCCGCTATAGCGAACAAAAGATTATTAGACAACATATCTAACCTTTTAACATATTTAGACAAGCCTGCGAACTTAATAGATATATAATACTTCACTATCTTTTTTCCCTTTATATCTCTACCTGCATAAAATGCACTAGTTCTGATTTTAGCTATTGTATTCCTTTTGTTACGTATCTTTATATCTCGTTCTTTCTTTTCATACTGGGGACGTATTACTTTAAATAAACCCCTCTCTTTCACAAAAGCTATTAACCCTTCTAGCTTCTCTTTTTGCTCTTCTTTATCATCGCATGTAATTTGTAATGTTACGTTATCTATATTTGTTACTACTCTCACTTGACACCCCCTTTATCTTTAAATAATAGGAATAAAGTTAGTGGTACACACAGGGGTATATAGGGTATGTATCTTACCTGCAGATATTACTCTTAATATATATTGTTTATATAATTATAAGTACCTTATTATCAACTGTTGAACTTTTACCGGAATAGTGGGAGTTTTGAGTTTGTTGAATTTTTCTAAATTTATTTCTATTTCATTTTATATGGAGCGTTAAAAAATTTAGAAAATAAATTATGAGGAGAGTTGATGAATTACTAGTGTGGGCTTAAGTTTTTAATCCACCTTTAGGATAGCCTGTAACTTTGGCAATCACTTTAGCGTCAAGTTCGTTTATATCAAGAGATAGAAGATTCATTGCTATCTCTTGTCTAATCGCTATTTCTGCTTCATTGACATTTAAATCATAAGCTTTAAAACTTTTGCCTTTCAAATCAGGGATATAAGCTAACGCTTTATGGGTCTTAGCACTAAAGACCTTACTTTTACTTCCTGAGTTACTTTGAAAATATCTTCCTATTTTGGTTGTGTTCGCATTAGGATCTAAAGAAGCTACTCTGTATATAAGAACAACAAGCCTAGAAGTTAGTATATTAGCAGTAATAAACAAATTAATATCATTCTTCACATCAGTTGTATATGTAGTTTCTTTAAAAGTTGTTCCTTTTACTAGCAAAGAAATGCAATTTGTTTGATTGCAAAGTCTGTAGAATCTATCGTGCATAAAATTCAAATATTCATTTAACCACAATAAGTTTCTGTTCTGTATTAGTAGAGCATGCAAATTAACTTTTTCTATAAAGTGTAAGTATCTCTCGTTATTTGGAATTGTTATAGGGTTTAAGTTTGGTGTATGAGAATTGATATAGTGCGCCATATTAGAATAAAAATCTGTGTGATCAGCTGGTACATGTAATATGCTAGATCTCAATAACTTATTGAAATCTATATTAAGAAATTGTTCGCTATTTTTGTCCGCAGGTATAATAACTATTGCTTTTTGATAATTTTGTATGCTTTCATAACGCATCGTTGTTCGCATGTCAAAAATTTTGTATTCTTCTTGTTTAACAACACTTGTCTTTGGTAGAAAATTTCTTAGACTGATTTCAAGAGTTCCAAAAATATCCTCTAAAAGTAAAATAGTGTTTCCTCTATTCAACTCTGATGAAGGATTATTGAACCACTCTTTTATTAATAAGTCTCTAGTTTCATTAATGTTTTCTTCCATATAATTCCTATAGATAATTCGATTACAATAGACTATCAAAATCTACCTTTTATAATGCATAATCACACTATATAAACTAGTTATAACTAGTTTATATAAAACTTATTTATTTATTTATTATATACTAAATTCATTATTAATATATATATTAAGATATATATAATACAATATTAATATATATATTAAATTATGGAGAATAGTGCCAATAATGAAAAATTATATTTATAGAAGAATTCCAGATACTATGAATTTAGAGGAAGAAAAAAAAAGATTAATTAATCATGCTAGTACTCAGGATATTAAAGTACTAGAAGATGACATAACTTTATGTCCGATCAGATTTAGTCAATTTAAACAAAATACATTGCTTGATAAAACTATAAAAAAACTATCTCAAGGAGACACATTTATAGTTGATAGTTTAAAATCATTAGGTAGTTCAAGTATTCATATATTAAAAAGGCTAGATAACATTAAAAATAGGCGTGCCACTCTTTACTTAGATAAACAAGACTTTATTCTTAAACCAGATGATGACATATTTAAAATACTAAATAGTTTGTTACATATAGAAGCAATACATAAAACAGATAAAAATAAAGCTGCAAGAGCTACACTGATAAAGAACAAGACCACACGTGGTAGAAAAAAAGCTAAACGAGTAAAATCAATATTCGATAAACATAAAAGTAAAATAATGAAGTATGAAACTTTAGGAGTAACCAAGAAGAAGATTATTGAGAATATTGGGATTGGCAATGCTCAAGCTTTAAGCAAATATATAAAAAGAATCAAAGAAGAATTAACTGAAAAAGAGAAGCTAGCTAAGATACAAAAGAAACAAGGTGAAGCTTATTTTGGTCAAGGTATGAACCTTATGACAACTATTGGGTAGTACACCCAATAAAAATAAATAAATAAACCAAAATATATTTAGCTAAAAAACTTCCAGCAATGCCATAAGTTGCTCATCATTTTTTTCAGGTAATAATATTCGCAGTTTTTCCAACTTATTGTTAGTTTCAGCATCATTTTTAGGCTTAACAAGTGCATCTAATGCTTGTACTGCCCTAGTAGCTTGTTTTTTTGATATCGTTGAATATACTCACTCTGTAGTCTGCACAGATTGATGTCCAAGCATAACAGATATGTCTGCTATTGGAGTAGCATTTTGGAGCAAGGTAGAAGCAGTTATATGTCGTATATCGTATATTCTGATTTTGGACAACCTAATTTCTTTAATAAACTATAAAAATTTATGAAGAATATGGTACCGAAGATAAGACTTGAACACTACCTCAGATGATTTTATTTCATAATATCAATTATTTCAAATATCTTTTCATCTTTAGCATTAGGATATATCTTTTTAAGAGCAGTAAACTCATCATCTTCAAGCTCTACATCAATAATCTCATCAGGCTTTTCAAGTAAAGTATTAAATGTATTCTGAGCTTCAATAGCTCTCTCCGTACCATCTCCAAGATATGCTTTTTCTGTAGTAGCTAATAGCTTGTGAGATAGCATTTTACTTACTGAATAAATGTCTGCACCATTTCTAAGGGATACTACCGCTACCATTGAACGAATGTCATGCATAACCATGTTGTGTACACTAATACTAGTCATTGCTTTATGAAAATGATAGTTTGCAGCATCCCTCTTCAGATCAAAGACTCTACCTTTGGTAGTCTTTTGAGATTTGATAGCATTTAAGAGTAGGGGAGTTAGAACATAAGTAGGAGATGTCTTAGTTTTTGTAATCTCTTTTGGTAGTGTAAAAGTACCATTCTTAAAGTTGATGTGTTTATATTCTAGTTGTAGTGTCTCACCAATTCTTCTTCCACTAAGTAAAAATGCAAATATCCCTCTGGCAATAGGGTGTTTGTATTCCAAAAGAGCTTTACTGATTTGTTTAGCTTCCTTATCACTACCTTTAAAAGTTCTTTTCTTATCATTCTTAGGTAAAATGATTTTCTTCCAGTTTAGATGTACATCATTTATCTCTAAAAGAGGCTTCATAACCATTTTTACTACATTAATAGTTGAAGCAGACCTTCCTTTACTAATCATCGAGTTTATGAGATTCTGAATATCATCTTCGTTTATTTCATCGATGATTTTATTTTGAAGTTTAATCAGATGTGTGTGATAGCAACTTTCATATATACGGATTGTATTTTTACTTTGGTTTATTTTTTTTCCGCTAATCCAAGCTTCATAGATAGATGATAGTTTTCTATCTTTAGAATCTATCTTTTTGAAAACCTTCTTTTCATCTTTTAGTGTCCCTTTATCTTTAAGGGTCTCTTTCATCTCTTCTCTTTTTCCTAGAAGTGAACTTACCGCTTTTGCTATAGAGGTTCCTTTTGGAATTTGAAATGACTGTTTACCTCTACATCTTTTGTTTTTATATACAGCTTCTACAGCTATCTGAATTTTATATATTCTATTAGGTGGTTTAGTTTCGTTGTCTTTTGTATATCTAATTTCATCTTCTGTTAAAAGAATATACATCCCACCTGCTAAACTATTGTTGAGTTTGATTTTTACTGGTTTATACTCTGAAACACCCATAAATAGAACCTCTTTTAAAAATCCCTACTTTTTGCTAAAAAAGGTTAAGAAAGTAGGGATTTTTGTAGTTATTTGTAATTTATTGTATCTAGTTGTATTTAAGAGTAAGCTTATAAACCCCTGTATATATGGGTGTTTGTAAGTAGTTGTAGCTAGTTGTAATTATATTAACCCATTAACCTATTAATGTCATTATAAAGTCCTAAAAACATAAGTCCTAGTAGTAAGACCCAACCCATAATGGTTAGTCTTATGATCGTGGCTTCACTTGGTATTCGTTTTGTTATAAGTTCATATAGGTTGAACATTATATGTCCACCATCAAGTGCAGGAATAGGTAGCAGGTTTAGCACACCTAAGTTTACAGATATTAGAGCAGCAAAAAAGAAGAGGCTCATCCAACCAGCTTCACTTGCATCGGCACTAACTTTTACTATACTTACAACACCACCTAACTCCTTAGCTGGAACAGCGCCACTTAAGAGCTTCTGTAAACCTGTAAAGATGAGTTTAGAAGCATTTATGGTTTGTTCACTTGCGTAGCCTATACTATCAAAAAAGCTTAGTTCTAATTTATGTGAGTCGCCTTTAGCCATAATACCGATCATTTTTCTTTGAACTTTTTCTTTGTATATATTTTCAGTCTCAGTTAGTTGTGGTGTTAAAACTAAAGCTTCTAAGTGATTACCTCTCTCAACCATAACATTTAGTGAGCCTTTAGCATTTTTTATAACTTCAGCCATCCCTTTCCAAGTAGTTATAAGTTGGTCATCTATTTTAACGATTCTGTCGTCTGCTTTAAGTCCAGCAATATATGCGGGAGAGTCTGCTTTAACATCTCCGATCACAGAAGAGAGAACTTGAGGAGAACCAATGCCGATTGCTAGGTATAGAAAAAATGCTAGCACAAAGTTAGCGGCTGGACCAGCTAAAAGTATGAAAATTCTCTGTATAGGTGTTTTAGTATTGTAGCTATCTTGTGAGTTGTCACGAGCTGCAGGATCAAGATCTTCTTGACCTTTCATTTTTACATAGCCACCTAGTGGGATCATCGCAAACTTCCACTCTGTATTTAGCCATTTGAAAGAGAATATTTTTTTACCAAAACCTATACTAAATACTTGAACATGAACTCCGACAGCTTTAGCTGCACTATAGTGACCTAGTTCATGAAAGAAAACTAAAATAGATAGAACTAAAAGAGCTATAAAAATACTCATGCTTTTTTACCTTTTAACTCTTTTGCAAAACCAAAAATATATTCAAAGCCAGAGTAGAGTGTAAGAGCAACACTAAGCCATAAAAGTTCAGTTCCCCACTCCCAGTGCATAAGTAAAAACCCGATCGCAAACATTTGTGCAACAGTTTTTATTTTGCCACTCCATGAAGCTGCAACATCGATCCCCTCACTAACTGCAACAGTACGAAGTCCAGTTATAAAAAGCTCACGAATTATAATTATGTAAATAGCCCAAGCTGAAGCTTCACCTATCATCATAAGACCCATAAATGCAGCGATAATAAGCATTTTATCAGCTAGTGGATCAATGATCGCACCAAGAAGTGTTTTTTGGTTTAGTTCACGTGCAATAAAACCATCAAAAAAGTCTGTAATACTAGCAAGTACAAAAAGAAGTGAAGCAAAGTAGTAGTTCCAAGTTATATGAAAACCATTATCTGTAAAGTATTGAGGGTTTAGAATAACCCAAAACATAATAGGGGCAAGTAACATTCTTGAAAAGGCAAGAGAGTTTGGTAAATTTAGCATTAAAAGTCCATAAGTATTATTAAAAAATCAGTGTAGAAGTAACTACTAAAGTAGTTACTGAAATGTTGTTCCACCATCTATTACAATAGTTTGACCAGTTAACCATGAAGCACTATCGCTACAAAGAAAAGCACAAGCACCAGTTATGTCTGATGGAACTCCCATACGAGATAGTGGAGAGCGTCTTACAACTTCACCTTTTACCTCTTCATAGTTAGGGAATGCTTTTAGTGCGTCAGTATCAATCGGACCTCCACTAACTGCATTTACACGAATACCTTTTTCACCAAGTTCAGCTGCTGCGTAACGCATCATAGCTTCAACTGCTGCTTTATTAGTTCCATGTCCTGCATAGTTTGGAGTGTAGACTAAGTTACCAGTTGAGCTCATAGTTATGATAGAACCACCACCATTAACTTCCATTCTTTTTGCTGCTTCTTGAGCACCAACAACAAATGCGTCAACAGTAGCTGTATAGATGTTGTTAAGACCTTTTGGTTTTAGTCTCATAAATGGACCAAATCCACCAACAACTGCGCGACCAGATATGATAGCGTTAGAGATAAAGAAATCAAGTCCATTACTAAAGTCTTCATCAAATAGTTTAAAAATATCTTTGTATTCGTTAGGCTCTAAAATATTTAGTGCATAAGCTTTTGCTTTAACGCCATATTTAGTCTCAACTTCTTTACAAATTTCATCTGCAATATCTGAGTTTGAGTTATAAGTAAAAGCTACATTAGCTCCCTTAGAAGCAAAGTCTAAAACGATCTCTTTACCAATACCACGAGTTCCACCACTTATGAAAAGTGTTTTATTTTTAAAGTCTTGCAAATTTAGTCCTTAATTTTTTAGTTTCTGTTTAATACTTTGTTAATTTCTGGAATAACAAAGTGTCTAAAGTATTCAGAGTTGATAGGTTTTTTAATAAAGCGTTTTGCACCAACATCTTTCATATCTTCAAAGTGTTCTGTATTATTTTGTGAAGTAACTATGAATAGTTTAGATACAAGTTTAGGGTTATCTCTTAAAATAAGATCAACAAAAGTTATGCCATCCATTCCTTCTGTCTCTATCGCAGAAAAAACTAAGTCAACACTATTTGTTTGAACAAACTCCAATGCTTCATTCCCATTTTCAAAAAGTTCTATATTTAAGTTATCAAATTGCATTTCACAAAGAAGCTCATCTATCATACTTCTAACCGTTAAACTTGCATCTAAAACTAATATTGTCATTTTAATTCCTAAAGGTACATAAATTGTGAAAGTATTATTATAACCACAACTAAGCTAAAAGGAAATAAATGTGATTTAAATACAAAAGGGTTTATTTTAAAAAACTTTTGGTTGAAGCCTCTTATACCCAACCATAAGCCTAAAAAAGCTTTTAGAAGAAGAACTTTTTGAAAGTAACTAAGACCTTCAGGTGCGATCTCTCCAAATGATTTAGTAAAGAGGTAAATACCAGTTGCTACTGTTAAAAGTAGTGCATTTGGTACAACTTTACGAACATGGATCATGATAGCTTCTTTTGCTTCAGCTGCTTTTTCACTTCCTAAAGACTCTTTCATTTTAGAAAGAAAGAGAACATCAACAAATAAAAACCCACCATAAGTAAAGGCTGAAAGAAGGTGTATAGTTAAAATAAGAGTAAAAATATTACAGTCCTACGATCTCATAACTTTTCATAACACGTTCAATCTCTTTCATGTTGGCACTATTTGGAGCTAAAAGAGGAAGGCGGTACTCTAAAGTGTCAATAAGTCCAGCTATATACATAGCTGCTTTAACTGGTATAGGGTTAGCTTCACAAAACATAACAGTATTAATAGGGTAAAGCTTGTTGTTTAACTCCTTTGCACCTTCAAAGTCACCATCTAATGCTTTATGAACTAGAGCACTTTTAAGATCTGGTAAAAGGTTAGCTGTTACAGAAGTTATACCAGCTCCACCATTAGCTAAAATAGGGTAATCAATTGCGTCATCACCACTAAAAACTTTAAGTTCAGGACAGCGTGAAAGCAACTCAACTGTTCTCTCTAGTGAACCAGTTGCTTCTTTAATTCCGTAAATATTTTTTACGTCATTAAAAAGTCTGATCACAGTGTCAGCTTGAATGTCAACACCTGTACGACCAGGAACATTGTAAAGCATAAATGGGAGCTCACTTACAGCTTCTGCGATCGCTTTGTAGTGTTGGTAAAGTCCCTCTTGAGAAGGTTTATTATAATAAGGTGAAACAGAAAAAATAGCGTCAACTCCACAGCTTTGTGCATGTTTTGCAATGTCGATCGCTTCATGAGTAGCATTACTTCCAGCACCTGCTAAAACTTTAGCTGTTGTTCCTTTTGCAACTTCAACAGAGATCTCGATACATCTTTTGTGCTCATCATGGCTAAGTGTTGCACTCTCTCCTGTTGTTCCAACTGGACAAATAGCATCTATACCGTTATCTATTTGTCTTTTTATAAGTGCTGCATAACTTTGCTCGTCTAGTTTTCCATTTTTAAAAGGCGTTATAAGTGCTGTTGTAGCTCCTGTTACTAAGTTCATTATTTCTCTTCCTTATTAGTTTCTTTTTTAGATTTTTCTTTTTTAAGTATTACTGTTGTTGAGTGTTTAAAGTTAAAATGTTTTTTTGCAACTTTTAAGATCTCTTTTGGCGTTATAGTATTTATTTTGTCCTCATACTCTAAAAGTGGTTTTAGACTTCCACGAGCTAGGTAAGAACCAAACAAATTTGCTACAGATGTTGAGTTTTCCAAAGAATAGATAAAATCAGCTTTAGTGTTGATTTTAACACGGTTTAGCTCTTTATTAGTTACTTTTTCACTCTTTAACTTCTCTATCTCTTTGATTATTACTTTTTTTACATCTTTGGCTTTTACACCTGGGTTACAAGTTGCAAAGAATATAAATACACCTGGATCTTTATTCTCCATGTTGTAACCATATACTTGGTTTACCATCTGCTTTTCATCCACTAAAACTTTATAGAGTCTACTACTTTTTCCACTACTTAAAATTTCACTGATCGCTGAAAGTGCTGGTTGATCTTCATCTTCAAAGTTAGGTATATGAAAAGTCATACTTAACATCTCAACCTCGCTATCTTTATAAACTGTGATCTCTTTTGCACCATCTTGTTCAGGCTCTACAAAAAGTACTTTAGGAATTTCTCCACTATTTTTAATTTTACCAAACTGCTCTTTAGCTTGTTTAAAAACATCTTCAGCTTTAACATCACCACTAACTATTAAAATAGCATTTTGTGGCTGATAGTACTTTTTATGAAAACTCTTAATATCTTCAAGTGTCCATGTCAAAATGTCACCCATAAAACCGATCGGCATCCAGTGGTATGGGTGGTATATGTAAGTGTTGTTGAAAGTTCTAAAGTACAAGTAACCACTTGGGTTGTTGTCAGTTCTCCAACGTCTCTCTTCAGCTACTACGTCACGCTCACTTTGAAACTCACTATCTGTAAGCTTTAGGTTCTGCATAAGTTCAGCAAAAAGTTCTAAAGAGTTACCTAAATTTGGTGTACTTGATTTTATATAGTAGTGAGTTATGTCAAAACCAGTAGAAGCGTTGTTACTACCACCGATACTCTTTACTCTCTCATCAAACTCACCAGCTTTTAGGTTTTTAGTTGACTTGAAGTTCATGTGCTCTAGCATATGTGCTATACCACTTTTCCCCATAACTTCATTTCTACTTCCAACTTTGTAAAAAATATCTGTTGAAATTACATTTGAGTTGTTTTCCATCTCGATCACATAGATCTCAAGACCGTTGTCTAGTGTTAAAGTTTTGTACTCAGGTAGTGAGTTTGCCATCATTGTTCCTAAAGTTAAAAATATTGTAAATAAAAGTTTCACTATCTGTTAGCACCAATTGCTTCTGTTATGTTTGAGTAGCCATCAGCTTTAAGTAGATCAATTAGACCTAAATTGATGTCGCGTATAAGTGTTGGACCATGAAACACGATCGCACTTAAGACTTGAACTAAAGAAGCACCAGCTTTTATACGTTTGTATGCTTCTTCTGCCGAGTCTATACCGCCAACACTTATAAGAGTGGTCTTTCCATAAAGCTCTTTGGCTACTGCGTCAAAGATCTTAAAACTTTGCTCTTTAAGAACTGCTCCGCTAATACCACCTATATCTTTAGGCTCTTTAACTAAAGAGTAGTCGATCGTAGTGTTAGTAGCTATGATTCCATCAGCACCTTTGTCAACTGCAAGTGAAGTAAGATCAACTGCTTGTTGTTCACTCATGTCAGGTGCTATTTTTAGTAAAATAGGCTTATCAGTTATCTCTTTAGCTTCTGTAAAAAGTTCAGTTATAAACTCTTCATTTTGTAAGTCTCTTAAACCCGGTGTGTTTGGTGAACTGATGTTAATTACCATATAGTCACCAAGTGAGTGTAAAGCTTTCAAAAGAATTTTATAGTCTTCGATCGCATCTTTATCACTTGTAAGTTTATTTTTACCTATGTTTACTCCGATCGGAGTTGAGAATGGATAAATATTTTGTAAGCGTCTTTGAATTTTTAACAGACCATCGTTATTAAAACCCATTGCATTTTGAATAGACTCTTCTTCTACATGACGAAACATTCTAGGTTTAGGGTTTCCTTCTTGTGGTTTAGGTGTGATCGTACCTATTTCAGTACTACCAAAACCTAAAGCTTGAATACCACGAACCATAGTTGCATTTTTGTCAAAACCTGCACCTAAACCAACAGGATTTAAAAAAGTTTTTCCAAATAGCTCCTGGTTTAAAATAGGATCATTTATAAAATGCTTCTCTATCCATCTATTAAAAAGAGTAGGGCATATATTAGCCGTTCTAAGTAGAGTCTCGATCACATGATGAGCACTTTCTGGTTGTAGTTTGAATAATAATGGTTTTACTGTTTCATAAGGGATCATAATATACCTATATATTTTTTAAAAGTAATTATAGCTAAAAGAGTTTATTTTGAGATAAATAATTTTTTATACATAGGAATATTTATTGCTTGTTAGTTCTAAATGAGAGAGGTGAATAAAGATGAATATTGATACAAATGTAGCTCCTTTAGCTGGACTTAGTGCTACAAAAACACTTAAAGATGAAGAAGAAAATAGTTCTAAATTTCAAGATCTTCTTGAAGAGTTTGACTTTTCAAGAGAAGAGATCTTTACCGATCGTAAAGCTAACGAGATGGTGAGTGATGCACAAGTTGAAGAGTTTAGAACTGCACTTAGTGAAAAAGGTGCTGATCTATATTTAAAAGATCTAAATCAAGACAAAATAGATGAAATAGTAGAAAAATACAAAGACGAGCTTATGAAAAGCTCTGACGGATCACCTGAATCTATGGCACGTATTGCTGACGCACTTGAAGCTTTTAGAAAAGAGTTAATGGAGAGACTAAAGCATAGTGTAGACGCTAAAGCTGAAGATAAAGAGAAAATGAGCACAAGCACTCATTTTAGTTTACAACAACTTCAAGAGGATGAACAGTTAAATTCAACACCTTTAACTACGCTATTACAAAAATAAAGTTCTAAAATATGGATGATGATTTTGAAGAAGACATAGAACCTAGTTGGTTGCTAAAAGAGCGTGAAAATGCTCTTTTAACTGAAAAAGCTTTTTGTGAAAATAAAAAAATTATCTATGTAGAGGGTCAACAAGTTGGTAACTTCTTATTTGTTCACTATAATAAATATAAAAATAGAGCAACTTTTGAGTGCCAAGAGTGTGGGCGAAAGTTTACTTCAAATATTTACTCTATTAAAAATAAAAAACGCTGTAAATGGTATAAGTTTCATTCAAAAAAGTTTAAAAAAGTTTAGATATCATAATCATATTTAATAAATTGTTATTACTTAAATTAAAATTGGATAAAAATGTATATAAGAAGAAAAATTAGGTTTAAAATACTATTTTTAGATTCATGGATATTTCTATTACTAACTGCTTCGTGGGCAGCATTTGCTGTATATCTACATGATTTTGTGGGTCTTGGGCTTATTTCTATTCCTATCGCACCTATAACAACAATTGGTATTGCGGTCTCAATATATTTAGGATTTAAGAGTAAAGAGACATATGATAGATGGTGGGAAGCAAGAAAAATTTGGGGTGATATCATTAATAAAAGTAGGTCATGGTCCAATAAAGTTCACACACTTCCTTTTCTAGATAATGGAACACCCATATCTGACACTGTTAAAAAAGAGCTCATTTATAATCATTTAGCATGGATCACAGCATTAAAGTATCAATTAAGAGAAACTTCTAGGTTACCTAAGGGAAATTCACTTAGGATGTTTAATCATAAGTTTATACCTGATGACGAGTTTGATGAACTGTCAAACTTTTTAGATACAAAAAAATTAGATCAACTCTCAAACTACTCAAATGTTGCAACACAAATTTTAATAAAACAAGGGCAACTTGTACAAAAAATGACTATTGATGGATATTTAGACTCAAGAAAACAAGTTTCATTTACTGAAAGTATTGAGCACCTTTATGACGCACAAGGTAAATGTGAGAGAATTAAAAAAACTCCATTTCCTAGAGCATTTGCACATATCGGTCAAATATTTACATGGATATTTATGTTACTTTTACCACTTGGCTTTATTGAAATATTTGAAGATCAAGGTCTCAAATACTTACATGATGCACTACTTCAAAGAGAATATATGTTTGCTTTAGTTCCATTTACAATGATCATTTCATGGGTCTTTTTTATTATGGAAAGAGTTAGTGATAGTATGGAAGATCCATTTGAAGGTGGAGTAAATGATCTGCCTTTAAATGCTATGGTTAGAACAGTAGAGATTGATCTAAAGGAATCTTTAGGTGAAAAAGATATTCCATTGCCAGTTCAACCGATAAACGATATTTTAAATTAACCAAGGAGAATAAGTAATGAAGTTAGAAAAAATATTTGAGAACAATAAGATTTGGGCTGATAATATAAAACAGAGTGATCCTAGTTTTTTCCATAAGCTTGCAAAGCAACAAAAACCAGAGTATTTATGGATAGGGTGTGCAGATAGTCGTGTTCCTGCAAACCAGATAATTGATCTTCCTCCAGGAGAAGTATTCGTTCATAGAAATATTGCAAATATGGTTGTACATACAGACTTAAATGCGCTTTCTGTTATTCAGTATGCTGTTGAAGTGCTTGAAGTAAAGCACATCATAATTACAGGTCATTATGGTTGTGGTGGCGTAAAAGCCTCAATGGGAGATGTTGAATATGGGTTAATTGACAACTGGTTAAGACATATCAAAGATGTTCAAAGATTTCATAAAGATGAGTTAGATGCCGTAGAAGATGAAGAGAAAAAGTTTGATCTTCTTTGTGAGTTAAATGTAAAAGAACAAGTCAAAAATGTTTTAAATATTTCGTTTGTTAAAAATGCAATAAAAAATGGTAAAGATCTAAATGTTCATGGTCTTGTATATGACATTAAAGATGGTCTTTTAAAGAATATTGAGATAGATTAAAAAAAGAAATTTTTGTCAGTTATTACGAGTTCCAACTCTCAATTTTTCCATAAAAATCTAAATGTGTTAAGTAAACTCTCAAGTCAAATTCAACTTGATGATATTTACTTTGCATATGAGAACAAAGTTTATAAAATGCTTTGTTGTGCTCTTTTACTTTGAAGTGAGCTATTTCATGAACCACAATCATCTCTAAAAACTCTTGCGGTAAATTTTTAAACATTGAAGCTATACGGATCTCATTTTTTGCTTTTAGTTTTGAACCTTGAACGCGTGAAATAAAATGGTGTGTACCTAGTGCATTATGTACAACATTTATTTTACTATCATAAAGTACTTTTGAGAGAGGGGCAGATTTTTTTAAATATAAATTTTTAAGTTCATTAACATAGAAAAAAAGAGTTTTATCTGTTTTGTATGAGTGTTGAGTTGTGTATTTATTGGAAAGGTAAATTCCTAACTGTTCTTTTTCTATAAGTGTATAGACACTATTTTGCGTCTCTTGTGAGTAATGTTTTATATATTTTAACTCTTTCACTTTTTAAGTAGTTTCTCTATATATTTTGCTATGTCTTTAGGCTTGGTTGTAGGTGAAAACCTATCTACAATGTTTCCATCTCTATCAACTAAAAACTTTGTAAAGTTCCACTTTATAGCATCTGTTACAAAACCACCTTTTTGCTCTTTTAAGTGTTTATAGAGTGCTATTGCACTCTTTCCATTAACATCTACTTTACTAAACATATCAAAGTGAACATCATAGTTTTCTACGCAGAAAAATTTTATTTTCTCATTAGGAGCACTCTCTTGATTGCTAAACTGGTTACATGGAAAAGCTAAAACCATAAAACCTTGATCTTTATATGTTTGATAAAGTTTTTCTAACCCTTCATATTGTGGGGTGAAAGCACACTCACTAGCTACATTTACTATAAGTAGTACCTTGTCTTTATACTTTGACATTGAGATCTCTTTTGACTCAATTGTAGTTACGTTAAAATCATAAATATTCATACTGTTATCCTTAGCGATCAGAGCTGTTAATAGTAAAAAAAGTATTACAAAAATTCTCAATTTACTATCCTTAACTTTAAATTTTTATTATAGAACCACTTGTAAATTCAATATTTGTTTATTTTACACTAAGTTTGCTAATTTGAGTACAAAACTCTATTTTCAGTTCATGCTTTCTATTTTCTATTTTGTATTTTAAAATCTTCTAGTTTTTAGTTCTTTTTTTTAGTTTATGTCACAAGTTTCAAATAGACTCTCATGGCTGTCTAAATCAGCTATATCTATGGTTATAAAAAGTTTTAAAAGTGGATATACAATCACAGGGGTGTACATTTAAAACTGTAGCACAACGCTTGAAGTGAACTACAAGATGGTATTATTTCAAAAGATTTGGTTCATTTTGAAACTTCATTTGTAAGTTAAAGTTCAAATTGACGCAAGTGTAATCTTGTTATTTCCTCTGATTTATTGTATCTGATTTACGATGATGGTTTATTTTTATTAAATATTTTCATTATTTCAATAGTGTTTTTTTCTAACATTACTTGATAAACTATAGTATATTTTTTATATGTCATATCTCTTACATCTTTATCATTAAAATATTGTGATGGTGGATACATATATGGGTTAATTGGAATATTTTTGATATTTTCTTTTAGTTCTTTACTAAACTTTCTACTAGCAGTTGGCTTATCATTTGCAATATACTTTAATATCTCTTTTAACTCTTTTGAAAAATCTGGATTATTTATGATTCTCATTTTTGTAGAGTTTCTACAAAATCATCTATATCACTCCAAAAGTCATCATTCTCTATCATTTGAATTTTACCATTATCAATATCATTTTTAATTTGATGCAATTCTTTTTGGCGTTCATAAAAATAAGGGTCAATTTCTAAGTTTTTATCTTTAGATATAGTGATACTTTCACTATGATTATTAACATAACTCATAAATTTTTGTACATAACTATCTTGAACTTGTACTGCAATTGTTTGCATAATGAACTCCTATAATTAAATAATATATTATTGTAGCAAAACTTAAGTTAATATTACTTAAGTTTTATATGTCAAATTACCAAGACAGTTTAATTTCATTTTTTTCATTAACTCATATTTTATTATACTCTTTTATTTATTAGTATTATTTTTTAGAATAGATATGTATAATACTCTTATGAAAAATTCATTAGTGGTATATATATTATTCTTATTATTACTCCCTTTTAGCTTGTACTCATCAGAGCCTAAGCAGAAACAACTACTTACTCCTGCAAAAACTCTTGAAGTTTTACAAGGTCTCAACGGTAGTGCTATAACTTTTGGTACAGGTAAAAAAGTTATACATACATTTATAGATCCTTATTGTGAACTTTCACAACGTTACTTAGCTTTTGTATTTAAAAAGAAGAAAAGAATGTTTAAAAAATATACTCTTAAGTTCTATTTATACGAACTTAAAGGTAAAAAATCATCAGAAGTTATAGCTTCTATTCTCTCTTCAGACTTGAAAGATATAGCTCTTAAAACAGTTATGATAAATTACGAAGACCTAGAAATAGAAGATGATGGAGATGCAGAAGATGCGATTGATTTAATTTCAGAAGCTGCTGAGAAAATAGGTGTTTATAAACGCCCTTACATAATTATTAACGGAAAGGTTAAGTAGATGCTTATTGAAAAATTACCATATTATGGATATTTAAGCTTTTTAAAACGTTTTAGAGTTTTCTTGCTTTTTGTAGTGGCTGCACTGCTTATAGCTTCAGTTCTATATATAAAAAAAGGTTTTGTTTATGATGATAAGTCACTTTGGATAAATGGATCTGATGAGTACTCTAAACTTCTTGCACTTAACCATCCCTCACTAAATATAGAAAAAGTCGTTGTAGATGTCTCAAGTGATGGTTGGGGAGTTAAAGCGATCGAAAAACTTAAGTTTTTACAGCTTCAACTTATGGAAAAAGAGCATGTTATAGCGTTAAATACTCTGTTTAAACAGACGAGTATTTTTAACAACTCTCTTAGTGATGAGCAGTCTATGACAGAGATTATTACTCTCTTTGATGTAGATAATAACTTTATTTTTCAAGAAGTTGAAGACAACCCGGCTAAGTTTAGAAGTTTTGTTAACGGCGATAGAGTTACTTTTTATATTGTTTCAGATGGTATAGTCTCGCTGAGTGAGTTTAAGTGTAGCTACCCATATGAGAGATCTAAAATACAAAGTAGTGCAGAAGTAAAAGATATTTTACTTTTCTCAATTTTACTTATTGTTCTTGCTATCTCATTTTCTATTGCATTTAAAAGCTTTTTACCAACTATGCTTGGAGCCGTGTTTATAGTTGCTACAACAATTCTAACAGTTGCACTGTTTCAGTTAATATCGCCTGTTAAAGAGACTCATATTTCTATAGTTCTTTTAGCTGTAACGGTCTCAGTTATGGACTTTGTTTATATTTACTATAAATGGCATGTTCTTCATAGAAATAAATCTCATGATGTAGTTTTATATAGAGTTTTAACTAAAACCTTTGTTCCAATATTTTGGACAACAACGGTAACAGCCTTAGGTATAGGATCTCTTATATTTGTTGATTCTCATATTTTACACTCTATGGGTCTTAATGTTGCGCTCTCTTCTTCTGTTGGTTTTGTATTTAGTTTTACGCTTTTACCTGTTATGCTCACTTTTTTTGAACCAAATAAACCTGAGATCATAACTCAAGATAGTGCTAAGTTTTTTGCTGCTAAAGAAGCAAAGTACAAAACAACAGATCTAAATATATTTTTACTTTTTAGTGCATTAGTTTTAGTATATGGTTCTTTTATGTATATATATAAACCTATAAATGTGGTTACAGACACATCTGCTACACAGATTCAACTAGGACTTACTCACGAGGGTATGAGTATAGAGACATTAGATGAACTTAAAAATATACAAAATACATTAAAAGTAAAATTTAAAGAAATTGACTCTATTGAGTCAGCGTATACAGAAATTAAAAAGTTATATAAACAAGAGCATAAGGGTGAACCTTTTGTACTTGCTAATGTTGATGTAGACTCTTACTCTTTTATGTTTGATCTTTATGACATAACCGATAAAATAATGATAAACGATCATTTAATTTTAAATATTTATCTACATGACACCACTGAAAAAGCTCAAATATTAAGCTTTATTAGAGATAAAAATATTTTAATACAAGATCTTTCAAGTCTACTTCAAGTTGCTAAAATGGATAGTATAAATACTCTATTTTTAGTAGTGTTCTTTGTTTTAGTTCTTATAATGAGTATTATATATTATATGACAAGAACGCTTGAATTTGTTTGGATAGCACTTTTGGTTAATGCTCTGCCACTATCTTGGTTTTTTGCTGTTACCATGTTGTTAGATATAGCGATCTCTACTGAAATGTTAGTTGCTATGATCATAACGGTTGCATTATCTAGTGATGCGACTATGCACTTTATTTTCTATTACTATAACAACCGTTTTAAGCCTAGAAATGCTGTTCAATCACTAGAGAGCTCATTTCTTTATATTGGTACACCTCTTGGAATGGGGAATATAATTCTTATTTTAGTTTTTATTGCACTTATATTTGTACCAGACACTACGATCTCAAATATAGGTATATATAGTTCTCTGTTAGTTTCGATCTCGTTAATTATGGAGTTATTTGTTTTACCGGTTCTGTTTCTTAGTAGAATAAAAGGGAATAGTTCTATAAAAGGTTATGGAGCTTCTTAGTGTAGAGTTGTGTGCGTTAGTGCACACAAAAATTAGTGAGCATCAACTCCATTAAGAGTACGAGAACTCATCTCAAGTTCTACAGCTGACTTTAAAAATAGTGCAAATGCTACAGCACTAAAAGCTATTTTCATAGCACTTTCACCTAAAATTGACCAAACTATAGCAAAAGCCATTGTTACGCTAAAAAGTACGAAACAGTTAAGTTTTACTTTATAGTCATGCTCTTTCTCTTGTAGTGTCATATTATTTTCCTTTTGGTTCATTTTTTTTACTTTTTAATACAAAATAAAATAGTAGAAAAACAAGTCCAAAAACAATCATCTGCATACCGTTAGCGTACGGATCTTTTTCCATTTTTAAACCTTTTTATTTTTATGAATAAAATTGTATATGAAATATACTTAAAAGTTATTTGACTATGCTAATAACTGATGATATATTTTCAAATATAGCTTTAACTCTCTCTTGCCAAAGTTTGCCAAAAGCTATTTTCTCCTCTTGCGTTGCTACTCCTTGCATAACCTTTTGCATAAGTTGTTGCATTTGAGGGTTTGGGTGAATTGAGCTAGGATCGTAAATAAGCTCAATACTTTTAGAAGTATCTTTTCTTGTTAGTTTTACACTTGAGTTTATAGGTGCGTTAAACTCCATTAAAGAGTGACGTGCAAAGTTGCCATTAAGACCTTTAAAGCCATAACTCTCAGTTGCACCCGTAATCTGTGTTACTACATTCGCGATCACGCCTGCAACACCATCGTTTGCATCCTCTTTAAAAGTTACAAATATTTCCCCACGTTTTGGTGTCTCATCTTTATAGAGCGCTTTTAAGCCCTCTAAACACAAAATGTAAGCACCTGCAACTGTTGGACAGCTATGTCCTGCTGATTTTACAACGTCTAAGTAACTAAACTCTACTTCACCACCTTCTAATGAACCTAGAAGTGCTGATAGATCGTCTTTAAGTTTTATAGTCTCTATTTGATCGAAAAATTTTGGATAATTCATTTTTTAACTCCTAAACAGTTATCTGGTTTTTTATAAGGAAAAAACCAATCTTTTAAAATAAGTATAAGTGAAGTAAGCCATAAAACATTCATTATTGTATTATTTTCATAGCCTAAGTAGATATACCCAACTGGTAAAAAAATAACTAATGGGTACTTTATAAAGTAGAAAAAAATTATAAGTGTGCCATATAGTTCTTTCACTCTCTACATAGCACCTGAAAGTTTAGCTTTTACTTCATCTGTAGCCATGCTTATGTTCCACTCTGGCTCCCAAACAACTTCAACTTCTACAAGTTCAACCGTCTCGATCTCACGCATAACAGCCTCTTCAACCCACTTTACTATAAGTTGATGCATAGGACAAGCTTTTGTTGAGAGTGTCATAATAACTTTAGCATTATAGTTCTCATCGCAAGTTGCGTCATATATTAGACCCATCTCAACAAGGTTAAACCCAACTTCTGGATCTATAACTGTTGATACCGCTTTAAAGATTTCCTCTTTAGTAACCATTTTACAAACCTTTTTTATAATTTATCATATATAGTAGATCTTTTAAAACAAAAATAGATCCAACAATTAGTAGACTAACTCCCGCTTTAAATAGAGTGTTAGAGCTTAAAAGTAGTGCGATCGTACCAACAAAAACACCACTTGAAGTGAACACAAATTGAAAAGATGCACTTTTAGTTGGAACCATGTCAGCTAAAAGAGGAACTTTTTGTTTACCTATAAGTGGAGAATAACGCTCATACCATACTAAAAATGGAACTATTTTATATAAATGCCCAAGGATCATAAAAGTTATATATCCTAAAAATAGAACCCACCCTAAACTAAGTAGAAGAGCATTACTTGGGTAGAAAATATAGACTATTCCCATAATTAACGATAGTGCTAAACTTCCATATGAGAAGAGTAGTGAGTGTAGATATATGTCATTATCGAGTCTTACTCTTGTTTTGTAGATTAGGTAAATTTGGTAAAAATATAGAACAAGAGCTGTAATACTTAAAATGTAACCTATATACTCTAATGTAAAACTGTTAAAAATAGATGAAAACATAACCGCGATCACACCAGCACTAATAACGCCTAAAGCATATGTTACGCTCTTCCAACTAAAGCTATGTGAGAGCCAAAACATAGGTAGAAGGATTAAGCTCATACCCATAATTGTAACACCAACATAACCTGTTAGAACTAAGTAAATATGAGCTCTAAGAAGTGAAGCAATATCAATTTCAATAGTTCCCGCGTAACCTAAAGCCATTAAAATTCCAAAGATAAGCCCTAAAAATAGAAATGTATTTGCTATTAAAACACTACTCATAACTAGGTTAAACTTTTTTACTTTTTTAATTGTTAAAAATGTCTCTAGTACAAAAATTAAAAGAGATATTAGTACAACAATCCCTCCATAAGGAAGTAGAGCAGGAGCGCTTAAAAACCCATAGCCCATAAGAAGTGTACCAATTAGTAGTAGGGGGTATATAACATAGTAAAGCTCAACTGCAAAGTGTCCAACTTCAAGAACTACTGGAACAAGTTGTGCCATAGCACCAAATATAACCATCATAACAAAACCGAGTAGAAAAATATGCACCCAAGAGAGAGTAGTGTGATCTTGTGCTTGAAGTGTTGAGATATCAAGCCCCAAAAGTAGAGCTGAACTGATAACAAAAAAAGTAACGCCTATTATAAAATAGGGTGCTATTAGTTTAAATGGCGGTGCAAACTCTTGTGAGATTGCCATTAATGACAACCACCACCAGAACAAGCTGTATCTGTAAAGTTTGTAGATGAGTCTTCACTATCTTTTCTAGCAAAAGTAATTTTGAACTTTCCATCTTCTAGCTGTTCTACATTGTTGCTAAACTCTGCTTCTATTTTAGGAAAAAGTCCCATAGGTGCTTTAGAGTTGATCATAACTAATTTGTCATTTCCACTAAGTACTTGAAGACCACTCATGGCGTTGATCATAGGTTCAGGGTGTCCTGACATTGAGCTGTCAAACTGGTAAAATGTTACACCATCTACTTCATATTTAAAGAACTCAACAGTGGCTCCGTTAACTTCGACTTTTTGTGCATCTTGTGGTAATGTACTCATTTTCTACCTTTTAATAGTATTTAAAGGGAATTGTATATAAAAAAGCTTAAAATTAATTGTTGTTTTTTTGGTAATAAAATTAATAAATAACTATTTTTTATGTTGATATAACACTAATGACTTAATTAAAATCTTTCGCTTAAGGGACACAATGTCCTTTTAATACTTTTTTCAACAAATCAAGGAACACTTTTGTCTGAATAATAGATATTCCCGTACTAAAAGGACACTTTTTGTTTAAGAACAATAAACTAAAAATAATGAAATCCGTAAATATATTGCATTTCGTCATATTATTTAGTATTTTGCTTACTTTAAGCGATACTAAAGGGACATTTTTGGTGTTCCTTTATTTGTTAAAATATAGTTTATTCACGTTATAATGTTCCTTTAATAAATAGTTGTGCGACTAAATAAACTTTAAATCAATCTTCAGCTAAAATAGCAAATATAAATTTTAAAAATATAATAAAAACACATTGGAAAACAGATGGCACAATCAATAGAACCAAATATTACAGAGTTAGCAAGTGGCTGGCTAAAATCTTATGAGTTAGATTATAAACTTGAACAAGAATCTTTTAATTCAGACCTTACAAATGAGCATCAAATAGATAAAGCTCTTAAAGAATATGAATCTAAAGGTGGAGGAAAAGGGGGTAATAGGCCTGATGCAAAACTACTAAGATCAGATAAGAACTTAAATTACTTTCCAATACTTATTGAATACAAAGGGATTAAAGGCAAGTTAGAAAAACTTAATTCTGATGCACAAGTTGAAAATAAAACAGCCAAAAGTGAACCAAATTACAAAAATATAAAAGAGTTTGCTGTAAATGGTGCAGTCCATTATGCAAATGCACTTTTACATCATACCAGTTACACTGATATTATTGCTATTGGAATGACAGGTTATAAAGATGCTAAGGGTGACATTCAACATCAAATCGGTGTCTACTTTGTTTCAAAAAGCAACCTCGGAGTTGGACAAAAAGTTGGAGATTATTCAGACTTTTCTTTTTTAGCAGATGAAAATTTTGATGCTTTTATTGAAAAAGTAAAAAACTTACATCTCTCATCAGAAGAGCTAGACGAACTCAAAGCACAAAAAGAGAAAGAGATTGATGCTAGTTTAGTAAAACTAAATAATCACATCTACGAAAACGAAAAAGGCTTGGGAGAAAATGATCGTGTTTATCTCGTGGCAGCTTCCATTATAGCTACTATTGGAATAGCAAATAAAGTTCCTGTTCTTGAAAAAGATGATTTAAAATCACAAACATACGCTGGTGGAACAGATGGCGATATTATCATTCGTAGAATTACCGCTTTTTTAAATGAAAAGGGCATTCCTCAAGAGAAGAAAGAGTTAATTATTAGAACACTCTCGAACACACTTTTAACTGAAAATATCAATAAAGTACAAGATGGAGAGAGTCAACTTAAAAGAGTGTTTTCTAAAATTATGGACGACATAGGGATATATTATAAAATTGGTTTAACAACGGATTTTACAGGTAAACTATTTAATGAGATGTATGGATGGCTTGGATTTTCACAAGACAAACTCAATGATGTAGTTTTAACACCCTCTTATATTGCCTCTACTTTAGTGAAGCTTGCAAGAGTACACAAAGACTCTTATGTGTGGGATTTTGCCACAGGTTCAGCTGGACTTTTGGTTGCAGCTATGAATGAGATGCTAATAGATGCTAAAAATAGTATTACTTCACCTGATGAACTTACACAAAAAGAGATGAAAATAAAGGCAGAACAACTGCTAGGATTAGAGTTACTCTCTAGTGTCTATATGCTAGCAATCTTAAACATGATTTTGATGGGTGATGGAAGCTCAAATATTTTAAATAAAGATTCATTGGTAGATTTTGATGGAAACTATGGTTTTGGAAAAACTGATGAAAAGTTTCCAGCAGATGCCTTTGTACTAAATCCTCCCTATTCGGCAGATGGTAACGGTATGGTTTTTGTTCAAACAGCACTTAATATGATGAATAAAGGATATGCTGCAATTATTATTCAAAACTCTGCTGGTTCTGGAAAAGCTAGAGAGTACACGACAAGTATATTAGAAAAGCATACCCTAGTAGCAAGTATAAAAATGCCCATAGATATTTTTATAGGAAAAGCAAGTGTACAAACCAATATTTATGTTTTTAAAGTAGGTGAAAAGCACCATAAAGATGAAATGGTAAAGTTTATAGACTTCTCCAACGATGGCTATGCAAGAAGCAACCGTAAAAAAGCAAGTAATAACCTAAAAGACACGGGCAATGCAAAAGAGCGATACAAAGAGCTAATAGACTTAGTACGTTTTGGGAAGAGTAAACTCAATATTTTTAGTGATAAAGAGTATTACGAGGGTAACATAGACCCAACAAATGGAGCAGACTGGAATCAATCAGCGCCCATAGATACTAAGCCAACTTTAGAAGATTTAAAAAAAACTGTAAGTGATTATTTAGCTTGGGAAATCTCTACTCTTATAAAACAAAGAGGTGATGAGGGAAAGTAGATACCCCGCTTAGCGAAAAACTTGAAAAAGTTAAGTGGGGAGAGTATAAATTGGCTGATTTATTTGATATAAAAAATACTTTGAGTTTTAACAAAGATAAACTTGTAATCGGTTCAGAGTATGACTATGTTACAAGAACTTCTCAAAATCAAGGTATTTTACAAGGAACAGGATTTGTTAATCAGGCAAATATAAATTCAAAAGGTATTTGGAGTCTAGGACTCTTACAAATGGACTTTTTTTATCGCCAAAAATCTTGGTATGCAGGACAATTTGTTAGAAAAATAATTCCAAAAATCAAAATTACAAAAAAATCAATACCGTTTTTTACTGTAATTTTAAACACACAAAAAAAGAAATTACTTACAGGGCTTGTAAGAGATGTAGATAATATATTTATAAATACAAAAATTCAGCTTCCAACAAAAAATGGTGAAATATATTTTGAATTTATGGAAAACTTTATAACAGAACTAGAATCAGAACGAATAGCTAAACTAGAAGACTATTTAAAAGTTAGTGGATTAGAAGATTATACTTTAACGAGTGAAGAGCAAAAGGCTTTGGATGATTTTGTAAGCATTGATTGGAGTGAGTTTAGACTTGGAACTCTATTTGAAAGAATCAAAACAAAAAAGTTACCTTTTAAGGCGGATGAACTATCAAAACAGATAAAAGGCAACTATACATTACCATGTCTTACATCAAGTTTTCAAAACCAAGGGTTAAATTATTATGCACCTAAAGATGGGGCAACAATTTTAAAGAATGTAATTTCAATTCCTTCAAATAGTGATATTTATCGGGCATACTTTCAATCAAATGAGTTTACAGTTTTATCTGATGCTTATGCAATTAATTGGATTTATAATGATGTGCAACTATCTCCCAACCAGTATTTATTTACAGTTCCATGTATCAACAAAGTAACAGATTTATCTATATATTCATACAAAAATAAATTAGGAGGATGGAATGTTGTAAAAGATAAATACATTCAACTGCCTATCGAAAATAATAAACCTAATTATAAGATAATGAACACCCTTATCTCTGCTATAAAAAAACAAATAATAAAAGATGTCATTTTGTATACTTATGGAAAAGTGGCTACATAATTATTAAAAAGTAACTTAGCTAAAAGACACACAACAAGTACGAGGAACGAATAATTTACCTAAAGGAAAATTATCGCTCACGAAAAACGTTAGGTTACAAACAATAAAATGGTATTAATGGGATTTATGACAAAACATGTAGAACTAGATGTCACGCGATCAGTTGAAACTATTGTTTATTATGCAAAAAAGATGAATATTAAAACAATCGCAGAGTTTGTAGAGAATGAAGCAGTATTCGAAATACTTAAAGAGTTAGGGGTTGATTATACTCAAGGGTATTTTTTCTCAAAACCACAAGAAGAGTTGCTATAAAAGTTTATTGAAGTAGTCTAAGAACTAACTCTTGCATTCTTAATGATTGTGAGAGGGCGTATGTTCCTGATTGTGCTAGGATGTTTAATTTTGAGAAGTTTGCACTCTCTTGTGCAAAATCAATATCACGTATTTGTGACTCGGCCGCTTTTAGGTTTACAGCAGTTACAGAAATATTACTAACAGTGTGTTCAAATTGGCTCTGTGTTGATCCTACTCTTGCTCTTATAGAGTCTAGCTGTTCACGTGCAGAGTCTGCAATACTCATCATCGCCATAGCGCCATGAAGTGTTGTCACTCCTGAGCCTTTTGATGAGTCTATATTAACTATATTTGTATTAGCATTAAAGCCCATAGCACTAGCAGTATCTGCAGTAATAGCTCCTGCCATTGAACGTAGGTTTGTAGATGCTTCTGCCATATTTGATTTCTCAAAAATATCATCACCATTTGAGCCATTTAGAGTAGAAGTTAGCGATATATCACCTGAACCAATTTTAGTTAAAGAGAGTCGTCCTACATTTACCTCTTTATCGCTACTGCTTGATCCTAATCCTAAAAGTGAGAAGAGGTTAGCCCCAGACATTACGATCGCACGTCCATCGAAACTATTTAACTCTAAGTGACCTCTTGAATCAACACTAGCTGTAACTCCAGTATCAGTTGAGTAGGTATTTATTGTAGAGGCTAAAGCTCCGTTACTATCATTTGTTTTATCTATAACAATGTCACCTAAACTAATACCATTAAGTGTTAGACCGGTGATTGTACCCGTAGTTATTACAGAAGCACCAGTACTTAAAACACTATATGAAGCTTTTACTCCACCTAGTAAGTCTGAATTTTTATTTATAACTTCACTTAAGACTCCTAAGCCTGTACCTGCACTGCTAGAGAGTTTAACTGACTCTAAAGTAACGCTAAGTCCACCACGAATGTTAGTAAAGTTAAGTAGTGTTGTACCCATTGCGGTGATTGTTGAGCTTGTTTCAAACCTCATATTACCTATTTGAGAGCTTAAAGTTGAGTTTATACTAATCCCTATGGTCTGGTTAGCACTAGCTCCAATTTGAAATTTTTTATTTGTAAATGAGCCTGAAAGTAAACTTTGACCATTGTAAGAGGTAGTACCAGCTATGTTGTCTAGCTCTTCCATTAGTCTTGTTATATCATTTTGTAGTGCTTCTCTTGAAGTAGCTGTTTGACCATCTTGTGCGGCTTGTGTTGCTTTGATCTTGATCGTATCAAGAATTTTTACTTGCTCGTCCATAGCTTTGTCAGCAATTTGTAAAATACCTATGCCATCATTTGCATTTTTGATCGCTTGACCTAGTGTGTTAGCCTGCGATCGCAAAGAGTTTGCAATGGTAAGACCACTTATATCATCGCTTACGGAGTTGATCCGCAAACCAGAACTAAGTCTTTGTAGAGATTTATTCATCTCATTTTGTGTCTGATTAAGATTATATTGGGCGTTAAGGGCACCAACATTTGTAGCTATTCTAAATCCCATAACTATAACATCGACTAAAAGTTACTTAGTGTAAAAGTCTTTATAAAGTATTTTTAACTATAATCGCATTAATTATATAAATATTGGAGCTTACATTTGATTAAATGGTATGAAGCTATAGAGTCAGCACAAAATGTTAAAGAACTCGAAGAGTTAAGAATTAGTGTTTTTGGTAAAAAAGGGGTCTTAGCAGAACAGTTTGCTAAGATGAAGAGTGCTTCTAATGAAGAGAAGGGTGCGATCGCAAAAGAGCTTAATATTCATAAAGCTAAGTTAGCACAACTGCTTAATGAGACTAAAGAAGTTCTTGCAACAAAAGAGTTAGAAGTTGCTATGAAAGCTGAGGGGATCGATGTATCTCTCTTTTCAACTAAAGGCACTTGTGGAGCACTTCACCCTGTTATGGAGACAATGGACAAAATTGTAGAGTACTTTAACTCTATGAACTTTGCTGTTCATACAGGTCCTATGATCGAAGATGACTTTCATAATTTTGAAGCACTAAACTTACCGAAATATCACCCAGCGCGTGATATGCAAGATACTTTTTACTTTAAAGATGAGATGCTACTTCGTACTCATACTTCACCTGTACAAATTAGAACTATGTTAGATACAAAACCACCTATTCGTATGATTGCACCGGGTGCTGTTTTTAGACGTGATTATGATCTAACACATACACCTATGTTCCATCAAGTTGAAGGTCTTTTAGTAGATGTTGATGGAAAAGTCTCTTTTGCTAATTTAAAGTATATTTTAGAGGACTTTTTAAAGTATATGTTTGGTGAAGTAGAGGTGCGTTTTCGTCCATCTTTCTTCCCATTTACAGAACCATCTGCTGAAGTAGATATTAGCTGTATTTTCTGTAAAGGAAAAGGTTGTCGTGTATGTTCAAAAACTGGATGGTTAGAAGTTTTAGGATGTGGAATAGTTGATCCTAACGTTTTTAAAGCTGTAGGTTATGAGGATGTAAGCGGTTACGCTTTTGGTTTAGGTGTTGAGAGATTTGCAATGCTTATACATCATATTGGAGATTTACGATCGCTATTTGAAGGTGATGTAAGATTATTGGAGCAATTTAGATGATAGTTACTAGAAGCTGGTTAAACGAGTGGATCAACCTTGATGGTATTACAACAGATGAACTGTGTAAAACTTTTAATGCTATAGGTTTAGAAGTTGATAGAGTTGAGAGTTTTAAAGTTCCTGGACGTGTAGTAGTTGGTGAAGTTATAGAGTGTGAAAAACATCCTGATGCAGACAAACTAAATATATGTAAAGTTGACGTGGGAACTGGTATTAGACAGATCGTATGTGGTGCATCAAATGTAAGAGTAGGTATTAAAGTACCTGTTGCTACTATCGGTGCTGTAATGAGTGAAAGTTTAACTATTAAGCCTGTAAAACTTCGTGGTATTGATAGTGAAGGTATGATCTGCTCTTCTACTGAGATCGGACAAGTTAAGTTAAATGATGGAATTATGATTCTTGATGAGACTGTTACCTCTTTAGAACTAGGCTATGAGCTTAGTAAATGTAAGATCTTAAATGATGACTTAATAGAGATTGAACTAACAGCAAATAGAGGTGACTGTTTAAGCATTAGAGGTGTTTGTCGTGACATTTCAGCAGCTTTTAATAGAACTCTAAATGAAGTTGACTTAGGTGAAGAAGATAGAAGCCTTGGTATAGGTCGTGTTCTACAACTAAATACTATTGATGACGCGGATATTAACTTACAGTACCGTGCTTTTGAGTTAAATGAAGTTCAATTACCTCTAGTTATGCAACTACGTCTAAAACAGATAGAAGATGAGAGAAGTTGTGCTATAGACTCTATTTTACACTATGCAACAGTTGCAACAGGTGTAGTTTTACGAGGCTATAATAGTACATTTTTTGGTAATAAATCAAAAGTGGAAATAGATCTTAAAAAAGATGAAAATGGTTACGCATGTGTATGTAGTGGAGACTCTAAAGCTTCAACTATTGGAATTAAACAAGAAGATGATTCTCGTATAAAAGACACTGCTTCATTATGTTTCTTAGAGGCTAGTTATATTGCACCTGATCTTATCTCTAAGCAGATGTTTGAAAACAAAATAGAGAGTGGACCACTTTACTATAGAACTTCACGTGGTAGTGAGCCATATTTAGAGTTAGGTGTCGCTTACTGTATAAAATTACTTGAAAAATATTGTGATGTTAAGATGTATAGTGGAAATATAGAACACCGTGACTCTTATGTTGAGCCTATTGTTTCTATCTCTTTAGAAGATGTTAACTCTATTATTGGTATGAATATAGAAAAAACTACAATTAACCAAATTCTTCAAAATTTAGGTTTTAATATAGGTAAGTCTTCTGCTGATCGTTTTGTAATTTCGATCCCACGTTACCGCCATGACATAGTAAATAGACAAGATATAGTTGAAGAGATTGTTCGTATGGTTGGTATTGATAACATTACGTCAAAACCATTTATATTTGCAGAAGAGAATCGTTTTAATGATGATTATACAACTTATAAAAAAAGACGTGAATACAGACATCGTGCAGCTTTTAGCGGTTTTGATGAATCTATTCACTTTGTTTTTAATGAGAGAGCAAAACTTGAAAAGTATGGTTTTGAATGTATAGACAAAGAAAAAGAGATTCTTAATCCGATCGTAAACACTATGGATACTCTTCGTCCTACTATTCTTTTAAACCTATTAGACAGTGCTTCACTTAATGCTAAGTCTGGTAAAAAACAGATCAAACTTTTTGAGATAGGTTCTGTTTTTAATGAAAATAGAGAAGAGTCTACAAAAGCAAGTTTTATTTTTAGTGGTGAGTCTGAACTTGACAATACTACTAATGCAGGTAAACCTAAAAGTATTGACTTTGCCTCTTTCTCACAAGCTATAGCAACAGTTATAGGTGATGTAGAGTTTTTAGAAAACAGCTCTTCACACAAGTTGGCACACCCTTTTCAAAATGCAAAAGTTATACAAGATGGCAAAGTTATAGGTGAAATGTTTCGTGTTCATCCAACTGTTTGTGACGAACTTGGACTAGATATTACTTACCTTTGTGAGTTGGAGTTTTCTGAGTTAAAATATGAGAGTGTTGAAGCTGAAGAGTACTCTAAATTTCAGACATCTTTTAGAGACTTAAGTATAGTTCTTCCTAGTACTATTAATTATAAAAGTGTTGCTGATGTAATTGAGAGTAGTCGTTCTAAAGAGTTAGTACGTTTTTACCCAGTTGATAAGTATGAAGATGAAACATTAGGTGATAGCTCTAGTTTAACACTTCGTTTTGTACTACAATCACGTGAAAAAACACTTGAAGAAGATGATATTACATCATCTATGAGTGGTGTTTTAGATGCACTTAAAAATGAATTAGGACTTAACTTAAGATGAGTAAAGTAGTAGTTGAACCATGTTCTAGCTTTCGTGTTAAAATAGACTCAATAGCACCAGATAAGTCGATCTCACATAGATGTGCAATGTTCTCAATGCTTGCAGATGGAGAGTCTGTTATAGAGAATTTTTTACGAGCTGAAGATACTATGAACTCTTTAGAGATTGTAAAAAATCTTGGTGCAACTGTAGTAGATGATGGTACAATTATTAAAATTAGCTCTAAAGGTATAAAAGAGTGTGAAGCTATTTTAGACTGCGGAAACTCTGGAACAGGTATGAGACTATTTTGTGGACTTTTAAGTTCTGCAAATGGGCATTTTATTTTAACTGGTGATAAATACCTTTGTGAACGTCCTATGAAAAGAGTTACACATCCACTTAGATCTATTGGTGCGAAACTTGATGGTCGTGAAGATGGTGAGTTTGCTCCTTTAAGTATTCGTGGATCTTCTTTAAAAGCTTATAATTATGAGAGTAAAATAGCTTCTGCACAAGTAAAAAGTGCAATGATTTTAGCAGCTCTTAGCTCAGATGGTGAGTGTAGATACAAAGAACCAGAACTAAGTCGTGACCATACTGAGCGAATGTTAAAAGGTATGGGTGCTGATATTTCAGTTAAGGGTTTAGTCACAACTATAAAGCCTATGAAAAATCTTCTTAAACCTCTTAAAATAAGAGTTCCAGCAGATCCATCAAGTGCATTCTTCTTTGCAGTCGCGTGCGCGATCACACCAAATGCAGAAGTAGTTTTAGAGGGAGTTACGTTTAACCCAACTCGTATAGAAGCTTTTAAAGCTTTAGAGCGAATGGGAGCAGATATAACTTATGATCTTAAAGAAGATGTTTACGAGCCTATTGGAAATATAACTGTTAAGTATGCACCACTAAAAGCTATAGTAGTCGAAGATAATATCTCTTGGCTTATAGATGAACTTCCAGCACTCTCTATTGCTTTTGCTTGTGCTAATGGTGTTAGTGTTGTTAAAAATGCTGAAGAGTTACGTGTTAAAGAGAGCGATCGTATAAGCAGTGTTGTAGATAACTTAGCTAAATGTGGTATAGAAGTTAGTGAAGTGAAAGATGGTTATAGTGTAACTGGTGGAACACTTAAGAAAGCTTGCGTTGATAGTTTTGGTGATCATAGAATTGCTATGAGCTTTATTATAGCTGGACTAAAATGTGGAATGGAAGTTAGCGATTTAGATTGTATTAATACATCATTTCCTAACTTTTTTGAACTACTTTCGCAAATAACAACTATAAAAAGATAATTATGAAAATTGAGTTAGCTGAGAGTTATGGTTTCTGTTTTGGTGTTAAACGTGCTATTAAAATAGCAGAAGATAACCAAAACTCATCTACTTTTGGTGCGCTTATTCATAATTCAAAAGAGATCTCTCGTCTTAAAAATGACTTTAATGTAACACTGAGTGAAGATTTAAGTGATTTTAAAAAGGGTGATAAAGCAGTTGTTAGAACCCATGGTATAGTAAAAGAGGATCTAGCATCTCTTTACAGGCAAGAAGTAGATGTAATAGATGCAACATGTCCATATGTAACAAAACTTCAAAAAATATCTGAGTCCATGAGTGAAGAGGGCTATGATGTTGTTATTTTTGGAGATGAAGAACACCCAGAAATTAGAGGTGTTAAGAGTTATGTAGGTGATCGTGCTTTTGTTGTTTTAAAAGTTGAAGAGCTTGAGCGTATAGCATTGCAAGATAAAATAGCTATCGTTGCACAAACAACTAGAAAAGTAGAAGAGTACCAAAAATTAACCTCTTATTTAATAGAAAACTATAAAGAAGTGAGAGTTTTTAACACTATCTGTAATGCTACATTTGAGAATCAAAATGCAGTAAGAAACTTAGCATCGCGCGCTGATGTAATGATTATAATTGGTGGTAAAAACTCATCAAATACAAAACAACTTCACTCTATTGCTGAAAATTTATGTGAAAAATCTTATCATATAGAAGATACTGAAGAGATTAAAAAAGAGTGGTTTAAAAATGCTACTTTATGTGGTATTGGTGCAGGAGCTTCAACACCTGATTGGGTAATTCAAGAGGTTATAGAAGTTATAGAAAAACAAAAATAGCGTAAAACTTTCACTGTTTCACTTCCTTTCATCTAAAAACAAGCTACATTAGGGTATCATCGCACAATTTTATATTATAGTGTTTAGTAGATAAACACTAAAACAAGGGACATACGTATGGCGTTAGATAACGGAGCATTTAGTGAAGAAGAAGATTTTGCAGCAATGTTTGAGGAGTCTTGTAAAGCACAAGATAGTAAATCAAACCGTATAACAGAGGGTGAAATCGTTGAATTTCAAGAAGATGAGAACAGAGCACTAGTTGGTGTTGGTGAGAAACTAGAAGGTATGTTATCACTTGACGAAATTCGTCAAGAAGATGGTACTTATAAGTTTAATGTTGGTGATAAAATCAATGTTATGGTTGTTGGTTATTACAATGAAAGACCAAAAATTTCTTATAAAAAAGTTTTAGAGCAAGAGAAAACTATTGAGTTTATTAAAGCTAATAAAGATGATTACGAGGATCTAGTAATAGAGGGTATTATTACTAAGAAAAATCGTGGTGGTTATGTTGTTGAAGTTGATGAAGTTAATTTCTTTATGCCAAGATCACTTGCAGCTTTCAAAGAGACTGACAATGTAATTGGTCGTAAAATTAAAGCAGCAGTTATTAAAATTGATGCTGATGATAATTCAATGGTAGTTTCACGTCGTAAACTATTTAATGAAGATCGTAAAAAGAAAAAAGAGATTGTTGATGCTTTAATGGCTGATGACAATATCGTTGAAGGTACAGTTAAAAAAATCACTAGCTACGGTATGTTCGTAGATGTTGGTGGCGTAGATGGTTTAGTTCACTACAATGAAATAAGCTACAAAGGACCTGTTAATCCTTCAAAACTTTATAATGAGGGTGATATAGTAAACGTTAAAGCTATCTCTTACGATAAAGATAAGCGTCACCTTTCACTATCTATTAAAGCAGTTATGAGTGATCCATGGGTTGAAGTTGAGAGTGAATTAGATGAAGGTGATTCTATCACTGTTACTGTTAGCAACATAGAACCTTATGGTGCTTTTGTTGACCTTGGTAATGATATAGAAGGTTTCTTACATATTTCAGAAATCACTTGGGACAAACACATTAAAAATCCTAACGACTATTTAACTGTAGGCGAAGAGATTGATGTTGAAGTTATCGAAATCAATCCAGACACACGTAAACTAAGAGTTTCACTTAAACTTCTTCAACCTAAACCATTTGATGAGTTTAGTGAAAAGTTTAAAGAGGGTGATGTTGTTAAAGGAACTATTACTTCATTAACTGACTTTGGCGCATTTGTTAAAGTTGGAACTGTTGATGGCCTTTTACATAACCAAGATGCTTCATGGGACAAAGGTTACAAATGTAAGACTGAGTTAAAAGTTGGTGAAGAAGTTGAAGTTAAAATTGTTAAAATCAACTATGAAGATCAAAAAATATCTTTAAACTCTAAAACACTTCAAGAGTCTCCTGTTGACAAATTTGCAGCAGAGCATAAAAGAAATGAAGTAGTTACAGCAAAAGTTCGTGACGTTAAAGATTTTGGTGTTTTTGTTTCACTTGATGGTGATTTAGATGCACTTATCCGTAATGAAGACTTAACACCACTTGTAGCTGAAGAGTTAGAAGTTGGACAAGAAATTAGAGCTGTTATCGCAGTTATTGATACTCAAAGAGATAGAATCCGTCTTTCTGTAAAACAGTTAAGTCGTATTGAAGAGAGTGCAATGCTTTCAGAGATTAATGATGATTCAGGACATAGTCTTGGTGACTTAATTAAAGATAAATTAAAGTAATCACACTATGAAACTCCTACAAAAATGGCTTATCCCTGCTATAACTGCAGGGTTCGCTATCTTTATAGGTATGTTTTTATTTAATATAAATGAAAATGTAAGAATAAGCGTAGATAATATATCTTTAGAAGAGAATAAAAAAAGTGAAGTAAATGCGCAAGTTGAGCAGAGTGCTTGGTTAGAGCGTTTTGCTCAGAGTGAAAGAGATGGTTTCTTTTATCCTGTAAATGAGATTTATATTAAGTTAGATCTTTCAAAAGAGATAGAAAAAAAACAAATTTTTCGCCTCTCTGCAATTCTTCGTGACCCTTACCAACTGTTTTGTTTAGAACAAGAGTTGAAAAGACATAAGTTACTCTACTACCTTAATAAAGAACAAAAAGGCGCAGAGCTCTTAATTTTTTCTAAAGATAAAACAAAGTTAAATTCATTAGTGGCATCACTAAAAAATTACCATATTACAGCAAAAGTTGTACTGTACAAAGAGGATAAAAAATGGAAAAACAAAAAGTCATAGTTTGTGATCATATACATGAAGCTGGTTTAGAGCTTTTAAAAGCTGATGATAAAATAGAGATGATATTTGCAGCAGATATGGATAAAACTGCACTACTAGATGTAGTTGCAACTGCTGATGTTGCAATTACTCGTAGTTCTACTGATGTTGATGCTAAGTTTATAAACGCAGCAAAAAATTCTCTTAAAGCAATTGTAAGAGCAGGTGTTGGTGTTGACAATGTAGATATTCCTGGTTGTTCTAAAGAGGGAATTATAGTTATGAATGTTCCAACTGCAAACACTATAGCAGCGGTTGAACTTACTATGACTCATATGCTTTCATGTATGAGAATGTTCCCATACTCTCATGATCATCTTAAAAACCAACGTATTTGGAAACGTGAGAAGTGGTATGGACATGAACTTAAAGGTAAAAAATTAGGGATTATTGGTTTTGGTAATATCGGTTCACGTGTAGGTATTCGCTCAAAAGCTTTTGAGATGGACGTTATAGCATATGACCCATATATAACTGCTGCTAAGTGTACAGATCTTGGAGTAGAGTATACAACTAACTTTGAAGATATTTTGGCTTGTGACATAATCACTATTCACACTCCTAAAAACCCTGAAACACTTGATATGATCAACACTAAAGAGATTGAGAAAATGAAAGATGGCGTTGTACTTATTAACTGTGCACGTGGTGGTCTTTATAATGAAGATGCTCTTTATGATGGTTGTAAAAGTGGTAAGGTTAGATTTGCAGGAATTGATGTTTTTATAAAAGAGCCTGCAACTGATAATAGACTTTTAGATCTTGACAACATCTGTGTATCTCCACACCTTGGAGCAAACACATTTGAGTCTCAACTAAACATAGGTCTGCAAGCTGCTCAACAGGCAATAGAAGCTGCAAAAGGTATCTCTTATCCTAATGCATTTAACCTGCCTATTGATGAGTCTACAATGCCTGCATTTGTTAAACCATTTTTAGAGATGGGACAAAAGGTAGGTTTTTTAGCTTCTCAAATGAACAGAGCACATATTAGATCTATAAAAGTGAGTGCTAGTGGTGAAATTGCTAACTACCTAGACTCTTTAGAGACTTTTGTAAGCGTTGGTGCTATGAGTAGTGCTGCTGCTGACAATATTAACTATGTTAATGCTGCTTTTGTTCTTGAAGAGCGTGGTGTTAAAATTAGTAGTGAAGTTGAGCCAGATAACCATACATATAAAAATGTAATTACTGTAAAAATAACAACTGAAAAAGATGTTATCTCAATTAGTGCTACAATATTTAACGATACTGTTCAACGTATTGTTGATATTAATGGTTTTGATTTAGATGTAGTTCCTCATGGAAACATGATACTTTTTCAAAATACAGATGTTCCTGGCGTTATAGGAAATGTTGGAATACTATTGTCAAAACATAACGTAAATATCTCTGACTTTAGACTTGGACGTGATGATAAATCTCAAGCATTAGCTGTAATTATCGTTGATAGTGAAGTAACTGATGAGACACTAAAAGAGTTAGAAGCTCTTGAAGCTTGTATTAGCGTTGACTACGCAAGAATATAGAGAGTTATACTCTCTACTCATCATTCTTCAACTTGTATAAACCTTAACGCCTGACTTGAAAGGAAAGTGAACTAACGGCTTGATCATTTGCTGTTTAATTTTAGTTTATGCGACACTTAAAAGCTTGATATTTTCGCAGTTTTGACTTGTTCTTTTCTAAGGATTTGTTAGGTTTGCCACTACCTAAAAGCTAGCTCTTTTCTATCTCTTTTTTCACTATTTGTCTTAATTTATCAGTTAAAATATTATCTTGTTCAGTTTTTGAATAGATAGTTACCAAATATAAAATATCATCTTTTTTATAATAAGTTATGATTCTAAATCCTCCACTTTTACCTGTAGGTATTGATGAATTTGGGACTCTTACCTTAAAAATATTTTCACCTAAATTTGTTCCTAATTCTGGATTTGATGATAGTTCATTTATCAATTTAACTAAATCATTTTTGATTTTAGGAAATGGTTTTTTTAGTTTTTTAACATCTTTTTCAAATCTAGGTATAGTGTCAATTTTATAGTTCATTTAAAAACTCTTGAACTGGTCTTGAATTTAATTCTCCTTGATCTATAAGGTGTATTTCATTTAACCCATCTTGGAAGTTATTTATAACTTCATCATCTGTATTATCTAGTTTTATAACTTCTACACCATCATTTTTAAAATGTTCCAACATCCATAAAACTTTTTGTGCTATTGTTTCATTTTGAAAATTTACTGCTACCTGCATTTTAATATCTCCTTTTACAATTGAACCCTCTGAACAAGTCCAATTATTTTTCACGATTTAGGTATTCTAGCATTTTAAAAATTCACTTTCAATTTTGAAGTATATTTTTCTCTAATTTTTTATATTTTTACCATTTTTTAGAGT